>JBMNUM010000006.1:0-114466 GCA_050946275.1 Coriobacteriales bacterium
TCGAAGGTGTCATTGAGGGCGGGGTTTTTTGCCCTTTTTTGAAAACCTGCCAAACAGCCCCGCCCTGATTGACATATGAGTGTCAAACTTGACACCTCAGATGCGGACGATCTCTATGGCGAGGAGCTTGGCCGGCTCCTCCACGTAGACGCGGGCGACACAGGGACCGTGGCCTCCGCGAGGACGGCTGATGCCTCCCGGGCATACGACGTAACCTGCAGCTTGCGTGGCGATTTTGGGAACATGGGTATGTCCGTGGATGAGCAGGCGGGGAATCGGCTTGATGAACGCCGGCTGGAGCACGCCGGCACCCCGCGTGGCCGCCATGAGGTCCTCGGGACGATGGAGCACGGCGAACGTTACGCCGCATAGGGAGCCGACCGCGTGCTGGCCGACCTGCTTCCCGTCAAGCCAATAGTCGGGGTAATCGCAGTTGCCGAGCACGGCGACGAGCGGAGCGAGGGCTCGCAGCTCATCGAGCACCCACTGCGCGCCGATGTCGCCGGCATGCACGATCAGGTCGCAGGGAGCCGGGTCCCCGGCTGGCAGCTCTGCCGCGCGATCGACATTCACGCGCTCCACGACCTGCCCCGGACCATACCAGCCACGCAGCACGTCGAGAGCCGCCTCGGGCAAGCTCCCATGCGTATCGCTGATAATCCCCAGAACCTGCATCTCGTTTTCCTCCGGTCTTTTGGAACGCTCCCCCGAGGAGCGTTCCAATCTCCGCACATTATAAAACGGCCCGCCGGACAATCCGACGGGCCGTCGACGCTTGATCTGTCTGCGCCCTTATTGCTGCGCCCCCAGCTCGAGTGCCTGCTCGTTGTAGGCGATCATCTCCTGGCGCTTGGCGGAGACGCACTTCTTGACGGCAGCCTTGAGCGCGTCATTGTCGACGAGCTTGGCCTCCTTGTTGAGCTTGCCGACGAGCAGCACGTTCGCAAGGCCCTTGAGGCCGGCGTCCTCGGCGAGCTTCGTGGCCTCGACCGGGAAGAAGCTGATGTCGGTGCGGTCCGTGCGATCCTCGACCATCGTGGCATCGATGATGACGATGCCGCCGGGCTTCACGTCATCGATGAATTTCGCCAGCGACGGGCGGTTCATCGCGACGAGCACGTCGGGCTCGAGCACGAGCGGCGAGCCGATCGGCTCGTCGGAGATGACGACGGAGCAATTCGCCGTGCCGCCACGCATCTCGGGACCGTAGGACGGAAGCCAGCTGACCTCCTTGCCGCCCATGAGGCCGGCATAGGCGAGCATCTTGCCTGCGAAGAGGATGCCCTGTCCGCCGAATCCGGCGAGGGTGATGTTCGTGGTTGCCATCTACTTCGCCTCCTTCGCGAGCTCAGCGCCCTTGTCCTTGTACACACCCAGCGGGTAGTACGGAATCATGTTCTCGCGCAGCCACTCGAGCGACTCGACCGGCTCCATACCCCAGTTGGTGGGGCACTGCGAGACGACCTCGACGATCGAGTAGCCGAGCTTGCGCTGCTGGTACTCGATGGCCTTCTTGATGGCGCGCTTCGTCTGGTTGACGTGGGCGGGCGTGTCCACGGCGACGCGCTGCGCGAGGGCGACGCCGTCGAGCGTCGACAGCAGCTCGCATACGCGAACCGGGAAGCCGGCGATATCGGTGTCGCGGCCGTAGGGGCTCGTCTGCGTGACCTGGCCCGGCAGGCTCGTCGGGGCCATTTGGCCACCGGTCATACCGTAGATCGCATTGTTGATGAAGATGATGGTGATGTTCTCGCCGCGCGTCGCCGCATGCACGGTCTCGGCCATGCCGATCGACGCAAGGTCGCCGTCGCCCTGGTAGGCGAAGACGAACTTGTCGGGGAGAACGCGCTTCACGCCGGTGGCGACCGCCGGAGCGCGGCCGTGCGAGGCCTCGATCATGTCGCACGCGAAGAAGTCATACATGCACACGGAGCAGCCCACGGGGGAGATGCCGATTGCATCGCCCTCGAGGCCCATCTCGTCGATGAGCTCGGCGAGCACGCGGTTGACGATACCGTGTCCGCAGCCGGGGCAATAGGTGTTGGGCAGGTCAGTGAGCACGTGGGGACGGACGACCTTCGGGGCCTCCATCTCGGCAGTAGCGGTTGCCTCCGTCATCGTGCATCGCCTCCCTTCAGCTTCGATTGGAACGGAACGATGTTGAACTGCTCGCCGGCAGCGGCCTTCTCGATCGCGGCGAGAACCTCGCCGGGCTCGGGGATGATGCCGCCCGTGTGGCCGAAGAAGCTCACCGGGAGCTTGTCATGGATGGCAAGGCGCACGTCATCGACCATCTGGCCCATCGACATCTCGACGGTCAGGAAGGCCTTGCAGGGCTTGCCGTCGCCGATGAGGTCGTTGAGCGCGTCGGCCGGGAAGGGCCACAGGGAAATGGGCCTCACGAGACCGGCCTTGATGCCCTTCTCGCGAGCCTGCTCGACGGCGTTGCGGGCGATACGGGCCGATGCGCCGAACGCCACGACGACGATCTCGGCATCCTCGGTCAGATAGCTCTCGCTGCGCTGCTCATCGCGCTGGATCATCTCGTAGCGCTGCTGGCGCTCGACGATGGTGTCCTCGAGCTCTTGCGCGACGAGGTACAGGGAGTTCGTGACGTTGTGCTCGCGCTTCATGCCCGTGCCCGTGGTGGCCCACGGCTTCTCGGGCAGCGTGCTCAGGTCGCGCGGCTCGGGGAGCTCGACGGGCTCCATCATCTGGCCGAGCAGACCGTCGGAGAGGATCATGACCGGCGTGCGATACTGGTCGGCCTTGTCGAAGGCCAGCTGCACGTAGTCGGCCATCTCCTGCACGGACGACGGCGCGTAGACGATCAGGTGGAAGTCGCCATGGCCGAGGCCGCGTGTGGCCTGGTAGTAGTCGGCCTGCGAGGGCTGGATGCCGCCGAGGCCGGGGCCTCCGCGCTCGACGTTGGCGATGACGGCGGGCAGGTCCGCGCCGCACATGTAGGAGATGCCCTCGCTCTTGAGGCTGATGCCCGGCGAGCTCGAGGACGTCATGACGCGCGCACCGGCGGACGAGGCGCCGTAGACCATGTTGATGGCGGCCACCTCGGACTCGGCCTGCAGGAACAGGCCGCCGACCTTCGGCATGCGCTTCGACATGTACGCCGAAACCTCGGTCTGCGGCGTAATCGGATAGCCGAAGAAGAAGCGGCACCCTGCGCAGATGGCCGCCTCCGCCATGGCCTCGTTGCCCTTCATGAGAACCTTTTCAGCCATGCCAGATCACCTCACTACCTGAATCGCCACGTCCGGGCACATGAGCTGGCAGCTCAGGCAACCGATGCACTCGGACTCGTCTATACATTTCACGGGGTGATAACCCTTGGCGCTGATCGTGGAGGCGTCGAGCTCCAGGATCTGCTTCTTGCACACGTTGACGCAGAGGCCGCAGCCTTTGCAATATGTGCTATCCACTGCTATGCGGGGCATATGCCCTCCTCACTCCTCAAACCTAACCCGACTATTCTATTCCCAAATGATGCAAACACCGCGGAAAATGTAACGGAGTTGTAACCCAGCGGGGCACAGGGGGTTTAAACGGCAAGCGTTTCGCCCGGTCGCGCATCGAATCGCCCCGTTCCAAAAGCGTTGAAGCGTTACCATGTTCTCATCATCCGAATCGATGCGGAAAGGCTGGTCTCCCATGGCCAAAAAGAAGAAGGGCGACAAGAAGAAGGAAGCCAAGCTCACGAAGAAGCAGCGCAAGTCGCTGGAGAAGCAGATTTCGATGGCGATCGAGGACGAGTACGCGAGCGTCTTCGGGCTCTCCGACATCGAAGGGCTTGACGACCCGGAGCTGGTGATCGAGGACGAGTTCATCCTCGACGACTTCGACGAGCTCGGCTATCTGGAGATGGTCTTCTCCGATGTCGGGCGAGACCTGTTCCTCTCCGGCGCGATCACGAGCCATGGCGGCAACCTCTCGATGAGCGATGGCGAGACCATCTGGATCTCGCGCACCGGCTCACAGCTCGGCCGCCTCGACATGGGTGACGTCATCGAGACGACCTGGGATCCATCGGACACCGATGCGCACTGCTCGAGCGAACTCATCGTGCACCGCGCGCTCTACCACGCGATGCTCGAGCGATGCGAGCGCGATGGCGAGGAGTTCGGCGTGCGCGCCATCGTCCACGCCCACACGAAGTACACGACGCTGCGCTCGTTCGACCACGACGAGATCGCACCCGTCGACTCCGAGTGCAAGTACCTGATTCCCTATGCCGTTAAAGTTGTACGTCCCGAAAAGTCGATCGGAAGCCCCGAGGCCGCGGCGATGCTCGCGCAGATCGTGCGGGACGGTGAGATCATCGGCGTGATCGGCGGACACGGTCCCTTTGCGATCGCGGACAGCTTGCCCGGCGCCCTCCAGCTCGTGTCCTCGCTCGAGCACTCGTGCTTCCTTGCAGAGATGCTCGACAAGAAGAACGCGCGCGAGAAGCTGGTGGAGCTTCTGGAGAAGTCAGCGCCGGGGAAGACCGGTGCGGGCGAGGACGGCTCGACGACAGCCGATGCGATTGCCGATGGCGTGCGCAACGTGGCTGGCGTGCTGCAGGACACGTTCGGTGCGATGAAGGCCGGCTGGGAAGAAGCCTCGAAGTCAACCGACAAGTAGGCGACACGCTTTCAGGGAGAGCAGGCTGCTTTGGCCTTCCCCGGGTTCGAATCCCCTGGGAGTCTTTTTGAGATTTGGTGCCCGAGGTGGGATTCACGCTTGCTGCGCAAGCTGATGGTCCTCGCCTTGCGGCTCGGACAACAACATGCCACTGGCATGTTGTTCCCTTTCGGGTTCGAATCCCCTGGGAGTCTTTTTGAGATTTGGTGCCCGAGGTGGGATTCGAACCCACACATCCGAAGATAGAGGTTTTTGAGACCTCCGCGTCTGCCGTTCCGCCACTCGGGCCCGTGCTGGCGTGGCTAGAAGTATAGCAAACCGGGTCGCGCTGCCCCGACACCCACCGTGTTTTGCCGGGCGTGCGGTGAATGAGTCGATAACGGCAGCCATTATTGACTCATTGCCGCGCAGGCGTGCTAGGGTATAGGGCTATGAACATCTCCTCGGACATAACGGCATTGAACAACGAGCGCCTGCTCAACCTGCTGAGCATGTACCTCAACGACGCGCCACGCGCGATCGCCGCCGAGGATATCGCCGCGCTACGGGAGTTCGATGTCTCGAGCGAGGAGGCGTTCGCACTCACGCTTGCAGGGCTCTTCAGCCTCGATGTCGCGGATAACGAAATCGACCGCGCCTTCTTCGATGCGTACTTCCCGCACATGATCCACGTGCAGCACGCCGCGGACTTCGCCGATGACCCGTATCTCAAGACCATCGAGTTCCCCGAGCATGCAATCGTCGGTAACGCGAGCTTCGCCTGGGAGACGTTCGCCCCCTATGAGGGGTTCGTGTGCGATGACTTCACGACGATGCCCGACGGGCGCATCATCCCCCACATCGGATTCTTCGAGGAGGAGTACCGCTACCCCACCGCGATGGAGAACGGTCGCATCTGGATGTCCGTGACCCCGCAGGAGATCAACACGGTGCGCCCTGCAGTCGAGGCGGCCCGCGGCAAGGTGCTGACGTTCGGCCTGGGTCTTGGCTACTTCGCCTTCATGGCAGCGCGGAAATCCGAGGTGGAGAGCGTGACGGTGGTCGACCTGAACAGCGACATCATCGAGGTGTTCACGAACGAGATACTGCCCCAGTTCGGGGAGTTCGCCGGCAAGGTGAGCGTGGTGCACGATGATGCCTTCGAGTTCGCGCGTCGCGAGCTCCCGGGAGGGGGCTTCGACATGATATACGGGGACATCTGGCACGACGTGGGCGACGGGTTGGACCTCTATCTCGCCATGAAAGAACTCGAACCGCTTGCACCCGAGGCTCGCTGGGAGTACTGGATCGAGCCCACCATGCGCTGCTATCTGTAGATACACATCGAAGACCGCTGTTCCGGGGTATACTGCTAGCCATGAATGCGATTGAACATATCGGCAACACCGGCCCCGTGCTCATCACCGGCCATTACGGGTGCGGGAAGACGAACCTGACACTCAACCTCGCGCTGCAAGCTGCGGAAAGCGATCCGCAGCGCCGGGTTATCGTCGTCGACATGGATATCGTGAACCCGTACTTCCGCGCATCGGACTCCATGGAGCTGCTCGAGCGGGCGGGCGTGGAGGTCGTGGCCCCGAACTTCGCGGGGACGACGCTCGACACGCCGTCGCTGAGTCCCGGAATCCTGCGCGCCGTCGAGCGCGGGGCTGCGGGAGAGACGCTCACGCTAATCGACGTCGGCGGCGACCCGGAGGGTGCAACCGCACTCGCCCGCTTCGCCGATGCCATCAACCGCGTGGAATACAAGATGCTCTACGTCGTGAACGCAAGACGCTCGCTGACCATGCAGCCGGAGGATGCCTTCGAGCTCATGCGCGAGATCGAGCACAACAGCGGGCTGCGCGCGACGGGCATCGTCGGCAACACGCACCTGCATCAGGAGACCACCGCATCCATCGTGGTCGATGCGCTGCCCTTCACGCAGACCGTCGCCGAGCTCACGGATCTTCCCCTCGAGTTCATCACCGCGCCGGAAATTGTCGTGGATGAGGTGCAGGGCGCGCTGGGCGAGGATGCCCCGGACGTTCTCCCCATCAAGCGCTACGTGAAAACCCCTTGGGAATAGCAAAACCTGCCAAACAAGGCGGGGCTGTTCGGCAGGTTGCCTCTTTGTCACACGCTCTTACTTTTGCGTGCTGTTGTCCAACGTGTAGACGTCCTCGAGAGAAGAATCCGGATTCGCCTTGAGATCGGCGATGCGCTGGGCGAGAATCGTCTCGGTCATCCAGCCGGCCTCCGTGCTCGAGACGGTGAAGTTGACGATGTAGTCCCCCTCCGAATCGATCGAGAACCAATGGCCGTCGTTCGTGAGCGCCCAGAGCGTGCGGTCGTAGGCATCGCCCGTCTCGCGTAACTGCGTGTATGCCATGGCCATCTTCACACCGCAGGCGTTATCGAGCATGGTCACCAGGTCTTCATTGGTGGCATCTTCTGCGATACCGAAGACGCGCAGCGTCGCGTTTGTTGGAGTGATGCCGTAGAGGGCCCATTCACCGGGCATGTTGAAGGCTTCGCCCGCGGTGTTGGCGGTCGCGCGATCCATGGTCGGGCAAACCTCGGCGCATTTCGCACTCGAGTAGGCGTAATAGGCCGATGACGAGACGACGTGCTCGGGTTCGACAACCGTGTACTTGCCCTCGAGATACGCACGGGCATCATCCTGGTCCTCCACGAAAACCTGGGAGAAGTCGGGCAAGCGCAGCGTCGCGCTTGCCGAACCACCGGCCCCGCCGCATCCAGCGAGCCCGAGGGCGAATAACGCGGCGATCACAGCCAGCACGATAAGCCGGGTACGATTCCTCTTCATGGCTCTCTCCTTGACCATAGCGGGACAGCTGGGGCCAGCCCCTTTTGTCCCATTGCCGTCGCCTAGTGACCCTCGAAGGCCTCGATGTAGTCGAGCATCCTGCCGACCTGAGTTTCCTCGTGCCAGAGGACGATGTCGGGCTCGGGAACCAGGTTCTCCTCGACCATCTCATCGCAGCGCTTGACGAGCCAGTCGTAGCAGCCGTTGACGTTGAACACGCAAACGGGCTTGGGGGTGTCGATCTCGAGCTTCTGCTCGACGAGCACCTCGAAGAGCTCGTCGAACGTGCCGTATGACCCTGGTCCGGCGATGAACGCCTCAGCAAGATCCTTCATGGTCTCCTTGCGAATCGTGAGGCTATCGACCTCGCGCAGGTCATCAGCGTCGAAGATGGGGCGGGCCTTGAACTCCCCGACCTGCACGGGAATCACGCCGTGGACGAAGCCACCGCCATCGTGGACCGCATGCGCGACGACGCCCATCAAGCCTGTATCGTAACCGCCGAACACGAGCTCGTGCCCGCGGCGCGCCATCTCCAGGCCCAGCTCGCGCAACGCAGAGATATACGGCTCTCCAACCCTCGTGCTCGATGCGCAGAACACGCAGATCCTCATGATGACGCCACCTTTCCGCTAGTTATCAGGGAACATCAGGTCCATGTCCAGATTACCACCTGAACCCGGCAAGTCGGCCGTGCTCGTGTATTGCCAGATCTTGAAGTTGTAGCTCACCGAGGGCTGATCATCGTACTCCGCGAGCCACAGCAGCTCCTCGCCGGCGAGCTTGCTCAAATCGAAGTAGCCGTTGAGCCACTTGTCGTTTCCGTAGACGATCGGCGTGTAGCCGCGCTCGCGCACGCGATCGCAGAAGGCGAGCGCTATCTCCGTGAGCTCCTCGGCACTTAGTCCGTCGATGCGCTCGTTCTCGACGTTGTTCTCCTCCATGTCGAAGGCGACGGGATACTCCTTGCTCAGGCCGTAGGTCTCCATGGCATCGCACGCGTAATCCGCCTCCTCGCGGGCCTCATCGACGGTAATCGCCTGCGAGAAGATGTACACAGCCGGATCAATGCCGGCGGCCTTCGCGCCCATGATGTTGCGCGATGCCTGCGCATCGGTCTGGATGAACCCTTCCGTGTAACCTCGGTAGCCGACGCGCACGTAGGCGAATTCGACGCCGCTTTGCGCGATCTGGTCCCAGTCGATGTTGCCGCCGTTGTGCTCCGACACGTCAACGCCGAGCTTCGCCTTCTGGCCGGTTCCCGAGGTATAGGACTTGATGTCTCCGTCGGTGGTCAGGCGCGACCAATCGTAGGTGTTCTCCTCGATGCTGCCGAAAAGCGAGCTGCACTGCTTGGCCGTCGATCCGATGGATGCAAGCGCCACAACCACGATAACGGCGACGACGATGCCCGTGATATAGCGGCCTATGGGGCGCTTCCGGCGAGCCGGCGGCTGGGGAACCGTGGGCGCCGCCTGGGCTCGCGGCCGCATCTCGGACCGACGCTGGGCCTGCGCTGCATGCGTTCGCCTCGAGGCCGAGGCCTGTCGCTCCCTCGAAGGCAACGCCTCGTGCGCAGGCGCACGATGACGTGCGGAACCGCCGGTCGCATAGCGCGAACGCGATGATTCGGACGAACGTTCGTGTGAACCGTGAGAGGAACGCGAAAAGGAGTCTGCGTGACGGCTATACGTCCCTCGTCTACCAGCCTGCGACGTTTTCCTTCTTCTGTTGCTGGAGTCAGACATCGTCCTGATTATAAATGAGCCGAAGGACTGTCCTCCGACTCATTTCGCGAAATGTGAGACAGTTGTGCGCAGCGACCCTGTCCGCTACGCAGCGTCGGCGGGCTGCTCCTCCGTATTGTCGGACCGAAGCGCCCCGGCAATCCGGCTGAGAAGCGGTTCCTTCGGCTCCTCGATACCGTTGTCGAGAACGTTCTCCGCATCTCCGGCAGCGATGCCGTAGATGTCGTGTGCCGTGTCACCGACGCCCTCTGCATCGGTAGGCGTCTGGTAGCCCAACGCCTCGCGGATCATCTCGATGTAAATCGCGGACGCCTCCTCTGTGAGGTGCGTGCCATCGCCATCGAAGTACTCCTCATGCCCCGCGCTCAGCGAGTGCCAGTCGATGAGGTGGACGTTGTCGTGCGAATCGACGGCTTGCTGTATAACCTCGTTGTTCGCATCGATGAAGTCGTCGGGAGCACGCAGGTTGACGAAGTAGATCTGCCTGCTGGAGCCGACCGCATCGATGAGGCTGTTGATCAGCTCGGTGGTGATGGGGCCGTTCGTCCCGACCGCGAAGACCACGGTGTCGCCGACGGCACCCTGCTTGTCGTAGGTCTCGAAGATCTCCTGCGCCTCGGACATCTGCCTGTTGATCGCGGCATCGATGAGTCCATTCGGGAACGTTTCCTGGAAATACGGCGTCGGGCGTACCGAGATGGAGTCGCCGATGAGCAGGACGTCGTAGACCTTGTCGGACTTCTCGAGGCCGCGCAGCTTCTCGAGCATCGCCTGCTGCTCTTCAGACTGCTGCTGCATCTGGTCCATGCCCTGCACGCCCTGCGCCGGCGGGGTGAGTGCGAGTCCGAGCACCGCGGCCAACACGAGCGCCACGCCCGCGACGACCTGGATGACATGCCCGCGCACGAAGGCCCAGACGTTAATCGAGCCATCGCGCACCGCCCGCACCCATTTGCCGAGCGCGCCATGGCGAAGCGGATTCTCGATGAACTTGTACGAGAGCGCTGAGACGACGAAGATGATCGCGAGCTCGAGGATGCACCACAGGTAGTTGGGTCCGTCGGTCGCATTTGGGTTCGTCATCAGCAGCAGGATGGGATAGTGCCACAGATACATTCCGTACGAGCGCTTGCCGATCCAGACAAGCGGCTTGCAGCCGACCACGCGGCCGAGCAGGCTCGCCGGGTGCGCGATTGCGGCGATGGTGAGCGCCGTGAGCGCCGAGCACAGCAGGATGCCGCCGCGGTAGAGCAGCGGCGAATACCCGTTGGCGAAGGCGCACATCGCGAGCACGCCTATGAGCGCGATGGTCCCGCAAATCTCGAGCACCCACTTCGGCTTGCCGGCTACCTTCTCCGCCTGCTTCTCGGTAAGCTGACCCATGGGCCAGATGAACGCGAGCCATGCTCCGATGAGCAGCGAGAAAGCACGCGTATCCGTTCCGTAGTACACGCGGCTCGGATCGGCATCGGGATTGTAGATGAACGCCATGAGCAGCACCGACACGAGCGCGGCGACGAGCAGCCCACGGCGGACGGTCGTCTTCTTCACCCGGCTCTTCACCAGCAGCAGGAGCAGCGGCGGCCAGATAAGGTAGTACTGCTCCTCGATGGCGAGCGACCAGAAGTGCTGCAGCGGCGAGGGCGATCCCATCGCCTCGAAATACGAGACGTTGTGGAAAATCTGCCACCAGTTGCTGAAGAAGAACAGCGATGGCACCACATCGGGCCGCATCTTCGTGAGCAGCACGTGGTTGAAGATCGTGCAGAGCACGGCCACGACGAGGATGACGAGCACGATCGCGGGAACGAGCCGTCGCACGCGCCGCAACCAGAATTGCGGCAGGTTTATCGTGTGGGTTGTGCGCAGCTCCATGAGAAGCAGGCCGGTGATGAGAAATCCCGAGAGCACAAAGAACATCGTGACGCCGAGCAGGCCGCCCTGCGCCCACGTGAAACCCATGTGATAGAAGATGACCGCGAGCACCGCGAAGGCGCGGAGCCCGTCAAGCGCAGGTATGTACCGCCCTCTGACGTGGGTCGTCATCTCGAAGCCTCTTTTGTTGAAACTAGTTCCCTTGCGGCCGTCTGCTGTAACTGTGTTGCGTATGGCCAATCTCATTATTTATTCTTTTCAGAATCCTGAAACGAATGTCTCACAAGTCGTGCCACCAAATCGGCAGGCGGGAAGATAGCCGCTGATTGGAAAGGGTGTTTTGTGCCGTAACGGAAACGCGGCGGCCCGCGAACCTCCCTTTGCCGCCAACCTGCAATCATCCCTTCTTCGACGGCCCGCAATCTTACTCGCCATTTTTGTCGAAATAGGACGTCCGAAAACGTCAATAAGGGTTTCTCGTCACCATTTCTTTCGAAAAAGGACGGGTTAAACGTCCTTTTTCGAAAGAAATGGTGACGGTGAAAATGTCGTGACTCGCGAGGACCCGCGATGATGCGGGAGAAACCATGGCCGAGGCGGAGAAGGAGCCGTTGCTCTCGGGGATTGCCTCCCGGCATCCTGCGCCATAACACAGCGCGGCCCCGCAGGATGTGCGGGGCCGCGAATATGACAAGGGGCCTGAATCTGACATTGGCGTCTGACGTGTTTGTCAGGTTTCCGCGGTTGTCTACTTGCCGCCGAGCTTGCCGATGTCGGCCACGTTGACGAAGACGTTGACGAAACGGTTGAGCATGCGCAGGTGGTTGGCGCGGACCGTCTCGTCCTTGTCCATGATCATGACGGCGTCGAAGTACGCGTCGATCGGGCCGCGCAGCGCGGCGAGGGCCGCCAGGGCACCTGCGTAATCGCCAGATGCGAGCGCAGAATCGACTGTGGCCTGGGCGGTCGCGACCGCCTCGTTGAGTGCCTTCTCCTCAGCGCCCATGATCGACTCATCGACGGAGTCGCCGAGCTCGGCGTCGCGCAGGTTGTTCGCACGCTTGTAAGCGGTCTCGAGATCCTCGAAGAGCTCGACGTCGCCCTCGCGGGCCTCGGTCAGCGCCTTGCAGCGGGCCATGACCTCCACCGGGCCGATGACTCCCGTGGCGAGCACGGCGTTGACGACCTCGGCGGTGTAACCGCTCTCCTTGGCGATGACCGCAAGGCGGCCGGCGAAGAAGTCGCGGATCTGCTGGGCAACCCCGGCGGGGTCGAAGCCCAAGGCGGCAGCATCGTAACCGGCAAGAGCCGTGTCGATGGCGGGGGCGAGCTCCACCGGGAATCCGCCCTGGAGAATCGAGATGATGCCGATGGCGTTGCGGCGCAGCGCGAAGGGATCCTTCGAGCCAGTCGGGGGCTGGCCGATCGCGAAGAGGCCGGCGATCGTGTCGAGCTTGTCGGCAATGGCGACGAGCTTGCCCTCGTCGTTGTCCGGCACCTCGTCGCCCGCGAACTTCGGACGATAGTGCTGCTCGACGGCGATGGCAACTTCCTCGGGCTCTGCGGCCGCACGGGCGTAGTAGCCGCCCATGACGCCCTGCTGCGAGGTGAACTCGACCACGGCGCTCGTGACGAGGTCTGCCTTCGCGAGCAGCGCGGCGCGCTCGGCGCGCTCGGTGGTCGCGGCATCGAAGCCTCCCTCGCGCGCCAGCGTGCCGGCGAGCGCGACCATGCGGTCGACCTTCGCCTTCATGGTGCCCAGCTTCTCCTGGAACACCTGCTCCTCGAGCAGCGGCACATAGTCGGCCAGGGGCTTTTTGAGGTCCTCGTGATAGAAGAACGCCGCATCGTAGAGGCGGGCGCGAACGACGCGCTCGTTACCGTCGATGATCGTGGCCGAGTTGGCCGGATCGCCGTTGCCGACGACGATGAACGCGTTGGAGAGATTGCCATCCTTGCCATAGAGCGGGAAGTAGCGCTGATGCGAGAGCATGGCGTCGGTGATGATCTCGGAGGGCACCTGCAGGAACTCCTCGTCGAAGTGTCCCACGAGGCAGGTCGGATACTCGACCAGGCCAAGGACCTCGGCGAACGTGCTGGCCGGCACCTCGGCGACGAGGCCGGTCTGCTCCTCGATCTCCTTGATCTGCGCACGGATAGCCGTCGCGCGGTCGGAGGTCTCGCTCACCACGTAGGCCTTCTCGAGTGCGGGCAGCAGGTCGTCGGCGCAGGCGAGCTCGATGGGCTGCGGCGCCAGGAAACGGTGGCCATAGCTCACGCGGCCCGACTTGAGGCCGGCGAACTCGAAGTCGACGACCTCGTCACCGAGCAGGCCGACGAGCCAGCGGACGGGACGCGAGAAATGCGCGTCGCCCGAACCCCAGCGCTGCGACTTGCGCCACGGAATCGTGCTGATCGCAACGGGCAGCATGGCCTCGATGATGTCCTTGGCCGGCTGCGATGCGGACTCGACGACCGCATAGACGTACACGTTGCCGTTCTCCTCGCGCTTCTCGAGGGCGTCGACCTCGACACCCTTGCCACGCGCGAAGCCGAGCGCGGCCTTGGTGGGATTGCCATCCTCGTCGAAGGCGCGGTCGGCAGACGGGCCGCGGAATTCCTGGCGCTGCGCGGCGGACTCGGCCGCGACGTCCGTGACGGAGATGATGATGCGGCGGGGCGTCGAGCGCAGCTCGACCTCGCCGAACTCGAGATGCGCGGCCTCGAGCTCCTCGATGACCTTCTTCTCGAGGTAATCCTCTGCGAGGATGAGGGCGTCGGCCGGAATCTCCTCGGTGCCGATCTCGACGATGAGATTTCGCTTATCCTGCGTCATCGGGCATCGCCTCCCTTCTTGGCATCGCCTTCCGCAGCCGCATCACCCTGCGTGATTCCGCAGACGTTCTCGAGATACGACAGGCAGCAGGCGCGGGCGAGCGTGCGCACGCGCAGGATGTAGCCCATGCGCTCGGTCGTCGAGATGGCGCCGCGCGCATCGAGCAGGTTGAAGGCGTGCGAGCACTTGAGCACGCAGTCGTAGGCCGGCAGCGGGAGCTTCGCCTCGAGCAGGCGGCCGCACTCGGCCTCGTAGTTGTTGAAGTTGCCGAGCAGCAGGTTGACGTCCGCATACTCGAAGTTGTAGGCCGAGAACTCCTTCTCGTTCTCGAGGAAGACGTCGCCGTACGTGAACGTCGTGCCATCCTCGTTCTCGACCCACACGAGGTCGTAGACCGAGTTGACGCCCTGGATGTACATCGCGAGGCGCTCGATGCCGTAGGTCAGCTCTGCCGGCACGGGTCGGCACTCGATGCCGCCAACCTGCTGGAAGTACGTGAACTGCGTGACCTCCATGCCGTCGCACCAGACCTCCCAGCCCAGGCCCCACGCGCCGAGCGTGGGCGACTCCCAGTCGTCCTCGACGAAGCGCACGTCGTGGTCGTTGGGCTCGATGCCGATGGCGCGCAGCGAGTCGAGGTAGAGCTCCTGAACGTTGTCCGGCGAGGGCTTGAGCAGCGCCTGGTACTGGTAGTAGTGCTGCATGCGGTTGGGGTTCTCGCCATAGCGGCCGTCGGTCGGGCGGCGGCACGGCTGCACATAGGCGGCCTTCCACGTATCCGGGCCGAGCGAGCGCAGCGTCGTAGCGGTGTGGAACGTTCCCGCGCCCACCTCCATGTCATACGGCTGCAGGATGATGCACCCCTGGTCGGCCCAGTACTTCTGGAGCGCCAGGATAATGTCTTGGAATGTCATCAAGGCCTTCGTTCACTCTCCTCTTCTTGCTGTCGCGTGCCTTGCGCTGTCTCGCGCTTGCCTCGGCTGTTCGTCGTGCCGCGCTACTCCACCTTGCCGAACCTGTCGAACGGCCAGTAACGGAGGAATACCTTTCCTGAAACCACGCTCTCCTTCACGGGGCCGAAATAGCGGCTGTCCGCGGAGTTCGTGCGGTTATCGCCCATGACCCAGATGTATCCATCCGGAATCGTGTAGGGATACGAGATGGTGAGGCTGAGGTCGTAGCTTGCCAGCGGCTCGGTTGGCTGACCATGCGTGTACGGCTCATCCTGCAGCTCACCGTTGATGTATAGATTGCCATCGGAGATGTCGACCGTATCGCCCGCGACGGCGATCGTGCGCTTCACGAGCGTGCGGTCGGGCTCGATGGGGTCGGAGAACGTCACGATGTCTCCCGGTTGGGGTGTTCCCTTGTAGTAGGCGATGCGTTGCGAGAGGATGCGGTCGCCGACCTCGATCGTCGGCTCCATCGATCCGGTCGGAACCTCATAGGTCTCGACGACGAACGCACGAACGACAGCCGAGATGATAAGCGCGGCGATGATGATGATCACAATCTCCACGACGCCACGAACGAGTTTCGATGCGGTTCGAAGTATCATGCACGCTCCTATCGGTGCAACACGCGTTTCTATACAACCTTTTAAATGATACTCCATGAAACGAGCCGTCCGTCGCACCTACACGGTGAATGAGTGGCGTGCTCGGGTTCAGCCCCTTATTTGCTCTATTTACTCGAGGAGGTCGGGGCGGAGGCGCTTCGTGCGCTCGAGCGCCTGCTCGTGACGCCATTGCGCGATCTTGCCATGGTCGCCGGAGAGGAGGATGGCCGGAACGTCCATGCCGCGGTAGCTCGCCGGGCGCGTGTACTGCGGATATTCGAGGAGGCCCTCCTCTCCGAACGACTCGCTCTCGCTCGACTGGTCATCGCCGAGAACGCCGGGTATGAGGCGGACGATGGCATCGGCCATGACCATCGCCGGCAGCTCGCCGCCGGTCAGCACGAAGTCGCCGATCGAGAAGCAGCGGTCGGCCAGGGTGTAGACGCGCTCGTCGAAGCCCTCGTAGTGGCCGCAGACGAACAGGATGCGCTGCTCGTGCGAGAGCTCCTCGGCGACGCGCTGCGTGAACGGCTCGCCCGTCGGCGTCGTGAAGACGACGAGAGCGGGCTCCTCGGCGAGAAGGTCGTCGAGTGCCTCGAAGATGGGTTCCGGCTTCATGAGCAGGCCGGGGCCGCCGCCATAGGGTGCATCGTCGGTCGTGCGGTGAACATCGTGCGTCCAATCGCGCAGGTCGTGCGCGGCGAACTCGAGCAGGCCCTTCTCCTGGGCGCGCTTCATCATCGACTCGCCCATCACGCCGTCGAACATGTGCGGGAATGTTGTAAGTGCCTCGATCTTCATGCCCCGTATTATACGGCCGCAACCTGCTCGAATCATGTCCGTCGGATACTTTGCCATGCGCGGGGACAATCATCCGCTCGGGGGAGGCACGGCTGTTTCTCGCCAAGAACCAAGGGAGGAGGCCTGCAGACCTCCTCCCCATCGCATTTCCTCCGTCAAGGTTCCCGGCGGCTAGCGCTTCTCATGCTTGCCGGTGCGCCGACGCTGGCCGCGGCCGGCGGGCAGGATCCTCCTAGCCGTAAGGACGATGAGCACCGCAGTCGCGCCGAGGGCGAGTGCGAGCAGCGGGATGACGGGCGCGGCATCGCCCGTGTGCGGTAGCGGGCTCTTTCCGCTGCCGTTGCCACCAGAGTTGTCGCCATCGGGGGCGCTGTTCGGCTCGTCGGGAATACCCGGGTTGTCGGTCTCGTCGTCGCCGTCGCCGCCGGAATCGGGCTCGATCGGATCCGGAACGTCGAAGACATTCGTGAACTCGGCCGTATCGCCCTCGCCGCAGCTCACCTCAGCCTTCAGCTCCCCTCCATCGAGCGTGACCTCAACCGTGAATTCCTGCTCGGATTCGTCGTAGGTGATGTACTCCTCGCTGCCCTTCACCTCAGTCGCGGTGTAGGTGTAGGTGCCCACCTCCTCGAAGTCGAAGGTGCCGAAGTCGATGTTGCCGCTCGCATCATTGGTGGCGATGGAGACGATATCGCCGTTTTCATTCGCGAGCTCGAACTCGAACTCTCCCTCGATGAGATCCCTGCCTCTGAGGGTTTTATGACCCTTGAGCTGCGCGCTCGTGGCAAGCGGTTTGAAGGAGTTCTCGAAAGCGGCCTTCTCTCCATCGGAGAGCGTTACTTCGCAGTCGAGCTTGCCTTCGCCCAGGTCGCTGACCTTGACACTGACGGTGCAGGCGTGATCATCGTAGACGTATCCGGCCTCGCCGTCGTTGACCTCGACGATCTGATACTCGTAGGTCTTGCCGATGTCGGTCTGGTCATAGGCGATCGAATCGAAGGAGAAGCTGCCGTCGGCCGCGTTCTCCACCGTCTGGATAACCTTGTTATCCGCGCCGATCAGCTGGAAGCTGAATTGGCCCTCGGCCAGCTCGGCTCCCGTGAGGGTCTTGGCTCCCTCGAACGTCGCCGAACCGCTGGCCTTATAGGCGTTGGTGAACTTCGTGCGAGAGTATGCGGGGGTGGCGGTGATCGATCCATCGCCGTTGTCGACAACGGTGACGGTCACGGTGATGGGATCGCCGGGGTCGTAGACGATGTAGGACTCGTCGCCCTTGACCTCCCGAATGGTATAGGTGACCGTTGCCGTCCTGGTCTTGTCGGTATCTCCGTCATCACCATCGGCCTCGGGCTCGAAGGAGGCATCCTCTCCCTCGTCGGCCTCGTCATCCTCTTCGCCGTCCTCGGCGCCGGTCATGACCTTGGTTGCAGAGGCCTGGTCGTCGGCACTCTCGCCGTCCTCGCCATCGCCTTCGCTGGTGGCATCACCGCTATCGTCACTCGTGACGGGCTCATCAGCCTCAGCGGAATCGTCGGTCTCTTCGTCGGCTGCATCTTCCCCGGTCTTGGCGGCCTTCGGCTCGTCGGCCTCGTCATCCGCGGAGGCCTCGGCGGCGGGCTCCTCCTCATCGGCGGCGGGCTTGAAGTCGCCCTCATCATCGGGGGCAGGCACTGCTTTGTCGAAGATGCTCTCGTCGTATGAGATCGGGTCGAAAATCACGGCGCCAGACTCGTTGTTTGTCTTGGTCTGGATGACCTCACCCTTCTCATCGACGAGCTCGAAGGTGAACTGTCCGCTCTCGAGTGTGCCGTTCGTGTACTCCTTCTCGACGGAGAGGTCCACCGTGCCGTCGGCCTTATAGGAATTCTTGAACTCCGTGGCGCCCTTGTAGGCGGGGGTTGCGACAAGCTTGCCCTCGCCGTTGTCGGCGACGGAGACGGTGACGGTCACCTCGTGGCTGTCGTATGTGAAGCCGTCCTTCTTCTCGTCAATCTCCCTCATCGTGTAGGTGTAGGTGCCCGGGGCATCGAAGGTCATCTCGGGGAACGAGACCTTGCCGTCGCCGCCGTTGGTGGCGGTGGCCACCTGCTCGCCATCGCCATCCACGAGCTCGAACTCGAAGGCGCCGGCAGAGAGCGGCGCACCGGCGAGGCTCTTGCTGGCCTCGATGGTGGCCGTGGCGGGGGTCACCTTGTAGGTGTTGGTGAAGAGGGTCTCCTGCGAACCCTCGGTGACCGTGCAAGCGAGGCCGCCGTCGGTGGTGCCGCTGACCTTCACCTTGACGGTGCTGCTCGTCGGACCGTTGGTGACGCCGTCGACCGTGCCGGACTCGCTCACGGTGTACTGGTATTCACCGGGCGTGACGAAGGGAATCTTCCCGAAGCTGGTCATGGTGCCATCGCCATCGGCGTTGGCGATCTCGACCTTGCCGTCGACTGCCCCTTCGGGCATGGGCGCGTTACCGACGGCCTCGAGGGTCAGCGTGTACTTGCCGCTCACGTCGGGCGGGTTGTCCGCGGGCTCTTCGACTGCGAGCTTCTTACCGGCGGAGAGCTCGTACTCGGTTGCCGCCGGAGTGTACTTGTTGGTGATGGTGAAGCCGCTCTCGACATCGCCGGTGATGCCGACCTTCGTGTAACCCTTTGGCACCTCGGTCTCGTCGACCGTGTACGAGATGGGCTGGCCGGCTTTGTTAACCGGCTGATTCTCCCAGGTGTAGGTCCAGCCATGGTCGCCGTCGAGTGTCACGGCATCGCCCACGGCCTCCCCGCCCGCGAGGAGCTGGACGGAGACGCTGCCCGGGCGGACGCCCTCCGCGTTGTTGGAGTCATCCCAGGCCTTCGTGACCGTGACGCTGGTCGTTGCAGGCGTGTGCTTGTTGTAAAGGGTGGTGGTATCGCCATCGACGGAGGAGCCGTCGGGCTCGTAGCCTTCGGACAGGCTATCCGTGACCTCAACCCAGGTGTATTCGATGAGGCTGCCCTGCGCATCGTACTTCGGCAGACCGCTCTCCTTGTGAATCCAGTTGAGGCCATCCTCGAGGACGACGGGGTCGCCGTAATTCTCGCCGTTGGCCTTCAGCTGGACACTGAGCGTCTCCGGGCGGATGCCGTCCTGGTTCTCGCCGTCGTGCCACACCTTCTTGACCGTCTTCTCGACCTTCTCGGTGTTGGTGTTGGTGATGGTGAAGCCAGCCTCGGCGCTGCCGGTGACCTGCTTCTCGTAGCCCGTGGGGGTCGTGACCTCATCGACCTTGTAGGAGATCTTCTGGCCGTTCGCGTACACGGGCTGGTCTTCCCACGTGTAGGTCCAGCTGTGGCCGGAATCGAGCGTCACCGGTTCTCCCACAGCCTCTTCGCCCGCGTAGAGCTGGGCCTGGACCGCGCCGGCCTCGGGGCCGACCCATTCCTTGGTCACCGTGATGTCGACGACTTCGGGGGTGTGCTTGTTGGTGATGGTGAAGCCATCTTCGACGCTGCCGGTAATGCCGGTCTTCTCATAGCCCGACGGCACCGCGGTTTCATCGACCGTGTACACGATTGCCGAGCCGCCCTCGTTCTTGGGCAGGCCCTTCCACGTATAGGTCCACGGTGTTTCCCCGCTGCCATCGAGCTCCACCGGATCCCCATAAGCGTCGTTGCCGGCATAGAGCTGGACGCTCACCTTGTCCGGACGGATGCCGTCCTGGTCATCGGCGTCGTCCCACGCCTTGGTGGCGGTGACGCTCGTGTTGACCGGCTCGTGCTTGTTGGTGATGGTGCCGTTGTTAGACACGGTTGTCTCATCGCAGGTGTATCCCTCGGGCACGTTCTCCTCGGTCACCTGATATGCAATCTCGTTGTCGGCGGTGCCGTACTTCGGCAGATCCTCCCATGTGTAGGTCCACGTGTTCCCGTTCTTGGTGACCGCCGGCGTGGGAACAGGCGTGCCCGTGTATCCGACAAGCGTCAGGTCGAGATCGGTCGGACGGATGTTGTCCTGGTTATCACCATCGTCCCAGACTTTGGAAACGGTGACGTCGGTGGTGCCGTAGGCGTTGGTGTACTTCGCGCCATACGAGATGGCGTTGTAGGAGTCGATTGTGCCCGTGACGGTCTTTCCGTCCACGTTGAACGTGCTGCCCTCGGGTCCGGTATTCTCGGCGCTCACGAACTTGAAGCCGGTGACGTTTTGCTCGGTGAAGGTGTACGTGGAACCGGAGGGCAGGTTCGTGAAGCGCAGGCTATCGCCGTCCTTAAGCTCGACGGTGATAGCGGTTCCGCTCTCAGCATAGTAATAGGGCGTTCCCGTATCGGGATCGGGACGAGACGTCGCGCTGGTGGTGCGCTCGACGAAGTCCGAGCCGTTCATGATGGAGAACCATACGTAGTAGTCGGAGTTGATGTCGTCCGCGCTGCCGTTGCCCTTCTTCGAGTTCACAACCGTCATCGTGAACGGGAACGTGGCATCCGCGGGAGCGGTGGCCCCGTCCTCCGCGGTAACGACCTTGGCGAGGTTGAGGTTGGAGCGACGATGGTTGATCGCGGTGAGGGAAGTGACGGACTCATCGATGTAGTACTGGCTGCCTCCAATCATGATGGGGGTCTTATCACCGATGGGATGCGCCTCGTCGACCTTCACGAGCATATGGGTCACACCGTCGATGATCATCGGATGCACGGTCGGCGCCTCGATCTCCCAGCGATACTGGACGCTCGGCAGCTCAGCAAACGTGAAGTCGTGCCCCTCCGCACCCGGCATGACCTCGCCGTCCTTCATGATGCCGCAAGAGATGTGAATCTCCTTCGTCCAGTTGGGGTCGGGTCCGAGAAGCGCTTGCTCGAACGGGGAGTCCGTATCGCCATCTGCGATGATATCTAGCTCGATTTGCCCTTCCGCAGGAGGGTTGTCTCCCTCCCAATCCTTCGTGACCACCATCGTCTCGTCTTTGGTGACAACCCTGTCGGGCGGGGCAAACGTGGCCGAGCCCGCCTGCTGGCCCTCCGGCAGGCGAGTGTCCTTATAGCTCAGCGTCGCCGTGGTGTTGGTGGCGAGCATGCCGTACTCGTCGAAGTAGGGCTGGGCAGCGGCGGGGACGACCTCGTCGTAATTCTCGCCGTTCTCAAGCTTGGCCTTCCAGTCGAGCGCGGTCTGACTCGGATACACATCGAACGTCACGGTATATGTCACACCATTGAGCAGTGTACCGACAGAAGAAAGGTTCCAATCGACCGCGCCGTCGACGAGATGTGCTTGGGGAGGTCCGTAATTATAGAAACCCGCCGGTCCTTCCCACCTGTAGTGGAAGTTCGTAGGGCTAGCCGAGCCTTTGACGGTGGCAGTGCCGTTCTCGCCCCAAGTGACCGTCACGGTGCCATCGCCGTTATCCGTCACCGTGTAGACGACCGTCGTCTCCGCTCCGCCTACAATCTCCTTACGCTCGAACTATCCATCAACAAGGGGGATGTCGAGCCAGTACTCGTAGTTTTCGACAACCTCGAGGAGCTCGAACTTACCCGAGCCGACTCCCACCGAGCTGGTGGTTCCATCGCTGATTGACACCTCGGTGATGCCGAGCGCCTTGATGACTGCGTTGAAGATCGAGTCGATGGCCCTTGTCAGCGATTCCGTGTCGGACGCGTTGAAGTAGTTGGGCACGCTGCCGTCGGTGCCTTCGCTCATGCGCGGATTATTCTGCCCGTTTTGGGCGTAATACAGAAGGTCATCGAGCAGATCGGCCTCGTCGCCGTAAGCATAGATGCCGTAGAAGGCGCCGTTGCTGGAAACCCTTTGATTGATACGCCGCGCCTCATCTCGCGCAGAATTATAGCGATTTACGAACTGGTTCCATGTCATGTCGGCTGGATTGCCGGGATTATTTCCACTGCTTCCGTCTGCCGTTGGCGCACCGTCTGTGATGAGGATGACGAACGTCGGATCCTGGTCGGACAGGCGGCCGAGGAGCGTCTCTGCTTGCTGAAGGGCATGCTCCCAGTTCGTGCCGTAGTTGTCCGGGTATCTGTCATAGGTAAAGTTATATTGCCCATCATTGCCGCCATCATCAAAGCGGTTCGCAAGAGAGGCAACGTTATCCGTCCAGTTTTGTGTTATGCCTCCCGTCCGGGAAAATGTCACGAGAGATACATCGATATCGCTTCCTTGCTGCTTGTAGCGGTTCAGATTTACCAAGAAGTCGTGGACGACATCCTCTGTGGCATCAGCGCGTCTGGGACTGTTGCCACCGCCAATCCTGTTGGTCATGCTCTGAGAGACGTCGTAAACGAGAACGATGTTCGCGCTTCCGTTCTGTTGTATTTCGTCCAGCGCGTCGCCAGTTACCGACAAGGCGAGCTTGTAGGTACCGTCACCGTTGGGGTTGTCCGCTGTCACACCGTTTTGTGTCAGGGTTTTGCTGTGGGCGGGCACGTCTCCCGCATCGCCATATGCGATGGAAGGCAATGTGCATAACGCCACGATGGCGAATACAATCGAGATGACGAGAGCAAAGGCCTTGCCTTTAGCCCTCAGCGCAGAATTGCCGTATTCCATGGTCCCTCCCTGTTGCTGCAGATATTGCCTTTATCCCCCAGCAAACAGGCGAGGATGCAGGCGATACTGGTTCGTTTTAGTGTTTCGTTTTATCGCTTGCTCTGCTCAAGCTGTCCTCCGGTTAATGTATTAGCCGGAAAACATCCTGCTTCAAGCACTATGCATTTCGCATTTTACCCTTATTTTTGAAGATATTGTGGATTGTTTCGAAAAATTTGCCGGTTAAGCTGCGAAAACATGTCGACGAGTGGTTGTAATCGCATTGTCTTACAATCGTTAGATATTCACTTAATTGAGCTTGAGTATCCCCTCGGGAACTCGCGTGACGATGAGATCCTCGTCGTATTCCATGAGGAACTCGGCGACGAAGGGGATGAGGGTCTCATGGCCGCTGTCATCGGCGACCACAAGCGTGATCTGCTCGGAACTCACGAGCACGTCGCTCACGGACCCGAGATCGCCGAACTCGAGGTCGTGCACGGCAAGGCCGACGAGCTCTCTCGGGTCGAACGGTTCCTCGAACTCGGGAAGGTCCGCCTCGGCGACAAGGCACAGGCGGCCGACGAGCTCGAAGGCGTCTGCGGGCGAGTTGGAATCAGCGAATTTCACGGCCCATCCGTCTCCTTGCTCGCGAATGCGCTCGATCACAGACGACCTGACGCCCTGCAGGGGCGGCGGCGTGAGGAACACCTCCATGCCCTCGGACAGCAAAAAGGGGAGGTCGTCGATTGGCTCGACCTTGACCTCCCCTTGCTTTCCGACTTTTGCCGCCACGCGGGCGACGTTGCGGTATTCGTTGTTGCGTGCCATGCGCCTGCTCTAGCCGAGCACTTCCACCTCGACCGAATAGCCGGCGGATGCGCGGGCGAGCGTGCGGATCGCCTTGATGATGCGACCCTGGCGTCCGATGACCTTGCCGGTCTCCTCGTCGGCCACGGACACCTCGATCATGAGCTCGTTAGCGCTGGTGCTCGACGAGATCTTGACGGCATCCTGATTGTCAACGAGCGAGCGGACGAGATGCTCGACCAGCTCGACCGTGGCCTGTTCCTGCTTCGGCATGGTTACTCCGCAGCTTCCTCAGCGGCCTCCTCGGCCTCTGCCTCGCCCTCAGCCTCGGCGGCTGCAGCGGCAGCGGCGGCCTCGGCGGCGGCTGCCTCCTCGGCCTCCTTCTTGGCCTGGGCCTTCTTGGAGAGCTTCTGCGTGGGCTCGGCTGCAACCGGACCACCATCGCGGGCGATCTGGATCAGACGGGCGACGGTGTCCGTCGGCTGCGCACCCTTCGCCACCCACTCGTCGACGGCCTCGAGGTCGATCTTGACGAGCTTCGGGTTGGTGTTGGGGTTGTAGCGGCCAACCTCGCAGATGAAGCGGCCATCGCGCGGCGAGCGGCCATCGGCGACGACCACGCGATAGTACGGGTACTTCTTTGCGCCATGACGCGCAAGGCGAATCTTAACAGCCAAGGTTCTCTCCTTTATATCGGTCTAACTTGGTACTACTGGATGGTGTTGGCCAGCTTCATGATGCCTGACTTACGGTTGGCAGCCTGGTTCTTGTGGATGATGCCCTTCGAGGCAGCCTTGTCCATCAGCCTGCACGCAGCCTGCGCGTTCTCGAGCGCGGCCTTGGCGTTGCCGGCCTCGACAGCCTCCCTGACCTTGCGGGTAGCGGTCTTCAGCTCGGAACGAACCGCCTTGTTGCGCATGCGGGCCTTCTCGTTGGTGCGGATGCGCTTCTTCTGACTCTTGATGTTGGCCACTCTAAATCCTCCTGAATAACTTTAAGCACGAGATTATTCGTGTCGCGAAACTTGAACATTCTAACATGCATTCAGGCGCACTCAAGCGACCGACCGCTCAGGCGCAAAAACCTCACGCTCGCAGTAGAGAGCGCATCAAATGAGAGAGCCGGGGCATCGTTCGCAGAGTCAGCGAGAAGCCAGCTGCTGAGTGCGATAGGCCCGCCGCGCGGGGGAGCGTGCTTTGCACGCGACCGCAAGCGCACAAGGGCCTAGCGTGCCAGCAGATGGCTTCGCAGCGTCGGCCCGTTCCGCCGTTTGGTAAAAAACGGCGGGACTACTCCTCGAATGACAACTCCACGATCTGCTTGCAGAGCTCGGGGAACTCGGTGCCCTCGGTGCGGGCGGCGTCGGGGATGAGCGAGGTGGACGTCATGCCGGGGATCGTGTTCGTCTCGAGCACGTACGCGATGCCGGACTCCTCATCGATGATGATGTCGCTGCGCGAGACGCCGCGGCAGCCGAGCGCCTTGTGGGCTGCGATGGACTGCTCCTGGCAGATGCGCGTCTGCTCGTCGCTGATGCGGGCGGGGCAGATGTGGTCGGAGCCGCCCTGGGCGTACTTGGCCTCGAAGTCGTAGAAGTCGTTGTGGGGGACGATCTCGATGACAGGCAGGGCGCGCGGGTCATCGTTGCCCATGACTGCGACCGTCACCTCGGTGCCGGCGATGAACTGCTCGATGACCACGGAGGTGTCCATGGCCTGGGCGTTCTTGAGCGCCTGGTCGAACACGACTGCATCGGAGACGATAGAGACGCCGAAGGCCGACCCCTCGTTGGCGGGCTTCACGACGATCTTGGGGCCGAGCTCGGCGGCGATCTCGTCGTACGTCACCTTCTCTCCCGCAGACACGATGCGCGCCGCGGGAGTGGGGACGCCGAATGCCCGATAGAAGACCTTTGCCTTCGCCTTGTCCATGGCGAGCGCGCTCGCGAGCACGCCGGACCCGGTGTAGCGCAGGCCGAGTTCCTCGCAGACGCCCTGGACGCAGCCGTCCTCGCCGCCGCGGCCATGCAGGCAGATGAACACGACGTCGGGGGCGAGCTCCTCGAGGCGATCGATGTAATGGGGCTCTCCCGTATCGATCTCCTCGACCTTGAATCCGCTCGTGCGCAGGCCTTTCGCAACCGAGGTGCCGGAGAGAATCGAGATGTTGCGCTCGTTGCTCTTTCCGCCGTACAGCAGTGCGACGGTGATCTCGGACGGGTCGGTAAGCGTGGTCTTGGTCATGTTCTCTCCTTGGACTGTCGTGTGTCGGGTCCTATGCGTTCTCGTCCTCGACCTCCACCTCGAGGGTGAGCTGGTTGTCGTCGTTCTTCTTGTGGACGCGGTTCTCCTCGGCTTCTTCCTCGTTGTAGCGGGCAACCGCCGTAACGTGGTCGCTGTCGGCGACATCCATGATCTTCACGCCTTGCGTGGCGCGGCCGAGCTTCGAGATACCCTTGGCCTTCGTGCGGATGAGGACGCCCTCTTCGGTCGAGATGAGGAGCTCCTCTGTATCGGTCACGATCTTCATGCCGACGAGGCGGCCCTTCTTCGGGGTCATGGTGATGGTGTTGACGCCCTGACCGCCGCGATGCTGCTCGGGATAGTCGTCGACGGGGGTGCGCTTGCCGTAGCCACGCTCAGTGATGACGAGAAGGTCGCTGTCCTCGCGGGCGATCTCCATGCCGAGCACGCGCTCGCCGGCGGGCACGGTCATGCCCTTGACGCCCGTCGTGTCGCGGCCCATGGCACGCGCCTCGCTCTCATCCCACTTGATGGCCTTGCCGTTGGACGAGACCATCATGATCTTCTCGCCCTTCTTCACGCGGCGAACCTCGATGAGCTCGTCGCCGCCGCGGAGCTTGATGGCGATGATGCCGTCTCGACGCGAGCGATCGTAGAGATCCATCGTGGTCTTCTTGACGAGACCGTCGCGCGTGGCGAAGATGAGGCACTCGTCCTTGCTGAAGGACTTCGTCGAGATGGTCGCGGCGATCTTCTCGCCCTCGGCGAAGGGCAGGAGGTTGATGATCGCATGGCCCTTGGCCTGACGCGAGCCGACCGGCAGCTCGTGCACCTTGAGGCGGTACACCTTGCCGTGGTTCGTGAAGAACAGCACGAAGTCGTGCGTCGACGCGATGAACATCTCGTCCACGTAGTCGTTTTCCTTGAGGTTGATGCCCTGCAGCCCCTTGCCGCCGCGCTTTTGCTGGCGATAGGTCGCGACGGGCAGGCGCTTCACATAGCCGGTATTCGTGATGGTGACGACCATGTCCTCCTCTGCGATGAGGTCCTCGACCTCGAGCGTCGCGGCGGAGCTGTCGGAGATCTCGGTCTTGCGCGGCGTGGCGTACTTCTCCTTGATCTCGGCCATCTCGTCGATGATGATCTTGCGCACGAGCGCATCGTCCTCGAGAACCTGCTTGTAGTAGGCGATGCGGCTCTTGACCTCGGCCAGCTCGGCCTCGAGGTTCTCGCGCTCGAGTCCGGTCAGCCTCTTGAGGCGCATCTCGAGGATGTCGCGGGCTTGGATCTCGGTGAGCAGGAAGCGCTCCATGAGGGAGGTGCGGGCAATCTCATCGGTACGCGATCCGCGGATGATCTCGATGACCTCGTCGATGTTGTCGAGGGCGATGACGCGGCCCTCGAGGATATGCTCGCGCTCCTGGGCTTTCTTGAGGTCGAACTTCGTGCGGCGCACGATAACCTCGCGCTGGTAGTCGCAGTAATCCTTGAGGATGTCGCGCAGCGAGAGCTGCTTGGGCGTCCCGTCGACAAGCGCGATCATGTTGATGCCGAAGGAGGTCTGCAGCTGCGTGTGCTTGTACAGCTTGTTGAGCACGACCTCGGGGATGGCATCCTTCTTGAGCTCGATGACGACGCGCATGCCGTTGCGGTCGGACTCGTCTCGCAGGTCCGATATCTCCGTGATCTTCTTGTCGCGAACGAGGTCGGCGATCTTGCTGATCATGTTCGCCTTGTTGACCATGTAGGGAATCTCGGTGATGACGATGCGGTCGCGCCCGGAGGTCGTGTGCTCCTGGATGGCGCGCGAGCGAATCATGATCGAACCCTTGCCGGTCTCGTAGGCATCCTTGATGCCGTTGCGCCCCATGATGATGGCGGCGGTGGGGAAGTCCGGGCCGGGGAGGACCGTCATGAGCTCGTCGGTCGTGACATCGGGATTCTCGAGGAACATCTTCACCGCGTCGATGGCCTCGCCGAGATTGTGCGGCGGGATGTTCGTCGCCATGCCGACGGCGATACCCGATGAGCCGTTGACCAGCAGGTTCGGGAAGCGCGACGGGAGGACGGAAGGCTCCTGCAGCGACTCGTCGTAGTTGGGCTGGTAGTCGACCGTGTCCTTGTCGATGTCGCGGAGGAGCTCCATGGCTGCCTTCTGCAGGCGCGCCTCGGTGTATCGCATGGCCGCCGCGGCGTCGCCATCGACGGATCCGAAGTTACCGTGGCCGTCCACGAGCGGGACGCGCATCGAGAAGTCCTGGGCGAGACGGACCATCGTGTCGTACACAGCGGAGTCACCATGCGGATGGTATTTGCCGATAACTTCGCCGACCGTCCATGCGGACTTCTTGTGCGGGCGATCCGGGCGGATACCCGACTCGTACATCGCATAGAGGATGCGGCGGTGCACCGGCTTGAGGCCATCGCGCACGTCCGGAAGGGCACGAGCCACGATGACGCTCATCGCGTAGTCGAGGAAGTCCGTCCGCAGCTCGTTCGCGAGGTCGTCGGTAATGACGCTGCTTCCGCTGAGGTCGAGTTCCTGAGTCTTGTCTTCAGCCACGTTCTCTCCTTACCTGAAGCTGTGGTCTTTCGTATCCGGTGCTCGGGCGGGCAATTTGAGGGCGCCGCCCTGCTGTCCGGTCTTCGTTTTCTAGATGTCGAGGTTACGAACCTGCTTCGCGTACTTCTGGATGAACTCCTTGCGAGGCTCGACCTGGTTGCCCATGAGATCCGACACGGCTTTCGCCGCAGCGCCGGCATCTTCGATCGTCACCTGGAGGAGCGTGCGGTTCTCGGGAGCCATCGTCGTGTCCCACAGCTGCTCGGGGTCCATCTCACCGAGACCCTTGTAGCGCTGCACGGTGTACTTCGTGCCCTCGGCGAGCTTCTCGACCTCTGTGCGCAGATCGTCATCGGTGTAGATATATGTGTGCTTCTTGCCGACGGCGAGGCGATACAGCGGAGGCTGCGCGATGTAGACGTAGCCGTTGTAGATAAGCTCGCGCATGTAGTTGTAGAAGAACGTCAGCAGCAGGCAGCGGATGTGCGCGCCGTCGACGTCGGCATCGGTCATGATGATGATCTTATGGTAGCGGGCCTTCTCGATGTCAAACTCCTCCTCGCCGATACCCGTGCCGATGGCCGTGATGAGCGAGCTGATCGTGTCGGAGGAGAGCGCCTTATGCAGACCGGATTTCTCTACGTTGAGAATCTTGCCGCGCAGGGGCAGGATCGCCTGGAACGAGCGCTCGCGCGCCTGCTTGGCCGATCCTCCTGCCGAGTCGCCCTCGACGATGTAGAGCTCGGTGAGCGAGGCATCGCGCAGCGAGCAATCGGCGAGCTTGCCGGGGAGCGTCGAGCTCTCGAGCAGGCTCTTGCGTCGCGTGAGATCGCGGGCCTTGCGCGCGGCGTTGCGGGCCTTCGCGGCCTGCGTCGCCTTGCTGATGATCGCCTTGGCCGGGTTGGGGTGCTCCTCGAGGAACTCTGTGAGCCCCGCCGTCACGGTTGACTGCACGAACGTGCGCATCTCGGTGTTGCCGAGCTTCGTCTTCGTCTGTCCCTCGAACTGCGGCTCGCTGAGCTTGACCGAGATGACGCAGGTCAGGCCCTCGCGGATATCGTCACCCGTCAGCGAGTCTTCCTTGTTCTTGATGAGGTTCTGGCTCGTCGCGTACGAGTTAACCACGCGCGTGAGGGAATTCTTGAAACCCTCGAGGTGCGTGCCGCCCTCGGTGGTGTGGATGTTGTTCGCGAAAGCCATGATCGTGCCCGAGAAAGAGGTGTTCCACTGCATCGACACCTCGACCTCGCCCTCATCGCTCTTGTTGGAGAAGTAGATTGGCCTGCTCAGACCGGGAATGATCTCCTTGCCCTCGTTGAGGAACTTGACGTAGTCGTTGATACCGCCTGAATACTGGAACTCTTGGACCGTCGGCTCGGCCGCTTCGACACCAGAGTCATCGGCGTTAGCACGCATATCTTTCAGCGTGATCTTGACGTTGCGGTTGAGGAAAGCCATCTCGCGCAGGCGCTCTGCGAGCACATTCGCATCGAAGACGGTCGTCTCCTTGAAAATCTCGGGGTCGGGCCAGAAGCGAACGGTCGTGCCCGTCTTCTTCGAACGTCCCACCTTCTCGAGCTTCTCGACAGTCTTTCCGCGTGCGAAGGCCATCTTCCAGATACCACCATCGCGATAAACCGTGGCCTCTACGCGCGTTGAAAGCGCATTAACGACGGAGATACCGACACCATGGAGGCCGCCAGAAGTCTTATAGCCGGCACCCCCGAACTTGCCTCCAGCATGCAGGATGGTGAACACGACCTCGAGCGTCGACTTCTTGGCTTGCTTGTGCTTACCGACGGGAATTCCGCGACCGTTATCGATGACCTCGACGGAGTTATCCGGGTAGATGGTCACATCGATTCGGTTGCAGACTCCGGCAAGAGCCTCATCGACAGAGTTATCCACAACCTCGTAGACCAGGTGGTGCAAGCCGCGCGGGCCCGTCGAGCCGATATACATGCCCGGACGCTTGCGGACCGCCTCGAGTCCTTCGAGGATCTTGATATCGCCCTCATCATAGTGGTTCGTTTTGTCGGCCATTTATTTCTCCTCACGGCATGGCAATGCTCTACAGGACATACGTCTGCCAAACCAACATTTCACATGAAAACTTCCGCTCCCATGGCACAATATCTGGTAGCGTTCGGGAGCGCTTGCATGGCTATATTGTACCATGCCCGCACCCTAAAGACTAAAATTTCGGCTTTAAAAGGGGTTTAAATTCCGCCTAAAGGCTTTTAGAGGCCTTAAGACCCTTTTTCCACTCCATATCGGAAATAAAAGCCTTTAAGAGCGTTTCTCTAAGCTTCTCGTCCTCGATGCCCTCTACTGACAGCCGGGCGTAGGCGAGCTCGCCTTCATCAAGCGGGACAGACTCGCAGTTATCCACATACCAGGGCTGCTCTTGCTCTCTTTTCACAAACTCCTTGCGAATACCCGTTTCCTTGGAGACGACGAAGAAGACATCTGTCACCGGCTCGCCGAGCTCGATCTCAAATCTCTGGCGATAGTATTCCTTGCTCATCGCAAGGTCGGCGGCCGCGTGCGGAGTATCGACGAATATGGCGATGGCGCCATCGCGCTTCTTGCTCTCGATAACGTTGTCTGTATGGCGGAGGGCCTTTTCGGGTGCAATCTGCTCCCACACCTCTTGGAGAAGCATGCTCTTTTGAAGCCGGGGGCTCGTGTTTGCCTCTATAACGGAACCGATTCCTGATTTCAGATCCATGGTTCACCTTCAAGCTGCGTTTTGCGGATCTAGTTTTCAGCGCCCTATCTCGAATACTCGCGCGTCGCGTAGGATTCTATCATCAATTTGCGATATATCCGTCGTGGTTATGAAAGTTTGCTTGTTATCGAGCAGATAATCAAGAAGCACATTCCTTTTTGCGAGATCGAGCTCGGAGAGCACGTCGTCGAGGAGCAGAAGCGGTCTCGTCCCCGCGATGTCCTCAATCGTTTTCATCTCAGCGATCTTCCAGGCCAAGGCTATGAAGCGCTGCTGCCCTTGAGAGGCATACTTGCGAGCATCATGAGCATTGAGATTGAAGAGGAGATCATCCCGTTGCGGCCCCACAAGACATCTTCCCGACGCGAGCTCCGCCTCGATATGGCCCTGCATCTGGGCGAGGATGAGCTGATAAAGCTCATCCTCGGTATACGTTGATTCGCGGATACCCTTCTCGTCGTGAGACCATGTCGGCAGGTAGAAAATCTCGAAGTCATTGGCAAAGTCGAGCTCCGCATATACCTGTCGCAGTTCCCCGGCGAACCTATTGAAGAGATTCAGCCGATGTTTGACAAGATGTGCGGCAATCTTCGCAACATTCTCGTTCCAAGCGGAAATCAACAGCTCATCGGGCCTTTGCTCAGCCTGAAGGAGGGCGTTCTTCTGGCGCAGAGCTTTCGAAAGCTCTGCTTTGAGGTCGTGGTACGTCCCGGAAAGCTGCATGCCTATGGCATCGAGGCCGTTTCTTCTCCGCTCCGCAGAACCCTTCACGATGTCGAGATCGTCGGGGTTGAAAATCACGGAGGGCAGCTCCCCGCGGAGGTCGTTGGTTGTGCGCCCTTTCCCGTTGAGCTGATAGCGCCTACGCGCGTCTTTTATATATAGGTCGATGTCGAGCTTTCTACCGCCGCCTTCTAAGGCGGCGCGAATGTCGGCTTTTTCACAGCCCCAGCGCACCATCTCGTTCCATTTGGAGGTTCTGAAAGACTCCAGAGAGGTTACGAGCTGGATAGCCTCGATGATATTGGTCTTTCCCGCTCCGTTTGGCCCAACGAGAATGTTGAAACGTTGGAGTTCCCCGCTATCGAAGAACTCGTGACTTCTGAAATTCTGGAGCCTGATGTAGGAAAGCCTCATCCCCATGCGCGGACTGCGGCTCGTTAGTCGTTGAGCTTGACCGGCATGGAAAGGTAGAAGAACTTTTCCTCGCCAACAGACTTGAGGACGCCGGGTTTGAGCGGGCTGTTGGCCTCGAACACAACCTCCTCGGTGGAAATGGCATTAAGGCCATCCATCAAATACTGATAGTTGAACCCGATGAGGATTTGCTCTCCGTCAATCTGCGCGTCGACGGTTTCCTTCGCTCCTCCGACGTCCGCCACCTTGGCGGAGATGACGATTTGCTGGAGCTCTGGTAAGAGCTCCAGGCGGATCTGCATATACTCCTGCGCCATGACGGAGACGCGCTTGATGGCATCGAGAAGGGTTTTCGTTTCCACAACGGCGGAAATGGTCTTCTCCTTGGGGATGATTTGCTTGTAGTTCGGATAATTTCCCTCAAGTTTTCTCGTGACGAATGTGCTCTGCCCGAACTTGAAGAGGATTTGGTTGTCGTTATACCCGATTTCCAGGGAATCTTCCTTGCCAAGCAGCCTGCAAACGTCGTCTAGCACGCTACCGGGAATAACGAGCTGGAAGGTTCCGTCGTGATTTTCAATCGAAGACTCATCGATCGCGAGGCGATACGAGTCGGTTGCGACCATGGAGATATTTTCACCCTCGGCGACAACGTTGATACCCGTGAGAATCATATGCGACTCATCACGAGACACGGCTTTCGAAACCTTCTTCACCATCTCGGAGGCGCGGCCTGCGGGAATCACGATGCTCTCGGCTGCCTCAACCTCGGGGAATGCCGGAAAATCCTTGGCCTGCATGGTTTTCATCGAGAACCGCGAGGAGAGGCACTCGATTATGAACTGCTCTCCGTCCAGGCTGCACGAGACTGCTGCCTCAGGAAGAGTTTTCACCAACTCGGAGATAAGCTTGCCGGGAACGACGGTTTCTCCCTCATTCTCCACGAGGGCGGGGGTGGAGACTCGAACGCTCGTCTCAAGATCCGTCGTCTGCAGAAGGATGGATCCATCCTGGGCCTTGATATACACGCCCGAGAGGATAGGGAGCGTCGAGCGGCCAGACCGGCCCTTTGCCGTGATGTTGAGTGCATTGAGGAAATCGGTCTTCGAGATGTTGAATTTCACTGTTTTCACCTATCTTCGAGGATGGTTGTCCTGTGTTTTTCTTTCCTTCTTTTATATTTTTTATTTCATTATTGTAATAGAGACTGTGAAAAGTTGGGAAAACTAGCAAAAGCCCAATATTCCCGCTTTGCTTGTCTGTTGAAGAAGAGTGCTGGTTTTTCACTTCCTTCAACAGGTTGGCTCTGCTTGTTTCTTTCTTCTTCCTTTCCCCAAGCTTTTCACCATGGTTTGCCGTGATTTTCCTTTCCGCGCGTAGCAGCGCGGAAAGGCCGTTATCCTTCCTTTTCGGTTGAGGTAATGAGGTCGCTCATGCGCTCGATCTCATTGAAGAAATCCCTGTCTGCCTGGCGCTTGCTTTCGATGTTCTTATAGGCGTGCACCACGCTCGAGTGGTCTTTCTTGAAAGCCTTTCCGATTTCTGGGTAGGAGGCCTGGGTGAGCACGCGCGAAAGATACATGCCAACCTGGCGTGCGTTGCTAATGTGGCGCGGGCGCTGGGAACCCAGGAGTTCTCCGTGGGTGACATTGTAATACAATTCGACAAAGCGCTGAATGTCGGAGATGGTAATTTTTTCTGCCATGTTGGTGAAGAAGATTTTGGAAACGATCTCCTCGGCTTCCTCGACTGTGATGGGACCTTCCTTGCCTGAACGGCTGAAGGAGATGTAAACGACGAGACTTGCAGCTGCACCCTCGAGGTTTCTGATATTGGAATTGGAGAGCTCGACAACGCGATTGATAACTTCGTTTGGAATCTCGAGATCGGGCTGGTTTTGCTTCCTCTTGAGGTCTTCGATGTGGTTCTTGAAGATTTTGAGTTTCGTTTCGAATAGAGGTGCCTGGATGTCCGCGGTGACGCCGTTGGCAAAACGACTTCTCAGGCGCTCATCGAGATTGATATCCTTCGGCGCGCGGTCGGCTGAGAGAACGATTTGCTTCTTGTTTTGAATCATGAGATTGAAAATCTTGAAGAACTCGTTAGTGGTCTCTTCCTTGCCCTCGAGGAATTGGACGTCGTCGAGGAGCAGCATATCTGCTGTCTTGTATTTCATGGTGAAGCTGCTCCAGTCATCAGCCCCGAGAGCCTCAACATAATCCTCGACAAGTGTTGTTGTCGGAGAGTAGGTGACCTTCTTCTCCGGATAGTTCTTGTTCACATAATCCTTGATGGCGAGCAGCAGGTGGGTTTTCCCAAGCCCCGAGCGCCCGTATATAAATAAGGGGTTGTTGATTTCGCCCGGATTCTCGGCGACGGAGTAGGCCGCGCCATAGGCATAGCTGTTCGTATCGGCCACAACGAAGGAATCGAATGTCTTGGTGCCGCTGTCTGGCTTTTGGGACGGTGTAGAGCTTTCGATAGATTCCGTCTGGTTGTGAAAAGTTTGGAAAAACTCGTTTGAGGGCTCCTCTGCTGAGAGGGAACCCCTTTGGTTATCCTGCCTTTTCGATTGAGCAGTCTCCTCCGGGTGAGGTTTTGTGTTGTCGGAAGCCTGTTCGCTTGCGCGGTCGTATTTTCCAAAAATCAGCTCCGTTTGCTGTGGATCGATTCCACTTGGGATGTCAGACAGCACGACGTGCACCTCGGCATTTGTGCCAAGTATGCCCGAAAGAGCCTTGTTCAGTGATTTGCCATAGTTTGCCGTGATGTACTCGCTTGCCCATTTATTATCCGTTGAGAGGATAAGCGAATTATCGGAAAGAAGCTGCGGGGCCAGTGCCTTGAGGAAACCGTTCATCATCGTCGTATCGATGGTGGTGTCGGTGTTGAGCTCCTCGACGACCAGCCCCCAAACTTCTCCTGCAGTACGCGTGCTACTCATTTTTCCAACCTCTTCGAACCTACTCTTGTATATGTAGCCATTGGCAATCCCAAAGGTTTTCACAAGGGGTTTGATAGAGAAGTAATATGGACACGCCCGGGTTTACAGCGGCTTTCCCAATTATTCACAAACAGAATCACAAACTGTGGAAAACAATCAGTGAAAAACTCCCTAAGAGTGAAAAAACATAGCACCTGTGAAAACTTCACATGATTGGCGCCATGTTATCTCCTTGCGATTTGCCCTGATGGCTATTCAGTTGTCATCATCGTTACGATCCCTGGTGCAGTTAGATGATGTTCAGTGGCGTTTTTCCTGATAGATGTACATTTTTTTCAAAAGCGTATGCTAAAAATTAATACGAAAGAACAGAATGTCAACATCGAAACTTTGTTCGTCGCTAAAAGTTTTTCACATGCTTTGAGCCGTGAGCATAAGCGTTACTCACAATTTTCACAGTTATTGGAAGCCCTTAAATTTATTTTCTGTTGATAACTCGATACAAAAAGGTTCAGGTTGTGAAAATTTGGGAAACTCTGACAGGTGGATACCTTTTGCGCCTGGGGCGCGCGGGAAAGGCTCGGTTGGGTGCAGGTTGATCGCCTGTAACACTGCTCGCTAAGTCATATTTATGCCCTGCTTGGCCGGTGCGCCGTTGGTGTGCAATCGCTTACCGATAGAATTTGCCCACGTCTTGAAAATATGGTTGCATCGGTTTGACAGGTTAGAAGCGACACTCCTATACTTTCGGTTCGCGCCTAATTCAGGCTTTTGGAAGGAAGATCAACATGAAGAGAACGTACCAGCCGAATAAGAGGAAAAGGGCCAAGTGCCATGGCTTCAGGGCTCGCATGGCAACCAAGGGTGGCCGCAAGGTTCTTGCCGCGCGCAGGAGGAAGCAGCGCAAAGAGCTTTGCGTCTAGGTCTGTTGTATGAGGGGAACGGTTAAGAGCAAGGCCGAGATCGACTCCCTGTTTAAAAATGGCAGGCGATACAAGGCCCGTGGCCTCATCCTCATAACAAATCCAACACCTGAGCAGCGCGGCCATAGTGGCCGCGTCGCTTATATTGCAGGTAAAAAGCTCGGTAAGGCGCCGTTGCGCAATAGGGCAAAGCGCCTGATGAGGGAAGCAGTCTCGCGCGCGGGAGGAGCAATTCCCGGAATCGACATGGTGTATGTTGCCCAGGGGAAGCTTCTCGGCATGGAATTCTCCCAGATCGAGGCGGAGTGCAAACGGCTGCGCGGGCAGGTTTTGGTAGATATAAGCGGGCTTTCTGGAGAACGAACGGCGGCAGGCGAAGAGTAGCCGGTTATTTTCGTTGCGGCGAGGACGGCGGGTTATATGGAGAACAAGCACAAGATAATGCGTTTCGTTCGGTCTATACCCAAATATATTGTGCTTGGGCTCATACGTTTCTATCGCGCATGCATTTCGCCCCTCCTGCCGCCTAGCTGTCGCTATGTTCCAACGTGTTCCGAATATGCGATAATTGCAGTTCAGCGTTATGGGGCACTCAAGGGCTCATTCCTGGCGTTGAAAAGAATTGGAAGGTGCCATCCTTTCCATGAGGGCGGGTACGACCCCGTGCCGTAAGGCGAGGAGCGGCAGGATAGTTGGAGGTTCGCCGTGTGGGCGGCATTTCAAGACTGGATCTTTGACGTAATCAATTGGTTCTACGAATTCGTCGGCGACTGGGGCCTGGCAATCATCATCGTCACTATCATCTTCAGGCTCATCATCACGCCTTTGGTCGTCAAGCAGACGAAGTCGAACTACGCGATGCAAAAGCTGAACCCGAAGATGCAGGAAATCCGTGCTCTTTATGCGGATGATCCGCAGAAACAGCAGCAGGAGACGCAGAAGCTCTACTCCGAGGCGAAGTTCAACCCAATTAGCGGTTGTCTTCCCATCATTTTGCAGATGCCGATCTTCATCGCGCTGTTCCAGGTGCTTCGTTCCCTGACAGAGCGAGTCGACCCTGGCACGGTTCTGACGTTCTATGGCATTCTCCCCGATTTGTCGCTCTCGCCGCAGCAGGCGTTTAATACAGGCGGCCTTCTCTACTGCATTCCGTACTACATCACGGTCGCGCTGTTCGCGGTTTCGATTCTGGTTCCCATGCTGCTCAATGGCCAGGCCAGGGACAAGAAGACGCTCATCATGTCGTTCGTCATGGTTATGTTCATGGCATGGATCGGTGTCTCCTCGCCCGCCGGCGTGCTCTTGTTCTGGGTTGCTTCCTCGATCATCGGTATCCTCACCCAGCAGATCCTCATGAGGAAGTACAAGAAAGAGGACGAGGTTAAGGAAGCCGCTGAGGTTAAGCCTGTCAAGGTTAACGTTGCCCGCAAGGAGAAGAAGGCGCGCCCCACGAAGAAGCGCTAGAGCGTTAACGCTTGGCTCCCATAGTTGAGAACGGAGAAGGTGTAATGGAAGAGAAGCATTTCGCCGGCACCTCGATCATGGATGCCGCCGAGAAGGCTGCAGCTGAGTATGGTTGTGGTGTCGATGATCTCGATTACGAGCTTGTCGCCGAGGATGACGGGAACAAGGAGTACAACGATCCCGATAACCCCGTTGAGATAGTCGTCTATGGTGTCATCGAGCAGGAGGCCCCGGCACAGGAAGCCGCGCCGCGCCCCTCCTCGCATGATTCCGAGTCCCACTCGCTCCCCCGCAAGGACCCCGCCTCGCTGAGCGAGGAGGAATTCGACTTCATTGCCGACACTGCGACGGAGACTATCAGGGATATCCTGAAGTACTTTGGTGCGGAAGGCTCGGAAATCGACGAGTATGAGGGTGACGAGGGCGAGATTATCCTCGACGTCGTCGGCTCCGAGCTCGCTTATCTCATCGGACGTCACGGCAGGACGCTCGATGCCTTCCAGTTCCTGGTCACCTCCATTACCAACAAGAAGCTCGGCTTCCGCGTGCCCGTCACCGTTGACGTGGAGGGTTACAAGAACCGCCGAAAGGAGAAGATCGAGAACATGGCGCTTAACGCTGCGTCTCGCGCTGTCAGGCAGGGCGGCGAGGTTCGTATGCGCCCGATGTCTCCGTATGAGCGTCGTATCGTCCACCTTGCTCTTCGCGAAAACGATCGCGTCGAGACGTATTCCGAGGGCGAGGATCCCTCGCGCTACGTCATTATCAAGGCGAAGTAGTCTCTCTGCGATAAACGTGCACTGACGCCCGGCATCTTTTGATGCCGGGCTTTTTTATGCCTCTAGGTATAGGCATTGATGGACTGTCGACTAGAAAGGATGAAGATAGACGGTCGGTGATCTAGTAGGCATTCTGTACAATAACAATGCGTTGTCTGCGTTTGGACAACGTATAGTGCCTTAAATAGAAACACGTTCTATGCCAATTATCCATGCCTCGTTGGTTTTTGGCAGAAAACGTACTTGATATGCGGATTGAAGAGGAGCGAGAGCAATGGAGAGGCTCGAGGATGCGAACCTCCAGACAATCAAGCTGTATCTCAAGCGGATGCTGGAAATCAACAAGTCGATCAATCTGACTGCGGTGCGTGATTATGATAAGGGACTGGTTCTCCATGTAGAGGATTCCCTCGAAGGACTGGGTTTAGCACGGACGCTGCTTGAGGGCCGGATGGCAGACATCGGAAGTGGATGTGGGTTCCCTGGAGTTGCCCTTGCGGTTGCGTTGCAGGCGCCTTGTGACCTTATCGATTCATCGACCAAGAAGATGAAGGCTGTGTCTTCTTTGCTTGGCGACCTGGGTTTAGGAGACCTGATCGCGACCCATCCTGCTCGTCTGGAAGAGTACGCGCTTGATAATCCCTCTTGCTACAACTTGATTACAGCGAGGGCTCTCGCTTCTATAAGAGTCGTCCTCGAGCTGGCATCTCCCCTGCTTGAGCTAGGAGGGCACCTGCTGTTGTACAAGTCTTCGAAGGTCGAGGAAGAGCTTGCTGAGGCTGAGCCGATGGCAGACAAGGTCGGGATGGCCTTTGCTAGTAGGAAGGACGTGGAGCTTAGCAATGGAGATCCACGGAGCCTCGTCGTGTTCAAAAAGGTCCACGAGCCCCTCGTAGATCTTCCTAGAAGAGTCGGAAAGGCCCAAAAGAGCCCGCTGATCTAATCGCTCTCTCCTGCACGAGTTGTCGGCCGAGCATGCCGCTCAGAAGCCCTACGAGCATTTCACATGAAATCTTCCGTGCTTCAACATCGGACTTTTCACGTGAAATGTCACAGGTACATTACGCCTACGGACCAGTGGATTTAACGATGCCGTCGTAATATTTCGACAGGTATTCCACAACTATTTCAAGTATCGACAACGTTTAGCGCTCATCCTATAATCACGGTTCCAAGAAAGGAGCACGATGGGCAACAAGAAAGACAAGAATCGCAACACGAACGTCATCGCGATCATCAACCAAAAAGGCGGGGTGGGAAAGTCCACCACCGCGATTAACCTCGCCGCTGCACTCGGGGAAAAGGGGCGCAAGGTCCTCCTTGTCGACCTCGACCCTCAGGGCAACGCTACGAGCGGCATTGGCGGCGAGAAGGTTCGGGGTGCAGGGTGCGTGTATGATTGCCTGCTTAACGGCGTTCCGATGGAAGAAGTCTTGCAGAAAGTCAACACCAAGGGAGTGCATCTCATTCCGGCGACCATCAACCTCGCTGGCGCTGAGGTTGAGCTCGTGTCGATCATCTCTCGCGAGACCAGACTCAAGGAAGCCCTCGCTCCCATCAAGGACAAGTATGATTTTGTTCTCATCGACTGTCCGCCGTCCCTGGGACTTCTCACCATCAATGCTTTGACGGCTGCAGACTCCATGATCATCCCGATTCAATGCGAGTTCTACGCGCTCGAGGGAGTGTCGAAGCTTCTCGAGTCCGTGAAGCTCGTCAAGACCCACACGAACCCCACCCTCGAGATATTCGGCATCCTCTTGACGATGTATGACAAGCGCACGCTTCTGTGCAAGCAGGTTGCCGAGGAGGTCCGCACCTTCTTCGGTGACCAGGTGTTCGAGACGAATATCCCGAGAACGGTGAAGCTTGCCGAAGCTCCGAGCTACGGAGAAGCCATCACCCAATATATGCCGGACAGCAAGGGCGCAAAGGCCTATAGAAAGCTCGCCAAGGAAGTGATTGAACGTGGCTAAAGGAAGAGGACTGGGCAAGGGCCTGTCATCGTTGATGGGCAGTGCATCCATCGAGGTCTCGGTAGACGAAGGGCAGGAGACCAAGAGCGAGGAAATGAGCCTCGCCCTCATCTCGCCGAATCCGAATCAGCCTCGAAGCATTTTCGACGAGGAGAAGATCGCCGAGCTTGCCGCGTCGATTAAGAAAGACGGTTTGCTACAACCGATTCTCGTGCGTCCTTATGGAGATGGGTACCAGATTGTCGCCGGAGAGAGGCGCTATCAGGCCAGCAAGAAGGCAGGGCTGGTCTCCATTCCCGTTCGCATCCTCGAGGTTGATGATGTCCAAGCGCAGGAAATCGCTCTCATCGAGAACCTGCAACGAGATGACCTGAATCCCATCGAGGAGGCATGGGGCTATCGTCGTCTGATGGAAGACGGCAACTATAAGCAGAAGGACCTTGCTGAGATCATGAGCAAGAATCCTTCGACCATATCGAACGCGCTGAGGCTGCTTGATCTGCCCGATGAGGTGCAGGAGCTCATGTACGACGGCAAGCTGAGTGCGGGTCATGCAAGAGCCGTGCTGTCGCTGCCCGTCGAGAACGAGGAGCGCCGCATCGCCCTGGCGCGGAAGATAGCCGAGGAGAAGCTTTCGGTCCGCGAAGCCGAGGCTGCCGCGAAGCTCGCGCTGCTGCAAGGTATTGAGAGGGCGAAGAAGGAGCCGACCCCAAAGACGTTCAAGCAGGCGGCCCGCAAGCTGCGCAAGCGCCTCGATGCCTCGGTCAAGGTCAGGACGGTTCGTGGTAGGAACAAGATCGAGATCGAGTTCATAGACGAGAGGGACCTCTCGAGGATTTTCGGCATCCTCACCAACGGCGAGATGCTGGATGCGGGATCTCGTGGGCTGACGCTTGGTCTCGAGGAACAGGGAGATGCGGATGAGCAGTAACAAGGCTGCCGTCTTCGGAGGAATCATCGGCTTCTCGATCGCCCTCGGTGTCCTCATCTCACAGGACAAGGGGCTGAAAAGGGAGGCGACCGACCAGCTTCGCACCGTGTTGAAGACGACGGGGAAGCTGGTCCGCCATTACCGTGACCTCGGCAATAGGATAGCGGGCCCGGATGCGCCGGACTCCGCGGAAAAGCCTGCCTGGGACCGAGTTCTCGAGAACGTCAGGGCAAAGCAAACCGACTCAGAGCTATAAGAGCGCCTGAGGCGAACTACTCAGGCCTCATCCTGCGAGAAGTAATTCTGCAGGAGCTGCCCGCATGCTCCCTGGATATCCGAACCGCGCGAGTTGCGAATCGTCGCCTCGATGCCCTTGGCGTTCAAGGCATCGCAGAAATCCTGGAGTCTCGACGGATCGGACGGCTTGAACCTCGAACCCTCCACCTTGTTGAGCGGAATCAGGTTCACATGGCAGAGCATCTTGCGGCAATATTCGACGAGGGCATCGCGCTCCTCAGGCGAATCGTTGACTCCGAACATGAGCGCATACTCGAACGTCGGGCGCCTTCCCGTCGCCTCCGAGTATGAGACGAGCGAGTCGCGAAGGCGATCGAGCCCATATGCGCTCACACCCGGCATGATCTTGTCTCTCGTGCGTTGGACTGCGGAGTGAAGTGATACGGCGAGGGTGAATTGCTCCGGCTCGAGGGCGAGTCGCCTGATCATCGGAATCACGCCGCAGGTCGAGATGGTCATGTGGCGGGCTCCGATGTTCGCGCCCGCGGGCGAGTTGAGGAAGCGAAGGGCGCCGAGCGTCGCGTCATAGTTCAGGAACGGCTCTCCCTGCCCCATGGCAACGGCATTGGTCACACGCCTGCCGAAGTCGTCGCCAATAAGGGTGACCTGGTCGACGATTTCTCCCGGCGCAAGATTGCGCAGGAACCCTCCCTTGCCGGTTGCGCAGAAAGCGCATCCCATGGGACATCCTGCCTGGGTCGAGAAGCACACGGTCAGCCGGTTTTTGGAGGGGATGCCCACGGCCTCTACAAGCGCTCCGTCTGCATAGCGGATGACGTACTTGCGCGTGCCATCTGTTGAGGTGAGCTTCTCCGCGACGGTGGCGGTGTGGAGGGGCAGCTCGTCAGCCAGCCGCTCGCGCAGCGCCTTGGGAAGGTTTGTCATCTCGTCGTATGAGGTTGCCTTCTTCGCATAAATCCACTCCTCGAGCTGTTTTGCTCGAAACGCTGGCAGTCCAAGCTCTGCGACAAGCTCCTTTATACCCTCTCGGTCGTAAGCTTTGATTCCCGCGACATCGGGCATTGTCCTGCTCAAGGCGGCCCCCTTTGAATCGTGTTGCAAGGTTCTCCCCACATCACCTCGCATTGATACGTATAACAATATCATGCTCTGCGAGACCCGCGATGCGGCGATGACGATGACCATTTCTTCTCCGCACGATCATTGCTGGTGGGTCGCAGTGCAGTGCCTTTGCCGGGCGAGTCGCCCGACGCGGTGTCCGCATGGGGTACCATACTTCGCATGAGTCAAACACCAAGACATCTGGCCAAGCACAGCTCCAACGAGCCTTCCCATACGAGCGGGGGCGCTTCCGCACCCCGCCATCTTAAGAAGAGCGCTCCGGCCAGCTCCTCGCAAGGTGCAGACCGTGCGGGAGGTGGCCAAGTCAGGCCGGAGGCGAAGAGAAGAGCCTCCCTTCCGAGCATCGATCAGCCGACCGCTGCTCGCCAGCAATCTCGTCCCGCTCAGGCACCGCAGCCCGCCCAGGTACAGATGCCCACGAAGCGCAGGCGTCGAAAATGGCCAATCGTGCTCGTCATCATCGTCGTGATCGTCGCACTCGCCGGGGGGAGCGCGTTCGCTTGGACGCACGGCTGGTTCAAGGGCACCTCGCTCGAGGCCACTTCCGACAACATCGCGACGGTGTTCACCGGAGTGCGTTTTGACAAGGAGTCGACGATCAAAGCCGTCAAAGAGGGCATGATCGAGGGAACAGCTGACGAATGTAAAGAAACTTTGCAGGAGAGCGAGGAGGTCGTTGAATACCAGGTCTCGCATGACGGCTTCCCCACGCCCCTCGTCGCAGAATATGACGGTGTGCTGATCCACAGTCCCGTTCATCCGAGAAATCTCAACGGCGTCCTCTTCCATCAAGCCGCCACCAAGTACGGTCTCCCGCTCGAAACGAAGATGCCCGATGCCGAAGAGGAGAAGGTCTTTAAGACGAAGAGCTACGATTTCGCGAAGCTCGAAGATCAAGCCGAGGGCGACGAGTATCTCAAGGGCAAGGCGCTCCATCTCTGGCGCCGCGGCACGCCCACGGAGATGGACAGCTCGATTGACGTTGGGGCCGAGGCGGGCGACCCTGTGTATGCGCCCGTAACGGGCACGGTCGTCCTGGTGCGCACCTACCGCCTCTACGACACTTGCGACGACTACGAGATTCACATCCAGCCGGATGGCCGTGACGACCTCGACGTCGTCGAGATCCACATCACGGATGTCACCGTGAAAGCTGGCGACAAGGTCGTCGGTGGTGTGACTCCCATGGCGAAGGTGCGCGACTTGGCGGCGGAGGATATCACGGACATCCAGCTGGCGTTCTATACCAAGCCCGCCCATGGAAACCACACTCACGTGCAGGTCAACGACGTGAACTACAAGGATAAAGACGGCAAGACATACCGCGAGACGCGGCTCAAAGGCGCGATCAAAGTGTAGCGGGGAAGCGCTTTAGCGCTTGAAGTCCTCGGGGTCGATGTTCTCGATGTACTCGTGAAACGCCTCGATCTCGCGCTCGCGGATGTCATCGTGCTGGGCGTTGAAGGGAATCGAGGCCGCGATGAACACGGGGGACTCCACGTACATCGGTGCTTTCGCGCGCAGGGACAGCGCCAACGCGTCGCTCGGACGGGCGTCGATCTCGTAAACCGTGCCATCCTGCTCGACGATGAGACGGGCGAAGAACGTCAAGCCGTCGACCCGGTCGATGACCATGCCGGTAATCTTGCCGCCGAGTGCGTCGATGGCGTCCAAGGTGAGGTCATGCGTCTGAGGGCGCTCCTTCGATTTGCCCTCGATTGCCAAGCTGATGGCGAGAGCCTCGGGCATGCCGATGTAAATGGGGAGCACGCGCGGCTCGGCATCCGCGTCCACGAACGGGCGGAGCACAACGACCGACTTATCGGGGGCTGCGCCGAGCAACAGGGCTTCTATCGAAACAGGTATCAACATATCAACTCACCTACAATTAAGGATATACCAAAACGCCCGGTAAACCAGGGTTGACATTCTGCAAGACACCCGAACGACCGACGGGACCACCGGCGCTGGACGGCGTGGTCGGCTCTTGGGGCTCGCTGCGGGAGACGTGTCCCCGTCGGCGGGAGAAATCTGCCGTATGCCGCTGGGCGGCTCGACCGCTTGACCGAAGCCGCGTGCTGGTATACCTTAATCAAGCGGTTTTTTGTAAGGGCCCGTAGCTCAGTTGGTTAGAGCGCACGCCTGATAAGCGTGAGGTCGCTGGTTCAAATCCATTCGGGCCCACCATGAACCTTCACGCAACCCACTTCGGTGGGTTGCGTTGTATCAGGGCAAAATCGCCGCGGATTCCCAGAAATCCGCGACATACGGGGGTATAGCTCAGCTGGGAGAGCGCGGGCTTTGCAAGCCTGAGGTCAGGGGTTCGAGCCCCCTTACCTCCACCAATAACAAGACGGGTGCCAAGCGGCACCCGTTTTCATTTCCGTGGGAGTTGCGGGGGCTCGAACCCGCAAGGGAACGACAGCCGGGGGGCTGTCGTTGGCCGAGCCGGAGGCGAGGACCTACGGGATTTGCAGGGCAAATACCGTGAGCCCCCTTACCTCCACCAATAACAAGACGGGTGCCAAGCGGCACCCGTTTTCGTTTGAGTGTATTTGCTACAGGCTCTGCCCGCATATCGGGCAGTAGTTTATTGGGATGTAGACGCGGTCGAAGTCGCCCTCGGTGTCGCTGTAGGTCGCCACGACGCACAGGCGAGGCGGATACTCCTGCGTGATGTAAGGATCGAACCCCGTGTTCATATAGCATGCGTCGCCACTTTCCATCGTGAAGGCAAGAGCGGGGATGTCCATTTTATCGGCGTAGCTATCGCAATACATGCACATGGGGTCTCCTTGTCGAATTCTTAATCAGGGTGCTGGGAGGCGGTATGGCGCCCGAACCCCATTGTACGCCGTCTTTGCCTTCGCCTCCTGTGCGGGGGACATCTTTAACATGCAGCATTCCGGTTATCCCTTCCGTCTGCTGCTGTGCCTTTAGAGCATTACCTGTAAGTTCTTTTGCCCTATCGCTCGAGGGCAGGTGGCCAATATGAGGAAAGCCATACCGGTACTGCTCATTTCCTTGATGACGGTGATGTTCGCGGTCGGATGTTCCGGCTCAGTCTCCACGTCGAACGACGCCGGGTCTTACGCCGACCTTCTTTTCGATACGTCACGCGTTCACACGATAGAGGTCAGCATGTCCGATGGTGACAGGGCCGACCAGCTGGCGAACCCAACGGATAAGACCAAGTACGAGGCCGACGTTACGGTTGATGGCGAGACGATCGAAGACGTCTCGTTCCAAGCCAAGGGCAACTCGAGCCTGTTCTTCATGGTCGATGTCGGTAGGGACAAGTATAGCTACGCGATTAACTTCGGCAAGCACGTAGAGGGACAGACCTTTCACGGCTTGGACAAGATGAACTTGCAGAACAACTTCGTCGACGGCTCGGCGATGAAGGAGTACATGACGTACTGGCTATTTCGCAAGATGGGAGTGGATGCGCCCCTGGCCTCATTTGCATGGTTGACCGTGAACGGGGAGGACCAAGGACTCTACACGGCACTCGAGGACGTCGACGACAGTTTCCTCGAGAGAACAACAGCTGGCGAGGGGACGCTCTACAAGCCCGAAGGATCGAGCATGGCGTTGAGCGATGAGGAGATGGAGCGCATCAAGGCGGGCAACAGCGCGTCTCATGACAGCGCCTTCGGGACCTTCCCCCCGGAAGCCAAGAGCTTCACCGATATCGACGGCATCGCGGTCATCAACGCGGGCATCGACTCTCCGCTCGGGGGAACCGTGAACGAAGACCGCCCGATGTGGCGTTGGATCCTGTCTGACGAAAGGTATCTCGACGAGTATCACGACGTGCTATCGGAGTTGGTGGCCATCATTGATTCCGGGGAGTTCGAGGCAGAGTCGGGTAGGGTGTCAGAGCTCATCCTCCCGTACATAGAGAAGGATCCGAAGGCGGTTTTCACGGCAGAAGAAGCCGCAAAAGCCCAGGCGACGATAAATGAGATCACGAAGCTGAGGGCCGAGAGCGTGCGGAGGCAGCTGAGCGGCGAGCTTGCGTCAAAAACGGATTTGCAGGAAGCGGGCGACAAGGTCGACGCGTCGGGAATCTCCATCGCAGATATGGGCACGCTTGCCAGTCTGTAAATCGGGTCGTGGCAACCGAGAATGAGCTGCCCTCGACGCGCGGCAGGGCACGGCCACTTCAAATCAGTACAATAGGGAAAGCAATGCATTCGAGAGAAAGCGGGAGACATGAGCGAGTTCAAGACTGATTTCCTGAAGCAGATCGTCGAGACGCCCTCGGTTACGGGCACGGAGTGGCGCGTGGCCGAGCTCGTGCGACAGCGCCTTGGCGGCGTGGCCGACGAGATCGACACCGATGTCATGGGAAGCGTGCATGCGCGCCTGAACGGCACCGATGAGAATGCCCCCACGGTCTTGATCGCCGCTCACATGGATGAGATCGGCCTCATGGTGACCTACATCTCCGACGAGGGCTTCCTCTCGTTCTCCTCCGTCGGCGGTGTGGACGCTGGTCTTCTGCCCGGCCTGCGCGTGGACGTGCACACGACCGGAGGCGTGCTCCGCGGCGTCGTGGGCCGCATGCCCATCCACCTCGTTCCCGCCGATGACCGCAAGAACGTCGCTCCCATGGACAAGCTGTGCATCGACGTGGGTCTTCCGGCCGACGAGGTCAAGGCCCGCGTGCGCATTGGAGACACTATCACCTACGGCGTGGGATTCGAGGAGTTCGGAGCCAATCGGGCCGTGAGTCGCGCCTTCGACGACAAGGCCGGCGTCTTCATCGGCACGCGTGTCATGGAGGAGCTGGCGGCTCGCGAGATGCGTCCTCGCGCGAGCTACGTGTTCGCCGCCACCGTTCAGGAGGAGATTGGCCTGCGAGGCGGCGAAACGAGCGCGTTCTCCGTCAACCCGACGATTGCGCTCGGCTTTGACGTGACGCACGCGACCGACTATCCCGGCATCGAGAAGACGAAGTTCGGCGATATCAAGCTCGGCGCTGGCCCCGTCATCGCGCGTGGGCCCAACATCAACCCCATCGTGTTCGACCGCATGGTGAAGGCCGCCGAGGACGAGGGCATCGCGTATCAGATCGAGGCAGAGCCGCGCGTTACCGGAACCGATGCTGGCGCGATGCAGGTGCAGCGCGGCGGCATCGCAACGGGTCTCGTCTCGCTTCCGCTGCGCTACATGCACACGCCCACCGAGGTCATCAGCCTTGATGATGTCGAAGGGTGCATCAAGCTGCTCGCACGGTTCATCGAAGACCTTGATGCCGGCGTCTCGTTCATTCCCGGCTGCTGAACCTGACAATCACGTCAGACGTGTTTGTCCTGGCAGAGGGGTTTGATCCCTCTGCCAGGTTTTCTGCTATTTCCAGTCTGGGGAGGTGTCGCGGCCGAGTTTGTCCAGCATCTGCCGGTCCACCTCGACCGATGAGCTGGTCGTCGTGAGCATGTTCCCCGTGATAGTGGCGCTTGCGCCATAGGAGAAGACCCGCTCGCCCCAGCCGCTGAGCAACGAGCGGCCACCGGCCAGGCGGATGTGCGCCTCGGGGTTGATGAAGCGGAAGATAGCCGCAGCTCGCAGCACCTCGTCCTCCGGAAGAGGCTCGAGCTTCTCGAGCGGCGTGCCGGGAATCGCCGACAGCACGTTGAGGGGAATCGAGCGAACATCCAGCTCGGCGAGGGCGAGCGCCATGTCGACGCGGTCCTCGCGGGTCTCGCCCATGCCGATGATGCCGCCGGAGCACACCTCGAGGCCAGCTTTCTGAGCTGCGCGGATCGTCGCGATCTTCTCGTCGAACGCGTGTGTCGTGCAAATCTGCGGGAAGAAGTGCCGCGATGTCTCGATGTTGCAGTGATACCGCGTGACGCCCGCGTCGTGCAGCTGCTCGAGCTGCTCACGCGCAAGTAGCCCCATCGAGGCGCACAGATTGAGCCTCGTCGCTGAACGCATCTGCCGGTACGCCTCGAGAGCCTGCTTGAAATCCTTGCCGGACATGCGCTTTCCCGAGGTGACGAGGGCGAATCGATTCACCTCGGCATTTTCGATTTCACGAGAAACGGCGACGATCTCGTCGACGGCCATCATGCCATGCACGTCGCAATCCGTCTTATGCCGACCCGATTGCGCGCAGAAGGCGCAATCCTCCGAGCAACGCCCGGAGCGAGCGGCGAGGATGGCGCACAGGTCGACGTGCTCGCCAACGCACGCGCGCCTGATCTCGTTCGCTGCCGAACCGAGATGCTCGAGCGGTGCTTCGAGCAGGAAGGCAAGGTCGTCGGCGCGCGTCAGGCGCCTGCCCTCGATAATCTCGCGGGCGATGGCGTCACAGCCACCGCCCGCGTTGTCAGATGCAACCAAACGGCCCGTCATCGCTCTCCCTCATCTCGATGCGCCGCGCTTGGGATGTCGAGCAGCTCGAAGCGGTATCGCTGCTCCACATCCGGATACTTCTCGTGGTCCACCTCGCTCAGGAACAAGTCGAGCGGCCGTGCCCACAGAGAGCCGTCTCCGTAGAGCTTTCGATATATGACGAGCTCCTCGTCGGTCTCGGAGTGGCGTGCCACATCCTCGACGAGATAGCAATCTCCCTTGAAATGCCGATACACCCGGTGGAGCTGGATTTCGCGCATGCTATTCCTCCGGGACGGCGACCGACAGCGTGCTCAGCACGGTCTGCACGGGCTCGTCCGCATCGGTGATCTCGTACGCGGTCACGTACATGTAGTACTCGTCGTTGACCGGCGCGAAGTAGTACCGACTCGCGTTGTCGTTGAACTCGAAGTCCACGGGAATCCACGTGGTCTCGCCGATCACGATCGGGTCGCTCGGCTTGGAGTTGTAGTAGCTCGCGCGCTCGACGGCCTCGCCCTCGACGGTGTCGCCCTCGAACAGCTTCTCGCAGAAGATCTTCATGATCTGCTGGTCGTTGTCCTTCGACGCGATGGTCACATAGGAATCGGACTCGTTGTCCTCCGCCCATCCGTCGGGCATATTGAACGATGCATACTGGATCGTCGTGGGCGTGCCGGGCGCATCGGGCGCCGCCGCACCATTTCCTCCGTCGCTCGAGCCGCCGCAACCGAAGAGGCCGAGCGTCAGCACGAACGCGCATGCGATGACGATGCCAACCAGAAGCTTCTTGGATTTCATAGCGCATCCCTCCTTCTCGGAAGTGCCTGCCATACCACCTCCATTGTCCCACGGATGAGTCATGTAGGACAGGGGCGAGACGGGCGGCCCGCCCCTTTGTCCCAGTCCCGTCGCCCGACTTGTCGCTGTTGCCGCACGGGAGTCACGGTATGTTGATTAGGACAGACCATAAACGCAGAAATCGAGAGAAATTTCATGGAGAAGAAATTCAACGACCTGGGGCTCTCCGCCGACGTTCTCGCAGCGGTTGAGGAGATGGGCTACGAGACGCCCACCCCCGTTCAGGAGCAGACGATCCCGCTGGTGCTCGACCATAAGGATGTCGTGGGCGCCGCCCAGACAGGCACGGGTAAGACGGCGGCATTCGTGCTGCCCATCATGGATTTGCTGCAGCAGCGCGCCGACGCTTTCTACGCGGAGTGGAAAGAGCAGCAGCGCAAGCGCGAGGAGGCCGACCGCCGCAATGCGGAAAAGCGCGAGGCAGAGGCCAAGAAGGCCGCCAAGGACGATAAGGACGGCAAGGGCGAGAAATCCGACAAGGACGGTAAGCCCGGCAAGAAGAAGCGCCGCAAGAAGAAGAAAGCGCCGAAGCGCAAGGGCCCGTTCGCGCTCATCATCACCCCGACGCGCGAGCTCGCGCAGCAAATCGACGACGTATCTGCCACCGTTGCCGAGCACACGCGCCTGCGCGTGCTCACCATCGTCGGCGGCAAGAAATACGGTCCGCAGATCGAGGGCATCCAGAAGGGCATCGACGTGCTCGTCGCCACGCCCGGCAGGCTCATCGACCTCATGAACCAGGATGCCGTCGACCTCACGAAGGTCGAGTTCCTCGTTCTCGACGAGGCAGACCGCATGCTCGACATGGGCTTCTGGCCGAGCGTTCGCAAGATCGTCGCAGCCGTGCCCGAGGAGCGCCAGACGCTGCTGTTCTCGGCGACCCTTTCCAAGGACATCATGAATTCGACGCACTCGCTGCTCAAGGACCCCGAGTTCGTCGAGATCGCGCACAAGGGCGAGACGGCGGACACGGTCGAGCAGTACGTCATGCCGGTCAGCCAGACGCAGAAGAACGACCTGCTCCAGGCGCTGCTCGAGGAGAAGGGCGGCACGCGCATCCTCGTGTTCACGCGCACGAAGCGACGTGCCGACATGTGCGCCCGCAGGCTCAAGAAGGCCTCTCTGCGCGCCGACTCGATCCACGCGGATAAGACGCAGGCCCAGCGCACGCGCATCCTCGAGGACTTCAAGCGCGGCAAGATCGACATCCTCATCGCGACCGACGTGCTTGCGCGCGGCATCGACGTGAGCGAGGTCGGCTATGTGGTGAACTACGATGTGCCGCTCAACCCCGAGGACTACGTGCACCGCATCGGCCGCACGGGCCGCGCCGGCGAGAACGGCATGGCCTTCACCTTCGTGGCCGTCGACGAGATCACGGCGTTTCGCGAGATCGAGTATTTCACGAAGAAGATCATCGACGTGTACGACCTCGAGGACTTCCCGTACAGCGACAACCGCATCGTGCCCAAGCCCGACCGCAGCCCTGAGCGCGGACGCACCGCAAGCGGAAAGCGCAAGATGGCCTTCAGCGGCTCGCGCCAGCGCCGAGGAGGTTATCCCGGCCGAGGAAGGCGCCGCTAAAAACTGACAAACACGTCAGGCGTGTTTGCCAGGTTGGTCTCTGTTTGTCCCGCTATCGTCCCTCGGTATGAGTGTCGGCGGGGGTAAGCTATTGCCAGCTCGCACAACCGATATCCGAGGGAGGATTCATGGACCAGCTTGCACGCGATCTTGCGACGTTTCGCACGTGGGTGGAGGAATGCCCTCCCGGGAAAATGGTGTTCTTCGGAGGCGCTGGTGTCTCCACGGAAAGCGGCATCCCCGACTTCCGCGGCACCGGGGGGCTGTACTCGCAGAAGTACGGCGACATCTCGCCCGAGGAGATGGTTTCGCGCTCGTTCTTTGACGCTCATCCTGAGAAATTCTACGAGTTCTACTTCGACCGCATGCTCTGCCTCGATATCCAACCCAACCAGGCGCATCGCAAGCTCGCCGAGCTCGAGCGCGAGGGCACGTTGCGCGCGGTCATCACGCAGAACGTGGATGGTCTGCACCAGAAGGCTGGGAGCAAGACGGTCTGGGAGCTACATGGCAGCCAGCTCACGAATCACTGCATGGAATGCGGCGCCGAGTACGATCTCGAGGAGCTGGTGAAGCTGCACGACCAGTCGCCCACGGGCGTGCCGAAGTGTCCCGAGTGCGGCGGCATCGTGAAACCCGACGTCGTGCTCTTTGAAGAGGGGCTCGACACGCGCGTGCTCGAGGGCGCGGTCGATGCCATCCGGGCGGCCGACCTGTTCGTCATCGCCGGATCGTCGCTCGTCGTGTACCCCGCTGCGGGCCTCATCGATTACTTCTCCGGCGAGCATCTCGTGATCGTCAACCTGCAGCCGACCCCGCGTGACCGCCATGCCGACCTCTGCCTCCAGGCACGCGTCGGCGAGGTCTTCGACTTCTAGCCGCTCGAACGAGTCGAGGGACTGTCTTCCAGCTCATCCGTATAATGGAAAGCGACAGACAACCCCCGGTAGGGAGAGATTATGAACGACACCTTCGTTTCGATCTCGGGGCAGGGATCGTACCATCAGCAGCAGAGCAAGCCGCTGCGCGGCGTTTCGGGCCGCGCGCTCATCCCGGCGATCATCGCCGGATTGCTCTTCGTGGGAATCATGTTCTCGGTTGTCAGGGACGCCGGCTGGGTCTCCTCGTACGACAACACGATCGAGGGCGCGATCATGGCTGCGCGCACGGACGCGCTGTCCCCGATTTTCCGGACGCTCTCGTTCATCGGCTCATCGAAGGTGATGGCCGCCATAGCCGTCATCTTCCTCATATTCCTACTGGTGAAGAAGCAGTTCAAGGCGGCGATTTACTTCGTTGTCGTGCTCGTGGTCACCGTGGTCGTATGCTTGGCCGTGAAATACGGCGTCGGCCGGCCCCGCCCGCTTGATTTCCTGCTCGATGCGGAGCTCGTCGAGAAGGAACCGTGCTTCCCGTCGGGGCATTCGTGGAACTCGCTCATGCTCTTCAGCACGATGTTCGTCATTCTCAACGTCTACACGAAGAACACGAAGCGTCTCCGCGGCGTGGCGAAGCTCTTCCTGGTCATTGCCATCATCCTGCCGCTGGCCATCGCGTTCTCTCGTCTCTACATGGGCGAGCACTATCCCACCGACGTGACCGCGGGACTGCTCGGAGCGCTGTTCTTCACCCTGCTGTGCGGGAGTTGGTATATGCGGAAGTTCATCGTGCGCGAGGAGCCGGCTCGTCAGCCTGTGCAGGGATGGCAGGGCGGTTCCGCACAGATGCGCGCGGTCATGCCGATGCAAAGCGACATCACCCAGGTTCACCCGGCCGCCATGCAGCGTAAACCGGCTGACGGGCGTCAGCGCGCTGCGACTCCCCGATCTGCCGATGTGACGGCTGTGATCGAGCCTCCGGCGAAGGCAAGGCCAGCAGATAAGGCCACCAACAAGTCCTCTGGCAACTCCAAGGGCGATGGCGGTGCCTACGTTGGGAAGCACTCCAGGTAACGTGCCTATGGGAGCGCCGACCGGCAAGGTTCTCGTCGCCATGAGCGGAGGTGTTGACTCCTCCGTCACCGCGAGCCTGCTCCTGGAGCAGGGCTACGAGTGCCTCGGCGCGACCATGGATCTCATCGACCGCTCTCTTCTCGACGACGGCTCGGGCAACGTCGCCTCCTCGAAGTGCTGCAGCATCGATGACTTCAAGGACGCCACCGATGTGGCAATGAAGCTCGGGATTCCGCACGATGTCATCAACTATCAGGAGGAGTTCAAGCACTTCGTCGTAGCGCCTTTCGTCTCCGAATACCTCTCAGGGCGGACGCCGAACCCCTGCATCGAGTGCAACCGCCATCTGAAGTTCGACATTTTGCTTGGCCGCGCCGACAAGCTCGGCTGCACGCATATCGCCACGGGCCATTACGCACGCATTTGGCGAGATGAGTCGGACCGCTACCATCTCTCGCGCGGTGTCGATGCGGGCAAGGACCAGACCTACGTGCTCTACTCCCTTACCCAGGAGCAGCTCGCGCGAACGCTCTTCCCACTCGGCGACTTCCCGAAGAGCGAGGTCCGCGCCATCGCCGAGGAGAAGGGATTCGTGAACGCTGGCAAGCGTGACAGCGAGGATATCTGCTTCATCCCCGATGGCGACTACGCGTCGTTCATCGAGAGATTCACGGGGGAGCAAAACGAGCCGGGGGACGTGCTCGACCTTGCGGGCAACGTTGTGGGACACCATCGCGGAGCCGCGTGCTACACGATTGGGCAGCGCAAGGGTCTCGGTGTGGCGATGGGCCACCCGGTCTACGTGTGCGACAAGGATATGGTGGCGAACACGGTAACGCTCGGACCACGTGAAGCGCTCATGTCAGATGGCTGTGGCGTAAGCGGGTTCAACTGGATATGGGAGGAACCGGCTCCGGGCGAAACACTGCGCTGCGACGTGAAGACGAACTACCGCCAACGTGCTTTCGCGGCAATGCTCGAGAACCATGGCGACGGGAAGGTGCGCGTCGTGTACGACGAACCGCACCAGAAGGCGGTTCCCGGTCAGGCGCTCGTCGCCTACAGCGGCGACGACGTCATAGGTGGAGGCACCATCACGCAATAATCTGACAAACACGTCAGACGTACTTGTCAGGTTTCCTACAGGTCTATCTCGAGCGACACGGGGCAGTGGTCGCTGCCGAAAATCTCGCTGTGGATCCACGCCTTCTCGACGTTCGGGGCCAGCTCGTCGCTCACGAGGAAGTAGTCGATGCGCCATCCCGCGTTGTTCTTGCGGGCGTTGAAGCGATAGCTCCACCACGAGTACATGCCCTCGATATCCGGATGCAGGTGGCGGAACGTGTCGGTGAACCCGGCGTCGATCAGCTCGGTGAACTTGCCGCGCTCCTCGTCGGAGAAGCCCGCGTTGCCGCGGTTGGGGCCGGGGCTCTTGAGGTCTATCTCCTGATGCGCCACGTTGAAGTCGCCGCACATGATGACGGGCTTGGGGTCTGCAAGCCCCGGACCCTCGGGCAGAGTGCCCTCCTCGAGGCCCTTGCAGAACTCGCGGAACGCGTCGTCCCACTGCATGCGGTGGTCGATGCGGGCGAGCTCGTTCTGCGCATTCGGCGTGTAGACGTCCACGAACCAGAAGCCCGGGAACTCGAGCGCGCAGATGCGTCCCTCCGTGTCGAGCTCGGGCACGCCCACTTCATGCAGCACGCGCAGGGGCTCCTCCTTCGAGAACACCGCCGTGCCGGAATACCCCTTCTTCTCGGCGTAGCTCCAGTTGTCGTGGTACTGCGGGAGGTCAAGCTGCACCTGGCCTTCCTGCAGCTTCGTCTCCTGCAGGGCGAGGATGTCGGCATCGAGTTCGGCGACGATGTCCTCGAAGCCCTTCTTGATGACGGCGCGCAGGCCGTTGACGTTCCACGAGACGAGTTTCATGGGCGATTCCTTTCCGCATGCCGGGCAAGCAAGATTCTACCGGATGCAAGCGGGACAAAAGGGGGTCGGTCTCCGGTTGTCCCAAAATGGGACAGGTGGGAACGACCCCTTTTGCCCCATGCCCCATTTTTGTCCGGCGGTTGCTTTATGATTTTCCCAACGAATCCTCACGATAGGAGCGCGTCATGGAGAGAACGGCAGAACTCGAGCAATCGTTCGAGCGGCTGAACCCCGAGCAGCGGCAAGCTGTCGAGCATATGGACGGCCCCCTGCTCGTCATCGCGGGGCCCGGCACCGGTAAGACGCAGTTACTGAGCCTGCGCGCTGCGAACATACTGCTCAACCGCGATGTCGCGCCGCGCAACATCTTGTGCCTCACCTACACCGAGGCAGGCGCCATCGCCATGAAGAAGCGCCTTGTCGGGCTCATCGGGCGCGATGCCTATGGCATCGAGGTCTCGACGTTCCACGGGTTCGCCTCGGGGCTGCGTTCGCGCTTCCCCGAGTACTTCAAGCGCGGCGCGAGCGCCGAGCTGATCTCGAGCCTGCACAAGAGCGAGATCATCGACAGCCTGCTGAGGCGTCTTCCCCCGAGCAGCCCGATCTTCGGCAGCGTCACCCAGGAGGGTGTGCATTCGGGCCTGCGCAACGCCATCACGTTTATCGACAACTTCAAGAAATCGGGCCTGACACCGGACAGCTTCCGCGCGATTATGCATCAGACGCTCGGCTTCCTCGATTACCTCGAGGAGAACACGGACATCCTCGAGCTCGTCTCGCAGAGGATTCCCGGCAAGGCTGCCGAGAAGGAGGGCTTCGTCGAGACGGTGCGCAGCTCCATCGCGCATGCCTGCACGTTCGCTCCCGATGAGTTCAAGGAGCCCGTCATCTCGACACCTGGCATCTACGTCCCCTATGCTCGTCATCTGCTCGCGCGCGTGACGGACGCCGAGTTCCTCGACGAGGATGGCAAGACAACGGGCTACGGTGACTTTCGCGACGCGTTCTTCGAAGGGACGGCCAGGGATGGCAAGTCGTTCAAGGACCGCAAGGCTTGCGAGAAGGCGCTCGCCATCATCGACATCTACGAGGAGTATGCGCAGGCGCTCGCAGAGGAGAACCTCTACGACTTCGACGACATGATCGCCGACGCCATCGAGGCCGTGCAGTCCTCGCCCGAGCTGCAGCAGAAGCTTCAGGACCAGTACCGCTACATCCAAGTCGATGAGTTCCAGGACACGAACGGCTCCCAGCTCCGCATCGTCGAGCTGCTCACCGAGGGCATCGATGCGCCCAACATCATGGCCGTGGGCGACGACGACCAGGCGATCATGCGCTTCCAGGGCGCATCCGTTGCGTGTATCGGCCAGTTCAAGGATCTCTACAGCCCGACATACGTCGTGCTCAAGACGAACTATCGTTCCACGCCGGCCATCGTCGAGCTCGGCAAGGAGATTGCCGAGCAGGTCGAGAAGCGCCTTCCCGAGAGCGCCACGGACAAGGACGTGCAGGCCTTTCGACAGGACAACGAGCAGGAGGAGTTCACCGCCCGCGTCTTCGACTCGCAGGACATCGAGCTCTCCGCGATTGCCCGCGATATCCGGGAGCGCATCGACGCCGGATTCATCGGTGCATGCGACAAGCCCGAGGAGGCCATCGCCATCATCTCGCCCAAGCACAAGTCCCTTGGCGCGCTCATTCCCTACCTGCACGAGTACAACATCCCGTTCTCCTACCGGCATACATCGAACGTGTTCGAGATGGAGACGATGCAAACCCTCCTTGCCCTCATGCGCTGCGTGGTCGAGCTGGCGAGGGGAAGGGAGAGCTATGCCGAGGCCCAGCTCCCCCAGATCGTCTCCTCTGCGGAAGTCGGCGTCGACCATGAGGCGTGCGTGCGTTTCTCGCTGCACGCGAAGCGCAACCATCATCGCCGCTGGCTGCGCGCGTTCGAGGACTGCGGCGACGGTCGCCTCGAGCAGCTGCACGAGCGCATCGTCGATTGGGCTGGCGCCGCCTGGTCGTCACCTGTGCGCGAGTTGATCTTCAAGATGAGCAGGCCGATCGAGGCCTATTATCGCGAGCAGTCCGAGTCCGACCCGCTCAAGCTCGCCGAGTTCAATGCCGGCATCCGCGCCATCCTCGCTTTCGTGCAGGGAGAGCTCACGGGAGGGCGCAAGCTCGATCGAGCGATGCGCCTGCCGGATGTCGTCGACCGCATGGATGAGGCCGCGCGTTTCAAGGAGACGATCGATGCCTCGATCGCGCTCGGCCGCGAAGATGCGGTCAAGCTCGTCTCGGCACATGGCTCGAAGGGCCTCGAGTACGACCTCGTCTACTTGCTCGATGCCGATGATGACACGTGGCACCGCGGAGCCGCCGGCACGAGCTTCTTCGCGTCGAACATGCTCATCGGTGACACGAAGGACGAAGACGATGCGCGCCGCCTGCTCTTCGTCGCGGTGACGCGAGCCAAGCGCCTGCTCGAGGTGTACCACGCCAAGAACAACATCGTCCGCGAGCTCCAGGGCTTCGTGGGCGAGGAGCCCGCGCAGGTGAATGCCGATGAGCTGCGCCAGATCATCCAGATCGACTGGACGTCGTTCTTCGAGCTCGATACCCCGGAGCTCGTATCGCTGCTTGCTCCCGACCTGAGCAAGATGGAGCTTTCGGCAAGCGCGCTCAACGACTTCGTTGCATACGAGGAGGGGTGTGCGAACAGCACGGCGTTCCCCGGCAAGCGCATGATCAGGCTGCCGCAGCCGCCGAACATCAACATGGAGTTCGGCACGAATGTTCACGCGTATCTCGAGGACTACGTCAACCACGTGCGGGGAGGCAGCGCCGACCCCGACGAACTCGCGGCTCGGTTCAGGAGCATCATCTCCTGGATGGACTACACGGAAGAGGAGACCGAGGCGTACTCCAGGCGCTTCGACCGCGTCGTCGAGTCGTTCGTTCCCTGGTTCATCGGCGGGTTGAACCGACGCGTGGTGACGGAGGCGGATATCCACGCTCTCTCCCCGAGCGGGGTTCCGCTGCAGGGCAAATGCGACCTGCTGCTCATCGATGACGATGCCCGCACGATCGACGTCGCAGACTACAAGACCGGGTTCAACTATCCGACGGGCAGCCCGGATATCGGGTATGAGCGCCAGCTCCAGTTCTACAAGCTGCTCATCGAGAACTCGCCCGAGTATGCTGGATACACGGTCGTCAGTGGCGTCGACTACTATGTCGAACCCGAGAAAGGCGCTGAGGGAGCCATCCACGAGCCCGTCCGCGCGACGATCGAGCGCTCGAAGATCGAGCATCTCTCGAGACTTATCGATGCTGTCTGGGATCGCATTCAGACAGGTGCGTTCGACACCTCCGCCTTCGAGACATCAGAGGAGTTCGCGGCTGCGGTCGCTGCCGACGTCAACAAGGATGGGTCACCCAAGAAGCGTCGAACGAAGAAGGTCTTCCAGGCTGCCTACGAGCAGTGGCTGATCAACACGCACAGGTCATAGCAAGCCTGCGACGTGACAACGGCGGTCACCGTGATCGTCACGTGTGGAGGTGACAATGACGGCAACCGTGTTTGTCGCATAGATTAACGGATGCCTGTCCTAGAACATCACCGAGGAGCAGTGGTCGTTGCAGGGTGCGGTGTGGAATTCGCAGTCGCTCAGGCAATTCCATTTCCTGCCGCCCGCCACGGCCTCGAGGTCTTCATCGGAGAGCTCGTAGCCTTCGTTCTTGGCAAGCTCCAACAGCTCTTCGGGAGTGGTGCAGTTCCGCGCCTTCTCCTGCAGCTCCGGGCTCAGATCGCTGAAGTCCATGGTGTCTCCCTTTCGTCAGGACCTGCTTGTCCATCTGCCATTGCTACGCGTCGTGTGAGATTCTTGTCCCAGCTAGCGCGCGAACGGGTCGTTCTCCGGATCCTGGTTCCAGACGTACTCCGCATACCGCGCGGTCTTCTCTGCCAGCTCGTGACCGCAAACATCGGCGATGAAGCCGAGGGCCATGTCCGTTCCCGCCGAGACGCCGGAGGAGACGTACAGGTTGCCGTCGACCGTCCAGCGGGCGCTCCGCTCCCATTTCACGTCGGGGTAGTCGGCCTCCGCCTTGTCGATGCGCCCCTTGAACGTCGTCGCCCGCTTCCCATCGAGCACGCCAGCCTTCGCATAGATGAACGCTCCGTTGCACACCGACAGCACGTAGCGGGCCTTTTCCGCCAGCTCCGCGATACGCGCTATGAAGGCATCGTCCTCAAGCATCGTGTAGACGCCCATGCCTCCCGGCAGGAGCAGAACCTCGGGCGCGTCGACGGCATCGAGCCGTTCGGTCAGAACGGGCACGCCCTGGTAGCTCGTGACGACGCCGCCCTCTGGCGAGAAGAACCGCACCTCGAACTCGCCCGATGCACCGAGCATCTCCACGGGCCCGAACATGTCGAGCGTTTCGAATCCTTCGAATAAGACGGCGATGACGTTCATAAGAAATCCCTCTTTCAATTAGTCTGTGGAAGCATCCTCGACTCATTTAGCTCGTATGTTAGTTGTTCACGCTGTGGTGGGGAACGTAGGTCGTCCGGTCGATGGCCTTGAAGGTGTAGCCCAGGCCCTGCCAATGCTCGATGATCTCTGGCAGGGCATCGACGGTCGTCTGCTTCGGAGCCGAGTCGTGGCAGAGAAGCACGATGTTGTCTGCATCGCTTTCCTCGGTGCCGTATCCGGCGATCTCCTCTGCTGTGTGCTCCGAGCCGTCGCCAACCGACATGTTCCAGTCGTAGTACTGGTAGCCGCGCAGCTGTACGTCGTTGACGAGCGCGCTCATGATGCCCTCGCAGTAGTTGGCCGAGACGGAGTTCGACGACCCGCCGGGGAAGCGGATGAAGCACGGCACGTAGCCTATCTGCTCCTCGACCGCAGCGCCGATGGCATCGAGATCGTCGAAATACGCCTGCTCGGATTCGTAGATCGTCTCGTAATCGTGCGTGTACGTGTGCAGTCCGATGGTATGGCCGCGCGAATAGGCCTCCTTGATCATCGGGAAATAATCCGGATCCTGCCCTGTGACGAAGAACGTGGCCTTGACCCCGTAGCGGTCGAGTATGTCGAGAACCTCCTGCGTCTTGTCGGAGGGCCCGTCGTCGATGGTCAGGTACACGACCTTCTCGTCGGTGCCCTCATAGTCCCAATCGGTGGCGCGGTCGGGGTCGACCGCGAAGTCCTCATCACGCCAAGCCAGATTGGTCGGGGGCTTGGCAGCAGGAGCATTCTCTTTTTGGGTGGTAGGCTCCTCGGCCGGAGCAGCGCTCGACGAGGGAGAGGAATCGAGGACGGAGGTGTCTTTGATAGAAGCCTTCCCGCAACCCGAGCAAATCAGCACGAGGGCGAGCGATGAGGCGACGATGGCGGCGAGGGCTGCCAAGCGGTCATAACGACCAAGAAGATGATGAACCATGAGCAACACCGAGTCTGTTTTAAGAGTGCGTTTACATGCCAATTGTAAATGAAGCAAAGAAAATGCACGCGACGATGCGCGGCGCCTTTCCGTTTGTGCAGGTTATGTGCCGTTTGCTATGCAAATTCCCCGACAGCTTGAAAAGAGAGGGCGTGTTGCCTATCATGCACCAAGACATTAAAAAAAGTTTTACTATTTTTTAATGGTCCTGTAACCGATCTCCTGAAAGGGAAAAGGAGCACAAATGATTTTCGAGCAGGTTCGTGACGTCATCGTCGAGACCATCAGCTGCGATGCTGACGAGGTTACCATGGAGACTCATCTCGCCGACGATCTCGGCGCCGACTCCCTGGATGCCGTCGAGCTCAACATGGCTTTCGAGGATACCTTCGATATCTCCATCCCGGACGAGGACATGCAGGAGATGAAGACGGTGGCCGACATCGTCAACTACATCGAGGATCATCAGTAAGATCCGCGCCGTTTCGGCCACGGACCTTCCTGACCGGCCAGGCAGGTAGGCAAGGTATGAATCATGACGAACTCCGCGGCATCATGCGGGAGTTTTACGGGTCTCCTCTTTCGTTCCTCGAGGTGGAGGACGGAGAAACCCGTATCAAGATGAAGAAACCGGTGGGCAAGGCTGCCGTGGAATCTGCTGTCGTGCAGGTTCCCGTTCCCGCAGCCGCGGACACCCTTTCCGACAACAAGCAGGCAGAGGCCTCCGATGAGCACGTCTACCGCGTGAAATCTCCGCTGGTCGGCGTGTTCTACGAGGCGCCCTCGCCCGGCGAGGAGCCGTTTGTGCGCCAAGGACAGCACGTCGAGGAGGGCGACGTCCTCTGCATCATCGAGGCCATGAAGATGATGAACGACGTCAAGGCTCCGAAGGCGGGAACCGTGCGCTGGATCGCCGTCCAGAACGCGGAGACCGTCGGCTACGACGACCTGCTCATGGAGATCGAGGCGGACTAACGTGTTCAAGCGCGTGCTGGTTGCCAACCGGGGCGAAATCGCCCAGAGAATCATCCAATGTTGCATCGATATGGACGTCGAATGCGTCGCGGTGTATTCGACCGCAGACGAGCACGCGCTCTACGTGCCCTTTGCGACGGCGTCCGTCTGCATCGGCGACGCGCCGGCGGCCAAGAGCTACCTCAACGTCGACGCGATCATCTCGGCGGCGCTCGCCACGGGATGCGACGCCATTCATCCCGGATACGGCTTTCTCTCCGAGAACGCTGACTTTGCGCGCAAGTGCGAGGAATACGGCATCAAGTTCATCGGGCCCCCCGCCGACGTCATCGAGAAGATGGGCGTCAAGGCGGCCGCCCGCGAGCTCATGATGCAAAACGACGTGCCCGTCGTTCCCGGCTCCGATGGAGTCGTCGCGAACGCTGACGAGGCCGCGGTCGTTGCCGAGCGCATCGGCTATCCTGTGCTGGTGAAGGCATCCGCAGGCGGCGGCGGTCGCGGCATGCGCCGCGTCGAGAGCGCCGAGAAGCTGCCGGCCATGTTCGAGCAGGCCCGCGCGGAGGCCCTGGCGTGTTTCGGCAACGGCGACTTGTACGTCGAGAAGCTGATCGTCAATCCCAAGCACGTCGAGATCCAGGTGTTCGCCGACACGCGCGGCAATGTCGTCCACCTCGGCGAGCGCGATTGCTCGATCCAGCGCAAGAACCAGAAGATGATCGAGGAAACCCCCTGCTCGCGCCTCACGCCCGCGCTTCGCGCCGAGATGGGCGAGGTGGCCGTGCGCGCGGCCCGCGCAGCAGGCTATGTGAACGCGGGGACGGTCGAGTTCGTCATGGACGAGCAGGGCCACTACTACTTCATCGAGATGAACACGCGCATCCAGGTTGAGCACCCCATCACCGAGATGCTCTACCGCGTCGACCTCATCCGCGAGCAGATCCGCGTCGCAGAGGGGCTGCCCCTGAGCTTCGCGCAGGAGGACCTCAAGCCGTCGGGTCATGCAATCGAGTGCCGCGTCAACGCCGAGGATCCCTCGCGTGACTTCGCACCGTGCCCTGGCACCGTCGACATGATGCACCTGCCCTCGGGCAATGGCGCACGCGTCGACTCGGCGCTCTACACGGGTTGCGAGGTGAGCCCGTTCTACGACTCCCTCATCGCGAAGATCGTCGTATGGGCGCCCACCCGCCTCGAAGCCGTGCGCAAGATGCGCCGCTGCCTCGAGGAGACGGTCATCTCGGGAGTCGACACCAACATCGAATTCGAGCTCTTCATCTTGTTCCACGGCAAGTTCCTCAAGGGGAGCTACACGACGAGCTTCATCGAGGAGTGCCTGGACGAGCTGCTCGAGCTCGGCCAGCGCGTGAGCGAGATTGAGGCGCAGGGAAGGGGCGAGTAGCCCATGGCCAACCCAACGAATCCATTCGCCGGCCGACGCGAGTTCCTTCAGGCGATCAAGCAACTGAAGCCTCGCGTCGTGCAGGAAGCGGAGCGCAAGGCTAAGATCGAGAGCCTGAACTCCACGTGCCCGGACTGCGGGCGCGTCTGCACCCCGGCAGAGCTCGAGGACAATCTCAGCCTCTGCCCGGATTGCGGTCACCACTTCCGGATGATCGCCCGCGACCGCCTCTACATGCTCCTCGATGACGGCAAGGCCGCATCATATCGGGAGCTGGACTCCAATCTGGTGGGCGACAATCCGCTTAAATTTCCCGGCTACGCCAAGAAACTCGAGGCGAGCCGTGCCACGACCCATCTGAGCGAGGCGCTGCGATGCGCCGTGGGAACCATCGGCGGTTGCAAGTGCGTCCTCGTCGTCCTCGACAGCTACTTCATGATGGGAAGCATGGGCGTCGCCGTCGGCGAGCGCGTCACTCGCGCCATCGAGTACGCGACGGAGCAGCGGCTCCCCCTCATCATCTTCAGCGCAAGCGGTGGCGCCCGCATGCAAGAGGGCATCATGTCCCTCATGCAGATGGCGAAGACCTCGGCGGCGATCGCGCGCCACGATGAGGCCGGGCTGCTGTACATCTCCGTGCTCACGAACCCCACGACGGGAGGTGTCACCGCGAGCTTCGCGAGCCTCGGTGACATCATCCTCGCCGAGCCGGGTGCGCTTATCGGCTTCGCCGGTCCCCGCGTCATCGAGCAAACCATCAAGCAGCAGCTGCCCGAGGGCTTCCAGCGCTCGGAATACCTGCTCGAGCACGGATTCATCGACAGCATCGTTCCCAGGCGAGAGCTCAGGGAGAAGCTCCAGGCGCTCCTGCGCCAGCACGTCCGCAAGCCGATCGCCGAGCCCGTCTCCGAGGAGGACACAGCGGAGGGTGCCGAGGATGCGGCTCCGGGCGGCATGGGTGCTGCCTGGCACGAGCAAGATGCGGAAGTCGCCGCCGTCATGCAGGAGGCCTCCTCGCAGGCTCAGGCCAAGAAGGCCCATCCCCTGCGAGATTTGCTCACGCAGGTGGCGACGCCGGCGCACAAGCGCGTCGAGCTCGCCCGCTCACCGGAGCGGCCGAACGCGGACTATCTCATCGAGGCCCTGTTCTCGAACTTCACGGAGATGCACGGCGATCGCCTCGATGCGGACGACCAGAGCATCAAGGGCGGCGTCGCCTACTTCCGCGACGTTCCCGTGACCGTCATCGCGCAGTGCAAGGGCAAGACGCTCGAGGATAACCTGCGCTACAACTTCGGCATGCCCAACCCGCAGGGCTATCGCAAGGCCCAGCGCCTCGCGCGCCAGGCGGAGAAGTTCGGGCGACCCGTCATCACGATCATCGACACTCCCGGAGCCTACCCGGGCATCGAGGCGGAGGAGAAGGGCCAGGGCGAGGCGATCGCCCGCTCGATCGAGCTGTTCAGCACTCTCAAGGTTCCCGTCATCGCCCTGATCATCGGCGAGGGCGGCAGCGGCGGTGCGCTGGCGCTCGGCGTTGCGAACTCCGTCATCATGCTCGAGAACGCCATCTACTCCATCCTCTCGCCCGAGGGCTTCGCGGCCATCCTGTGGAAGGACGCGTCGCGTGCCAAGGAGGCTGCTTCCGTCATGAAACTCACCGCCGCCGACATCGCCTCATTCGGCGTTGCGGACATGGTGATTCCCGAGGGCGATGAGCCCCTGTCCATCCCCGCTCCCGAGCTGGTCGCGCGAATCGACGCGGCGATTGCAGACGAGCTCTTGCGCCTTGCTCCCCTCGACGGGACCGAGCTGGCGAACATGCGTTACGAGAAATTCCGCGCGATGGGAAATTGCATCGAGTTGAAAAGTGAGGAGAACTAGTGAACGCACTGCATATCATCTCGACGGGCAAGTACCTGCCCGACAAGGTCGTCACCAACGAGGATCTCTCCAAGATCGTCGAGACGAACAACGAGTGGATCGTCTCCCGCACGGGTATCGAGGAGCGCCGCATCAGCGAGGATAAGAACTGCGGCGAGATGGCCGCCGAGGCGTGCAAGCAGGCGCTTGCCAACGGCAACATCGACCCGAATGACCTCTGCTGCCTCATCCTGGCGACGTTCTCGCCCGACACGTTCTCGCCGGCAGTCTCGTGCGCGGTGCACGACATGCTCGACCTTCCCGAGCACGTCATCTCCTTCGACGTGAACGGCGCGTGCCCCGGCTTTCTCGTCGGTCTGCTCGTGGCCCGCGGCATCCTGCTGCAGAACCCGGGCAAGAAGGCTCTCGTCGTCGCGAGCGAGTGGAGCTCCGACTTCACCGACTGGACCGACCGTGGCACATGCGTGCTCTTCGGCGATGGTGCCGGAGCGACGGTCGTCGATCTCAGCTCCGACGCGCCCATCTACTTCACGGGCGGCACGCGCAAGGGCATCGAGGCCATCCAGGTCAAGACGAGCCCCCGCGCAGGTGCGGACCACCACGTCATCCGCATGGACGGTCAGGCCGTGTTCAAGTTCGCGGTCAAGGCGATGCGCGATGCCATCAATGACCTGCTCGACCAGTCCGGCCTCACGCTCGACGACATCGATCACTTCATCTGCCATCAGGCGAACCTGCGCATCATCAAGTACGTCTACGAGAAGATGGGCATCGACCCGTCCAAGTTCTTCCTGAACGTGCAGAAGTACGGCAACACCTCGGCAGCTTCCTCGGCGATCGCCACGGCAGAGGCCAACGAGCAGGGCATCCTCAAGCGCGGAGACAAGATCATCTTCGTCTGCTTCGGTGCCGGACTCGTGTACGAGGGAATGCTCCTCGAGTGGTAAGGAGAAGCGATGGGTTTCAAGTCTTTGGCAAACCTGCTTGATATCAAGTACCCCTTCATCCAGGGCGGTATGGCCAATATCTCCAACGGGGCCTTCGCGGCTGCCGTTTCCGAGGCTGGGGCCATGGGCGTTATCGCGTCCGGCGGCTTCGACGTCGATGGGCTGCGCGAGCAGATTTCCGTTGCGCGCTCGATCACGGACAAGCCGTTCGGCATCAACCTGATGCTGAAGCACCCGCAGGTCGACGAGGTCGCCGAGCTGATCGCAGCCGAGCGCATCCCGTTCATCACGACGGGTGCGGGCAACCCGGCCAAGTACGTTGAGATGTGGAAGGATGCCGGCAGCCTCGTGTTCCCGGTCGTCCCCTCCACCGCGCTCGCGCAGCGCATGGTCAAGTCCGGTGTCGACGGTGTCATCGCAGAGGGCACCGAGAGCGGCGGCCATGTGGGCGAGATGACCACGATGGCGCTTGTGCCGCAGGTCGTCGCCGGCCTCGGCCCCGATGTGCCCGTCGTCGCAGCCGGTGGCATCGCGAGCGGCGCGCAGTTCATCGCCGCGCTCGCGCTCGGCGCATGCGGCGCCCAGGTGGGCACGTGCCTCCTCGTCTCGGAGGAGTGTCCCATCCACGACAACTACAAGCAGGCAATCATCGAAGCGTCCGACACGGACACGCTCGTGACCGGGCGTTTCGCGGGCTCGCCGGTGCGCCAGCTCAAGAACCACATGTCGCGCGCTTACCTCAAGGAGGAGAAGACGGGCGCGACCCGCGAGGACCTCGGCCACTTCATGATCGGTGCGCTGCGCAGGGCCGTCTACGAAGGCGACACGCGCGACGGCTCGCTCATCGCCGGCCAGGTCGCCGGGCAGCTCAAGGAAGTCAGGCCGCTCGCGGCTATCTTCGAGGATCTGTATGGGCAGGCACGTGCCGCAATCGCGCAGCTCGACGAGCGCGCGGGCATCGTGCTTGGATAGGGGATGATTCACATGAACAAGCTCGCATTCATATTCGATGGGCAGGGTGCGCAGGCACCCGGCATGGGCAAGGATTTCTACGACGCCTACCCGGTGTTCCGCGCGGCTTTCGACGCGATCGACCCGATCGGCCGCTACCAGGAGCTGTGTTTCGAGGGCACCGAGGAGGATCTGGCCGATACGCGTAACACGCAGCCGTGCATGGTCGCGCTCGAGCTCTCCATCGCGGCCCTGCTGGCAGATGCCGGCATCGAGCCCGCGATGGCCTACGGCCTGTCTCTCGGCGAGTATGCGGCGCTTTCCGTTGCCGGTGCGCTCGGCACCCGCGATGCGGTGGAGCTCGCGGCGTTCCGCGGCGAGGTCATGGCCGAGGCTGCCGAGGGCATCGACTGCGGCATGGCAGCCGTGCTCGGGCTCGATGCGGACGGCGTCATCGCCGCATGCGATAAGGTCGCGGACGAGGGTGTCGGCTATGCAGCGCCCACGAACTTCAACTGCCCGGGGCAGATCGTCGTTTCCGGCGAGCGTCTTGCGGTCGAGCGCGCCTGCGAGGTCGCCAAGGAGCTCGGAGCCAAGCGTTGCATCCCGCTGGCGGTGAGCGGTCCGTTCCACACGAAGTTCATGCAGCCTGCAGGCGAGGACCTCGCCGCCGTTTTCGAGGATATCGAGTTTGGCGCGCTGAAGATTCCCGTGCTGTTCAATACCACGGCGGCTCCGCTCGCCGAGGGACGCACCATCGCCGAGATGCTCGTCGAGCAGGTGCAGAGCCCCATCCACTTCGACGATTGCGCCCGCCGCATGGCGGCCGACGGCATCATGACCGCGGTCGAGATCGGCTGCGGCAAGTCGCTTTCCAAATTCGTTGCCAAGGTGGACAAGGCCATCGAGACCCTCGCGGTTTTCGATGTCGAGAGCTTCGAGAAGACGAAGGAGGCCCTCTGTGGCTAAGGACAAGGTCATCAGCCCCAATCCCGTCGCCGTTGTCACCGGCGGCGGCCGTGGCATCGGTCGTGCCGTGTGCCTCGAGCTTGCACGTCGCGGCTACAACGTGGTCGTGAACTACGCGTACTCCTCGGATGCTGCCGCGCAGACGGCAACCGATTGCGCCGAGCTCGGCGTGGAGTCGATCGCCGTCAAGGCAGACGTGAGCGACCACGATGAGGCGAAGGGGCTCATCGATGCTGCGATGATCAAGTACGGGCGCATCGACGTGCTCGTCAACAACGCCGGCATCACGCGCGACGGGCTCATGATGAAGATGTCGCCCGAGGACTTCGACGCCGTTATCCGCACCAACATGAACGGTGCGTTCAACTGCATGAAGCATGTGAGCCGCATCATGCTCAAGGCCCGCGGTGGCTCGATCGTCAACGTTGCGAGCATCGTCGGCCTCACGGGCAACGCCGGCCAGGTGAACTACTCCGCTAGCAAGGCGGGCGTCGTCGCCATGACGAAATCGGCGGCAAAAGAGCTCGGCAGCCGCGGTGTGCGTGTCAATGCAGTGGCCCCCGGCTACATTGAGACCGACATGACGAAGGATCTCCCCCAGGAGGCGGCCGTCGCCTTCGCAGACCAGATCGCGCTCAAGCGTCTCGGCCAGCCCGAGGACGTCGCCAAGGTGGTCGCGTTCTTGGCAGGTGATGATGCGGGCTATGTGACCGGCCAGGTCATCTGCGTCGATGGCGGGATCGTGATGTAGGAACACAAGTGCGGAAGAGCAGGCTGCCCCGGTAGGAGGAGCAGCTGGGCAGGTAGTGTATGAGTGCCTCGTATGAGGGAGAACAGATTATGAACAGACGAGTTATCATCACCGGAATGGGCGCCATCACCCCGCTGGGGAACACGGTGGAGGAGAGCTGGGATGCCGCCAAGCGCGGCGTGAACGGTATCGGCCCCATCACGCAGTACGACACGAGCGATATGAAGGTCAAGATCGCCGGAGAGGTGAAGGACCTCGACGTCTCCAAGTTCCTCGACAAGCAGGAGGCTCGTAAGCTCGAGCGCTTCACCCACTTCGCGCTCATCGCATCGCAGGAGGCCATCGCGCAAAGCGGCCTGGCGATCGAGAACGAGGATCCGTATCGCTGCGGCGTCACCATCTCGTCGGGCATCGGCAGTCTCGAGCGCATCGAGCGCAACCGCGATCGTGGCAACGCCAAAGGCTTCGATCGCGTGAGCCCCCACTACATTCCCGCGAGCATCACGAACAGCGCCGCCGGCAACGTCGCCATCGCCCAGGGCTTCAAGGGCGAGTGCACGTGCGTCGTCTCCGCCTGCGCGGGTGGCACGAACGCGATTGGCGAGGCCATGAGGGCCATCCGCCACGGCTATCTCGATGTCGTGCTGGCCGGAGGTGCCGAGTCGTGCATCACGCCGCTTGGCGTCGGCGGGTTCACCGTCATGAGGGCCCTTTCCGAAACCAACGACGTCGACAAGGCGTCCATCCCCTTCGATGCGGAACGCGAGGGTTTCGTCATCGCCGAGGGCGCGGGCATCCTCGTGCTCGAGGAGCTGGAGCATGCGAAGGCGCGCGGCGCGCAGATCCTCGGTGAGGTCGTGGGCTACGGCTACACGTGCGACGCCTACCACATCACCGCCCCGAGTCCCGATGGCGAGGGCGCGGCCGCCTCGATGCGCAACGCCATCATCGATGCGGGCATCGAGCCTTCCGACATCGACCACATCAACGCCCATGGCACATCGACGCCCATGAACGAGAAGACCGAGTCGACCGCCATCCATGCGGTGTTCGGCGACGACACCCCGCTCGTGAGCAGCACGAAGTCCATGACGGGGCATATGCTCGGCGGCACGGGCGCCGTCGAGGCGATCTTCTCCGCCCTGGCGATTCGCGACGGCATCGTTCCGCCCACCATCAACTACCGCACCCCCGATCCGGAGTGCGATGTGAACATCGTCGCCAACGAGGCGCGGGAGGCAGACCTGCGCTACGTGCTTTCCGACTCGCTGGGATTCGGCGGTCACAATGCATCGATCGTGCTGAAGCGCTATGAGGACTAGGAGACCATGATGAGCACGGACACCGCAGCCGAGGCCGCGCGCGAGCCACGCGTGTTGAACTCGAACCAGATCCAGGAGATCATCCCGCATCGCTTCCCCTTCCAGCTCGTCGATCGCATCACCGATTACGAGCCGGGGCAGTGGGCGCATGGCATCAAATGCGTCTCCGCCAACGAGCAGTTCTTCTGCGGGCATTTCCCCGAGCATCACGTGATGCCCGGAGTGCTCATCCTCGAGGCACTCGCCCAGGTCGGCGCCATCGCGGCGTTGAGCCTTCCCGAGAACAAGGGCAAGCTCGCGTTCTTCGGTGGCGTGAAGAAATGCCGCTTCAAGTATCAGGTCACGCCCGGCGACGTGCTCGAGCTCCACTGCGAGCTCACCGAGCAGCGCGGTCCGCTGGGATATGGCACGGCGAAGGCGACCGTCGATGGCAAGGTCGCCTGCGTCGCGGAACTGACGTTCGCGATTGGAGAGTAGCCGTGGGCAAGGATCTTCAGGTGGAGGGCAGCGCCAGCGCCGCCGACCCGAACCGCTACCGCACTCTGGCCAACATGGTCGCCTACGCTCGCGCGCTGCGCACGGGCGAGTCTGCCGCCGGGTCGCTTGAGGAGGCGTTCATCTACGTCAACCTCAAGCTCAAGTTGAGCTTCTACCAACGCGTCATGAAGAATTTCGCGGATCGTCGCTCCACGCTCTCCGCCGACGAGGCATATTGCATGGAAGCCGTTTTCTCGCTTGGCAACCCGACCATCGGCGAGTTCGCCAGCTACGTGCAGATTTCTCCGCAAAACGCGGCATACAAGGTCAACAACCTCGTGAAGAAGGGCTACCTCGTCAAGGAACGCGACGAGGAGGACAAGCGAGAGTACCACCTGCACGTCACGGACCGCTTCATGGACTACTTCGCCATCTACAACGGCTACGTGTTCGACATCGTCGAACGTCTGAGGCAGCGTTATCCCGAGGAGGACGTGGAGAAGTTCACCGAGATGATGAACGCGGTCTCCGGCGAGCTCACCCCCGAGATAACCATCCCCGGCGAGTAGCGGAAAAAGACACCCCCTTCGTTCCACTCCGAGGCTACGCCGCCCTCCCCAGCCGCTTGTCCTTGCGGACGGGCCACCATCGGTTGTGGATGATCTGCTCCTCGGCGAGTTCTTCGGGAAGGGACGGATTATCCGGCGCGGGCTTCTCCTCCACATCGAGGGAGAATATCCTCATGTCGTTGTCCTGGCAGACTCTCGCAAGGGGCCGATAGCGCTCGATGCCGAGTAACTGCAGTTCCATGACGCCCATCTGCCTGACAAGGGAGGATGCGTCGCGGATGCCGACGGGGTAGCAAACGATGGTCCCGATGTTTCCGAAGAACGCATCGAGGAGCTCGTCGGTCTTGCTGCCGGTTCGAGGGTCGATCACGCGTAGCTGCTCGAGGTTCTGGAAGGCGAGGGTGAACCCCACGCGGTACTTGCGCGACTCCGCCAACAGCGCGGCGAACTCGCGGCTCGCGTGCTCGCCGAATTCGTCGACGTACACGAAGAACGGGTCCAGCTCTCGGCTCTCGACGATACCCCCGCATATGCCGTAGGGTCCGCTATCCACCGCTGCGCGTCGCTGCATTATCGCGTCTTCGAGCTGCATCAGCAGCCACTTGCGAAGGATGAAGGCCGCGTCATGGCCGATACGGCTCTCGGGGATGACGGCGACGAGGATCTTCCCCTCGTCGACGATCGATTTGATGTCGACGGTTTTCTTGTCTGGCGCGAAGATGTTGCGAAGCACACGATCGCTCGTGAAGGGCTTCAGCTTCGAGAGGAACCATTGCACCATGTCGGTGTGGTCGGTCGTGTCGCGGTTGCGCAGCTCGTTGCACCATTGGTCGAGCAGGTGCATGTCGGTGATCTCGCGAGTCGCTTCGTGGGCATAGTCGGAGTTCGTGTACAGCCTCTCGATCACCTCGATGCCTCGCTTTCCGCCGTAACCCGGTGCGAACATGATCTCGAGCGCGAGGCGCGCGAGGTGGGCGAAGCGCGGACCGGCCCAGTCGCTTTGACACTGGCACTTTAGCAGCTCGACAGTGTCGTCGATCGCCTTCGAGACAGCTGCCTCATCGCTGTCGTCGACATCGAGCGGGTTCATGCAGGGGAGAAAGCGCGTGTTCGTCGGGTCGACGATGATGACGTCGCCCATTCGCTCTTCGGGAACGCACATGAGCGGATAGAGGGCATCCTCCTCGTGCGCTGCGATGATGGCGATTCCCGCACCGTTGCGTATATCCTCGCGCTCCATCTGCAGGATGTGGTTTGATTTGCCGCTACCCGTCCGGCCGATGATGGCCGTGTGGCGGAAGCGATCCTCGTTGAACTGGAACACCCAGCTCCCGTTATCGAAGCCGAGCGTCACGCCGAACGAGAGGTTGTCGTAATTTGCATTCATGGAACCTCCTTTCGATAGAGGGTGAGTCGATGAGTCAAAAGAAGGCGATCCTCGAGGGCGATCCTCCTTTGATTTGTTTGTCGCCACGGGTGCGGCGCCCTTCGCGTATCAGCTCGCTAGCTTGGCTGCCAGGGGACTCTACGCGGCTCCGGCTCCGCGTTCTCGGTGCTTGTGCGCTATGCGGTTGTCAAGGTGCGTCGTGTCCCAGGGCGCACGTATCCCATCGCACGCCGAACGAGAGCAAGGACCGGCAAGGCGCATGCCGCATGAGGGCATACGTCTCCCAACCCATGAATGACTTGAATTCGAATGACTGATTGAATTTATTGAACCGGCTGCTCGAACCGGGGAGACCATCCTAGAGCACTGAATGTCTACCGTCAAGGGTGTATTTTGGAGCACCTCGCGCGTTCAGGCGGAAAATCTGGTTTACCATAGGCTCGAGGAATAACAGAGGCGTGAGAGAAGAGGCGCGACCATGCATTACAGATTCGTTCCCAAGGGCGTGTGTCCGAGAATCATGGAGTTCGACCTGAGCAGCGACGGAAAGATCTCGAATCTGTCTTCCCGCGGCGGCTGCTCCGGCAACCTGAAAGCCATCAGCAAGCTCCTCGAGGGAAGGGACGCCGAGGAAATCATCGAGATTCTCGCGGGAAACACCTGCGGGCCCCGACCCACCTCCTGTGCAGACCAGCTGACGATCGGGCTCCGCGCGGCGCTCGATGGCGAGCTCCAGCCCGTGGAGGAATAATCTCACGGCTGTCGAACCGTCGATGAGAGCGAGAAAAGAGAGCCATCATGTCGAACAACGCTGACGTTCAGCCCGACCCCATCAGCGAGGAGCTCGATGCCCTCACGTGTGATGCGATAGGCGATGCCCTCGACAAGCTTGCCGAGGGCGAGGGTATCTGGCCCACGCTCTTGCTGCTCAGCCACCATGGCGAGCGCGAGTCCTTCACGTTCGAGGACGACGGACTCGATGTCTGCCTGCTTCAAGCACGCGCTGCCGTGCAGGAGTTCGGGGATGAGCACACGCAGTGCTATGCGCTCTACTATGACGGCTTCTTCCAGGACGGCGACCAGCTTGCCAACAACGCCCTCGTCGTCGAGTTCGGCGAACGTGGTTCCGCAAGCGCCTATTCCGCTATCGTCCCCTACGGCAACGCAGGCTCTCCGGAGGATTTCTGGTACGACGAACCCTTCGCCGGCGGCGAGGAGGAGAACCTGCTGGTCTAAGGGTTGATGGCGGGAAGCACGATGCGAGTGAAGAAGGCGTAGATGCGCAAGCCGAACGAGCGATTGGTCAACTGGTTCTTCCGGACGCTCTGCCGCGTCCAGAGCATCACCATGTCCGCGCGCCTCAACGCCGCGCAGCTCGTGAGCGTCATCATCGGTGCCGCCATCGTCGCGTTCGAGATCATCACGAGCATCGGCGACTCCGTGTTCGGAATGGGTGCTCCGATCATCTTCATCGGTATCTTGGCGATCATCGTGCCTGCGCTCAACGAGATCCTGACGATCCGCCGGAACAACGTCAGCCACATCATCAACACCAGCAGGATGTACCACGACGGCGTCATCGACCGCCTCTCGCTCTCGCCCGAGTACGAGGAGTCGGGATACCGCAAGCGGCCCTACGACGACTGCGGCACCACCGAATGGCACGTCGACAGCCTCCAGGTCAACGCCATGCTCCTCGAGGGTTCGGTCGATGCGGACAAGGCGCTTCCCCTGACGGAGAAGAAGCCCGCGTTCAGTCTGCCCGACGAGGTTCGGCCTCTGGCATCCGGCATCATCAAGCGCATGCTGCAGGGCTCGAAGAACCGCCGCTTCTTCAACGGCAAGCTCACGCGCCTCGGCAGCGATCTCCTCGTCGACTCGTGGGATTCGACGATTGTTCAGAAGACGAGGTACTTCGACGGCCAGTGCACGCACGAGATCGTCTACAAGCGCGTGTCGAACACCGACTCCCTCGAGGACAACTTCCTCGGCGAGAGGCTTCTGCTCGATGATGGCGACTGCATGGTCGGGCTGTGGGCGAGCCGTTGCGCGAACTTCATGGGGTCGTCGACGATCGCCATCACATCGGACGGCTATCTGCTCGTCGGCACGCAGGGAGGCCAGTCGATGGCCAACGCCAACAGGCTGGCGCCTTCGGGATCGGGATCGGTCGAATACTCCGACTTCACGAAGCTGAAGGCGTCTCCAGATGCGAACACGCTGCAGAACCTCGTCATCCGCGCAGCCGAGAGGGAGCTTCGCGAGGAGTGCGCGCTGCCAGAAGGAGCCGGGTTGCGAAGCCGCGTCATCGGCTACACGCGGCTGCTCGAACGCGGTGGCAAGCCCGATTTCTTCTGCGTGACGCGCATCGGCATCACCGAGGCCGAGGTGATGGAGAGCTTCGAGCAGCGCCAGCGAGCCGCTGAGGTCGCACTGGGCTGCAGGCCGATCTCGGTTAAGGTTGCGGAGGACCAGACCGCATCCGCCGCCCTTTTCGGATTCCTGGACGAAGTGCGTCGCGAAACACCCGACAAGCACCGCATCTCGATCCAGCTCCAGCTGTGCGCCGAGTATCTCGAGGCCGCCGAGCCGATTCTCGGTTCGTGGCTGTAGAGGGCCGGAACGCTCCTCGGGCGAGCGTTCCACATGCCGCATTCGCAGTCCCTACGTGTGCTATACGGCGGTATCCTAATCAACTGTGGTTATGCACGGATTAGGAATCAGGGGAACTTCAAACATGGATTACAAGGGTATTCGCAACGTTGCCATCATCGCTCATGTCGATCATGGCAAGACGACGATGGTCGACCGCATTCTGCAGGCAACGGGAGTGTTCCGCTCCAACCAGGATGTGCCCGACCAGGTACTCGATTCCAATGACCAGGAGCGCGAGCGTGGCATCACGATCCTGTCGAAGAACGTGTCCGTGCGCTACAAGGATGTGAAGATCAACATCATCGACACCCCCGGCCACTCCGACTTCGGCGGTGAGGTTGAGCGCGTTCTCAACATGGCCGATGGTGCTCTTGTCATCGTCGATGCCTTCGAGGGCCCCATGCCGCAGACGCGCTTCGTGCTGCGCAAGGCGCTCGAGCTCGGCCTGCGTCCCGTGCTCGTCGTGAACAAGATCGACCGCCCCGGCGCGCGTCCCGAGGAAGTGCTCGACGATGTGTTCGACCTCATGATCGATCTCAACGCAACCGACGAGCAACTCGATTTCCCCGTCGTCTACACGTCCGCAGCCGAGGGGTATGCGCGCTTTGACCCGAAGGACGGCAACGACGACATGACGCCGTTGCTCGACACGATTCTCGAGTCGGTTCCCGAGCCGAGCTATGACAACGACGGCCCGATCGCCATGCAGATCTGCACGGTGTCGCATTCGAACTTCGTCGGCCGCATCGGCATCGGTCGCCTGCATTCCGGTCATCTTGCAAACAAGCAGACCGTACTCGTGAAGAAGCCCGACGGCTCCAGCCGCGAGGTGCTCATCAAGCAGCTCTACACGTTCGAGGCCCTCGGTCAGGTGGAGTGCGAGGAGGCGTTCGCCGGCGACATCGTCGCCATCGTGGGCATCGATGATGCGGACATCGGCGACATGGTCACCTCTCCTGACAACCCTGTCGACCTACCCCCGATCACGATCGAGGAGCCGACGATGGCCGTCGTGTTCGAGGCCTCGACGAGTCCGCTCGTCGGGCAGGAGGGCGACATCGTGGGCGCCCGCCAGCTGAAGGAGCGCCTGATGCGCGAGGCCGAGTCGAACGTCACGATGCGCATCGAGGAGCTCGAGGACAAGAGCGGCATCGAGGTCGCCGGGCGCGGTGTGCTCCACCTCTCCGTCCTTATGGAGACCATGCGTCGCGAGGGTTACGAGTTCCAGGTGGGACGTCCCCGTGTTCTCTACAAGAAGGCCGATGATGGCACGAAGCTCGAGCCCATCGAGGAAGCCACCATCGAGGTCCTCAACGAATATGCCGGCAAGTGCATCGAGACGATGGGCAACGCCGGTGGCGAGATGGTCGACATGGTGAGCCGCGAGGAGCAGACGTTCATGACGTTCCACATCCCGACCCGCGGTGTCATGGGTCTGGCGACGAAGCTCATGAACGTGAGCCACGGCGAGGCCATCTTCTCGCACCGATTCCTCGAGTACGATGTGTTCCGCGGCGAGCTGACCGGTCGCAAGAACGGCGTGATGGTCGCGATGTACAACGACAAGGCCGTCGCTTACGCCCTCGACACGCTCCAGACCCGAGGCATCATGTTCGTCGGCCCGGGCGACCAGTGCTACGAGGGAATGATCGTCGGCGAGCACGCGAAGGAAAACGACCTCGTCGTGAACGTCTCCAAGACCAAGCAGCTCACGAACACCCGCGCGGCGTCTGCCGACAAGGCGATCCTGCTCACGCCTCCGACGACCTTCACCCTCGAGGAGGCGCTCGAGTACATCCAGGATGACGAGCTCGTCGAGATCACGCCGCAGACAATCCGCATGCGCAAGCGCATTCTCAGCAAGGTCGATCGCCGCAAGGCAGCTCGCGTGTAGAGTTCCGGCTGTTCTTGAACGAACAGCTGGAAGCGCTCGACGCTGCGCGGCCATCCAGCACGCCATCTTCGCCCGATCCAAGAACCTCGCGGGCATGAGCCCTGCGAGAACCTTGGCTCGGGCGAATCTGTCGCACTGGGCTGGCCGCTCGCTGACGTTACGAACAATCCCCACTCTCTGGATGATTTCGTGCTTGCTGCGCTTCATGGAAACACCCCCGTTTACCGGGGGTGTTAAGGTTTTGTTCAGATTGTGGTCAGGGTCTGTTCAGCTTCTGTTCAGATCTGGTTTAGAAATCTCAAGTGAATCGGTTAGAAACGCCTCCTAGACTTTTCGCTCACACCAGCCGGACCGTGAGACGAAAGGACTAAAAGCCGATGTTACAGACCAACTTCTTGCCGGGCTCCCGGGTGAGTCGCATGGCGCTCGCCGCGATAGCGATTGCCGTTCTGCTCTGCCTCGGATTGCTGCCATCGTGGACGAGCAGCGCCTACGCCGACACCACCTACCATGCCTATGCGCGGGGAATCCAGCGCTTGGTGATGGGATATGTCGATGGGAACGGCCAATCGCACACATGGAACGAATCCGTGCGCGCAGTCGATGAGGATGCAGACGGCGTCAACATCAGCACCGTCGCATACTGCGCCGACCTCTGGACCTCTCCGCCGCCGACCGGCACGGTGCGCCGAGGCGACCTTCGCGAGCTCTACTCCCAGGACAAGATCGACAAGATGGCGCTCGTGAATGTCTTCGTCGACCAGCACAGCGATATCTTCTACGACGACACCTACGACGAGTCGTTCCGCCTGTTCTTCCGCCAGATGGCCTACTGGAAGATCCAGAACATGGACAACGGCAAGCTACGGGACACGTTCCTCGAGGATTCGGAGCGCTTTGGCATGACGAAGGCAGAGGTCGATGCGCTCTATGACCAGGTGCTTGCGTTCATCAACGACCCGACCAACCGCGCTCGATATGTAGGTCACGGTTACGCCTACTTCGGGCCGGCGGGCACTCAGAACCTCATGAAGGTCTGGTACGAGCGCAAGCCCACCGTCGAAATCACGAAAACCGCGGCGGGAGGCCAGCTGCTCCCGGGGCAGAGCCTGTCTGGTGCGGAGTACACCGTATACAGGAACGAAAACCTGACGGGGAAGGTCGAGACCGTGTCAGTAGGTGCAAACGGCATCGGCAAGGGCTCGGCATGCTATGACAGCGGGACGTATTTCGTGAAGGAGATGAAGGCGCCCAGGAACTTCACCCTCGATGAGACTGTCTACAAGCTCGTGGTCAAGACCGGCAAGACGACGGCCACAGTGAAGCTTCAGGTGCAGGATTTCCCCCAGGGCAAGCTGTCAATTAGGAAGACCTCGGCCGTGCCCGCGACGACCGACGGGAACCCCTGCTATTCGTTTGAGGGGGCGACGTTCGATATCTACGCCGATAGCGAGCTGACGAACAAGGTGTCGACCATCACCGTTAACAAGGACGGGTACGGAGAATCGGACTATCTCGAGGCGTCATCGGGCAAGACGTCCGGGAAGCGCTACTACATCCGCGAGCAACAGGGGTCACGGGGGAGCAACTACGCGTGGAACGATACCGTGTACGAGGCCAACGCCATGCCGGGGCGGATTGTGGCCGTCGGACCGGGAGGCAAGATCGACAACGTGCCGCAGGTCGACATGATCGGCGTGTTCCTGAACAAGATCGATATCGAGACGGGAGCTCCGGTCGCGCAGGGCGATGCGACACTCGCAGGCGCCCGCTTCAAGGTGGAGTATTTTGCAAACGAGAGCGGGGACACGACGACCGCTCCCGCCCGCACGTGGACCTTCACCACCGATGAGCAAGGACGCCTCGACCTCCAAAACGCCGACCCCGAGGGCGACGCCCCCTTCAGGTCGCACGATGGCCAGACAAACGTCTTCCCCGTCGGCACATACCGGATAGCCGAAGTCGCTCCTCCCACGGGATATCTTCTTCCCTCCGTGGACCGGCATGGAGATAACGATGGCCCATGGACCGTGCGGGTGACCGGCGATGGGTCGGTGATGGGAGAGCAGATTGCCACGTTCAATGGCGGAGACGAGGCGGTCGTTCAACGCGAGCAGGTCATTCGTGGAGACCTGGAACTCATCAAGGTTGCCGAAGACGGTATGCAGCGCCTTGCGGGGCAACCCTTCATCCTCAAGTCGAACACGACGGGAGAGATGCATGTTGTCGTGACCGATGAGAACGGGTGCATCTCGACGGCATCCGACTGGAATTCGCACGAGGCGACCACGAACGCGAACGATCCCCTGGGGGCGAACGGGGGCCGATTCGACGGAACGTCCAACGGTGCAGTTGCCATCGCCGAGGACGGATCGTGGTATGTCGCCGACGAGTCGAAGCTCGATGCATCGAGCGGCGTGTGGTTTGGTCTGGACTCCGCGGGGAACTGGACCGAGAGAGCGTCGGACGACGAGGGAGCCCTTCCCTATGACGGGGCCTACGAGCTCATCGAACTTCCCTGCGCGGCAAACGAGGGGCTGAAGACGGTCGATATCCACAACATCGCCGTGCGTCGCGACGGGCGAGTCGTCGACATGGGCACGATCGACGACAGCCGGGGGCCACGCATCAGGACACAGGCGCACGACGGGGCGACCATGACCCACGTAGGGTCGCTCTCGCAGGAGTGCACGCTTGTCGATACCGTATCCTACGAGGGTCTTGATGCGGATCAGGAGTATGTGCTGAAGGCTCGTCTCATGAACGCGGAGACTGGCGAGCCGGTAACGGAAGGCGGCGAGGGGGTCGAGGGGAGCGCGACGTTCACTCCGCAGTCATCCTTCGGCACCGTTGAGGTCCCGATCAGTCTCGACGCCAGCGAGCTACAAGGTGCCTCGACCGTCATTTTCGAGAGCCTCGTCGAGGCATCGTCGGGCAAGGAAATCGCCTCGCACGCAGATCTGGAAGACGAGGGTCAGAGCATCGAGTTTCCACCTGAGGTTAAAACGAGCGCTGTCGATGCGGCAGACGGTGACAGGAACATCTCGCCTTCCGGCACGCAAAGCATCGTCGACACGGTAACGTATCGTGGGTTGAAAGCAGGCCAGGAGTACACGATTCGAGGTACGCTCGTTGACAAGGAGACGGGAGCTACGCTCCTCGCACCCGATGCGACCGCCATCACAGCCGAGGTCGCGTTCACGCCCGAGGAGCCCGACGGCACCATCGATGTGGTTTTCGAGTTCGGTGCATCGATGCTGGCCGGCAAGACGACGGTTGTCTTCGAGGAACTGCTCCTCGAGGAGAGAAGCGTTTGCAGCCACGCGGATCTCGATGACGGGGCACAGACGCTGCGCTTCCCGAACATCGGCACGGTTGCAACCGACAAAGAGGACGGTGACGACTTCATCAACCCCACCGCGGGTGCCGTGGTTGTGGATATGGTTGCATACGGCGGGCTCGAGCCCGGGGCAGCCTATCGCATGGAGGCGACCCTCATGGACGCGACATCGGGTGAGCCGGTCGAGCTTGGAGGAGAGCCGGTGAAAGCGCTCCTGGATTTCACACCGGAGTCTCCGAGTGGAAACCTCGAAGTCGAGCTGCCGGTTGATGCAAGCGACCTTGCAGGCAAGAGACTCGTCGTGTTCGAGCGCCTTATGACAACTGGCGACGGCGAGAAGACCATCGCATCACATGAAAATCTCGACGACGAGGGCCAGTCTGTGTCGGTTCCCGCCCTGGGAACGAAGGCCCTCGACAAGGCCGATGGCAACAAGACCATTGCATCTGTTGCGGAAGCGACCATCATCGACACGGTCTCGTACGAGGGGCTGCTGCCCGGGCGATCCTATGTGGTCGAGGGGATATTGATGGATAAGTCCACCGGCAAGGCCCTGGTCATCGACGGGAGGAGGGTTACCGCCACGCAGACATTCGTTCCCGATGCCCCGGCGGGTTCGGTGGATATGGAGTTCGCGTTTGACGGTTCCGGCCTCGCTCCGCGCAAGGAGATCGTCGCGTTCGAGACGATGTTTCATGATGGCAAGCAGGTGGCCACCCATTGCGACCTGAAGGATGAACGTCAGATGGTGACGGTCGAAAGCCGGCCTCTTGTGAAGGCACCGAATCCGACGCAGGGCACACGGTCCGGCTACGTGCCGAAGACGGGCGACGATATGAAATCGATGATGATCCTCTTCGCTGTTTTCGGCATCATCGGTGGTGTCGCCGTCGTGTTCGGGTTGCATCAGAAGGGCTCTTCGCCCCGGTCGCGGGAGTAGTCTGCAGCACCGTCGTGGTGGTTGCCCTAGGATACGTGCTATTCTATAGGGCACCACCCGACGGAACATCGAGCCGTTAAAACGAACAGCAACCGTACTAGGAGGCCGGTCTCCATCGACGTTTCAGCTAACACCCGCATCTCCCGACTAGCCTGCATCCTCATCGCGGCGCTGCTCTCGTGTGCTCTCGCCGGCGTTTTCGCAGCGGGGGCCTCCTCGACTGCGGAGGGCGCCACGTACCTTTCGAAGGCGAGTCCCCTTGTCGCGCAGAAGAAAGAGGTGCGCGGCCTATGGATCAGCTATGGGGATTTTTACGACCTTGGGCTTGCGAACAAGAGTCAGGTCGTGTACACGGCCAATCTCAAGAAGGCCTTTGTCGAGGCCAAGAAGTACGGCGTCAACACCGTCTACTTCCACGTTCGTGCGTTTGATGACGCAACGTGGAAGAGCAGCACGTTCAAGGCATCGTCGTCGCTGACGAGCGATGCGAGCGCGAACGAGACGGCTAGGGAGACCTACAGCTACGACCCCTTGCAGATCGCCATCACGCTTGCGCACCAGCAGGGGATGGAGCTGCATGCCTGGATCAACCCCTACCGCATCTCGATCAGCTACTTCTACGATCCTGCTTTCGGCGCGAGCCAGCGCCGCGTCATCACCGCCATCAAGGAGCTGAGCGCTTACAACATCGATGGCATCCATCTCGATGACTACTTCTACCATGCGGCCAAGGGCTACAAGAAGATCACGGCAGGAGAGGGGAAGCCGAACCCGACCACGGCGGAGTCGATTCCAACTTCGAACGTTACCAAGAAGCGCAACTACGTCAACACGCTTATCGCGCAGGCTTACACGGAAACGCATAAGAAGAGCGCGCGCAGCTTCGGCATCAGCCCCGCGGGCAACTACGAGAACTGCATGAATGATGGCGCCGATGTGACCACCTGGCTTTCGAAGAAGGGATACGTGGACTATCTGGTGCCGCAGATCTACTGGACGGATCAGTGGGGTTCGAGCGGCAAGACGACCATGTTCACAAACCGCATGAACCAGTTCAAGAACGCGAACAAGCTCGGCATCCCGATGTACGCCGGACTTGCGCTCTATCGCACGGGATTCGCGCAATCCGACGACAAGGGCTGGGGCTGGAAGAACAACAACCTTGCCACGCAGGTGAGCAAGCTACGGGCCGCCAAACTCAACGGATTCGTCCTATTCTCGGGCACGTATCTGTTCGAGTCGAAGTGTGCATCGGAGCTAACGAACCTCAAGAACTACCTCTATCCGCCGTTCAAGACCATATCGGCATCCGGCATCACGCTTAAGAGCTACAACTGCCCCACGACGTTGATCAAGGGGGCTGGCTACGGCCTCAAGGGAACGCTGTCGTCGAGTAAGACGTTTAAGCGCGTCGAGGTCGGCATCGTGAAGAAGTCGACGGGCAAATACGTTTCGGGACACTACTACAACAAGACGGGTTTGAATGCGAAGACGTTCGACGTGGCAAATGCCAAGACAAAGCTGGCGTTCAACACTTTGCCTGCGGGAACCTACTACTATCGCATCTGGGTGCATCCGACGAGCGGTAGCCCGGTTCGCGTGATCAACAGGCAGTTCACCGTCATCACGTTCACGCCGAAACTCGCCAACGCCACAAAACCCTCGACCTTGAAGAAGGGGAGTTACTTCACGATCAAGGGCACGGTGACCGCCAATACGACGATCAAGCGCGTCGAGGTTGGCGTGGTGAGCAAATCGACTAAGAAGTATGTGGCGAAGTGCTATTACAACAACACCAATGTCAACGCGAAGAGCTTCAACGTTGCCCGGGCTGACAGCTCGATAAACTTCGACAAGCTCGCACGCGGCGGCTATTACTATCGCATCTGGGTGCATCCGACCGCGGGCAAAGCCGTGTGCGTCTGCAACAAGGGCTTCACGGTCTACTAGCGCACAGACCAAATTCCGAGCCGAGTATGACAGGCAGGCGTCTTGGCCGGGAGACGCGCAGCCCCCTTGTCACCCCACGCAGGCCGATAGGCGTACGGCTTCCGGCTCGCGCGCTTCTTTCGTCTAACATGTATGCATAACCTGAGCAGACAAAAGGAAAGGAAGGCGTCGTCGATGCCCAACCTCATTGCCGTTGAAGATGCCCAGAACCTCGTTCTGGAGTTCACGACCCTCATGCCCGTTGAGACAGTTGCGATGCTCGATGCCCCCGGCCGAGTCGTTGCCGCGGATCTCACGAGTGATGTTGACATCAACGGCTTTGCCGATGCGGCAATGGATGGCTTTGCCCTCAAGGCGGCCGACATCGCCGAGGCGTCTGACGGCAACCCCATCGAGCTCAAGATCGTCGACGTCGTCGGCGCCGGCGCGGTCTATGACGGCGAGCTGCAGCACGGTGAAGCTGTCCGCATCATGACCGGTGCCGCGATGCCAGCCGGATCTGATGTGAACGTCAAGATCGAGGACGTGCAGGTGACCGGAGAGGGTGTCACGGGCGACACCGTCCTCTTCACCATTCCCGCAAAGGAGGGCGCGAACGTTCGCCAGCCTGGCGAGGAGGCCAAGGCAGGAGAGCTTGTGCTCGCGAAGGGAACCCTCGTCAACGCTGCGGCAGTGGGCGTCCTCGCCTCCACCGGCAACGTTGAGGTTCCCGTGTATGGGCGCCCCAAGGTCGGCGTCATCTCCATCGGTACCGAGCTCGTTGATTCCTCGACGGTGCCCGGTTTCGGGATGAAGCGCGACTCGAACCGTCACACCCTGGCGGCAATGGCCCGCAATGCCGGTGCCGAGGTTATCCTGTATCCCATCGTCCCCGATGTTCCCGAGAAGATCGAGGCGGCCTATCGCGAGGCGATCGCTCAGTGCGATTACGTTGTGTCGAGTGGTGGCGCATGTGGTGGCGACTTCGACTACATCACGCAGATCATCACATCGCTCGCCGACATCAAGTTCGAGTACGTCAACATGAAGCCTGGCAAGGCGCAGACGTTCGGCGTCACGCCTGACGGCAAGCTCCTCTTCGGGCTCTCCGGCAACCCCGCGGCCTCCGCCACCGGATTCGAGATTCTCGTGAGGCCGTCGCTGCTCAAGGCGCAGGGCCACACCGCGCTGTTCCGCCCCATGGTCAAGGCCGTGCTCGAGGGTAATGCCAAGACGAAGGGGCCTCGTCGCCACCTGCTCCGCGGATGCCTGAAGTCCGATGGCAACGGCGGCTATGTTGCATCCCCGCTCGCCAAGCAGTCCTCCGCCCTCATCGGCGCGACGTCCCAATCGAACTGCTTCATCGTGATTCCCGAGGGCAGCGTCAAGGCCGAAAGCGGTATGGAGGTTACCTGCATCCGCATCGACATGCCCGAAGGCGCAGAGGTTTAGTTCCGGCCGTCCTGCCAGAACGGCCGGAGCGGGTCGACGCCGCGAGACGCCACAACACACCGCCTTGCCGCCCAACAAGAACCGGGCAGGCAAAAGCCCAGCCAGATTGTTTCACGACAATTCGATGCACTGCGGTGTCACTCGCTGAAGTTACGAGCGACGCCTTGCCCGTTGTTTGCGGATAAGCCTGCACGACTGCCCTCGCCGACTCATCAGTGGCTTACGTCTTCCGTCTCCTTTAGTTCGAAGTAGCTTCGCGAATAGTCCACGAGACCGTCTTTGCGCATCCGACTCAGCTCTGCCGACATAGCCGAGCGATCGACCGACAAGTAGTCGGCGAGCTGCTGCCGGTTGAAGGGGATCGAAAAGCGTGATTTTCCCTGCCGCTGGGCTTCGGCCGAAAGATACGAGAGCAGCTTCTCCCTTGTGCTGCGACGACTCAAATGGCCGAGCTTCTCGTTCATCAGGAGATTCTTCTGCGCCAGCACCCTCACGAGGTTCTCGACGAGCCGCGCATGAAAAGCGCATGAGGAGGAGCATGTGGTAAGGATGCGGGCGATGTTGAGGAGCATAACCGTGCAACCGTCTCCTGCAACGACGCTGACGTTCGCCCTGGATTGCGGAATGCAGGCAAATACCTCTGCGAAGAGGTTGCCCGGCCCGATCGTGGTGAGGAGCTCTCGGTTTCCCCAGTAGTCCTCGCGCATCACGGTCGCGTGTCCGGACAGGACCATGCCGACGTTTTCCACGGCCTCGCCCGGTCTCAAGATGAAGTCACCTTTTTCAAAAGACTTTTGCGTTGCCTGCAGGCATTCGAGCATGGCGCCGACTTCGTTGCTGGCAATGTTTGCGAATAAAGGGCTCTCTGCAAGCACCTCATACGGGTAAGTCATTCGATTTCTCCATACTCATTGTAAATACAACAGATATTTGAGCGCCTCGATAGTACTGTGGTACAAGCGAAGAGGTCAAGGAGGCAAAGATATGATCAGGCGAATCATCGAGATCGACGAAGCGAAGTGCAATGGGTGCGGCATCTGCGCCGAGGCGTGCCATGAGGGGGCCATCGGCATGGTCGATGGCAAGGCCAAGCTCCTGCGCGATGATTATTGCGACGGCTTGGGCGATTGCCTGCCCGAGTGCCCGACCGGGGCCATCGCGTTTGTGGAACGAGAGGCCGCTGCATACGACGAGAAGGCCGTTGCCGACCATCTTGCGGCCAAGAAGACGCGGGAGGCTATGGAGAAGGCGGGGCATGCCCACCACGGTGGCGGTTGCCCGGGCTCGCGCATGCAGGTTATGAGTCGCGAGGATACTCCGAAGAGTGCCGAGGCACGCGAGGTTCCCAGTCAGCTCTCCCAGTGGCCCGTTCAGATCAAGCTCGCGCCAGTCAGCGCTCCGTTCTTCGATGGCTGCGACCTGCTCATCGCAGCGGATTGCACGGCATACGCCTACGGGGATTTCCACAACCGCTTTATCAAGGGGCGGGTCACGCTCATCGGATGTCCGAAGCTCGACGCGATCGACTATTCCGAGAAGCTCACGCAGATTCTCGCCCAGAACGACATCCGCAGCATTACGCTCACTCGCATGATCGTTCCCTGTTGCGGCGGACTTGAGCAAGCCGTTCGCACGGCAATTGCGAATAGTGGAAAGGACATTCCCCTCGACGTGGTCATCGTCGGTATCGACGGCAAGCTTCAATAGGGGTGTAATCGCAAACACCCTGCGAAACCCCAGCATGACGAGCCTTTGGCAATTTGGGTCGAAAAAGGGCGTGTGTGACGCCCTTTTTCGTAACAAATTGCCAGAATCGGACCCTGCAGGCCGAAAACGACGCCCTTTTTCGAATCAAATTGCCAGGAGGCTTGCTGGGGGCTTCATATCGGCCCCTTGCGGGTTCGAATCCTCTGTGTGTTTCTTGGAAATGAAAAAGCCCCTTGGATGGGGCTCTTGTGTTTGATGGCGGAGGAGGAGGGATTCGAACCCTCGAGACGGGGGTTGCCCGCCTAACGGTTTTCGAGACCGCCGCATTCAACCACTCTGCCACCCCTCCGCGTATGTTGGGCTCTTGTTGGCCGTGGTTGCCTTAAAACAAAAAGTCGGAATGGCGGAGAGCTAGGGATTCGAACCCTAGATACGGTTACTGCCGTATACACGATTTCCAATCGTGCGCCTTCGACCTCTCGGCCAGCTCTCCATTCCCATATCCGATTGTCAGCTGCACTTGCACGTGGCGATTGCAGCACGTGAGAGTATATCATTATTCGCCCGCGCGGGCATGTGAAGGCGATATCCGGAACGATAATCGCATGCGACTGGTTGCGGGGGCGGTCTGAAAAGACCTCGCCGGACTATAAATCCACCGGGTTGAAGGGAGCGCGGTTCTCCTCAGCGTGCAGTCGGACTTCCGGGCGTTCTCCGCAAGGAGACGGCCATCCATACGAATGCCGCGAGCATGATCACGAGGCCCGCGCCGTCGAATGCCGCAAAACGCGAGATGCTCGCCTGAAGGATGTCGTGTCCTGCAGGTAGGCTGGCACTCAGGAGAAGCTCTCCCACCAGTCCCACTGCCTGCTGGGCGAGCACGACGACGCCCAGCGCCCTGAACCGTGTCGGGGAGATAATAACCGCCGGATACGTGCAATTCCACATGAGAAAGGCAATCCCGAGCCCCTGCACGGCCACCTTTCCCGCAACGCCGGAAAGCTCATAGGCCCCCACAAAGGAATCCGGCCAGCAAATGAACTGAACCGCGCATTGCACGTTGATGATGAAGACGATCAGGAAGGCTGCTCGAACAGCCCAGACAGCGGGTCTCTGGCGCATCTGCCCATTGGAAGCTCCGCTATGAGGACTGGTCTCCAAGGTCTAGATCTCCACGAACTCGGGACACGGGCGAGTGTCCTTGAAGAAATATTCGCGACCCTCTTCACCGCCGAGCTCGTAGATGTCCGCCTTGAGGTATTTGCCCCAAGCCTCGACGGCAACCGTGCCGTCCTCGAGGACGACTTGCCCGCGGGCATCGTAGACACGGGAGCGGTCACGCTCCACCCATGCAATTGCACGGACGGGCTTATCGAGAGAGAGGGGCGCACGGTACTTCAGCGAAAGCTCGATGGTGACGGAGAGCTGGTAGGTGCTCTCGTTCTGAATTGCCCTGCTGAGAATCTCGTCCATGAGAGAGCTTGTGATTCCGCCGTGAACGCGGTCGGGATAGCTCTGCAGTTCGAACCGCGGCATGAACTCCGCGTACACGCATCCGTCCTCGAGGTTCATGAATTGCGCGTGCAGTCCGATATGGTTGTCCATTCCGCACACGAGGCAGTTGTCTGCGATCAGCTGGTTGCCGACAACGCGCCGGCGGGTCATCTCTCGTTTCACGTCAACTCCAAGGATATAAGCGTCAAATGCTGGTCTTTCCATGTTAGGGTAAGGAATATGGCAGGGCACGACGTAACACTGCGAAAGGTAAGGGCCATGGCACACGAAAACGACAATATCCGGCAAATTGAGGATGATTCGCAGCTGGATCAGGCTCTTGCCGAGGAAAACGAGCTGATAGAGATCGATTTCCCCGAAGACGTGCAGAAAGTGCTCTTCTACTCGATCGATGAGGCGACGAAGAAGATCGAGACCGGCGAGGAGCTCGTTCCCTTCACCATGGTCTTGGCCGGCGAGGATCTGTTCATGGACTCTCACCCCGTCGACGAGGTCGACGAGTGCTTCGCGTCCGCGCGCCAGGCGATCAATGCAATCGCGCACATCGCGGACGCCTATGTGTTCTGCTATGACGGCTATATCGAGACCGAAGACGGCGATCACGACATGCTCATCGCGGAAGTCGGCATGAAGGGTGAGGAGAAGGGCGTGGCCTATGGCCTCATCTACGAGCTCGAGCTGCCGGAGACGGAGGATGGCAACGTGTCCGCTGCCTTCGATGAGGGCTTGCTCCTGCTCGGTGATACCGATAACCTCTTCGATCCCAATGCGGTCAAGACGGCGGAGGCGCTGCAGGAGGCCTACGCGAGCTACGAGCAGGACGACGAGGACGAGTAGTTCTGCGCCAGCATCCTTCTCCGGTCAAGGATGGAGGTAGTCATAGCCGATGCTGCCCATTGAGGAAAAATACGAGGACCTGCTTGCCACGCTGCTGGGTTACGGAAGCGCCCTCGTCGCATTTTCCGGAGGAGTGGACTCCACGCTCTTGCTCCATGCTGCCCACGAGGCGCTTGGCGACAAGGCCGTCGCCGCGACGCTCGGCTCGTGCTTCTTCCCCGAAAGCGAACTCAACGAGGCGAGGGCGTTTTGCGAGAATGAGGGCATCGAGCACATTGTCGTCGCAAAAGACGTGCTCGCCGATGAGCGCATCGCCTCTAATCCGGAAGACCGCTGCTATCTGTGCAAGCGCCTGATGTTCGGAGACCTCATGGATCTGGCGGCGCAGCGTGGTCTCGCGGTGGTTGTGGAGGGGTCGAACGTCGACGATGCGGGCGACTATCGTCCCGGTGCCCGCGCCCTCTCGGAGCTTGGCGCGAAAAGCCCCCTCGCCGAGGCGGGGCTCACGAAGCTCGAGATTCGCGAGCTTGCCAGGCAAAAGGGACTCGCCGCATGGGACAAGCCATCGTTAGCTTGCTTGGCGAGCAGGATTCCCCATGGCGAGGCGATAACCGCAGAAAAGCTCGCGCGGATCGATCGTGCGGAGCGCCTGCTCCGCGATGCCGGCTTCGATCAGGTGCGCGTGCGCGTGCATGGCGATGTCGCGCGCATCGAGGTGATGCCCAGCGAGGTCAACATGATGATCGGCTTGAGGCAAACGGGCATGGTCGAGGCGCTGCACAATCTCGGGTTCCCCTATGTGACGCTCGATCTCGATGGGTATAGAACGGGCTCGCTGAATCCCCGTAGATAGGAACTAGACAAAAAAGAGGCAGTCGCTCATCGTCCCTTCTCAGGACAGGTGGCGACTGCCTCCTTTCATCAAGTATTTATGAGGGGCTAGCCGAAGTACGCGACTCCGTTCTCGAAGAGCGGCTGCAGGCTGAGCCCGGGAACGTTGGCGTAGAGACCGGATCCGCTGCGCTCCGTATGGCCCATCTTTCCGAACACGCGCCCGTCGGGGCTCGTGATTCCCTCGATTGCGAGCATCGATCCATTCGGGTTGACATCGAGGTCCATCGAGGGAACGCCGTCGACGTCCACGTACTGCGTGGCGATCTGACCCTCCTTCTCCATCTCGGCAAGCACGTGATCGGGTGCTACGAAGCGGCCCTCGCCGTGGCTGATGGGCATCGCATGGATATCGCCGACCGCGCAGCTGCCAAGCCACGGCGACAGCGTGGAGGCGACGCGCGTCCGGACGAGCCTGCTCTGATGGCGTCCAATCGTGTTGAAGGTGAGGGTGGGGCAGTCCTCGTCCATCGGGCGGATGTCGCCGAACGGGACGAGGCCGAGCTTCACGAGCGCCTGGAATCCGTTGCAGATGCCGAGCATAAGGCCGTCGCGCTCGTTGAGCAGTCTGCGAACAGCCTCGGTCACCGCGGGTGCGCGGAAGAAGGCCGTGATGAACTTCGCCGAGCCATCGGGCTCGTCGCCACCGGAGAAGCCACCGGGAATCATGACGATCTGACTGCCGTCGATGAGCTTCGCGAGAGTCGCGGTCGACTCTGCGACAGCATCGGGCGAGAGGTTGTTGATGACGAATGTCTTGGGCCGAGCGCCTGCGCGCTCGAAGGCCTGTGCGGTGTCGTACTCGCAGTTGTTGCCGGGGAACACGGGGATGATGACCCGCGGCTTCACGCCGTCGAGATGCAGGGCGGGAGCTTGCGAGGTCTTCTTATCATCGCCGGCGGCATCGAAGGAGATGGCCCGCACCTCTTCGCCTTCCCCGCGATAGGGGAAGACGCTCTCGAGAGCCGATTCCCAAGCCTCCTGCAGGGTATCGAGATCGATAATCTCCCCGCTGCAAGCGAGCTCGTAAGATTCGGTGGTCTGGCCCAGCTCGAAGACCTGCAGGGCATCGTCTCCCTTGGGAAGCTCGACTCCCTTGGCGAGCTCGACGATGAACGACCCGTATGCGGGCTCGAAGAGGAGCTGTGCATCGACGCCGCCATCGAAGGCGAATCCGATCCGGTTGCCCAGGCACATCTTGAAGACCGATTCGGCCGTGCAGCCGTATCCCGGCGTCGATGCCGCCAGAACCTCGCCTCTGCCGACCATGCCCTCGAGCAGGTCCAGCGAGGCCAGCATGCCCGTCCTCGTGGGCAGCAGGCTGTCCTCATGCACGGGCTTGATGCAGACGACGCGGCTTCCAGCACGCTTGAACTCCGGCGATGTCGCGCGGTCGACGGTGCCCGTCGCCACCGCGAAGCTGATGAGGGTGGGCGGGACATCGAGCTGCTCGAAGCTTCCGCTCATGGAGTCCTTGCCGCCGATGGAACCGATGCCGAGGTCGAGCTGCGCCTGCAGCGCGCCGAGAACGGCAGCCGCCGGCTTGCCCCAGCGCTCAGCCTCGCCGCGCAGCTTCTCGAAGTACTCCTGGAAGCTCAGGTATGCATGGCGATGCTCGAAACCCGAGGCCACGAGCTTCGAGACGCTCTCGACCACGGAGAGGTAGGCTCCCTTGAATTGATTGCGCTCCATGATGTAGGGGTTGAAGCCCCATGCCATGCCGCTTGTGGTCGTCGTCTCTCCGAAGACGGGGAATTTGGCCACCATCGCAAGGCTCGGGGTGAGCTGCCTCTCCCCGCCGAAGGGCATCAGCACGGTCGTCGCGCCGATGGTCGAGTCGAAGCGCTCGGAAAGGCCCTTGTTCGAGCAGACGTTGATGTCGGTCACGAGGGCGTTCATTCGCTCGGCGAACGTCGTCCCCTGCCAGGGGGTCTCGTAGGCGCCGCCTTCGACGATGTGGACGGACTGGTGCTTGGGCGCGCCGTTCGATCCGAGGAACTCCCTGCTCACGTCGACGATGGCGTTCCCGCGCCAGAGCATACGCACGCGCGGCTCTTCCGTGACGGTCGCGATAGGCGTGGCCTCGAGGTTCTCCTCGTGCGCCAGGCTGATGAACAGATCGACGTCCTCAGCGGCAACGGCGCAGGCCATGCGCTCCTGGCTCTCGGAGATGGCGAGCTCGGTGCCGTCGAGGCCGTTGTACTTCTTGGGCACCTTGTCGAGCTCGATGAGCAGGCCGTCGGCAAGCTCGCCGATGGCGACCGACACGCCTCCGGCCCCGAAGTCGTTGCATCGCTTGATGAGCTCGCAGGCGTCCTTGCGACGGAAGAGGCGCTGAAGTTTGCGCTCCACGGGCGCGTTTCCCTTCTGGACCTCTGCGCCGCAGGTTTCGAGGCTCTCGAGCTTGTGCTCCTTCGACGATCCGGTCGCTCCACCGATGCCATCGCGGCCCGTCCGGCCTCCCAGGAGAATTACAACATCTCCGGGCGCAGGAGTCTCGCGCCTCACATGGCTGGCGGGGGTCGCGCCCACGACGGCACCGACCTCCATGCGCTTGGCCATGTAGCCCGGATGGTAGAGCTCGTTGACCTGGCCGGTTGCGAGTCCTATCTGGTTTCCGTAGGACGAGTAGCCCGCCGCCGCTGTCGTGACGAGCTTGCGCTGGGGAAGCTTGCCCGGAAGCGTGTCCTTGACGGGAACGAGCGGGTTCGCGGCGCCGGTGACGCGCATCGCCTGATACACGTAGCTTCGGCCTGAGAGCGGATCGCGGATGGCACCGCCGACGCAGGTCGCCGCGCCACCGAACGGCTCGATCTCGGTCGGGTGGTTGTGGGTCTCGTTCTTGAAGAGGAAGAGCCAATCCTGGTTCTCCCCATCCACATCGACGCGCACCTTGACCGTGCAGGCGTTGATCTCCTCGGACTCGTCGAGTCCAGTGAGGATGCCCTGCGATTTGAGATATTTGGCTCCGATCGTGCCCATGTCCATCAGACTGATCGGCTTATGCTCGCGGCCGAGCTCCGCTCGAAGCTTGAGGTAGCGCTTGAACGCCTTGGCGACGAGCTCGTCGTCGATTTCGACGTCGTCGAGCTCGGTGTTGAACGTGGTGTGACGGCAATGATCCGACCAGTACGTGTCGATCATGCGAATCTCGGTGATGGTGGGGTTGCGTCCCTCGTCAGAGAAGTATCCCTGGCAGAACTCGATGTCCGCCTGGTCCATCGCCAGTCCGAGCTCCTCGCGCAGCTTGGCCAAGCCATCGCCGTCGAGCTCGATGAAGCCGTCGAGCGTCTCGATGTCGGGCGGCTCGGGATAGTCGATCTTGAGCGTGTCCACGGTATCGAGCGAGGCCTCGCGCGTCTCGACCGGGTTGATGACATAGCTCTTCACCGCGGCGATGTCGTCCTCGGTGAGGGGTCCCTCCAGGTAGTAGACCTTCGCATTGCGCACCTCGGGGCGCTCGCCCTGGCTGATGAGCTGGATGCACTCGCTTGCGGAGTCGGCGCGTTGGTCGAACTGGCCCGGCAGGGCCTCGACCGCGAAGACGATGGCGCCGTTCGGCTCGGGGAGCTCGCGGGAGACGACATCGGACTGAGGCTCGCTGAATACGGTCGGCACGCAGGTGTCGAAGAGCTCGTCGCTTATGCCCTCCACGTCGTAGCGGTTCAGGAGGCGCAGCCCCTCGAGGTGCTCGATTCCGAGGATAGTGCGCAGCTCGTCTGCAAGCTGCCTCGCCTCGACGTCGAAGCCCGGTCTTTTCTCAACATACACGCGCGAAACCATGGAGGCCGCCTCTCTTCCCGAAGGCATGTGAACAAACTCTACCCATTATAAGGGGGAGCACCGTGCGGGGCGGCTGGAGACAACCACTTTTTGCCCCGCGGCGCGCGCAGGGCAAGAGTGGAAACGAAAAACCTCTCTACAGCTTGTTCGGCGTTGCCTACCAGGCGTTGGCCCGCGCGCTGGAGTTCAGGCGACCTGCTATGCGGTCTGCGCATGCGGCGACCCGGGGATTCGGGTCGCTGAGCATCGTGCTGATGAGGGTGCCGGCATCCTCGGGAAGGAGGTCGGCGACGCACAGCACCGCTGCGTATCGCACCACGGCGCTCTCATCGTTGAGCGCCGTCACAAGGTAATCGTGAGCGCTATCCGGACATTGCCTGATGAGCGACCTCAAAGCGGCGATTCTGATAATCGGCCTGTCGTTGCCGAGGTATTCCTCGAGGATTCCGATATCCTCCCGGCTCTCAGCGGGGAGCAGGGTGATCGTCTCTGCAAACGTGCACGTGTCGGGCGTGTCGAGCAAGCCGTCGATATCGGGCTCGAGCAGCGCCTTGGCGAGGTTTGCCTCGTTGGAGTCGAAAATCTCGAGGTAGTCGAGCAGGCACCTCGTGGCTCGGATCGCGCGAGCCCGCTGCCAGGCGGCCGGTGCCACGAAGAACTTCTCGAGGTAGAGGATGGCCTTGCTATCCGCGCCGAAGAAACCCGCCTCGGCGGCGCGGGCCACCGATTTGTCGGTGTGCTGGAGCAGGGTCATGAGCGTCGCATACGCACGGGGCGTCCGCATCGAGCCGAGCATCTCGATCGCCGTTATCCTCGCGTGATGGCGCAGGACCTTCTTGCCCTCGGCCAGGGAGAAGATGTCCTCAACGGCCTCGTCGTTTTGCGCAGCGAGCTCGGCAACCTTCTCCTCGATGAGCGTGTGGTGCTTCGTCCATCGCTCGAGGGTTTTCTTGCGGTTCTCGTTGATCCTCTCCTGGAATTGCTCGCGATAGGCGTCCGGCAATCTGGAAGAGGCGCCGAAGTTCATGGGGAGCGTGAGCTCGTTGGGCTTGGGGCCCCAGACGTTGCCGAATGCGATCTGCGCCGTGCAGGCGATCACGTAGTTCTCATGGTGCATGCACTTGGCGAGGTCGGGGATCATGTCTGAGTCGAGGCTGGCGCTCAGGTAGCTCAAGCCGAGGTACTTGCGGCTCAGGTTGTCCGAGGACAGGAGGAACCTGATGAGCTCGCGGTCGTGCGTCTGCGGCACGACCGAAACCGCCTTGCGGGTGAGGTACACGCCCGTGCACACGAAGACGACGCCCTGATAGGGCAGAACCGACATGATGTTCGCGAAGACATCGTCGCTCATCCCGATGAGCTGCGCGGCGATAAAGGGAACTATGAAGAGCAGGAACGCGGTGACGGTGAGGACGTTGCGCCCGTTGCTCTTGGCGAAGGCGAACTGCTCGATGAGAGCGCACACCGCGCCGAGGGCGAGATATTGGTATACGGGGCTCTTGGCGAAGTAGCATGCGACGGGAAGGGCGATGTAGAGGATGGACGGCACGACGAGCAACGGCAGGCTGCTCTTGCCCGTGCCGAGCATAGCGCACGCGCCACGGGGGAACAGAGCCTTGACCTGCATGTACCTTCCGTAGAAGAAGGCGACGATGATGCCGATGACGATACCGGCTCCCAGGGCAGCGTATCTCATGCTGCTCTCAAGGCCCACGCCGAGGCACACGAGTCCCGCAATGCAGACGACCACGCCGACAAGCGTGTTGAACAAGCCGTTCTCATAGCCTGCTGGATATGCGCAAGAGCGTGCCAGCTTCGTATAGGCGTCGCGGTATTTCGGGTCGTTGAGCTTGAACGGGTTGATGAATCCGCCGACCCTCGGGTTAACCTGCGCGTAGTCGATCGTCGACATGCGTCCCCTCTTCGTGGTCAAAGGCCGCGACCTGCGTCGCAGACCTGTCTTTACGTCCGATAAATACTACCGCCACGCGGGAAAAGTGGCAATTGCACCCCCTGCGAACAAGAGCGGAAAAAGGCCGGTTTACCGGCGTGTTTAAGGTTTTGTTTATGTTTTGTCCAGATTTTGGTCAGGGTCTGTTCAGCTTTTGTTTAGAAATCTCAAGTGAATCGGTTAGGTTCTTGCTTCATTGTTGCAAGGGCAGTCGGCGAGGAGGAGGTGCAACATGTATCCCGACATTCCAAATAATCCCTTTGCTTCACTTACGTCGCGCTCTGTCTCCAGGGCACCACATCCCGTCACATCCCAAAACAAACGCTTCTTTCAAAGGCAGCATGAAACACGCCAACATGCCTCGTCGGATAGCCTGCAAGGGCCAGAAAACAAGATTGGGCTGAGCTGCCAGTCCCGAGGGCCCATCCTCCTCTTCGCCGGCCTGCTTGCATTCACGTTCTCATCGAGCCCTCTTCCCGCCTACGCGGGTTGGGTGGTCGAGGATGAGCCTACCGTGCTCGTTGGTTTTGGAGAGCGCTATGTGTCGGAGCTCGGCACGCAGGCAACCCACCATGGGATCGATTGCCTCGCCCGCGCCGGCATGCCGTGCCTCTTTCCGACCGAGGGCACCGTGAGCTTCGTCGGACGCGTTCCCGCAGGCGATCTTCCAGGCTGCGGCACCACCATGGCCGTCTCGCTTCTCATCGAGGATGGGCGAACCGTTACGCTCATGCCTCTTGAGGAGGCAAGCGTCTCGGTGGGGCAGCAGGTAGACGAGGGCCAGGTCGCGGGCACGATCGCTCCCTCGGGAGATGGCTCAGCAGCCTCACCGCATGTGCACGTTGGTTTGAAGAGAGGCCGAACGTATTACGATCCAAGCGAGATACTCGGTGTTGCTCCCGTGCAGCCTGAAGATGGTGGAGGAGATTCCGCTGAGTGTGCCGTACCTATAGCGGTTCGGGAAGTGCCTCCCGCGTTTGCTGGTCCGGCAAGCGAGGCCCAGATGGCTTCGAATCAAGAATATGGGCAAGGAGCTGGGGTAGATAGCGCAGGCCTGTCTTTGCCAGCCGAGAAGGTTGCTCTCGATGCCACAGCGTCATTGGAGCAGGATGACGCCGCCGCAAGAAGAGGGACAGCAGGAGCCTCCTCGGCGTCGGTAAGAGACGAGCGTCCCGAGCAGGGGGCGGTTTCATCCGGGACGGCCGACTCCCCAACAGTCGGGGCCGGAGACGCTCCATATGAGAGATGGCTTTCGGCGCAGGAGACGGCTCAGCCCGAAACCGCGGCTGCCGCGGGGTTTTTCCGCAAGGTGCTGGAAGATTCCTCGGCGCTTGCCCGAACCCTGGGAACGCCGCTGGCCGCAGGGTTGTTTCTTGCATCTGGTATCGGGATAGCGGTCATGCTCGTGCGAATCGTGGGAAGGAAGGAGGCGGATCAAGCCGCTGGAATGAAGATGAAGAATCGGGAGGAGCGTGCAGGTCGCCGCAGGTATCGGCCAAATCCGATACGCCGGTCATCGACGTTTGGGGAATTAATGGTTATGCGCCAGCCAAAATGATGGTACATTTCAGTAGTTATTATCCTGTTCCGGTAAGAAATGCCGGGGCCGTTTAGTCCAGAGGAGGTGACTTATGAGAGCCTACGAACTGCTGTATTTCATCAACCCCTCGCTCGACGAGGATGCGCGCAAGGCCGTAAACGACAAGGTGGTCAACACCATTGAAGGTATCGGCGGCACCATCGATTCCATCGATGAGTGGGGCAAGCGCAAGCTGGCGTACGAGATCAAGGACCTCACCGAGGGTGAGTATTATCTCGTGAAGTTCCACGCCAATCCGGATTCCCTGTCCGAGCTCGATCGAATTCTTCGCATCACGGACCGCGTCATCCGCTTCATGGTGACGCTGCGTGTCGACGCGGAGGAGAAGTAACGGCATCTGCTTTCCAAGGACTTGATTCACCCAAGTATGTATTGGAAACAATGAAGAAAGCAGGAAAGAAATGAGTATCAACCGAGTTGTCATCAGCGGTAACCTGACGCGCGATCCTGAGCTGCGCTCCACGGCGAGCGGGACGTCCGTTCTCGGTCTCGGCGTTGCGGTCAACGACCGCAGGCGCAATGCGACGACTGGAGAGTGGGAGGACTACCCCAACTACGTGGACTGCACGATGTTCGGCGCGCGGGCCCAGGGCATCTCGCAATACCTCAGCAAGGGAACCAAGGTCTGCATCGAGGGCAAGCTCCGCTGGAGCCAGTGGGAGCGAGATGGCCAGAAGCGCAGCAAGCTCGAGGTCATCGTCGACGAGATCGAGTTCATGTCCTCGCGCAACAGCGGCGGCGACGGTATCTCGCAGGAGTTCCAGCAGTACCAGCAGCAGCCCCAGCAGTACCAGCAGTACCAGCAGGCCCAGCCCTACCAGCAGCCGCAGCAGCAGTACCAGCCTCAGCAGCAGTACCAGCAGCAGGCTGCCCAGCCGGCACCGGGTGCGATCCCGCCGGCTCCGGACCTGTCCGTTTACGATGAGGAGATACCTTTCTAATACTCCTGCACGGAGATATTTCGAAGGAGGGATACGATGGCGGACTACAATCGCCAGCCCAGGCATAAGTATTGCCAGTTCTGCAAGGACGACGCCCCGGCGATCGATTACAAGGACACGGCGCTGCTGCGCAAGTACATGACCGACCGCGGCAAGATCAAGCCGAGGCGCGTCACCGGCGCGTGCACGCAGCATCAGCACGACATCGCAAATGCCATCAAGCGCGCCCGCGAGATGGCACTGGTGCCCTACACGGTGGCAGTGACCAACGGCCGCGGCGACCGCAAGAGGCGCTCGTAAACATTCAGCTCTAAAGGAGAAGAAATCATGAAGGTCATTCTTATGAAAGAGCTGAAGGGAAAAGGCGGCGAGGGCGACGTCGTTGAGGTCGCGCAGGGTTACGCCGAGAACTACCTTTTCCCGCAGGGGATTGCCATCGAGGCTACGAAGGGCAATCTCAAGCAGCTCGAGCAGCGTATGCACAACATCCAGAAGCGTGAGGCGACTCGTCTCGACAACGCTGATGGCGTGAAGAACGCCCTCAACGAGAAGGAAGTCGTCATCATCACCAAGGTCGGCGAGGAGGGACAGCTCTTCGGTTCTGTCACCAACACCATGATCGCCGAGGCTATCCAGGAGCAGCTCGGCATCGAGGTCGACCGCAAGAGGATCGACATTGCGAAGCCGATCAAGACTGCTGGCGAGCACACCGTTTCCGTCTCGATCTACCGCGAGATCAGGGCCGAGGTCAAGGTCAACGTGAAGAGCGAGGAAATGGTTGCCGAGGAGGCAGCTGCCGCAGAGGCGGCAGCGGCTGCAGAGGCCGAGGCCGCTGAGGCTGAGGCAGAGGCTGCAGAGGCCGAGGTTGCCGAGGAGGCTGCCGAGGTCGTCGAGGAGACCGCTGAGGAGGCAGTCGAGGAGGCGGCTGAGGAGGCCGAGGCCGAGTAGGCCCAGGCAGCTCGCACGCTGTAATACGCTTTTACGTGGAAGGGCGGTCCGGATATCCGGACCGCCCTTCGCGTTGCGGGGTGCGCATGCGTTCGCATCCCGCTCCCGGTTGGTGAGCACAAGCTCGCCCTTGTCTCACCTGAAGGTGGTCGTGGAGACCCGCTCGCGGGAGCAGCTGCTCAAGCTGCCTCCCATGAGAGGGCCTCCACGGGGAGAATCAAGCTTCGGGCTCCGCGACGTACTCGTCGGGGCCGTGGTAGAGCTCGTCGAAGCGCGTGTACTCTCCGACGAACGCAAGGTCGACGATGCCCGTCGGGCCGTTGCGGTGCTTCTCGATCATGATCTTAGCCACGCCGAGGTCGGGCCTCTTGGGGCTGGCGGCCTCGTCCTCGTTGATCGAGCGGTCGATGAAGATGACGACGTCGGCGTCTTGCTCGATCGAACCCGATTCGCGCAGGTCCGAGAGCTGGGGGCGCTTGCCCTCGCGGTCCTCGGAGCGACGGCTGAGCTGCGAGAGCGCGATGATGGGAACGTTGAGTTCCTTGGCCAAGATCTTGAGTCCTCGCGTGATCTCGGCAACCTCGAGATGCCTCTCGCGGTAGGCGCCGCTCGCCTGCATGAGCTGCAGGTAGTCGACGACGATAAGGCCCTTCTCCTTGCCACGCAGCTGCCTGCGCGCCTTGGCGCGAAGCTGCATGATCTTGAGCGCGGAAGAATCGTCGATGGAGAAGTCGAGCCGGTCGAGACTCGAGCAGGCCCTGATCAGCTGCTGCCAGTCTGCAGTGGAGAGGGTGCCGTTGCGCATCTTCTTGAGATTCACGCGGGCCTCCGTGCACATAATCTTCTGAATCAGCTGCTCGCAGGGCATCTCGAGCGAGAAGAAGGCGACCGCCGCGCCAGACTTCGCGGCGTTGACCGCCACGTTGAGCGCGAAGGAGGTTTTGCCGATACCAGGACGGGCGGCAAGGATGATGAGGTCGCCTCCGCGCATGCCCGAGAGGACGCGGTCCACGCTCTCGAACCCGGTCGGGACGCCCTGGATGTGCGTCTTCTCCTTAGAGAGCTGCTCCATCGAGATGAGGGACTGCTTCATGAGGTCCGAAAGGCTTTGGAACTCGGTGCGCACCTCGCGGTCCGTGACGCTGAAGATCTGCCTCTCAGCTTCCTCGACGATCTCGCTCGTGTCGTCCGGCGCGTCGTAGCTGAGCGCGCTGATCTTGGTCGCAGCGCTGATGAGGCTGCGCAGGAGATGCTGCCTCTTGATGATCTGAATGTGGTGCTGCCAGTTCGCAAGTGCGAAGGAGTTGTTCGCAAGCTCGAGGATGTAGGCCTTGCCACCGATGGACTCGAGCTCGCCCTTGGCCTCGAGGCGCTCGGCGAGGGAGATCTGGTCGACGGGGATGTCCCTCCGCCGGAGCTCCTCGATAGCTTCGAAGATCTTCTGGTGCGAGGGGCGGTAGAAAATCTCCTTGTGAACCTCGAGGAGAGCCTCGTCGAGGATCTCGTCATCCAAAATCATGGCCGCCAGAACAGCCTTCTCGGCATCGATGTTCTGGGGTATCACCCTGTCGCGAAACGAGGTGCCGCTTTCCGATGCACCGCCGTTATCGTAGGCGAGCGCACTGCTTCCAAACGCCATTATCAAAGCCCTTTCTCATCCGTCGTTGGCACATGATAGCACCGGAAACGGACAATAATTTCCCAGCTGTCGGGGCCCTTGGAGGCCCTTGGAAAACTATTCACCCCAACTCCCATGTTGTGCCCCTGCATTGTGGATAACTCAAAGGGCAGATATGAGCGTTCTCACAGATTTCACAACTTTTCACAGTTAGGGGTGAAAAGCGCGGGGACTTTTTGCACAGCCGAAAAATTTTTTGAGATTTTTCGATAACCGAAACCCAGGGCGGCCGAAGCGGTTTCGAAGCCCTGTTCCCGACCATTTTCATGCCCGCGCGTCTGCTATCATACGGACGCCGGCAAGGACGAGAGCCGATGGGATGAAGCATGGAGATCAAGAAGGTCAGGGATAGGTCGAACCTGAAAACGCGCCCGCGCAATGCAGCGGGACGCACCTTCGATTTTCCAGAGCTAATCCCCTTTGACCGGGTGAAACGCAGGTTTTCATCCGTCATCTTCGACTTCGACGGCACGCTGGCGGACTCCATGTGGGTGTGGGAGCAGATCGACGACAGGTTCTGCGAGAAGTACGACCTCGTCCTACCTCCCGGCTACTACGAGACGATCACGGCGCTCACGTTCGAGGGCACGGCGAAATTCTTCCACGAGGAGTTCGGCCTGGCCATGAGCACGGAGGAGATCGCGCACGAGTTCAATGCCCTCGCCTACGAGTCGTACGCGCGCGACGTCCTGTGCAAAACTGGTGCGATTCAGTATCTGGAGACGCTTCGCGACAGGGGTGTTTCGCTTGCCATCGCAACGTCGCTCCCCTGGTCGCTTCTCGAGGCCGCCATCGAGAACAATCACATCGCGGGCCTCTTCGATGACATCGCCTTCTGCGATGAGTCGGCGGCCAAGTCGAAGCCGGACGTCTACCTGCTGGCGGCGGAGCGCCTTGGCGCCGACCCGGCGGACTGCCTTCTGTTCGAGGACCTTGCGACGGGCATCAGGAGCGCCCGCTCCGTCGGCATGACGACGTGCGCAGTGCTCGGCCCCTATCGTCACCAAGACGAGGACGAGATGACGACGGTCGCGGACTTCCACATCGAGAGCTACGAACAGCTGCTGCTGGGCTGCTGACCCGAGGGGACGCCCTTCCCAGAGAATTGCGGAGCAGTGGTTTTGCGGAGGCGATGCGGGAGCGAAGGCTAAAGAACGCCGAAGGCGTTCCCTCCTGAGCTGCATCACCGGAGCGAAACCACGTTTTGCGGAGCCTTCTCTGGGAAGGACGTCCCCTCGGGTCAGCCGATTGCGGCTTTGAGCCGGTTCATGGCCTCCACGACGGTCGAGCGCGGACAGGCCAGATTAAAGCGCTGGAACTGATCGCCGCCTGAGACGAACATCGAACCGCCGTCGAGCCAGAGCTTGGCCTTGTGCTGCACGAACGAGTCGAGCTCGCCGGCCTCCATCCCAAGCGCGCTCATATCGACCCAGGTGAGGTAGGTTCCCTGCGGCTCGACCAGCTTGAGCTGTGGCAGCTCCGCCTCGAGGAAAGACCGCTGGTAGTCCACGTTGCCCTGGATGTAGGCGATTGCCTCGTCGAGCCAATCGTCGCCGGTCTCGTAAGCCGCCTTGCACGCGATGATGCCGAGCAGGTTGGTGGAGAAGTGCCCGATGGAGGCGAGCTGGTCGCAGAAGCTCTTGCGCAGGTCGTCGTCTGGAATCCAGATGTTGGAGGTCTGCAGGCCTGCGAGGCTGAACGTCTTGCTCGGGGCGGTGCAGACGACCGTGCGCGACGCCATCTCCGGGCATGCGGTGAGGAACGGGATATGCCGGTTGCCGTAGAGGAGCAGGTCGCAGTGGACCTCGTCGGAGACGATGAGCACATCGTGCTTGGCGCAGATCGCCCCCATGCGGGCCAGCTCCTCGGCGGTCCACACGCGACCGACCGGATTGTGCGGGCTGCAGAGAACGAAGACCTTCACCTCGAAGTCGTCGATCTTTCGCTCGAAGTCCTCGAAGTCGATGGTGTAGGAGGGTGTCGCCTCCGGGTTGTACACGAGTTCGTTCTCCACGAGCTTGCGTCCGTTGAGCCTCGCGGCGAGTGCGAACGGCTGGTACACGGGCGTCTGGATGAGAACGGCGTCGCCGGGGTTCGTGAACGCGCACACGGCGTTGTTGATGGCGAACACCACGCCAGGCGTCCTCACGAGCCAGTCGCGGTCGTACGTGATGCCGTGCCTGCGCTCGAACCAGCCGATGACCGCGTCGGCGTAGTCGTCCATGGCATCCGAGTATCCGAAGAAGCCCTGCTGTGCATAGGAGCAGATGGCTTCCGCGACGCCCGGGGGAGAGGGGAAGTCCATATCGGCCACCCACATCGGCAGCTCGTCAGGGTCGTGCCCCATCTTCTCGGCGAAGTCGAACTTGAACGAGTAGGTTCCCTTCCTGCTCGGAACGTTGTCGAAGTCGTATGCCATGGATCTCTCCTGTCCGATGAATCGATGATGACTGTCATTATCGACTCATTGTACGGTTTTCGAGGCGCGTCGGCCGATGGGTGTCGCCGTGTTGACTCATCCTGCCGATGAGGACGGGAAGTCCCGCTCCGGTGGCCTATAATTACTGCGTCTGAACAACATTCGTCCGGTGACCGCAGGTCCCGACGAGACATGAAGGCGGGAAGCAGATTATGCCGGGTACAGTTTTGGTCGGTGCGCAGTGGGGCGACGAGGGCAAGGGTAAGATCACGGACCTCCTCGTGCGCGACTTCGATTACGTCGTGAGGTTCCAGGGCGGCAACAACGCCGGTCACACCGTCATCCATGGCGACAAGCACCTCGCCCTTCACCTGATTCCCTCGGGTGTCATGTACGACAACGTCGTTCCCGTCATCGGCAACGGATGCGTCGTCGACCCTCGCGTGCTCATCGAGGAGATGGACAAGCTCGAGGCCGACGGCGTCTCCTGCGAGCGCCTCATCGTCTCGTCCCACGCCCATATGATCATGCCGTGGCACATCGTGCTCGACGGTGCCTCGGAGCAGCTGCTCGCAGACAAGAAGATCGGCACGACGAAGCGCGGCATCGGTCCCGCCTACGAGGACAAGGTTGCCCGCAGCGGTCTGCGCATCGGCGATCTTCTGGAGCCGGAGTACTTCCGCTCGCGTCTCGAGGCTGCCCTCGTGGTGGAAAACGCCATCCTCACCAAGGTCTACGACCTGCCGGCCTACGATGCGGACGAGGTGTACGCGCAGTACATGGAGTACGCCGAGCGCATCTCGCCGATGATCGCAGACACGGTCACGCTCATCAACGTCGCGCTCGAGGAGGGCAAGAACGTCTTCTTCGAGGGCGCTCAGGGAACGCTGCTCGACATCGACCACGGCACCTTCCCCTTCGTGACCTCCTCGACGACCACCGCCGGCGGCGCCGTGGTGGGCACGGGAGCGGGCATGAAGGACATCGAGCGCGTGCTCGGCATCACGAAGGCCTACCTCACCCGCGTGGGGTCCGGTCCGTTCCCGACCGAGCTCAGCGATGAGATGGGCGAGTTCCTCGGGACCGAGGGTGCCGAGTTCGGCGTCACGACCGGGCGCAAGCGCCGTTGCGGCTGGTTTGACGGCCCCATCATCAAATACGCCGCCCGTGTGAACGGATTGACGGAAATCTGTCTCACGAAGCTCGACGTGCTCGACAAGCTCGAGAAGATCAGCGTGTGCGTCGCGTACGAGATCGACGGCAAGTGCGTGGAGGCCATGCCCGACTCGCTGCACGACTTCTCGGCTGCGGTGCCGGTTTACGAGGAGCTCGACGGCTGGTGCGAGAGCACGTCCGGTTGCAGGACGTTCGAGGAGCTGCCGGCCAACGCGAAGGCCTACATCCACCGCATCGAGGAGCTCGCGGGCGTTCCGGTTTCCATCGTGGCCGTCGGCCCCGATCGCGACCAGACGATCTTCGTGTAGTTCGCCCGGGCGCCGAGGGGACGCTCTTCCCGGGGAAGGCTTCGCAAAACGTGTTTGCGCTCCGGTGATGCAGCTGCGGAGAGAGCGCTTCGCGCTCTAGAAGTTGCCCGGGGGCTGGCTGAAGCCGCCCGTTCTCACTGGATACGTGCCGCCGGCACGTATCCCGGGCGTTCGAACCCCGCTAAACGCATCACCTGCGCGCAAACACTGCTTCGCAATTCCCCGGGAAGAGCATCCCCTCGGCTGCCGTTTACCCTGATGCTCTCGACATTTCGCCCGTATCTGCGGTACTATTCTCGAGTCGCTTTTCCCACGGGAAGCGCGATGGCAAGCGGGACGTTCGTCCCCACCTTGCGGCGCCTGCGAAGGTAGCTGTCTGGTCGATACAGAGATTTAAAGCCGCCCTATGCGGCCGTGTCGCCTCCAGCATGCTTTCGCTGGGGGCTTTTTTGTTCGGAAGGCCACATGTAGAGAGTACCTCGGAGGTGAACTGAAATTAGCGCGCAAGAGGCCAGGATTAACGAGCAGATCAGGGCTCGTGAATGCCGTCTGATCGGACTGGACGGATCCCAGCTGGGGATCTTCGATGTTCGTGACGCACTGCGCATCGCGGACGAGCAGGGCTTCGATCTCGTGGAGATCGCTCCCAACGCCGAGCCGCCCGTGTGCCGTGTCATGGACTACGGAAAGTACAAGTACGACCAGGAGGTCAAGGCAAAGCAGGCCCGTAAGAACCAGGCCAAGCTCGAGATCAAGGAGATGAAGTTCCGTCCTAAGATCGGCACGGGCGACTACGAGACCAAGAAGAAGCACATCGTCCGCTTCCTGAACAGCGGCGCCAAGGTCAAGGTCACGATCATGTTCCGTGGTCGTGAGATGGCGCACCCGGAGCAGGGACTGAGCATCCTGGACAAGCTCACCGAGGACCTGAAGGAAATCGCCACCGTCGAGAACAAGCCCAAGCTCGAGGGTCGCAACATGCACATGCTGTTCGGCCCCATCAAGAAGAAGGGCGGTTCGAAGAAGGCCGCGGCGCAGCAAGCGCCCGCTGAGCCGGTGGAGAACGATAAAGAGTAGCAGCACAGGCTAGAGAGGGATAAGGAGACCAGATCATGCCTAAGATGAAGACCCATAGGGGCACCGCCAAGCGCATTCGCGTCACCGGCAGCGGCAAGCTGATGCGCGGCAAGGGCTATCACAGCCACATTCTCGAGAAGAAGTCGCCGAAGAGGAAGAGGAACTTCCGTCACGAGACGGTCGTCGCCAAGGCCGACACCAAGGTTCTCAAGCGCAGCCTCGGCATGCGATAGGACGAAAGAGCAGCGATTCAACCTGCGGCTCGACAAGGGAGCCGCGACAATGATGGAGGAGTGATCGATTATGGCCCGCGTCAAGCGTGCACTCAATGCCCACAAGAAGCGTCGTACGGTGCTCAAGCGCGCCAAGGGATACTATGGTGCAAAGTCCCGTTCCTATCGTGCTGCCAAGGAGCAGGTGCAGCATTCGCTTCAGTACCAGTACCGTGATCGCCGCAACAAGAAGCGCGAGATCCGCAAGCTCTGGATCGCCCGCATCAATGCGGCCGCCCGCATCAACGGTCTGTCCTACTCCGTGTTCATGCACGGTCTGAAGGAGGCCGGCGTCCAGCTCGACCGCAAGGTCCTGGCCGACATGGCCGTCAACGACCCGCAGGCTTTCGCCGCTCTGGTCGATGTCGCCAAGAAGGCCGTCGCCTAGCGAAGAGCCCGCAATCGGGTAGTGCAGCCGGCTCCGCACCCAGTGTGCGGGGCCGGCTTTTTGATGGGCCAAACATGTTGCAGCGTTTGACTCATTTCCGGTCAGGCATAGAATCGATGGATGGCAGATGGGAGGATCGATGGTTTCCGAGGCGACGCGCAAATCGATGCAGGGCAACAAGCGCGCTAACACGCGCCCGGAGCTGCTCATGCGCCAGAAGCTGCGTGAGGCGGGGTATCCCGGCTATCGCCTGCAATGGAACAAGGTTCCCGGCCATCCCGACATCGCCTATCCCGGTCGCAAGATCGCGATTTTCGTCAACGGGTGCTTCTGGCATCACCACGAGGGGTGCAAATATGCGAGCACGCCGAGCACGAACGTCGAGTACTGGGAGAACAAGTTCGCCACCAACGTGGCTCGCGACGAGAAGAACCGACGGCTGCTCGAGGAGATGGGCTGGAAGGTCATCGTCGTGTGGGAGTGCGAGCTGAAGAAGGACAAGCTCGCCGATACGGTCGACTACGTCGTCCTGCAGATCGAGCAGAGCCAGGCTCAGTGAACCGACAACGGGGCTTACGGGAGCAGATGCCCTTTCGTCTCACATTTGCGAAGAACAACCGGTTTCGTTCTTATACCAGCTGGCGTTCGTTTTTGTCCGCTTTTTTGTCATAATGAAACCAGAGAACAATACTTGAGCGAAATGCGGCGAATGTCAGATGAAAAGCAACTGGGAAGTGAAGCCCACCGACGAGCGGGCGATTGAATCTTTGTGCGAGGAGCTGCAGATCCCTCGCCTGCTGGCGGCAGTGCTTGCGTGCAGGGGATTTGCGGATGTCGAGAAAGCCCGTGCGTTCCTCAATCCAAGTCTTGAGCGCGATTGGAACGACCCCCTGGTCATCCCGGGGATGAGCGCTGCCGTCGACGTCATCGAGGATGCGGTCCGCAAGGGCCGGAGCACGATGATCTTCGGCGACTTCGATGTCGATGGCATCACCGCCACCTCCGTCATGCTGCTCGGGTTGCGCGCATTCGGACTCGAGGTCCGGTCGTTCATCCCGCGCCGCCAGGACGAGGGGTATGGCCTGAGCCGCGAGGCCCTCGACCGCATCATGAATGCGGAAGACGACGGGCAGTCCATCCAGACGCGCAAGCCGGAGCTTATAGTCACCGTCGACTGCGGCATCACGTCGGCGGAGGAGGTCGCCTATGCGCGCGAGCTCGGCCTCGATGTCGTCGTGACCGACCACCATAACCCGCTCAATTCGGTTCCGCAGGGCGTGCCGGTGTGCAACCCGCGGCTCGAGGAGGGCAATCCCTCTGAGAATCTCGCCGGTGTGGGCGTTGCCCTCAAGGTAATCCAGGAGCTCGGAAGGCGTTTCGGTAAGCCGGATGTCTGGAAGAGCCTCATAGACCTCGCCGCCCTCGGCACCATCGCCGACCGCATGCCGCTCTTCGGGGAGAACAGGGCCCTCGTCTCCGAGGGCGTCAAGCTCATCAACGAGTCGCCCCGCCCCGGCATCGCGGCATCTCTCGCGGCTGCGGGGGATCTCGTCGGCAAGGTCGACGCGGTCAACCTCTCGTTCTCTATCATCCCGAGGCTCAACGCGGCTGGCCGCATGGCCGATGCGCAGCTCGCCCTCGATCTGCTCCTGTGCGATGACCCGGTCAAGGCGCAGGGCCTGTCCAAGATGCTCGAGGACGTGAACGTCGCGCGTCGCGAGGCGGAGGTCGAGCTCTCCGATGCGGCGGAGAAGGTCGCGGAGGAGCAATATTCCGACGAGCGCGTGCTCGTCTTGGCGGACAGCTCGTGGCACGAGGGCGTCAAGGGCATCGTCGCCTCGCGCCTGGCCAACAAATTCGGTGTCCCAACCATCCTCTTCACCATCGAGGGCGATGAGGCCCATGGTTCCGGACGCTCTGTCGGCAAGGTGGACCTGTTCGAGGCCATCGAGTCCGTGAAGGATCTGACCATCAAGTTCGGGGGTCACAAGTATGCGGCTGGCGTGACCGTCGCCGTCGAAGATATCCCCGAGTTCCGTCGCAGGTTGGCGGCGTATTTCGCGGAGTTTCCCGACGAGGCGTTCGAGCCGACGCTCGAGGTCGATGCCCAGCTCGACTTCGAGGACCTCACGATGGACCAGGTCGGGGCGCTCTCGCAGCTCGAGCCCTTCGGCCAGGAGAATCCCGAGCCGCTGTTCGTCGTGCGCGGCGCCTTCATCGGCAAGGCGCGTGCGGTCGGCGCCAAGAAGAACCATCTCTCGTTCTCCATCACCAACGGTGCGGAGAACGCGACGGCCATCTACTTCCACTGCGATGACGCAGAGGGTTACGCGGCATGCTCCGCGCCCGTCGACCTCGTCTTCTCCGCTCAGATCGAGGAGTGGAGGGGACGGCGCCAGCTCAAGCTCAAGGTCAAGGACATGGAGATGGCCCTCGACCCCAACGACTGCTGCGGGGCCGAGGCGCAATCCTTCGTCGATGGTCTCTTCGAGCAGGACCACCACAAGATGGTCTGCCGTCATTCGCCCACGGTGGACCTCGGCAAGCCCTCGCGCGAGGAATGCGCGAACTGGTCGATGCCAACCGACGGCGAGGCATATGATGGCAGCGATATCTCCGAGGAGATCTGCGTCGCGCTGTCCGGCCGCAACCTCAGGCTCCATAACGCGCAGCGCATCGCCCTCGAGAACCTCGAGAAGGGCAAGTCGACGCTGGCCGTCATGGCGACGGGCCGCGGCAAGTCCCTCATCTTCTACGCGCATGCCGCCAAGGAGGCACTCTTCTCCGGCAAGCAGAGCATCTTCGTGTTCCCGCTGCGTGCGCTCATCAACGACCAGGCGTTCCACATCGGGCATGGTTTCGCACGTCTCGGCCTTACGGTGCAGACGCTCACCGGCGAGACGCCCCTCGGCGACCGCGCGAGTATCTACGAAGCCTGGGATGCCGGCGAGGTGGATGTCATCCTGACCACCCCCGAGTATCTCGAGCGTCATCAGGCCAAGCTTGCCGCCTGCGGCAACGTCGGGTTCATCGCGATCGACGAGGCCCATCACATCGGCACCGAGCACGAGGAGATTCGTCCGAGCTACACGAGGATCGACTACCTGAAGCAGCGTTTCCCCGGCGTGGTGTTCCTCGCCGTGAGCGCAACGGCTCCGAAGCCCGCTGCGGACAAGATCGTCCAGGCTCTCGGCATCGAGAAGGTCGTGGTCGATTCGACGATGCGCGGCAATCTTCGCGTCGACGACCATCGTGGTATCGCCGACAAGGAGACGTACCTCGCGTCGCTCGCCGCACAAGGCGAGAAGATGATCATCTACGTCAACTCGCGCCAGACTTCCATCGACCTCGCCCGATCCCTGCGCAAGCGTCTGCCCGAGATCGCCTCGCAGATCGCCTTCTACAACGCCGGCATCTCGCGCGAGGCCCGTCTGAAGATCGAGGAGCTGTTCCGCACCGGCGAGATCACGGTGATCGTTGCGACCGGCGCATTCGGAGAAGGCGTCAACGTCACCGACATCAGGCACATCGCGCTCTATCACATGCCATTCTCGCCCCTGGCCTACAACCAGATGTCGGGCCGGGGCGGACGCGATGGCAAGCCCGCATATGTCCACCTGCTCTTCAACGACACCGATAAGCAGGTCAACCAGCGACTTCTCGCACAGTTCTGCCCGCCTCGCGAGCAGCTCGTCTTGCTCTACAAGGTCATCCGGCAGCAATGCGAGGGAGGCACGGCCGCCTGCGAGGATGCCATCCTCGACATGTGCCGTTCTTGCGACGCTGGCATGAGCATGGGGATCCTGGCGGTAAAGTCGGGCATCGGGATCTTCGCCGAGCTTGGGTTCGTGACCATCGTCGAGGAAGGGGACTTCCGCACGATCAAGGTGGTCGAGAACGCCAGCAAGATGGATCTCACCGAGAGCGTCCGGTATCGAGAAGGGCGCACGCAGGTCGAGGCGTTCGATTCCTTCGCTGATTGGCTCATGTCCGAGAGCTCTGACAATCTGCTTGCTGGGATCAATCGTCCTCTGGTTCCCAAGGCCTAGTTTCTGAGGGTCGTCCGCCCCGGGAGGGAGGGCGCTTCCCGAAGAAGGCTCCGCAAAGCGTGATTTCGCTCCGTCTCTGCAGCTGCGGAGGGAACGCCTTCGGCGTTCTTTAGTCCTCGCTCCCGCAGAGACTGCGCGAAATCACTGCTCCGCAATTCTTCGGGAAGAGCCCTCCCTCCCGGGGCTACTCGTTTCACTCCTAGCCACACACTACAACAGACGGCAGTTGCTCAGGCCCCTTTCAGGGGCCGTCACAACTGCCGGAGCTAAAGCTCGGGATTCGGGTTGCAGGCTCGATTCGGCAAGGCGCCTCGCCATGCAACAAGTTGTGAAGTCCAGGCGTTCGTTCAGAGCATTCAGGAAGACGGGAATGCTGGGCAATTACTTGTTTCAACAGGACGTTCTATCGTTACTTGGATTTTGCGGCAAGCTCGAATATGGCGGCGATAAAACCGGCGAAAATGGCCGCCACATAGAGCAAGACGGTGCCAACAATTTTCATGTCATCACTTCACCATGTTGAGAGGCCGCCTAATTTCAAGAGGTCGTTCAGCTTTGGTTATCTAATGCGAGACTTAGCAAACTTGTCTGCATGCTCGAATGACATCCCATAAAGCTTCATGAGCTTTTTCCGGCACTCCTCATCTGACTCCACAACTGTTCCGGGTGGATTGTGAACGTCCTCAAACCACTTGCTTCTCAAGCAATGTCGATCTCTCATGTTGCTGTTGTTGTGCATATCTCAACTAACCCGACTTTCTTGGTTGAACGGCCGCCCAATTTTCAGGGGGCCTTTCAATGCTCCTGGACGACGTGTTTTACTAGCCGCCTTGCTGATTGTCTTCTGGTGTTTCGATGGGTCCTTCGCGGAGGGGTTCGGTGTCTTTGTACATGCTGATGTACGCCGGGAAGGGAACTACCGAACCGTCTTTCTTTAGAACCGCAATAGGGCTCCCGATTCCTCCGAAGGCAAAGAGGTCCTTGACGGAAAAGATGAAAGCCGGCTCTTTCTCGACGCAGTAGTTGTAGTCAGGGCAATAGCCCAGCGCGATCTCAAGGGCCTCATCGAAAGAAATGCTCATGGCCCTGCCTCCTCGTGTGTTGTGAATAAGTACGCACCCATTGTCGGCGAGTCGATGGCCTCGATGCGTTCCAAAAACGGTACAGAGAAGGCATTAATCCTCGGATGCTCGCTCACATCCCGAGTCGGACGAGGCATGAGCTTTCAGCACCCGCCGCAAAGCGTGGGCCTATAAGGCAACATCTCGTCTCGCTGACTTTTTATCAGAACCAGACTTCGCCCAGCTGGTCTTCCATGACCTGCAGATCGGTGCGGCTGTCGAGTTTTGCCTGTATCTCCTCGGCAAGCGGAATCTCGTCGGTGATCACCGCGTCCACGCTGCTGTCAAGGAACTTGCGCATTCCCTTTTCGGTATTGACTGTCCAGACGATGGCCTGCTTTCCCGCCAGGTGAATCTGGGCCATCGTGAGCTCGCTGGCCATTTCCTCCTCCATGATGAGCAGGTCGCAGTTCAGCTTGGAGAGGTTGCCGATACCCAGGAAGAACAGCGTGCCGGTTTCAAACTCGGGATAGGTCGTTTCCGCGTAGCTGATGATGTCGTAGTTCAAGGAGATCAGGGCCACGTCGGACACGCAGTCGTGCGCGCGAACGATCGCGACGGCGTCGTCGACCATCTGCCGGTCCGCAGTTGCGCCCTTCAGCTCGATGAAGAGCTTTTCCTTGCCCTTGGTTATATCCAGCATCTCGTCAAGCGTCACGACGGGAAGCTCTGCACCATTTCCGGTGGTGTCCTTAATCCGGAGCTTCCGGACCTCGTCCATCGTCATTTCCTCGGGAGCCTTGTCCACGCCGGTCAACCGCTCGAACGTGCCATCGTGGTTGATGATGTACTCACCGTCTTTGGTCCTCTGGATGTCAATCTCGCTTGCGTAGCAGCCGTGCTCTATGGCGAGCTCGAGACCCTCCAGGGAGTTCTCCGAGGCCATCGTCCCTCCGGCGCGATGGGCGACGATCTTCACGGGCTCATCCCGGATCATGAGCTGGTTGTAGAACAGTCCGACGGCAGCGGAGGCAACCAGGATCACGATGAACACGACGGTCATGGCTATCGCTTTCCGCAAATAGCGCGACTTCTTCGGGCGCTCCGGCCAAAGCTCCTGCTCGCCCTTCGTGAACTCGAAGTAGTACTTGGTCAGGCGCAGCATCAGGTATGCTCCGCAGAGCAGGCCGACGATCGCAACGATATAGCCTCCCATGAGAACCGTTGCCGCGCCAACGATACGGTGGCTCACAACGGCGACATCAGTCGGGGTAACGGATGACAGCCCAGCGAGAGTGGTGATGTCGAAGACATAATTGCTCGGCAGATCCGCAGCGCTATGGTTTAGCCAGAGGACCGGCAAGTAACGGAACACAAGGTAGGCCGCGGCCTGAATGAGGATCAGGATCACCAGCGTTTTCAGCATGCCGCCGAGGAATTTCTTCCTATTCTGTCCGGTAATCTTCACGGAGGCTTTCCGGGCCTCGGCGGGGCGCAGACCGCCCAGCAAGACTCCATGGACGGTGAATATGGAGCGATATCCGATCCAGGCCAGGATAAGAATCACCACTGCATACAGGCCAGCCAAGAGAGGCTTTGCCAGGATGACTTCCATGATGAAGTTGGGGATATAGAAGGATTCCGTGAGACTGATGGAGAATCCGATTCCGCACAACGGAACGGCGATAAAGATATAGAGCAGTACCAGAACTCCCGTGGGGTTAGCGAAGCGCTTTACGGAACGGAGGCCCTTCCCGATCTCCCGCCAGGCTCGCGCTCCCTTGCCCGAAAGGACGTCGTCGTTCATATAGATATGCGCGAACACCTCGACGACGATAAACCAAAGGATCAAAACGATGCCAATGACGAGCAGCAGCGGGGTTCGCCAACTCATGAGCATCGCGCCGAGATTGGCGGAGGTCAGCGCCTCTCCTCCGGCTTCGGCGACGACGTTGAGCAGCCTGGTCAGAATCCACGCCGGAATAATCAGCGTAAGAGCTGCGAGGATCTGAAAGGTCCACATCTCCGGCATAGCCTCGCGTACCAGACTCCGGAAGCTGATGTTCTTGCCCTCTGATTTCGCCGTTCCCTTTTTCATGGCGTTCCCCCCATGCCATCCTGTACATGCCGCTGGTTACACATGTTACAGATATTCCCGCGCGCAAGGTATCGTTTTATTTACTTTGGTGCGTCTCGCAGGCGTCCCTGCTCTCGCCAAGCTCTCTTTCCCTTTTTTGCGGAAAAGGACGTCTAGCCCGTCCTTTTTCGAAAGAAAAGGTCGAGATTCTCCCTTTTTTGCGTTTCCGGACGTCCTTTTTCGTGCAAAAGGGACGGACAAGGTGGGCTGGGGCAGGACGGGGGGTGCGTGCAAGACGGGCTGGGGCAGGGCGGGGTGTGCGCAAGGCAGAATGCGGCAGGGCGGGGTGTGCGCAAAGCAGCGCCTAAACAACAGTACAGAGAAGGATGTTTCCCAAAGAGGGCGGCTAAAATCGCTGCTGACCTGCGTAAACAGCCTGCAAGCTGGGCTTTTATCGGCTACACTTACACTTCAAGTCGAGGTGAAAACGCCTCAAAACCCGAGGAGGTTCCGATGAGTGTTCCCATCTTCCAGCAGACACCGTGGCAGCAGTCCAGTGAGTGCGACCCCGCTAAGGCCGCGCTCGTTGTGATCGACGTTCTCGGCGGGTCCGAAGGTGCCGCCCCTGGCACCGAGGAAATGGCCGCCAACTGCGTGAAGCTTGCCAAGGCGTGCCGCGCGAAGGGCGTGCCGGTTATCTTCGTCAGCGATACCCATGTCAAGGCCTACGACCGCGAGATCGAGCTGTGGGGAGAGCACGGCATGGCCGGAACCGAAGGCTGCAAGCCCCTCGACGAGTTCGAGGTCGCCGAGACAGACATCCTCATTCCCAAGCGCCGTTATAACGCCTTCTTCCAGACTGACCTCGACCTCACCCTGAGCGAGCTGGGCGTGGACACGCTCATCGCCTGCGGCTGGGACACCAACATCTGCGTCCTCCAGACCCTTGCCGGGGCCTACTTCCTCGGATATCGCTCGATCGTCCCCGCCGACGCCACGGTGGCCTTGCTCACCGACCTCACCAAGGAGGACGGCCTGAAGTACTTCACCCGCTGCTACGACACGCGCGTGGCAGACACAGAGACGGTGCTAGGCTACCTGGCATAAGAGAAGCAAGGCAAGCAAGAAACCCGTGCGAAGCACGCGACGGGCGCGACGGCCCCCGAAAGGGG
>JBMNUM010000007.1:0-99678 GCA_050946275.1 Coriobacteriales bacterium
CGACCTGCACGAATGGCGTAACGATTTGGGCGCTGTCTCGACCATGGACCCGGCGAAATTGTACTATTCGTGAAGATGCGAATTACCCGCGGAAGGACGGAAAGACCCCGTGAACCTTTACTGCAGCCTGGCATTGGCTGGCGACTCGACGTGTAGAGGATAGGTGGGAGGCCGCGAAACCCCGGCGCCAGCCGGGGCGGAGCCGCCCTTGGAATACCACCCTCGCCGTGCCGCCATCCTAACGCGCGACCGTGAACCCGGCGCGCGGACCGTGCCAGGCGGGTAGTTTGACTGGGGCGGTCGCCTCCCAAAGAGCAACGGAGGCGCGCGTAAGGTCCGCTCAGGACGGTTGGCAATCGTCCGCAGAGCGCAAGAGTGCAAGCGGGCTTGACTGCGAGACGGACAGGTCGAGCAGGTGCGAAAGCAGGTTCTAGTGATCCGGCGGTCCCGAGTGGAAGGGCCGTCGCTCAACGGATAAAAGGTACTCCGGGGATAACAGGCTGATCTTGCCCAAGAGTCCACATCGACGGCAAGGTTTGGCACCTCGATGTCGGCTCATCGCATCCTGGGGCTGGAGCAGGTCCCAAGGGTACGGCTGTTCGCCGTTTAAAGCGGTACGCGAGCTGGGTTCAGAACGTCGTGAGACAGTTCGGTCCCTATCCTCCGCGGGCGCAGGAGAACTGAGGGGAGCTGTCCCTAGTACGAGAGGACCGGGACGGACGGACCTCCGGTGCACCGGTTGTCGACCAACGGCACCGCCGGGTAGCCGCGTCCGGAACGGATAACCGCTGAAAGCATCTAAGCGGGAAGCCGCCCCCGAGATGAGTTCTCCTTCTGGTAAGGCCCCTCGTAGACCACGAGGTTGATAGGCCGCAGGTGCAAGCATGGCGACATGTTCAGCCGAGCGGTACTAATCGGCCGAGCTCTTCACCGCATCCACCCCGCGGGGCGGGTGCGTCGGATCCAATGCAAGGTGTCTCAAGGACGCCCGCATCCCTTCGGAGGCATCGATTCCCGCTATGCGCCTGCCAGGGCGCCCGCCTCGCGCGGGAGCCGAGACGAGAGAGCCCCCGGTGCGGCCAGCGGCCATGGAGGAAGGGACCCACCCGGACCCATCCCGAACCCGGAAGTTAAGCCTTCCATCGCCGATGGTACTGCGGAGTAGTCCGTGGGAGAGCAGGACGCCGCTGGCCGCACCGGGGGCTCTTTGCATTTTCCGTGCGTTCTGCCGGAATGGCCGGACCCCTCGGCGCTGCGATCCGCCTGCTGAGATCTCGCCGACCCCGCGAGCAATTCCCGACCCTTTCTCGATTCCACTTTTTGTTCCGCTATGGGCTTGTCTGCTCTGGTTTGTAGACGATGCGTCACATTTATCCCCGACCTCGGGGATTTTTTCGTTTTTTGATTTCAAATTATTGGAAAAATCCCCGGTAAACGCTTGATTTTCATTCCTGTTGGATTATTATTTCCACACCCTTAAAAACCACCTCTCGCTGCCGCGAGAGGACTGCAAATGAACAATCGAATAGCCTGCCATCTTGTGCTTGACGGCCGTTTCGTCGGTCGTATCCTCGGCACGCGGGCTCATTCCGGTGGAAGTCGGGTTGCCGGCGGATTCTCCTTCCTCGAGATTTTTGATTACCCATAAACTCCAAACGCATCATGAAAACACACCAACATTCGGATCATGCAATTCAATTGAATCGGAGAAGGGAAAAGAACATGGGAACGAAAACGCAAAGGCCGATTGACGCGCCTGAAAACCGGGAGTCTCGGCAGCTTGGAGCATGCGATGACGCCGAGGCGGCGAAATGCCAGGATGGGGCGAAGATTCCCAAGATGAGGGTCAAGCTGTTCGGAGGCTTGAACATCACGGTCGCAGGTGAGGTTATCCCCGACGCTGCATGGAAGAAGTCGAAGAGCAAACTGTTCTTCGCGCATGTGGTCACCAGCTACGGAAGGGCTGTCAACCGCGAGCATATCATCGAGTGCCTGTGGCCGGACCTCGATCAGAAAAGGGCTATCGACAACGTCTACGTCGCCTGGTCTCAGATCAGGCGCACATTCGAGAAGGCTGGAGTGTCGTCTGCCTACGTCAGCTCCAACAAGTGCATGTACCGAATCAACACGGACCTGGTCGAATCGGATGTGTACGAATTCGATGTTCTAACGCGCAAGATGCTCTTCAACAACCTCAGCGACAAGAGTATGGCGCAGCACATCGCGCGAATGGAGCAAATCTACGCTGGAGAGCTTTTGTCCGGAATGTCCTGCGATCCGTTTCTCACCCGCTTGCGCAACCGGTATCGAGACACATACATAGACATGCTCGCCGCAGCCTCCCAGCGAACGCTTGCGCACGGGGATCATGCCAGCGCGCTGTGGTTTGCCCGCAAGGCGCTCAACATGGAGAACAGGCGCGAGGATGTGTACCAGACCCTCATGCTTGCCCAAGAGGCCGCTGGCCAGCGCATCCCCGCAATGGAGACATTCTTCATGTGCAAGAGCTACCTCGACGAGGAGCTGGGCGTTCCGCTCTCCCGGAAGACCATCGAGATATACGAGCGGTTGCTCAACGATGACGAGTGAGGTTCGAACGTGTCCTGATCCTGCGCGGAGGTCGTGCGAAAGCCCTAAGCTGCTTTCACCTCGGGTATGAAAAACACGCCCCTGACCTCGGTTGTTTAGGTTTTGTTTAGATTCTGTTCAGGTTTTGTTTGGATTTTGTTCGGGTTTTGTTTAGCTCTGGCTTGCTTTTTGGTAAGGATTGACCCGTAACATCGGACAAGGAAACCTCGCCTCGACTGAAGTACACGACTGAGAGAGATGGTTATTAGGGGTGTCGGGGCGATTCAGGCGGATGGGACGGCAGCTCATCTGCCGGTTTCTGCCGGTAATGGGGCGAGTCCATTGAGAAGGCTCCTCGGGGAATGCCCGAAACGTTTGGGTTATGCTTGAAAGGATTGATTTATTTCCGAAGAAGGGTAAATGCGTTATGGCAAAGTTGTTGAAGAAACTGTTCACGGTGGGCGAGGCGAAGCAGCTCAAGGGCTACGAGGCCGCCGTGGGCGGAATCAACGACCTCGAGTCGACGATGAAGGCCAAGAGCGATGCCGAGCTGCAGGCGCTCACCGCGATATTCAGGCAGCGCTACGAGAACGGCGAGTCTCTTGATTCGCTGCTTCCCGAGGCGTTCGCGGCCGTGCGCGAGGCATCGGCGCGCACGCTTGGGATGCGCCATTTCGATGTGCAGCTTATCGGTGGTATGGCGCTGCACAACGGCGAGATCGCAGAGATGAAAACCGGTGAGGGCAAGACGCTCGTCTCCACCCTCTCCGGATATCTCAACGCGCTTCCCGGCCGTGGCATCCACATCGTGACCGTCAACGATTATCTGGCAAAACGAGACAGCGAGTGGATGGGGCAGATCTACAAGTTCATGGGAATGGACGTGGGCCTCATTCAAAACGGCATGCCCTTTGCGAGCAAGAAACCTGCCTATGCAGCCGATATCACGTATGGCACGAACTCCGAGTTCGGCTTCGACTACCTGCGCGACAACATGGTGATGCGCGCCTCCGACCGCGTCCAGCGCGGCCATGTCTACGCCATTGTCGACGAGGTCGACTCCATCCTCATCGACGAGGCCCGCACTCCGCTCATCATCTCGGGCCGCGGCACCGAGGCGGCGGAGGTGTACAAGCGCTTCGCCAAGGTGATGCCCGGCCTCAAGCGCGACGAGGACTTCGAGCTCGACGAGGCCAAGCGCACGATCATGGCGACGGAGGACGGTCTCAAGAAGGTCGAGCGCATGCTTGGCATCGACGATCTCTACTCGGATCCGTCGGGTCAGCTCGTCAACCATCTGCAACAGGCGTTGAAGGCCGAGTTCATGTTCCACCGCGATGTCGATTACGTCGTCATGGACGGCGAGGTCAAGATCGTCGACGAGTTCACGGGCCGCATCATGGAGGGCCGTCGCTACTCCGAGGGCCTTCACCAGGCTCTCGAGGCCAAGGAGGGCGTGCTCATCAAGGAGGAAAACCAGACGCTCGCCACGATCACGCTGCAGAACTACTTCAGGCTCTACGAGAAGCTCTCCGGCATGACGGGTACGGCCATGACGGAGGATGCGGAGTTCCGCGAGATCTACAAGATCGCGGTCACCCCCATCCCCCCGAACAAGCCCGTTATCCGCAACGACATGAACGATGTCGTCTACCGCACGATCGATGCGAAGTTCAACGCGATCGTCGAGGACATCATCGAGAAACACAACGCCGGTCAGCCGTGCCTGGTCGGCACGGTCTCGATCGAGAACTCCGAGCGGCTCTCGCGCATGCTCGAGAAGCGCGGTGTCCCGCATAACGTGCTCAACGCGAAGCACCATGAGCGAGAGGCGAAGATCGTCGCCCAGGCCGGTCGACCCGGCGCCGTGACCATCGCCACGAACATGGCCGGTCGAGGAACCGACATCCTCCTCGGCGGCAACCCGCAGTTCATGGTGGACGACGTCCTCTATGCCAACGGCATCGACCCGGAGGAGGCGACCGACGCGCAGAAGGCCAAGGCCCTCGAGAAGGCACGCGAGGTGTGCGCCGAGGACCATGACAAGGTCATCGCGGCGGGCGGTCTTGCGGTAGTCGGTTCCGAGCGGCACGAATCCCGTCGTATCGACAACCAGCTCCGAGGCCGTTCCGGCAGGCAGGGAGACCCGGGCGACACGCGTTTCTACCTCTCGCTCGAAGACGATATCATGCGTCTGTTCGGCGGCGAGCGCATGGAGCGTGTCGGCCGCATCATGGAGAAGACCAAGACTCCGGATGACATGCCGCTCGAGGCTTCCATGGTGAGCAAGGCGATCGAGAACGCCCAGCATCAGGTCGAGACGATGCACTTCGCCTCCCGAAAGAACGTCCTCGAGTACGACGACGTGATGAACCTGCAGAGGCAGGCCATCTACGAGGAGCGCAACAAGATTCTCGATGGCAAGGATATCCACTCCAAGTCGCACGAGATCCTCGCGGATACCGTCGACCGCGCGGTCGAGCAGTTCTGCGACACGGCGGTCAAGAGCGACACCTGGAAGATGGACAAGCTGCATACGTGGATGAGGCAGACGACGGGCAATCCCGACATCGACATGACCGAGTTCGAGGAGGCGGAGACCGCCGAGGAGCTCGCCGACAGGCTCGAGGCTCGCTTGAGCGAGCTCTATGCCGAGAAAGAGGCGTCGATTGGCGAGGATACCATGCGCGCTCTCGAGACGCAGATCATGCTCCACACGATGGACACCCGCTGGATGACGCACCTGCAGGAGATGGACTACCTCAAGATCGGCATCGGCCTGCGCGGCTTCGGCCAGCGCGATCCGCTCGTCGAGTACAAGGAGGAGGCCCATAGGGCATTCGGCCTCCTGAGGGATGCCATGTACGAGGACTACATCCGGACGCTGTTCAGGATCAAGCCGGCGGTTCTCGAGGAGGAGCCCGACGAGGCGACGGTCATGCGCGGTGCAACGTATTCCGGTCCTGCCGAGCCCAGCTCCACGATCTCTCAGACGAGCACGAGGAGCACGGCAACCGTCACGCAGACCACGCAGACCGTGAGCTCGACGCCGCAGCCGGCACCCACGGCCAAGCCCAAGACCTATGTCAAGGACAAGAATGATCCGTTCGCGAACGTCGACCGCAACGCTCCGTGTCCGTGCGGGAGCGGCAAGAAGTACAAGAAGTGCCACGGCGCACCCAATTTCAGGGGTTAAGTCGGCATGGTCGAGGATCGATCGGCGCAGCTCGAGGAGCTGGCGAAGCGCATAGACGAGGTGGAGTCGTATCTCCACATCGACTCGAAACGAGAGAGGCTGTCCGCGCTCGAGGAGCAGGCGGCCGTCCCGGGTTTTTGGGATGACGCGGCCCATGCCCAGCAGGTCACGAAAGCCGCCGCGGACCTCCGCGACGATATCGGCGAGTTCGATACCGCGTGCGAGATGCTCGAAGATGCCCAGGTGGGCAACGAGCTCGCCGTCGACGCTGATGATGAGTCTCTTGCAGCCGAGGTCGCGTCGACCGTCGACGCGCTCGTCGGGAAGATCGACGCGCTCGAGCTGTCATCGTGGTTCAGCGGCGAGTTCGATAGCGGGGACGCCATCGTCACGGTGACTCCCGGGCAGGGAGGTCTCGAGGCGCAGGACTGGACCGAGATGCTGTTCCACATGTATCTCGGCTATGCGGCCAAGCGCGGATGGAGCGTGAATGTTCTCGATGCCCCGGCGGCGGAGGCCATCGGCATCGACCGGGCAACGTTCGAGGTCCACGGCAAGAATGCATACGGCATGCTCCTCTCGGAGCAGGGCGTTCACAGGCTCGTTCGCATCTCGCCGACCGACGCGAAGAAGCGCCGCCAGACGACGTTTGCCGGCGTGGAGGTGTTGCCCGTCCTCCCGGACGAAATCGAGGTCGAGATAAACCCCGGTGACCTGCGCATCGATGTCTACCGTTCGAGCGGTCCCGGCGGTCAGTCCGTCAACACGACCGATTCCGCCGTGCGCATCACGCATCTTCCGACGAAAATCGTCGTCACGTGCCAGAACGAGAAGTCGCAGCTCCAGAACAAGGAGTCTGCCATGAAGATTCTCAAGGCCAAGCTCTACGAGGTTGAGAAGGCCAAGCGCGATGCCGAGCTCGATGAGCTTCGCGGCGAGAAGCGCGAGATCTCGTTCGGCAATCAGATCCGCAACTACGTGCTCTACCCCTTCCAGCTCGTCAAGGATGTCCGCACGGGTGTGGAGACGGGCAATGTCGATGCCGTTCTCGGGGGAGATCTCGATCAATTCGTTGTCGAATATCACCGTTGGAGAGTGTCGAATCAAGATGCTTGAGTCGCATGCCTTATGCTGGTAACGACAGTTGGTTAGTCGATAGTTGAAGGGGTGTGCTCGGCGTTGACATCAGCCAAGGGAGATTTCGATATCGCCGCCATCGAGTATGCGGCCAGCGTCATGCGGTACGACATCGTCGATATGGTTTCGAAGGCGGGTAGCGGGCACCCGGGAGGCTCGCTTTCGGCGACGGATATCCTCGCCGTCCTCTATCTCTCGGATGTCATGAATCTCGAGGCCGATGGGCTCGATGATCCTGACAGGGACCGTTTCATCCTCTCGAAGGGCCATGCGGCTCCCGTGCTCTATGCAGCGCTCGCCCAAAAGGGCATCATCGAGCGCGAGGAGCTCTCGACGCTTCGCAAGCTGCACAGCAGGCTGCAGGGGCACCCCGACCACCTGAAGCTTCCGGGCGTCGAGGTCTCGACTGGCTCTCTGGGCCAGGGGCTTTCCATCGCGGCCGGCATGGCGCTCGGCCTCGTGATGGACAAGGGCGAGCAGGCTCCCACCGTGTTCTGCCTGCTCGGCGACGGAGAGACCCAGGAAGGCCAGGTGTGGGAGGCTGCGGAGTTCGCAAGCCACTACGACCTGGGCAACCTCGTCGCGATTCTCGACTACAACAACCTGCAGATCGACGGCAGGGTCTCCGATGTCATGGATGTCGCGCCCGTCCAGGAGAGGTGGGCCGCGTTCGGATGGAAGACGTTCGTCGTGGACGGCCACGATGTCGCTGCGCTGCACGACACGCTCGCGGAGGCCAAGGCCGTTGCCGGCCAGCCGGCGATCGTGATCGCGTGCACGATGAAGGGCAAGGGAGTTTCGTTCATGGAGGATCAGGCCTCCTGGCACGGCAAGGCTCCCAATGCCGACCAGACCGCCCAGGCGCTCGATGAGCTTGCCAAGGCGATGGACGCCGCAAAGGAGAGGATGGGTGATTCCAATGACCGATAAGGCAACGCGCGCTGCATACGGCGAGACGCTGGTCGAGTTGGTCGGCGAGGGCATGGACGTCGTCGCGGTGGAGGCCGATCTCTCGGGTTCGACGACCACCAAGGTCCTCGGGGAGGCTTACCCCGGCAGGCTCGTCAACGTCGGCATCGCCGAGCAGAACATGATCGATGTGGCGGCTGGCCTTTCCCTGTGCGGCAAGACCGCGTTCACCGGCTCGTTCGCCGTGTTCGGCACGGGCAGGGTCTACGACCAGATTCGCAACACCGTGTGCTATTCGAAGCTCAACGTCAAGGTTGCACCGACGCACGCGGGCATCTCCGTCGGCCCTGATGGAGGATCGCATCAGATGGTCGAGGATATCGCGCTCATGCGCGTCCTTCCCAACATGCGCGTCCTGGTGCCGAGCGACTATGCGAGTGCGAAGGCCGCGATTCGCATCGCCGCCGAAAATGAGGGGCCGTTCTACGTGCGCCTCGGCCGCGCCAAGCTGCCGCAGGTCCACGAGGTGGGCGACGAGTTCGCACTTGGCAAGGCCAAGGTCGTCCGCGAGGGCACCGACGTGACCATCGTCGCGTGCGGCGCGGAAGTCGCCGAGGCCCTCGTTGCCGCCGAGCATCTTGCGGTGGAGGGAGTCGAGGCCGAGGTTATCGACGCCTTCTGCATCAAGCCGCTCGACGCCGAGACCATCCTCGCGTCGGCAGCCAAGACAGGCAAGGTCGTCACCGCAGAGGAGCACTCGATCATCGGCGGTTTGGGCTCTGCGGTTGCCGAAGTCCTCGCAGAGAACCTGCCCACTCGTGTGGTTCGTGTGGGGATGCGGGATGTTTTCGGTACGTCTGGCGAGCCGAGCGAGCTGTTCGCAGAGTTTGGCGTTGACGCGGCCGGCATCGAAGCCGGCGTGCGTAAACTTCTGGTAGAATAGTGCAGTCATTCGAAATGATGTAGTTGAAACGTAGCTATTTCGATTGGAGAAGACGTGAGTTACGAAGACAGCATGTCTGAGGGCTTGGTCGAGAATGGAGCTGGCGTCGTGCTTGGCGCCCACGCTCGAGTCGCTTCCGATGAACCGGCTCATCAAGCATCGATTCCCGTGATCGACGAGGACGCTCCCCGCATCGAGGATCCCTCGCGCAAGTTCACGGGCAGCAAGCCGGTGATCCATTTCGACAAGGTCACGAAGTATTATGAGTCCCAGCCGGACAGGCCGGCGCTCGACGCCATCGACTTGAAGGTGTATCCGGGCGAGTTCGTGTTCCTCGTCGGACATTCCGGTTCCGGCAAGTCCACGTTCATCAGGCTCATCAACCGCGAGATCAAGCCCACGTCGGGCAATCTCTACGTTGCCGGCGAGAATCTTTCGGAGATGCGCAGCTGGCGCGTCCCCTTCCTGCGCCGCAACATCGGTTGCGTGTTCCAGGATTTCAAGCTCCTCCCGAAGAAGACGGCGTTCGAGAACGTCGCATTCGCGCTGGAGGTCATCGGCAAGTCCAAGCACATCATCAACACGCAGGTTCCCGAGGTTCTGCGCCTCGTGGGCTTGGAGGGACAGCTCGACAAGTATCCCGACCAGCTCTCGGGTGGCGAGCAGCAGCGCGTTTCGATCGCGCGCGCCATCGTCAACCGTCCGCCGCTGCTCATCTGCGATGAGCCGACGGGCAACCTCGACCCGCAGACCTCGCTGGGCATCATGAGGCTGCTCGACCGCATCAACCGCACGGGTACGATCGTCCTCGTCGCCACGCACGACAAGCAGATGGTCGACAGCATGCGCAGAAGGGTCGTCGAGCTCGACACCGGCCACATCATCCGCGATCAGGACAGGGGGGTGTACGGTATCGATGCGTAATTTCGGTTATTTCATCAAACAGGCGTTCATCAACTTCAAGAGGAACTTCTCGACGGGCATCGGCTCGATGATCACCATCTTCCTGTCGCTGCTGCTCATCGGCACGTTCTTCTTCCTCAACATCATGACGCAGAGCGTCGTCGATTCCGTCGAGCAGAAGGTCAACATCACGGCCTATGTCTCCGACGAGGCGACCGATGTCGACATCAACTCGATGATGGATTTCGTGCGTGGTCTCGAGAACGTCTCCGAGGTCTCGTTCACGAACAAGGAGCAGGCGCTGGAGAACTTCAAGGCGTCGATGGAGTCCAACATGGACATCGTCGAGCAGCTCGATGGAGAGAATCCGCTACCACGCTCGATAGATGTCGAGCTCACCGACCCGCAACAGGTCGAGACGGTTGCCCAGCAGATCATAGACAACGAGACGTTTGCCGCGATCTGCGATAATCCCGACGATCCGTCCGATTCCGTCATGTACGGTCAGCGGAGCGTCGAGAAGCTGTTCAGCGTGACGAACGTCATCCGCTATGCCGGCATCGCCGCCGTCATCCTGCTCATCTTCGTCACCCTCATCTTCATCAACAACACGATTCGCCTGGCCATCACGGCCCGGCGCCGCGAGATCTCCATCATGCGCCTCGTTGGCGCGACGAAGGGATTCATCCGCGGGCCGTTCGTCATGGAGGGCCTCCTCCAGGCGATCATCGGCGCCGCGCTCGCCATTCTGTGCCTGTGGCTCATGAAGACGTTCCTCTCGCCGTATCTGGTGGGACTCATCTCCTGGCTGCCGGTCCAGATTTCCGGAATCGAGTTCCTCGGCGTGTCGCTGATCCTCATCATCATCGGCCTTCTCATCGGCCTGTTCGGATCGGCTCTCGCCATGCGGAGGTACCTCAAGGTTTGATGCGCAAGCCAAAATACTTTCGTAACGACGATGGGCATGTGGATGAGGAGAAGGGCACATGCCCATCTCCTTATGTGCGGATAGAAGACGGGTCGGAGCGACGCGAGCGCGAGAAGGGCCTAATCATCCCCTTCGTCCTCGTTGCCATCGTGTTCTTCGTTCTCGGCATCGCCGTTGCGAACTCGGGTTCACCCTGGCTGCCCTTCAACAGGGCGCATGTCTACGAGGAAGGGGAGCAGGCTCCCGCGCACGAGCTGTCCTCCCGCATCAACGAGGTGGCGCGGTATCTCGATGCCTCATCCATCTACGGCTTCGACGGCGCGGAGGCAACGGACGGGGCCATCAAGGCCCTGCTCTCCGCGAGCGAGGACGAATACGCCGAGTACCTCGACACCGACTACTACGCGAGCTTCCTCAAGTACACGTCGGGTTCGTACATGGGTGTCGGCATCACCATCACCGACATCGGCTCCTACGCGATGGTGACGGGCGTGTACGAGGACAGCCCGGCCGCCGGGGCCGGGGTGAAACCTGGATATGTCGCCGTCTCCGTCGATGGCGAGGAATGCCAGTGGACCGCCCAGGACCTCACGAAGGCCATAGAGCGCGAGGAGGGCGAGACCGTCGAGATCACGTGGCTCGCGCCCACGGACGAGAGCCTCTCGGAGCTCGCCGAGGCCTACTATGCGGATGCCGCCGATGAATCGGGTGCGGAAGGCGGGTCTGCCGCCGCATCCCAGATCGAGCTCGAGGGCGAGCTCGTGACGACGGAGATGGAATATGCGAACGTGACCATCCCGAACGTCGCGAGCGAGATGCGCGGCGATGTGGGCTACGTCAGGCTGTACAGCTTCAACAAGGAGGCTGGAGAGGCGATCGACGGAGCCGTACGCGAGCTTACCGATAAGGGCGCGAAGGCGCTCGTCCTCGACCTGCGCGATAACGGCGGCGGGTATGTCGATCAGGCCGTGCACATCGTCTCCTCGTTCGTGGAGCAGGGAGACGTTCTCCAGATGCGTGCCAAGAAGAAGACGATCACCGATTCCGTGACGGGGAAGGTCGTGTCCGACCTGCCGCTCGTGGTGCTCGTGAACGAGCGAAGCGCCTCGGCGTCAGAGATCGTCGCCGCCGCGCTCAAGGACCACGACCGTGCGACGATCGTGGGTGCGACGACGTATGGGAAGGGCACGGTCCAAAACTACGTGAAACTCTCGTTCGGCGGTGCCGTCAAGTTCACGATCGCGGAGTACCTGAGCCCGGATGGCAATCCGATCAACGGAGTCGGTGTGGAGCCCGACATCGCCGTCGAGGCTCCCGAGGAGTTCGTCCTCGGCATGTCCGAGGACGATCCACAGCTCGATCGCGCTCTCGAGGAGGCGGAGGCCCTGGCCTCTGAAGGAGGCGGCAATGGCCAGGAGTAGGAGGCCCAGGAGGAAGCAGTCTGGAACGCGCCGCAAGATCAATCCGGCGACGCTTCCTCTCGGCGTGATCAAGGTCTCACGCGAGGGATTCGGATTCGTTGACTGTCCCGAGGGAAGCTTCTTCATTCCACCCCATGGCATCCACGGGGCGATGGACGGCGATACGGTCCGTGTCCGTCCTCGCTCATCGCATTGGCGCGCCCAGGCGCAGGGGCGGTCGGCCGGGTCGAGAGCGAAGGCGCCGGTTGGAGCGGTGCACTGCGTTGTCGAGAGAGCGTCCGACTCCCTCGTCGGCATATTCAGCGTAGTTGATGGAACCGGCTTCGTGATGCCCCAGGACCGTCGCATCGACTATCTGGTCAAGGCTCGGGTGAGGCCGGATCTCACCGTTTCAGATGGCGATATCGTGGTCGTGCGCCTCGAGACGTTCGCCTCGCGTCACGAGTCTCCGAGCGGGGTGGTCGAGCGCGTTCTCGGCCGGGTGGGGGACCCGGGCATCCAAGAGGAGATCATCGCCGCGCGCCATGGACTCGAGACGGAGTTCCCCCAAGAGGCCCTCGACGAGGCGGAGGCGAGCAGGCTCGACATCGATGCCGCCTTGCGCGAGCCGGATCGACGTGACTTGCGGGATCGATTCGTTCTCACGATCGACCCCGTCGATGCGAGGGATTTCGACGACGCCCTCTCGGTGGACTACGTTGACGGGGTGATGAGGCTGGGTGTCCATATTGCGGACGTCTCGTCGTACGTCGCGTGGGATAGCGCCCTCGACCGCGAGGCGCGCAAGCGCACGACGAGCACGTATTTCCCCAACCGCGTGATTCCCATGCTCCCCGAGAAGCTCAGCAACGGCCTGTGCTCGCTCAATCCAGGCGAGGACCGCCTGGCCTTCACGGTTGATATCTACCTCGACGGGGGATGCAACGTTATCGAAAGCGACCTATATCCAAGCGTTATCCGCTCCGACGTGCGTCTCGATTACGATTCGGTGCAGGTCATGTTCGACGGTGGCGCCGATTATCCCGACGAGCAGCTCCGCATCGTGCTCGGGACGCTGCGCAAAGTGGGCAAGACGCTTTTCCGCAAGCGCATCAAGCGCGGTGCACTCGACTTCTCGTCGCACGAGCTCAAGGTCCGGTTCGATGAGGAGGGCGCTCCCTGCGACATCGTCATGCGGCAGCGCACCGAGGCGACCGACCTCATCGAGGAGGCCATGATCTTGGCAAACGAGGTCGTGGCATCGCACATGCTCGAGGCCGATGCGTCCATGGTCTACCGCATCCACGAGGAGCCGAATCTCTCGTCGCTCGAGGAAACCGTGCCCGTGTTGCGTCAATTCGGCTACGCTTCGCAAGGCGCTCCGATCACGAGCAGGCAGATTCAGGATGTCCTCGACGAGGCGCGGGGCACTCCCGAGGAGGATCTCGTGAGCATGGTCTTGCTACGAGCCATGAAGCAGGCGGTCTATCGCAGCTCGTTCACCACGCATTACGGTCTTGCCTCAGATGGCTACACCCACTTCACGTCGCCGATCAGGCGATATCCGGACCTGCTCGCGCATCGCCTGCTGCGGCTGCGGTTGTTCGAGGAGCGCATGGTGTCGGGCGAGGTGAAGAAGGGCTCTCCCTATCCGCCGGCCATCGCGGGGCTGAAGGGCATGTTCGGGCAACTCGATTACCTGTGCGATCATTCGTCGCGCATGGAGCGCGAGGCCGAGCAGGCCTCCATCGAGGCGCTCGACGTGAAGATCTGCGAGTACATGGAGCAGTTCGTGGGGGAGGAGTTCCGCGGCGTCATCGCCAATGTGCTGCGGTTCGGGTTCTTCGTGCGCATCGATAACGGATGCGAGGGGCTCGTCCCGATTCGCGACCTCGACGGGTGGTTCGAATACGACGAAGAGCTCCGCGTGCTGCGCAAGGAGGACTCGGCGCGTCCCGTCGAGTACCATCTGGGCCAGCGCGTGAAGGTCAGGCTCGTGGAGTCGGATACGCGCTCGGGCCAGCTGACGTTCGCCCTCGCGAAATGAGTCGAGCAAGGCGGCCTCGGCCGGGTATTGCTAGAATAGAGACCCCTGAAGAACGAAACGTGATTTGGAAGATCGATGGCCAAGAAGATTGACGATGGCAAGAAGAGCATAGCCCGCAATAGAAGGGCGTTTCACGACTACGACATCCTCGAGACCTTCGAGGCCGGCATCGTGCTGACCGGAACCGAGGTTCGCTCGCTGCGCGACAACAACTGCCAGCTCACGGAGTGCTTCGTCATCATCCGCAAGAACGAGGCTTGGGCCGTCGGCATCCATATCTCGCCGTATCGCAACGGCAGCTACTCCAACGTCAATCCCGACCGGAACCGCAAGCTGCTCTTGCACAAGAAGCAGATCCGGCACCTGCTCGAGAAGACCCGCGAGAAGGGCATGTCAATCGTTCCGCTCGAGATGTACTTCGACAAGAACGGCCGCGTGAAGGTCGAGATCGGACTCGCCAAGGGTCGCAAGCTCCATGACAAGCGCGACGCCATGGCAAAGCGCGACGCAAAGCGCGAGATGGAGCGCGCCCTCAAGGAGCGCAACCGCTATTGATTTTTTGTTGTGGTGCTCGCCGATTCGTTGACTTTGGTGATGTTGCACCGGACAATGATTTCAAGGCAGGGAAAGCTGGAATCCCGTTGGAAGGAGTCCCCATGAAGAAGAAATTCCTCCCGCTTTTTGCAGTCCTGTTCGCGTTCGTGTTCGCCCTTGCGCTCGCTGGATGCGGAGGGTCGTCCGATAAGGCCGCCGACGACACAGCGTCGGATGCCGGTGCCGCCGTGGAGCAAGCTGCCGACGACGCAACGGCGGATGCCGCTGCCGCCGATGATAAGTATGCCGACGTGAACGCTGATCTCAAGGCGATTGGCGACAGGCTGCTGCCTTTGTCAGATGAGTTCTGCGAAACCGTCGAGCAGGCCAAGACCGCCGATGATCCGAGCGAACTCATCGCCAAGGCGAACTCTCTGAGCGGCGAGCTCAACGAGATTTCGGCTGACATCCAGAAGATCGACCAGTCGACTCTCACGGACGCGGATCTGGCATATCTCAACGATGTGCTCATGCCGTCGCTCAACAAGATGCTCGACAGTGCCACTGATATGCTCGACCTGATTTAGAGATCGAATTCGGGCTTAAGCCCACATGATTCGATTGGAAGCCGTTCGCCCGGCACGCGTGACGCGTGCCGGGCGGCGTGCTATACTGCACAATCCGCACGAGTTGCGAATGCACCTTGATAACGTCGGAAAGGCGCTATCCCCATTCCGGGGGCGACTGGTTTCGACATGATAGCTATGAGGGAGGAAGCAGGTCGTGGTCTCCTCGCCACGTTAAACAGGGGTACCGTCAAATTTAATTGACAAGACTCAGAACCAGGGCGCTTATGCCCTCGCTGCCTAATTAAATAGGTAGCCGTCAATCCGCGGTTCTCTCCCGTCCGCGGTGCGACGTCGCTCAGGGAGATGCCCCCGGGCACGTAGTCCGTATGGCTCGGGGAAAGATTGAACGGACTAGAGAGCGCGAGGATTGTCTGCGCACCGCCGCGTGATCGAAGCTGAAGCACAGACTGAGCCTGGAGATGCCTCCCAGGTGGCTACCATGGACCGGAGTTCGATTCTCCGCGCCTCCACCATCGGATTCGAAGACCGCGCTTCTGGCGCGGTCTTCTCATATCCGATGGCGGAGGCACGTCGAATACCTTGGGAGCGCTGAAGCGCTCCCGACCTCGCTGAAAATGAGCCACCGGCTCATTTTCCGGGCGCTCGGTCCCCCTTGCCTCCACCATGAGATTCGCAAGCCGCGCTTCCGGCGCGGTCTTCTCATATCCGATGGCGGAGGCGCGTCGAATGCCTTGGGCAAGCTAAAGCTTGCCCGCGCTTGCGCGTCCTTCTTGTGGCGTTACTCCTCGTGGGGTGTTTCGGTTGAGTCCGGGTTCGGGGTGCCGAGGAATCTGATTTGGCCCTTTGCCGATGATGCGGTCACCTTGAGGGTGTAGTCTCCCTGCTCGACGCCGATCTGCACGGGCATCTTCGTTTCCTCATCGAACGTTGCCTCGAAAACGACCTGCTCTTCCGCGTCTTCGAGAGCAACATCGACAGAGCCCGATTCGAGCGCCGGGGTTGCCAGGAACATGCCGGCGGCATCGATGGAGAGCGGTGCGGTCTCCTCCCCGCTGAAGGCGTTTTGCGCGTCGAGGAGCACATCGTGTTCGGAGGATGCCTCGAGCACCGATGCAGCACCGCATCCTGCGATAAACAATGCGAACAGGACGGTGATGGCGAACAGCGATAGCCACCTCATGTCTCGTTTTCCAATATGCAATTCGAAATCCTTTATCTCGATGAAATATGCAGTTGTCTGCAGCAAATCATTAGTCAGGTGTTTCTATTGTAGGACAACAGGAGTAAACTTTACTGCGTATGTATTCTTTCATGGAAACGACTTCCGTGAATCGAGGGTTTATCGCTGTAGGAAAGCTGGGGGGTTATGCAGATTCAACGGATATAGCCACGCGTGTTGGCCGCATTCCTTCTCGTTGCGGCGCTCGTTCCCATCGGGATGGGCGTTGCGTTCGCCGAACCCGACGGAGCGGGTTCCGAATCAACGGAAATCATCGAGAACCCTGCGACGTCAAATGACGACTCCACGGCGGAGCCATCGGCTGAAGGAGACCAGTCCGTCGATGGCGAGATGGGCGATTCTAGCGGGGACTCCCAGCCAGATGGCGCAGCGGGGCAGCAGGCCGCCGACGGCGAAGCCGCTGAGCAGGATGCCGAGTCGGAGACCCCCGCCGCCGGCGAGGCATCGTTCGAGCTGTTCGAGGACATAGCCTCCGGCACCCTCGCCAACGACTGGCAATGGAAACTCGTCTCGGGCGAGGAGGACGGCGAGACCGTCTACAAGCTCACCTTTGAGTACACCGGCACGGCGGACCCTGTCCCCGCGCTCGCGATTCCCGAGAACTTCATCGAGGGCATTGCCAATGATCTGGGCGAGAACAAGGATAAGATCACCAAGATCGAGGTGCCCGAGGGTGCGACGACGATAGGCACGAACGCATTCAAGGACATGCCTGCTCTCGAGGACGTTGAGCTTCCCAAGACGCTGACGGCCATCGGCGATGAGGCGTTCAGGGGATGCGACAAGCTCGAGACCGTCAATCTCGAGGACACCAAGATCAAGGATGCCTCGAAGTCGATGTTCCAAAACTGCTCGTCTCTCAAGGGTGTCAAGTTCCCGTCGACGCTCACCCGCATCCTGGCGGATGCTTTCAACGGCTGCTCGTCGCTCAAGACCGCGGATTTCTCAGATGTGACAGGGCTCACCGTCGTCCGTGCCAACGCGTTCAGGGACTCCGGTCTCGAGAGCATCGACATCCCGGACAGCATCACCTCGATTCAAGAATCCGTCTTCGAAGGTTGCAAGTCGCTCAAGACAGCCAGCATGCCGGCGCTCTCGTATCTGAACAGCAATCTGTCCGACGAGAAGCGCCTCTTCGCGAACTGCTCGGCGCTCGAGGAGCTCACGTTCCACCCGGTGAGCAGGAGTGTTTATAGCCGGGCCAACCTCCCCGACCAGGTTCTGATCGGCGACAACTCCCTCAAGAAGCTCGACCTGTCCGGTTATTCCAACTACAGCTACGGGTTCAAGCTCCAGGACAACAGCACGTCCCTGAAGCTCTTCGGCAACAACGACCTCTCCAAGCTCGAGGAGATCGTGCTGCCCACCAGCACGAACGTCACCATCGGCAACGGCGTGTTCTCGGGCAAGACCGGCCTCAAGAGCCTGGACGTCTTCACGAATCCGCAGAGCGTCACATCAATCGGCACGAGCGCCTTCGAGAATTCGGGTCTGACGAAGGCGGACCTCTCCGACTGGACGAACTCGAGTCTCACGACGATTCCCGAGAATGCATTCGCGAACTGCAAGAATCTCTCGGAGGTCGTCATACCCGCCAACATCACGACCCTCGGCAAGCAGGCGTTCGCAAACGACCCCGAGCTCAAATCGGTCGCGGTCAACTCCAAGACGCTCACGAGCGTGGACAAGACCGTATTCGACGGCACGGTCAACGACATGACCATCACCATCGGCAAGGACGTCGAGCAGCTGACGGCGAACTTCTTCGTGGTCGCACCCGAATCGGCGAAGATCAAGTTCGAGGGCGAGTCGATCATCAAGATAGACCCCGCGACGTACAGCGGCGGACTCCGCCCTCTGAAGGACCTCGGGGGAACGTACTGGGTCACCGAGGAAGGCGTGCTCTACAAGCTCGATGACGACGGGACGGCGTCGCTCGCGTACGTCCCCGACGACCTCGAGAGCTACACGGTGCCCGAGACCCTCACCACGACGACGGATGCCGGCGTGCCGGGCGCCACGTACACGGTCGACCGCATGAAGGCGCACGCCGTGCATCACGCGCCGAGTCTCACCTCCCTCACGTTCGAGGCGCCCCAGAACGTCATCATCGAGCCCTCCGCGTTCTCCGGTCGCTCGACGTCGAGTGACGCGAAGGGGCTCACGGTCAATGGAAAGACCGAGATCGATCCTGATGATTTCGCGCTCGTCTCCATCATCTGCGACTACCCGTTGAAGAGCGATGTGACGGGCAGCAACCTCGTTCCCACCATCACGAGCACGGCAGAGAACCCCGATGGCTCGCTGGCCGTGAAAACGATGATCGTCGTTTCGGAAAAGGCCCCCGGAGAAGACGATATCTACCACTACAAGACGGGCGAGGAGGCGATATACACCATAGCGATCAGGAACGGGGACAACGTCATGGATGATGTGGTCCGCGTTTACATCTCCTACGACAACTCCGGGCAGAACATGGGATCGTTCCCGCCCGGCGAGTACACGATCGTCAACTCCACGCCCCCGTACAACAAGTATCCTGTCAAGGTGGTCGAGACCGGTGCGAAGGGCGTCTACTACTACGAGATCACGGGCATCCAGCCCGGTGAGACGCTGGCGTTCAATTGCCATACCCTCTATCCCCATCCCAACACGTCCGGCGGCACCATGCACATCTGGACCACGACCTTGACCGCCGAGGAGGCGGCTGCCCAGGAGGGCAGGCTCATCAATCCGACCGACTACATGCAGCTCGAGTGGACGACGACGCCCATCACCTACGACCTGGAGAAGAACCGCTCCTACGTGTGGGGCTATCCCAATGGGACGAGCAGCTCCGGCGTCAACCAGAACGCCTCCATCAAGGTGAACAACTCGGGCGAGGCGACCGTCGCCAATCTCGCGTTCACCATCAACGAGAAGAACCACGAGGGAAGCTCGGCGGTGAGCCAGGGCGGCGACTACATCCGATGGGTCCAATACGAGGACATCGTCGATCTCCCCGATGAGCTCTCCTGGCGTCCCGACGTCATCGAGGCCATCAAGAAAGGCGCGGGTAGCTCGGGCGGCAGCGACGGCTGGTGGATCGAAGATGGCTCGACATACTGCGACTACAGCTGGTCCAGGACGACGGGAACCGTGAGCACCAAGGTCGTGAAGGTGCGCGCCGGTGGCAAGGTGTACGATCTGGCCCACATCTACGACAAGAACTCGTCGCGCAGCAACATCCTCGGCATCACGCCCGAGATCGTGGAGGTCGATGGCCAACAGAAGCTCAAGCTGACGTGGCGCATGAACAACCCCGTCCTCAACAGCTACGGATCGGCGGACAACGAGTATCCGATCCAGCAGTTCTACCTGCGCTTCGGCGACAACGTGATCCTCGCCGACGTCGACGCGGTCAACGACCTGTTCGACGAGAACCCCGGCGCGACGGAATCGCCTCTCAAGGTGCACAACGACGCCACCGAGAAGCGGCACTACTCGTACAGTCCCGTGCAGACGGCCGAGGATGACGCGAGCGATCCCGTGGATGCGAATGCCGGCATGGACGTCACGAAGTTCTGGAGCTCGAACAGCAGCGGCTACGTCAAGGGCGGCACGTACGATCCCGCGACGATTCGCATCAGCAACACGGGAATCATGGGCATCGACCAGTGGGGGTCGCTCGTGCAGGCGACTGGCGAGGATGGCAAACCGATGACCGATGAGCAGGGCAAGCCCGTCTACGAGAAGGACTCCAAGGGCCGTGACAAGACGAACGGCCGTATCGTGGAGGACACGCTTCCCACGATGCACTTCATCGAGCCCGGCAATATCGAGGCGATGCTCAATGCCACGACGACGGCTGGATCCGGCGCAGGCGCGCAGACCGTGCCCATCGGCGACTGGCTAACTATCACCATTAGCAGCGCCACGCTGTGCACTCCCGGTCAGTACCAGCCGGTCGACGGTACGGACCAGAACAACAAGTACACGGTCGGCAATAACTCGAACATCCAGGCTGGGTCCGATGAGGGCGCCCGCGTCAAGGAGAAGGCCTCCTTCACGATCACGAAGACCGATGAGGGATCCATCACGGTCACGCTGGCCGGCGATACGATCGCGGAGAACAACAAGACCTACACGATAGGGGATGGCGGCGACTACGCGACGATCGAGGACCTGTTCGATGCCGTCGGGTTCTTCCCCACGCGCAACACAGCCTATAAGCTGACGTACGACGCCCCCGAGGGCTTCATGCTCAAGGCCGGGCAGATCTTGAACTTCGACCTGAAGAGCACGATGAAGACCACCCCGATGATGCTGACGTCGGATGCCAGGAACTACAACAGCGGCTCCTATGGCTCGAGCGCCCGCAACACTGCCACCGTCAAGGCAAACGTCGGGGGCACGCTCGTGACGCGCAACCCGTACACCGATTACCGCTACTGGAGCCACGAGCTGTATTTCTACAAGAACGGCTTCGTCGAGGGCTCGAACACCACCCTTTCGGGGAGCGAGATCAAGGTCGACCAGGGCACCGTGCTCGACTTCTACCTCAACGGGTACACGAGCGGCAACACGCGCCTCTACGAGCATCAGCTCATGAGCGACTACATGGACGGGGCGATGGTCGCTCTCGCCCCGGTCGCCCAGAACCCTGACCTGACGGCCCCGGATGGCTCCGCGCTCGAGACGTACACGTCCGGTGGCACCACCTACTGGCTGCTCAACAAGCCGGGAACGTACGAGAACGTCAAGATCGGCTCGACCTCGCGCAATGGGGCCGCCAGCTACGAGACGCGCACGCTCACGGTGAGCGAGACGGTCTCGGGAGGCAAGCGCACATCGCTCGCCACCTTCATCCAGTGGCAGCCGTGGGAGAACTGGGGAACCGGTGGCAACACGGCGGCACGCGTGTACTACAAGGTTCTCGTGAGCGCCGAGGAGGCCGGCCTCATCACCGAAGGCGGTGACGAGAGCGATTCCTTCTCGATCAACAACAAGGCTTGGCTCGGCGACCATCAGGGTCATCGCCTGTGGGATTGGCTCATCGGCGAGTACCAGGTCTACAGCATGGGCAAGCACATTGTCGATCCCGAGAACGGCAAGGGCGACGGCACCGACACGACTGCGACAGGCGGCGGCCTCATCGACTACTCCCGCGTCCATGTGGGGGAGACCGTCACCTACCAGATGGAGGTCAACAACCTCACGCCGGTGCCCACGAAGCTGACCGGCAAGAGCCTCCGCGACGCCCTGCCCGACACGTACGGCGTGTTCGCCTGGACGCGCGGGGACGATTCCACGCCGGCCAACGTCGAGAACCTGCGCTACATCGCCACCGATGGCGTGACGATCACTGCCGGGACCGGGGATGACAAGGTCAATCTCGACACGCACGGCGGCACGAACCCCAACGATACGTACTGGACCATCGTGCCGAGCACGAAGTCGAGGCAGCATCGCGATGGATCCACGATCACGACGCTCTCGCGCAACGGCGGCTACGACATCAACTGGAGCGACGACTTCGCCATCAACTTCAACGGGCACGGGTCGGTGAAGATCCTCGTCGACCTGAAGTTCCCCGAGCGGCCCGTGGATGGTGCATCCACGTGGGACCAATACGTTGCCAAGGTACGGGGCGAGGAGCTCTACAACACCTTCTATGTGAATGGCCTGTGGGACGAGGTCTCCCATACCCTCGAGGCGACAGGCAAGCCCGTCCTGTACAAGGGAGTGTACGACACCGGCCTCACGACCCATGGAACGGGGACCTCAACGTATAGCGCATCGTACACGAGCAACAAGAGCCGGTACTGGTATGCCAACGGAACGACCCCCTCGAGCTATTCCGACGAGGACCTCAAGGCCGAGACCGTCACCTACTACACGGTGCTCTACAACGGCAGCTTCGACCGCATGTACCTCTCGGACCTGCAAGATCAGCTGCCGAGGGGATTCACGTTCAACACCATGTCGAACTACTGCTACGGCGTCACCGACCTGACGGCTAGCAGCTGGTCGCAATATGGCTACGTTGGCTATGCATCGCCCTCGAGCACGAGGAGCACCACCAACACCGAGTACCCGAGCGAATCCTACAAGGTGGCGACCGTCGTCGACAACGGAACCGCCGGGCTCGATCCAGCCGACAAGCCCAGGCTACGCTATGTGAACGCCTTGGTGACTGCGTCAACCGCGACGGGCGATGACGGGCGCCAGCACATAACCTTCAAGGTGGGCAGCCCGACGTCCACCAACGGCAGCTATAGGAACATACACTACGATCCCGCGGTGAAGAAGTACTATCTCAATCCCGGCGAGGCGCTGCGTTTCGGCTACAACGTGCTCGTTCCCGAGTACGCGAAGACGGACGACCTCGCGACCAATACGGTCGCCATGCCCTACTACGATTACTACGGCACGGACTTTGCCCTCCACGTTCCCAACGAGAACGGCGAGGGCGGCGCCCTGCCGAAGGTCCGCGTGAACACCGGCGCCAAGGCAAACGATGGCGGGTGCCAGACGATGAGCGGCGAGCAGGTGGAGAGCAAGTACGGAATGGATGCCTCTGCCTATCAGGATGAGCTCTACAACAACCACGAGGGAGGCAACTGGCTGGTCTCCAGCGCAACGGTCAAGCGCGCGCCCATAATTCCCGGCGTCCAGAAGGCGATTGGGGGCAAGACACCTCGCGTGGACAACCCCACCGCCACGACCATCCAGGGCTCCAAGGGATCGACCCCGTCGGCGCTCTATGGATCCGCCTATGTCGGCGGTGCGGTGGCGAGCGACATCATCAACTGGCGTCTGCGCGTGTTTAGCGAGGCTGGGAGCGATGATGGCGATGTGGCCGGCACCATGATGGGCTACACGGTGGTCGACACGGTGGACGGTCCCTATAGATTCACGGGCCAGGTGTTCTACAACATGTACAGGGCCGGGTCGAAGCAGACGCGCAACAGCCAGTACCTCTTCACCTTGGGTTCGCGTGCGGATGGAGATACCCAGGTGCGCATCTCGTCGGGCGGCGGCCTCTCCGCCTCCGGCTGGCGCATGCTCAACATCGGCTCCGCCGAGGATGATTCCGACGATGATTGGTTCCAGTTCGGCACGGGCACGAGGTCTGGCAAGGTCAAGATCGAGCAGGATGCCGATGGCAGGGAGATCATGACGATTCGCCTCGACGGCACCGCCTACTCGATCGCGGGAGGACTCTGGGCCGACTTCTGCGTGCACACGCAGTTCGCCTCCGAGGACATGCCCATCTCCGAGGGCAAGTACAACGATGTCGTCCTCTGGCCCGACCAGGATTACGATCCCGCCGACGTTGCCCAGGGCCGCGCCCGGACGGAGGAGCAGTACAAGGACGATGGCACAATCGAGATAGTCAACAACGGCATCCAGAGCGGTGCTTCCGTGATGCTCTCGATGGGATTCACCACCGCGAGCTGGAAGAGCATCGCGGAGCTGAATGCCAATGGGTCGCCGACGGGCGCGAAGGCGCGTTCGGATGACTCGCCGAACTACGTCACGCTCGACGAGAAGCACAACCCGTTCCGCTATGACCTGTACATGATCGGTCCGACGCGTGTCACGGCCAGGATCGTCTTCATCGATGACCTGCCGCAGGAAGGCGACCATAGCGCGTTCGTCGAGGCGGATAAGCGCAATTCGGAATTCACCGTGGGCTTCTGGGCGGATAATCCCGACTTCGCCGTCACGATCGCCCCGAAGCAGGGCGGTGCGGAGAAGAAGCTCAATCCCGGGCAATACCAGCTCCAGGTCACGGACCGGACCGAGTTCACGGACGATGATTGGAACGGCGAGGGAGAAGGCTGGACCGATATCACGGAGGCCACCGACGACGAGCGCAGGACCGCGCTCCAAAGCGCCCGCTCGTTCCGCATCGTCATCGCGGACGAGAATGCCTGGCAAGACAAGGACAAGAGCAAGTGGCTCATGGGGCCGGAGTGCCAGATGCACATCTCCTTCAACGCCGTCGTCGACGACCCTGCCGCCAAGCCCGGGCAATACGCTTGGAACAGCTTCGGCTACCGGTACATGGTGCCGCTCGTGTTCAACGATTCCCCAACCCCGGATAACGGGCTCGCGCTCGAGGCGCAGCCGCTCAACGTCGGCGTGCGCATCCCCTCGGCGCCCTCGCTCGAGAAGAAGCTCACCGAGCTCGCGCAGGCGATGGAGACGAAGGTCATCGAGGTCGAGCGCCAGTCGGTCGACGAGGAGACGGGCGAGCCGCTCTTCGACGAGAACGGCGATCCGATCATGGAGACCGTCGAGGAGGAAGTCACCGAGCCGGCGACCACCCCGGTGCTCGACGAGGACGGCAATCCCGTCACCGATGCCGACGGCAACCCCGTCACGGAGCCTGTCATGGAGCATGCGGCGCACAAGGCCGCCATGGACCTCGACTTCGGCTTCATCGTCTACGAGGGCAACCCCATCGCGGAGCTCGACAACGCTCTCGAGATGACGAATGCGGACATCGCCGCCGCGCTCGGCGACCGCAAGTACATCTATGTGCCGCTGAAGGTCGAGGAGGGCAAGTCCTCTGCCAAGGCCAACCTGTGGGAATGGGAGTTCACCGCCGCCTACGACGAGGAGACCGACTCCTTCAAGACGGTCGAGGTGACCGATGATTCCGGTGCGAAGAAGCCGAACTGGTATTGGAAGGACGGCACCCGCTATACAGTGGTCGAGCTGCCCGTCGGCGACTACGACTACGACCTGCTCACGCTCCAGACGGCCGGCGTGCCGCAGGAGAAGAACAACGTCGCCTTCGACAACACGAGCAGCCGTATCATCCCGCTCATCGGCACCAACGAGTGGGGTCCCGAGTACACGAGCGTCACGGGTGCCAAGGTGTGGAAGGACGCCGGCAACCAGGACGGCGTGCGGCCCTCCGAGGTCGTGGTTCGCCTGCTCGCCGATGGCGAGGAGGTCGACTCGAGGACGGTCACGGCGGGAACCGGTTGGAAGTGGGAGTTCACGAACCTGCTGGCGAACAACGAGGACGGAACGCCCATCGTCTATCAGACGACCGAGGATGCGGTCGACGATTACAGCGCCACGGTCGAGACGGTCAAGGACAACCCCTACGACTTCAAGGTCACGAACAAGCACACGCCCGGCAAGACGAGCGTGTCGGTTTCGAAGGTCTGGGACGACGGCGACAACTCCGACGGCTTCCGCCCGCGCAGCGTCACGATCCACCTGCTCGCCAACGGCAAGGACACAGGCAAGAAGCTGAAGCTCACCTCCGCGAACAACTGGATGGGCACCTTCACGGGGCTCGATATGCGAAAGGACGGGAAGGACCTCAGGTACACGGTCACCGAGGATGAGGTCGACAGCTACACCACCGTCATATCGGGTGATGCGAAGAAGGGCTATGTGGTCACGAACATGCACATGACGTCTGGGTCGTCGGGCATGGACGGCGACAGCCCCTGCCCGGATTGCGACAACGGCAAGAACGGCAAGAAGTCGAAGCTCGCCAAGGCCGGCGACGAGGCTCCTATCGGCTTGATGTTGCTGCTCGTGGGTGCCGGAGCGGTTGCGCTCGCCGCAAGTCGGAAGACGGGCAGGTCGCGTCGCGAAAGCTAGCAAATGAATTGCGTTCAAGGTTGTCCACCGAAACGCCGCGGACCTGGTCCGCGGCGTTTTCATATGCAGGTACAATCGGGAGTTGACGATGCCCCGGCAGACGCAATTCGAGAGGCGAGGAGGTGTTCGGTGACGGAGGTTGAACCGCCAAAGCGCAAGATTTCGCGCGGTGTATCTCGTGCTCTCTGGATTCTGCTCGCGGTGTTCATCGTCGGCTCCGTCGTCTGGTTCTTCACCGAGCGCTGGTTCTTCGAAACCTGGTCGGACCTGTACACCGACGAGTTGGTCTATCACCTCAACGTCTCTTTCGAGGGCACAAACCCCGATATGATCTGGGATTACGTGCTCCACTATCTCGTTCCGGAGATCATCGTCATCGGCATCATGATCGGCATCCTCTTCCCCATGCATCACCGGTGGGTGAAGGGGCGCACGAAACGTGTTCCCAATGCATGGCGCGTCGCGATCGCGGTCATCTGCGTCATCTGCTGCGTGCTTCTGGGCGTCGCCTCCTACGATTTCGAGCAGCGGGTCGGGCCTGCGGCGTATGTGGCGAGCGACTTCTCGAGCGAGCCCGATTTCACCGAGCAGCATTACGCGGATCCCAGCAGCGTCGCCATCGCATCCCCCGAGCACAAGCGCAATCTCATCTACATCTACCTGGAATCCTGCGAGGTCACGTACGCGGATAAGGCAAGTGGGGGAGCGTTCGAGCGCAACGTCATTCCCGAGCTGACACGCTTGTCGCGGGAGAATGACAACTTCTCCGGTGCCGACGGCAAGCTGGACGGCGGCATCTCTCTGCCCGGCTCCACCTGGACGATGGGCGCCATGTTCGCGCAGTCGACGGGCTTGCCCCTCAAGATTCCGCTGTTCCGGGATGCCATGAACCATCAGACGGAGTTCTTCCCGGGAACGACGGCGATCGGTGACATCCTCGAGGCGGAGGGGTATGAGCAGGAGCTGCTCATCGGATCCGATGCGGCGTTCGGCGGTCGTGATCTGTTCTTCCACGACCATGGCGATTTCGCGATCGTGGATTATCCCTATGCGATCGAGCATGGCTGGATTCCCGAGGACTATCTCGAATTCTGGGGATACGAGGATGAGAAGCTGTTCGCCAATGCGCGTAAGGAGCTCGCGAGGCTCGCCGCCGGCGACAAGCCGTTCAACCTCACACTGCTCACCGTGGACACGCACTTCGAGGACGGCTACAAGTGCCGGCTGTGCAGGAATGAGTTCGGGGAGCAGTACGCAGATGCTTTTGCTTGCGCGAGCAGGCAAGTGGACGCTTTCATCAAGTGGGTGCAGCAGCAGGACTTCTACGAGGACACGACGATCGTGATCTGCGGAGACCATCCGACTATGGACGTCGACTTCTGCGAGGACGTTCCCGAGGACTATCAGCGCCGCACCGTGACGGCCGTGATCAATTCCGCGGTGGACCCGGCCGACCCGCAGCGCACGCGGGTATATTCGACGTTCGACATGTTCCCGACGACACTCGCGGCGATGGGCGCGCAAATAGAGGGAGATCGCCTGGGGCTGGGAACGAACCTCTACGGTTCCAGGGACACTCTCGTCGAGGAGCTCGGCGTTGCGGAATGCCAGGAGCAGCTGGCGGGCGCATCCAGGTTCCTCGAGAATTTCGAGAGCGAGGCGGTTCCGCCAAAGCAGAGGAAGTAATCCAATCGCTACTTACCGATGGCCCGGGTCCTAGCCGTCGAAGTTCATCCTTCCCCGGCCCTCGAGGTAGATCTTGCGCGTCACGTAGTTGTAGATCGAGACGATGATGGACGCGATGAGCTTCGCGAGCATGTAGCCCCAGCCGCCCACCTCGACGAGCGCGACCAGCAGCAGCTGGTTGATGCCGAGGCCTATGAGGCTGAGAACGACGAAAACGATGAAGATGACCTGCTGGCTGTGCTTCGAGCGCACCGAGAACACCCATCGCACGCTGAGCACGTAATTGTAGATCGTGCCGATGGTGTAGGAGAGGATGTTGCTCGTGGTGTAGTCGAAGCCGACGAACTCCGTGAACACCCACAGGAGTACGTAGTCGATGAGAAACGCCGTGATACCCACCACGGAGAATTTCAGCATCTGCTTTATCAGCGCGATCAGCGATGGCCGATCTTGAAGTTTGCCCGTCATCCGTCCCTGCTTTTCCGGATATAACCCATTAATTATGACATAGCGCAATGTGCTTGGGGTGTGGAGCCTTATCCCGTGCAGCCATGATAGGCGGGCGGTCGGTCGTGTAGAGTGCTGCCCGATGCCGCATTTGCGCATGCTATGCTAGGAAACTGGAATTTCATTGAGGCGCGCGACGTAAGGAGAGGCGTATGGTGACGATCAACACGCGTTCGTTTGGACGGGGGGCGGACGGTCTCCGACCGGTGAAGGTGACGCGCAACTATCTCGAGAACGCGTACGGCTCCTGCCTTATCGAGTGCGGAAACACGAGGGTCCTGTGCGCCGCGACCATCGAGGATACCGTGCCCTCTTGGATGAAGGGGAAGGGGAGGGGCTGGGTCACCGCCGAGTATGCCATGCTCCCCGCGGCCACATCCAAGCGCACCCCTCGAGAGACGAATGGGCGAAAGGGGCGCTCGCAGGAGATTCAGCGCCTCATCGGCCGTTCCCTGCGCGCCGCCGTCGACATGAAGGTGCTCGGCGAGGCGACCGTCACGCTCGATTGCGATGTCATCCAGGCCGACGGGGGCACCCGAACCGCATCGATCACGGGAGCGTGGATCGCCCTGCACGATGCGCTCGAAACCTGGAAGAACGCCGGCCGCATCAAGGCGAACCCGATCGTCTCGCAGATTGCGGCGGTGAGCGTCGGCATGGTGGACGGCAGGGTCCTCCTCGATCTCGACTACCACGAGGATTCGCGCGCAGAGATCGACATGAATCTCGTGATGAACGCGAACGGGGAGTTCATCGAAGTACAGGGGACGGGCGAGCGCGCCACATTCAACAGGGGCCGTCTCGACTCGCTGCTCGACGTCGGTGAGAAGGGGCTGTACGAACTGCTGCAGATCCAGCGCGATGCGCTCGGGCTATAGGGGGCGGTCATGGGCGAGAACGTGAAGCGCGTGGTGGTCGCCACGTCGAATGCGCATAAGGTGACCGAGATCATGAGCATCATCGACATCGATGGCTACGAGTTCGTGCCACTTGGAGAGCTGGGGGAGTTTCCCGAGCCCGTCGAGGATGGGACGACCTTCCTCGAGAATGCGCGCATCAAGGCGCGCGCAGCGCATGAGGAGACGGGCCTGGCCGCCATGGCCGACGACTCCGGAATCGTCGTCGACTCCCTCGGCGGCGCGCCGGGGATCTATTCCTCGCGCTATTCCGGCACGGGAGACGACGGGGCGAACAACGCCAAGCTGCTCGAGGAGCTCGCCGCTCTTGGCGAGGACGTCGACCGCACGGGCCGCTTCGCCTGCGCCATCGTGTTCATCGACGAGGACGGAACCGAGCTCCATGCGGAGGCGACGGTCGAGGGGCGCATCGACGATCACGAGCACGGCGAGGGCGGCTTCGGATACGACCCGCTCTTCCTGCCTGACGAGTACGGTGGCGAGCTGTCGATGGCCGAGATAACCATGGAGCAGAAGAACGCCATCTCGCATCGAGGCCGAGCCCTCAGAAAGCTGCGCGAGCAGCTGGTTTCCCTCAAATAAATTGGGTATTGCATTGCGCTTGCGGACAAATGAAAAAGCCCCATCGCTGGGGCTCGTGTAATCATGGAGCGGCGAACGGGACTCGAACCCGCAACAATCAGCTTGGAAGGCTGATGCTCTACCAATTGAACTATCGCCGCTTGTCAAGGTCGTGGTCGGGGTGACAGGATTCGAACCTGCGACCCTCTGCTCCCAAAGCAGATGCGCTACCAAGCTGCGCCACACCCCGGCACGCATTCGAAACCACTGTCGTAGTAGTTTATCGCCCGCATTGGTGCAGGGCAACAGGGAAAACCGCGAGCGATGGGGAGTGGGCGACGGGGCATGAAAACGCCCGGCGCGAAATGCACAGGGCGTTTCCGATCGAGCTCTGGCACGTTGAAGTTTCGCGAGGACGTGATGCGCTACTCGTCGAGCTTCATGAACGGGTTCACGCCGCCTGCGCGCTCGGCCACGTCCTGGTAGGCCTGCTCCTCGGCGACGACCCAATCATCACGCGTCTCGTACAGATATGCGGGAAGCTCCCAGGGCATCAGCTGTAGGTTCGTCGTGATCTCGGGAATCCAATCGAAGGGAATCGACATGAGGACCCTGCCGGCGGGCATGACCTTGCGTGCCTTCATGCCGAAGTGCATGCCGGTGAACAGGTAGTTGATGTTGCCGGTGAGATACGGATACGCATACAGCCACGAGCAACCGAGCACCGGCGTCGCCTTGGGCTCCCACATCTTGCCCTTCTTGTAGGAATACGCCCTCATGATCTTCTCCGCTTGAGGTGCCTCGGCCGCGAGGATGATGAGGTCGGGCTCGAAGAAGCAATCATCGAGCTTGGAGAACATGACGTAGTTCGCGACGCCGGGCTTCAGACCATAGAACTTGTCATACAGGCGCTGGTTGGCGCGGGGCTCCTCGAAGATCTCGAAGATCTCGCCGATCTGCCCGCTGTTGGTATAAGCGGGGGCGTCGGCCATCCATCCCAGCGGAACCTTGCCCATGCAGTCCTCGTTCTCGGCGGTGACATAGAAGGCCTCATCGGACTTGCTTGCCCTGATGAACATCTCGCACAGCGCGCAGTGGCCCTCCATCTGCTTGACGCCCTCGGGCTTGTAGTAAAGGTACTTGACGGCCACGGCCGGAATCTCGAGCTCCAGCTTCTTCCAAATCGAGAAATCCTGCTTCAGCGGTTTCCATTCTGCCATGTTGATCTCCCTCCTATATCCTTGATCATGCTGCGCCGGGCATCCTTGGCTCGCAATTGACGCTGCAGGCAACGTGTCAACTCGAGGCGCAGGGTCGCATGATAATCATATCAAATCGATAGGAAATAAGATCAACCGTGCCGCTTGCTGCGGGGTGGTTGGGGAGGGGGCATTCGTAACGAACAAGACGGGGCGGCCCGTTGGACCGCCCCGTCTGGAGAGCTCGCAAGCTACGTTGATGTGTCTGCTACTCGTCTAGCTTCATGAACGGGTTCTCGCCTCCGGCGCGATTCGCCAGCTCCTCATAGGCCTTCTCCTCCTCGACGACCCAGTCCTCGCGGGTGTCATAGAGGTATGCCGGCAGCTCCCAGGGCATCTCCTGCAGGTTCTGCGTGATCTCGGGAATCCAGTCAAACGGAATCGACATCAGCAGCATGCCGGCGGGCATGACCTTGCGAGCCTTCATACCGAAGTGCATGCCGGTGAACACGTAGTTGATGTTGCCGGTGACGTACGGATAGGCATAGAGCCACGAGCAGTCGAGCACCGGCGTGGCCTTGGGCTCCCACATCTTGCCCTTCTTGTAGGAGTAGGCCCTCATGATCTTCTCTGCGTCGGGCGCCTCGGCCGCGAGGATGATGAGGTCGGGCTCGAAGAAGCAGTCCTCGAGCTTGGCGAACAGGATGTAGTTCACGACGCCCGGGGTGAGGCCATAGAACTTGTCATAGAGGCGCTGGTTGGCGCGGGGCTCCTCGAAGATCTCGAAGATCTCGCCGATCTGACCGCTGTGTGCGTACGGAGGGGTCTCGCCCATCCAGCCCAGCGGGACCTTGCCCATGCAGTCCTCGTTGTCCTTGGTGATGTAGAAGGGCTCATCGGCCTTGCCAGCCTCGACGAACATCTCGCACAAGGCGCAGTGGCCTTCCTTCTGTTTGACACCCTCGGGTTTGTAATAGAGGTACTTGATCGCCACTGCGGGGAATTTGAAATCGAACTTTTTCCAAATAGAGAAATCCTGCTTCAGCGGTTTCCACTCTGCCATGCCAATCCTCCTCCTAATAGAACTTGCAACGGGATCTCTATGCCGCCGTCCTCGACGCTCGCATTTGCCGCGAGCTCGAGAATTCGCCGGATTCAGCCCCTCTTTGGCAGTTTAGGAAAGCGGAAATATGCAGTCAAACATAATAATTATACCTACTAATTTACTATGAATATATGAATATAGGCATAACCAAGCGCTGAAATATGCAAAACATTCTTATTACTTGCGTTCTGCGCCCGCCAATTCGCCTATTTGATAAAAACGTATTCATTTTTCGGTTTCGGCGAATGTTGCGGATGTGCTAGCAGCCACCGTGCTTCCCGTTTGTGTTCCACCAAATTGCGCTGCATGCAAACAAAATGCGCGACTTCCGCTACGCCCTCCGTCTTCGTCGCCCACCGGGCAGGAAGAGCGCGGCCACGCCGACTGCGCTAGCCGAGGCGACCACGTCGACGAGCCAGTCGTGGATGTCGGGGGAGCGCCCGTCGACGTAGATCTGGTGAATCTCGTCGGTCGTTGCATAGGCGGCGACTATCAGCACGGTGAAGATCGCGGCGGCGGGCAGGCTCATGTGGTGTCGCAATGCGTTGGTGATGAGGCCGCCGAAGATGAAATACTCGCAGAAATGCCCGATGGGGGAGGGGTCGATCGGCCGTCCCAGATAGGACGACAGCTTCGAGGCAAGCCAGGTGTACGCCGCGCCGAGCAGGCCCTGGCCAGCATCCAGGTATGCGCTCGTGCGGGAGCTCGCATAGTAGATGGCCGCGGCCCACAGCACCACGAGCGTCCATGCGACGATGGCCGAGAAGCAGCCCGGCCCCTCGCGTCGCTCGTATGTCTCCTCCTCGTACATGACGCAAGATGATAGCGGACTGATGTGGAGGGTTCATGATGGCCGGCGGGCAGACCGTGGGCGGAGAGGGAGGCCTCGTTCGCCTTGACCTGAAGCTTCATGGGGGAATGGGAAATTAATGTCCGGAGCTTGTGCTACCGTTCACTTGTACGAAAAACCGCCGCACAACGGGAAGGGGGGCTGCCGTGAGATTCATGCACCTTGGCGACCTGCACCTGGGCAAGCGCGTCAACGGATTCTCCCTGCTCGAGGACCAGCGCGCCGTCTTGGCGGAGATTCGCGATATCGTGCGAGAACGTGATGTCGAAGCGGTCCTCATTGCCGGTGACGTTTACGACCGGCCGACTCCGCCCGTATACGCGGTCGAGCTTGCAGACGAGTTCATCACGGATCTCGTCGAGAGTGGCGTGCGGGTTTTCGTCATCGGGGGCAACCACGACAGCACGGCCCGTCTTGCGTTCGCCTCTCGCATCACGCGCGAGAAGGGCCTGGTCATCGCCAAGCCCTACGATGGGGCTCTCGAGTGGTTCGACCTCGATGACCCGGCGGGCAAAGCGCCCGTTCGCGTGCATCTTCTGCCTTTCGTGACGCCCCTCGACGTTCGGAGGTTCTTCGACGATCGCGAGGTCTCCACGTATGATGAGGCGGTCGCAGCCGTGGTGGAGCATGCCGAGATGGGGCCGGGGGCCAACATCCTCGTCGCCCATCAGCTCGTTCTCGGATCGGGCGAGGTGACGCGCAGCGATTCCGAGCAGATCAGCATCGGCGGCGTCGACGAGGTTTCGGCATCGCATTTCGATGGATTCGACTACGTGGCGCTTGGTCATCTGCACGCCCCGCAGTGGGTCTGCGGCAAGGATGGCTCTGGGACGGTGGTGCGGTACTGCGGCTCGCCGCTGAAGTACTCGTTCTCCGAGGTGTCCCAGCGCAAGGCGGCGACTATCGTCGACGTGGACGCGGATGGCGCTCACGTCGAGGAATTTCCCCTGCATGCGGTGCACGATATGCGCGAGCTCTCGGGGACGATCGACGAGATGCGCGCCGCCCTCGAGGAGGACCCGTCGCTTTCCGACTGCTATATGCGGGCCATCCTGACCGAGCCCGTCGTCAACGCGAAGGCCAAGCTGGCCGATCTCTTCCCGCTCATCATGCGCATCGAGTTCGACTATGTCTCGGGTGAGAGCGCCGCCGCGCCTCCCGCGATCGAGAATCTCGAGCAGGCGGATCCGACGGAGGTGTTCGCATCCCTGTTCAAGAGCGTCAACGGACGCGATATGGACGAGGACGAGTCCGAGGCGCTCGGTGCTGTGCTCGAGCGCATGGTTGCCGCTGAACGCGATGAAACGGAGGGAGGCGCAAGATGAGGCCGACGAAGCTCACGATGAGCGCCTTCGGGCCATATGGCGGCACGGAAGAGCTTGACCTCTCGAAACTCGGCGAGACGGGAATCTACCTCATAACCGGCCCCACGGGTTCGGGGAAGACGAGCATCTTCGACGCGATCTGCTTCGCTCTCTACGGGCGGCTCAGCTCAAAGACGCGCGATGCCTTCCTGTTCCAGAGCGACCATCGCGAGGATGCGCTCGAGATGTCCGTGGAGCTCGAGTTCGAGATTCGAGGCGCGAGCTATACCGTGAGCCGCAAGTTCAAGCGCCGTAAGGAGCGGGCGACGGGAGAGTACGTCTTCGACCCCAAGCAGGCTGTCGAGCTCGTATGGCCGGACGGCTCGGCTACGAGCGGGCCCGCCCAGGTCAATCCCCAGATCGAGGAGCTCATCGGACTCGACTTCGACCAGTTCACAAAGATCGTCATGCTCTCGCAGGGTGAGTTCAAGCGCTTCCTCGAGGCGAGCTCGGCCGAGCGGAGCAAGATCTTCGCCAACCTGTTCGACACCTCGTTGTACCGGCGCGTGATGGACGCGCTGAAGACCGAGCGCGATGAGCTCGCAGAGGAGCTGCGGGAGCAGGAGCGGCTGATCATGGCCTCGCTGCGGTCTGCCGTGTTCTCGGAGGATGGCGAGGCCCGGGATCGGTTCAACGCCGCCCTCGAGCGGGGCTCGCTTGGTGCCGCGGATGCGCTGGCCGAGCTCGACTTGCTCATCGAAGCCGATGATGGGAGTGCCAACGAGCTACGAAAGCAGCGCACGAAGGCAATCAACGAGATCAAGCAGGTTTCGGAGAAGGTGGGCAAGGCCAAGCAACGCGAGAAGGCGGCCGTGGAGCTCGACAAGGCAAGGGTTGCGCTCGACCAGGAGGAAGCGGCGCTGCCGGGTCTTGAAGAGGTCGTTCGCGAGCAGGAGGCATCGGCTCCGGAGAGGGACCGCCTCTTCTCGGAAAAGGCCATCATCGAGGACAGCTTCAACTCGTATAGGGAACTCGAGGACGAGAGGGCTCGTCTCGAGAAGGCGAAGGTGGAGCATGATGGCGCGCAGAAGATGCTCGAGGATGCCAGGACCGAGTATGGAGGCATTCGAGACGAGCTGGCCCGCCAGCGTGAGATCATCGAACTCAACGAGGACGCGCCTACCGAGCTCGAGAAAGTGCGTGCCTCGATTGACAAGACCCGCTCCGAACTGACCGACGTGCAAAACGCCATCGTCGGCTGCTCAGTGCACAAGACGAATCTTGACAAGCTGGCCAGTGTGCGAGAGGAGAGCATCCGGACTAACGAGGCTCTCGCCGGCGCATCGGCGATCCGCCAAAGGCTCGAGAACTCATATCTCAATGCGCAAGCCGGCATCTTGGCACAGGGGCTTATCGACGGGGAGCCCTGCCCCGTATGCGGTTCGCGGGAGCATCCCGACAAGGTGCATCTGGCGGAGGACGCGCCGACTCCCGATCAAGTCGACGACGCCCGCACAGCCGAGGAGAGCGCGCGCAATCTTGCGTATGAGGTCGTCCAGCAGGTGGCGAAGCGTGAGGAGGCCGCCCGGAAGTCCTCCGAGGATGTGCGCGCCGCAGCCTCCTCCCTGCTCGGAGAACCCATGGGACCCGAGGCGGATTCCACGCTCGATATGCGAGCCTGCGCGCGCATCGAAGAGCGCCTGGATGCGCTGTTCCGTTCGGTCAAGGCCAACCTCGGGGGATTGAATGGAAGCATGAAACGGTTCGAGGCGGCGAGCCGTGCGTATCGTGCCGCGCTCGCCAAGCGCGATGAGCTCGATAAGCAACTGACGCAAACGCGTGCCTCGGGAGAGCGGCTCTCGCAAGACGTTGCGCGACTTGGCGCCGATGTCGATCATCTGCAGAAGTCCGTGGCCTCGATGGCGGCGAAGTTGTCCTACCCGACAGTCGAGGCCGCCCATGCGGCAGCAGCGGAACTTGGGCGCAGGGTCGATGCGATGAAGCAAGCCCATGAGAAGGCCCTCTTCGATCGCGATGAATGCCACAAGCGCATCGCCGCCGCGCAGGCTTCTATCGAAGCCAACGAAAAGCAACTGCACGGGACCAAGATGGTTCCCTCATCAGAGCTCGAAGCGCGGGCGAGCGAGCTCTCGGCCGAGCAAAAGGCGCTCGATCGCGCGCTGCAGGCTGTCTCGAACAGGATCTCGCTCAACAAATCCGCCCGCGACGACGCCGGCAAACGACTCGCCTCGATCGCCGTGCTCGAGGAGCGTTTGGCAGTGGTCGCATCGCTGGCGGATACGGCGCTCGGCAACGTCAAGGGTACCGAGCGCATCCCGCTGGAGACGTACGTGCAGACCGTGTTCTTCGACCAGATGCTCGAGTTCGCCAACCAGCGTCTGACGGGCATGAGCGGAGGCCGCTACCTGCTGGTCCGACATGAGGGCGATTCCCGCAAGGCGGCCAAGGGCGGTCTCGACCTCGACGTGCTCGACAACGACACGGGGCAGGTGCGAAGCGCGAGCACGCTCTCTGGAGGCGAGAGCTTCATCGCGGCGCTGTCGCTCGCGCTCGGTCTCTCGGACGTAACCCAGGGTTATGCCGGCGGCATCGACCTCGAGTGCATGTTCATCGACGAGGGCTTCGGATCGCTCGACGAGGATGCGCTCGAATTGGCGCTCGGCACGCTTGCGCAGATCGGCGCCGAGGACAAACTCGTGGGCATCATCTCGCACGTGGAGGAGCTCAAACGCGTCATCCCCCGCAAGATCGTGGTCGAGAAGACGCGCGACGGGAGCCACGCCGCCCTGCAGCTGGGGTAGGGAAGCGCCGAGTGCATGCAGAAGCCAATCGATTCCGAGGCTGCTTTCTCGGCTACACTTGTGCTTGTCGATTATTTGTGTGTGCGAGATGGGGGTTTCGATGCGGTGGTCTGACATCGTCGAGGAGCGCCGACAGGCAAAGCTGGCTGACGAGGTGCTGCGCGCGCAGGCGCTTGCGAGCGACGGCAAGGCCTCGCTCGTCTTTATGGGAACCGGTGCGGCTTGTGGCGTGCCAACGTTCTATTGCGGTTGCAAGGCATGCGAGGAGGCGCGGGTCAATCCGCGCGCCCGGCGCACCTGCTGTTCGATTGCCCTCGTCGGAACGGGCCTTGGCCCGGGTGGCGACGCGCCGGTGACGCTTATCGACGCCTGTCCGGATGTGCATGCCCAGCTTGCACGCGAGGGCATCGAGGATGTCGAGCGCGTCCTGTTCACGCACGAGCATTTCGACCACGTCGGCGGGGTTCCCCAGCTCGAGCTCTACGTGCGCCTCAAGCGCAAGGAGCCGCTGCCGTTCTATTGCAACGAGCAGACTCTCGCTCATATCGCGGAGCACGATGCCTTCATGGCCGACACGTTCGACCTGCGGCCGCTTGCCCTGGGCGAGACGTTGGCGTTCGGCGGCATCTCCTACACGCCCATCGCTGCCACGCATTGCCCGGGCTGCTTCGGTTACTTGATCGAGGTTTCCCCCGAAGCCTCTCGCACGGGACGGTCCGTCCGCATCGCCTATCTGCCGGACACGGCATACCCCTGCCCGGAGACCTTCTATGCCATCGAGGGCGCAGACATCCTGATCGTCGACGCCACGTTCAACGCCGGCAACTGGATGCCGACGCAGCACCTCTCCATAGACAAGGCCATCGAGCTCGCCGATGAGCTGGGCGTCGGCCACTGCTATCTCACGCATCTCTCGATGCAGTTCGACGAGCCGATCACGCTCGAGGAGCTCGACGCGAAGCTCGCGGCGCACGGCACGCGGACGACAGCCGCATACGACGGCCTGCGCATCGATTTGTAGAGGATATCCATGCCACGGAAGGGGGGCGCGGAGATGAGGATGAGGCGCCACGCGCTCGGAAACACGGGCATCGAGGTTGGGGAAATCGGTTTTGGAGCCGAGTGGATAGGGGAGCTCGACGACGAGGTCACCTTTGCGATGATGGATAGGATCGCGGCGGCTGGCGGCAATCTCGTCGATTGCTGGATGGCCGATCCCAAGATTCGCACCTCGTTGGGCAAGTCGCTCGCCGGCCGGCGTGGCGAATGGATTATCCAGGGCCATGTGGGCGCCACGTGGCAGGACGGGCAGTATGTCCGGACACGCGATGTCGAGCAGTGCAAGGTCGCCTTCGACGACCTGCTCGAGCGGCTGCAGACGGACCACGTCGAACTTGGCATGATCCACTATGTCGATGAGATGGCGGATTTCGAGAACCTCATGGGCAACGGCTATATCGATTATGTCCACGAGCTTCACGATCAGGGCGTGATCGAGCATGTGGGCTTCTCCACCCACAGCGCAGTTGTGGGCAAGGCCGCCGTGCTCTCGGGCGAGATCGAGATGATGATGTTCTCGATCAATCCCGCATACGACATGATGCCTGCGGTGAGCCGAATCGAGGAACTCAGCGGAGAAGGAGGAGGATACGACCTGCTCGAAGGAGGCGTCGACCCCGAGCGAGCGGAGCTCTATGCGATGTGCGCGGAACGGGGTATCGGCCTCACGGTCATGAAAGGGTACGCGGGCGGCATGCTGCTCGACGCCTCGAAGTCTCCTTTCGGCGTGGCGATGACGCCCGTGCAGTGCATACACTACGCGCTCACGCGCCCCTCCGTGTGCAGCGTGCTCGCGGGGACGAAGAGCGTCGCCCAGGTCGAGGATGCGCTCGCGTATTGCAGCGCATCGCCGGAAGAGCGTGATTACGAGAAGGTTCTTTCCGAGGCACCGCGCCATTCGTATCGCGGTCAGTGCATCTACTGCGGCCATTGCTCGCCGTGCTCTGTTGGCATCGATATCGCGCTCGCCAACAAGCTGCACGATCTTGCAGTCGCTGCCGACACCGTCCCCGCTTCGGTTCGGGAACACGTGCGCAACATGAGCGCGAGCGCTTTCGATTGCACGGGTTGTCGCGATTGCGAGTCCCGCTGTCCGTTCGGCGTTCCGATTGCGGAGAAGATGGCCGCCGCCGCAGCTTTGTTCTCGGCATGAGGCGCGGCGCGTAGAATCGGCTGTCAGATCGGGCTTTTCTGGCTGTTGCTAGGACGAACGGCAATAATGACGGCTTCTGCCAACCTGTATGGCGTAACATGCGCGAACCATGATGCAAACGCCCCTGTGAAGTACATCAAGTAGCCGCAGCGAGTCGATAATGACTGTCATTACCGATTCATCCCCGATTAGTCGCGCGTTGCCCGGCGAATTAGTGGATTCCATCTGTTAGGATTTCCTAGTGTTCCAATCGCTTGAGCAAGAGGGGTTTTTGTTATGAATTCGCCGGCAACGGCTCGCACGTCCCGTATTTCCCGCATGGCCGCTATCGTCGTCGTCATGCTTTCCGCGATCATCGCGCTGCTGTTGGTTTCGCCTGGCACGGCCCACGCTTCCATAATCTCCTTCGTTTCCGATTCCACTGCCTATGGCACCGTGTCCAAGTCGTCCGTTAGCGTGGCGGCTGGCAAGAAGATCGGGTCGAAGGCCGCCACCGCCACCGCCAAGAGCGGCTATCGCTTCGATGGCTGGTATGTGGACGGCAAGCGCGTCGGCACGTCGCTCAGCAACGTCAAGGTCTCCGGAAACGCACTCTATCGCGCGCATTTCTCAAAGGCGCGACTGTCCTCGCAGAATCATTCGGGAGCGAAGGCGCTCGACACGATGGGTCTTGTCGTCGACCGTTTCATCTCCGTCGAGGGCAAGAGCGACAGCGTCATCCTCGCGACGGCGGGCAACTTCCCCGACGCGCTCGCGGCATCTGCTCTTGCGGGAGCCACCGAGTCTCCGGTCGTGCTGACGGAGACGAAGGAGCTCTCCCCGCAAGCAGCCAAGCGCATCAAGGCGTCCGGCGCCCATCGCATCATCGTCATCGGCGGCGAAAAGGCCGTGTCTTCCAAGACGGCATCGGCTGCCCTGACAATCGCGAAGGCCAACGCAAAGGGCAAGAAGGTCTACACGACCTCCGGCAGCGCTCCCGCCACCGCATCGCTGACGCGCCACTATGGCGCCAATGCGGTTGCCACGGCCGCCGACGTCTACCAGGACAACGAGTCTCTCTGGGGTTCGACGATCGTCATCGCGACGGGCGATTCGTTCCAGGACGCGCTGTCCATCTCCCCGTACTGCTATCGCGAGAAGGCTCCGGTCCTCCTCGCATACAAGGGCAATCTGACCTGGGCCAGCAAGCAAGCGCTTGCGAGCGCCGCCTCGTCCGGCTCCGCGACCGACGTGATCATCGTCGGAGGCAACAAGGTCGTCTCGCAAGCTTCGGAGGACTACCTCGAGGGCCTGTTCCCGGACCATGTGAAGCGCTTGGCTGGCCCGAACGCCTACGCGACGAGTGCCGAGATAGCCAAGTGGCTCGTTAACGAGCAGGGCTTCCAGGACAACCTTGTCGGTTTCGCCACGGGTAGCGACTTCCGCGACGCCGTCGTGGCCGGTCCGCTGCAGGGTGCATCGAACGCGCCTCTCGTGCTCGTGGCCGATGGCCCGGCATACAAGGTCGGCGAGCGCTGGTTCGTCGAGCGCGCGCAGTACACGACCGCCCGGTTCTTCGGCGGCGTGAAGGCAGTACCCCAGGGCATCCGCGACGAGGTCGAGATGCGCCTCGTTCCGACGGACATCGATGCAAGCAAGGGCTGGACCGGCAGCGGAACGCTCGCCGTGAACTATGCCACCTACGCCTATGCGACCTCCACGCGCCTCTCGACGCCCAAGGGCCTGGCGAAGCGCGGCGCGACCTACAAGTACCGCATGTGCGATAACGGCTGGGTCGCCGTCAGCCTCGGCAAGGGCAAGGGGCTGGGTTACCTCGCGCCGGGTAGCTGGCTCGAGGTCCCGGCGGACTCCGGTTCCAAGTGGACGATCATGGTCGCCAAAGGCGATCTCAAGGCCTATGCGGCGCCCACGGACAAGTCCCGCATCGTCAACAAGAGCTGGCTGTTCAAGTACGCCGCACGCGATGCGCGCAAGTACGACAAGGCAGGTGTCTGGTACGCCGTCAAGACCGCCGGTGGAGCGGAGACCTTCTATGTCAAGGCGAGCCAGCTCCGCAAACCCTCTGCGGGCGAGCTCGGCGCCGCCAAGGTCATGAAGAAGAACAACTACTTCGGCAACAACCTCAGGAAGGCATTCAACTGGACGAGGAACCACAGCTACCGCCACATCGACGGCAACAATTACGGTTCCACCAAGTGGGCCGAGAAGTACGCGGCCGATTTCTTCAAGCGCAATAACGGCAACTGCTACAGTTTCGCCGCAGCGTTCTGCTATCTCGCGCGCCAGCTCGGTTACGACGCCAACGTCCATGCCGGCTATGTCCCCTCGGCGGCGGGTGGAGCGGCTCCCCATGGATGGGTCGAGATCAAGCGCAGCGGCAAGACGTACGTGTGCGACCCCGAGCTCGCGTACGAGATACCCAGTCGCAACTGGTATATGAACACTTACGCGAGCGCGCCTGTATCTTATACGCGCTAACGCCTATCATGCGATATGCACAGAAACGTGTTTGAAAGAGGAGGAAGTACAAGGATGAAGAAATTCGCGATTGCAATCGTCGTCGCTGCGCTGCTCGGAGTGTTCGCGCTTGCTGGCTGCTCCGCCGGCCCGCTGGTCATCGGCGAAGAGGCCGAGGGCACGCAGGCGATCGAGATCACCAACAGCACGGAGAAGGACATCACCAACATCGCCATCAAGAACTCCAACAGCAGCGATTATGAGGCGGGCCTCATGGGCGAGGGAACGACCTGGGCAGCCGGCCAAACCGCCACGCTCAACGTCGCGCTTCCCGAGGCGACCGACCCCATCAGCGCCGACGATCTGACGCTGGCCGATGATGACCCCGCGCGTGACATCCTGCTGCGCGACAGCTGGGACATCCAGCTGACGTTCGCGGATGGCAGCACCGCGGAGATGCACAACCTGCTCGTCAACGACATCGCGAAGGCCGAGCTCGTCGCCGACGGCGACGCCGTCTCCATGAAGTACACGAGCAAGGAGAGCGGCGAGGAAGTTGATTCCAAGGCCATCGAGGAGGAGTACCAGGCTGCAAAGGCCGCCGAGGATGAGGCGAAGGCCGAGGCGGAGAAGAAGGCCGAGGAGGAGGCCGCGGCTGCTGCGGCTGCCGAGGCCGAGGCTGCCGCGGCGGCGCAGGCCCAGTCCTACAGCTACGATTACTCGAGCGGCGGCTCCGGTGGCGGCTCCGTGTCGCAGTCGGGCGATTCTTGCGTCGAGGGTGGAGTCGCCCTGCGTTAAGCTGCATTCGTCCCTAGCAACGAGAGCGGCGCACGGCTTCGGGCGTGCGCCGCTTTGCATGCAGGGGGTCGTTTCATCGAGAGGCATTTGAGAGTACCGACATGGTTTTCAGCTCGTTGACGTTCATATGCGTGTTTCTGCCGGTGGTGTTCGCACTCCACTGCCTGATTCCGTCTATGCGCGTCCGCAACGCGCTTCTCATCGTCGCGAGCCTCGCGTTCTACTCGTATGGCGAGCCGGTGCTCGTCGTCCTGATGGTCATCTCGACCCTCGTGAACTGGGGTCTCGGCCTCCTCGTGGGGCCACGCGACGGCCGGCGCGGTCCGAGCAAGGCGATGCTCGCGATTGCCGTGGTCGTGAACCTGGCGTTCCTCTGCGTGTTCAAGTACGCCGACATGCTCGTTGGCAGCGTCAACGCCATCGCCGGCACATCCTTGCCGCTTCCGCAGATCGCGCTCCCCATCGGAATCTCGTTCTACACGTTCCAGGCCCTCTCGTACGTCATCGACGTGTATCGGGGCGAGGCAACCGCGCAACGCAACTACCTGCGGGTGCTGCTCTACATATCGTTCTTCCCGCAGCTCATCGCCGGCCCGATCATCAAGTACCACGATGTTGCCGAGCAAATCGCCCATCGCCGCGTGACGCTCGAGGGCGTCGCCCTGGGCTTCCGTCGATTCTGCGTCGGATTGGGCAAGAAGGTCCTCATCGCAAACACGATGGCCGTGGCGGTCGATGGCATCTTCGGCGCTACCCTGACCAGCGTGAACATCACCGCTGCGTGGGTTGCGGCCATCGCCTACCTGTTCCAGATCTACTTCGACTTCAGCGGGTACTCCGATATGGCCATAGGCATGGCCCGGATGTTCGGGTTCGAGTACAAGGAGAACTTCGATCATCCCTACGCCTCCTCGAGCGTGAAGGAGTTCTGGCGCAGGTGGCACATCAGCCTCTCGACGTGGTTCAAGGAGTACGTCTACATCCCGCTCGGCGGCAATCGCCACGGCCGTCCTCGCGCGGTTCTCAATAAGACCATCGTGTTCTTCCTCTGCGGTCTATGGCATGGTGCGGCCTGGACGTTCGTCGTCTGGGGTCTCATCCACGGCCTATTCCTGCTCATAGAGGAGTACGTGCCCATCAAGCGCCTTCCCAAGGCAATCGGCATCATCTACACGTTGCTCGTCGTCACGGTCGCGTTCGTGCTCTTCCGCGCGGACACGTTCGCGCAGGGAGGGACGTTCATCGCCCAGATGTTCACGGGATTCCACTTCGACTACGCGAGCGTGGAACTCTCCATGCGCTATCTGTCGCCGTTGTTCATGGCCATGCTGCCGATAGCGGTCATAGCGGCGAGCCCCATCGCGGTTCACATCAAGAATCGGATCGCCCTCGCTTCGACAAGCGCTCAGGCGACGGCCCGAACCGTGAGTTACGTGCTCGCACTCGTGCTCTTCGCCGTGTGCCTGCTCGCACTTTCGACAGGCGGCTACAACCCGTTCATCTATTTCAGGTTCTAGGGGGGGTGAGAAGATCATGGCGCACAAGGGAACGCATCTCAAGAAGAACGCAGCGGGCTCCGCTTACCATGGCAACCGCGGCATAGCCGTGGTCTTCATCGCCATCGCTCTCGCGCTCATGCTCATTCCCTCCGTCGGTATGATCTGGTTCCCGACGGAAAGCACCTCGGGAGTTGACGAGCCGGCTGCAGCGCCGTCTCTCGTCGATGGCGATGGCGGCCCGAACGCCGCCCTGCTCTCCGATGCGGGCGCCTACTTCGAGGACCACTTCGCGTTCCGCAACGAGATGATCACCGCATATGCGCGTATGCTCGCGCCGATGGGGGAGTCGGTCACGGATCAGGTCGTGGTGGGCGACGACGGTTGGCTGTTCTACGGGTTGACGCTGCCCGACTACCTCGGCCAGTCGACTTTGTCGGATCGAGCCCTCAACAACATCGCCCACAACCTCGTGTTTATGCAGGGCTATGCCAACTCGAAGGGGGCGGATTTCGTCTTCGCAGTGGCGCCGAATAAGAACACGCTGTACCCCGAGCACATGCCGGCGCGCTATGTGAGAAGCGATGCGCCCGGCAACTGGGAGCGGTTGAAGCCGGTTCTCTACGACCACGGTGTGCGCTATGTCGACCTGTTCGAGAAGCTCGGGGAGGTCGACGAGGTCCTCTACCTCAAGACCGATTCCCATTGGGACAACAGGGGAGCGCTCATCGCGGCAAACGCGTTGCTTGCCGCATTCGAGCGGCCCGCGCTCGCATACGACGAAGCCGCATGGATCACGCGGGATGATTTCACGGGCGATATCGCCAAGATGCTCTATCCCGCCGACCCGGGAGCCGAGGAGCAGAGCTATGTTATCGGCGTGAACGATGGGGAGGGCTTTGCCGGCGAAGCCTGGTCGTATGTTCAGGGGTCGACCGTCGAGGATGACGTCGTCGAGACGCGCAGTGCCGGCAAGCGCAGCGCCCAGGACGCGAAGCGCCTGCTCGTGTACAGGGACTCGTTCGCCAACGCGCTCATCCCATACCTATCGACGGCGTTCCAGAACTCGCTCTTCACGAAGCTCGTTCCCTACGATGCCGGGCAGATCGACGCATTCGACGCGGACTGCGTGGTCGTGGAGCGCGCCGAGCGGCACCTGTACTATCTGGCCGAGCACGCGCCGATCATCCCCGCGCCGAAGGTCGCCCTCCCGTTCGACACTGGGGTGGGAGACGATGGCGACATGGACGCCACGACGCTCGAGCGCAGCGAGAACGGGCCGTATGAGGTTCTCTCCGGCGTGCTCGACGGACGCGTCGAGGGGGACGGCGTGCGCATCTTCGCCGAGGTGCTCGGCGCAGACGGAAAGACGACAATCTACGAGGCGTCGCTCGTGACCGTTCCGGAGGACGACGAGTCGGGTACGGCGGCGTCGGACTATGGCTACGAGGTCTATCTGCCGTCCGAGGTGGTTCCCGTCAACGCGACGATCCGCATTCTCGCGGCAGATGACGGGAGACTTCTCGGGGCAAAGACGTTTTGATGGGCAGGTAAGACCGTCGTCTCTGACTCATCGGGCTAGGTGATGGATATGGAAGATGCTGTCAAGATCGCCGCGATGGCGACCGATGCCGACGCCGAGGTGCGCGGTGCGGCCGCCGATGCTCTCGGAAGCATGGACGAGGCCGCGGCGTTCCCCTTGTTGGTGAACCTGCTGGCCGACCCCGACCGCCGCGTGCGCATCGCAGCCGTGCGGTCGCTCGGCAACCTGCGCAGCGCGCATGCGTTCGACGTGCTTCTCCCGCTTCTCGAGGAGGGCGATGCCGAACTGACCTGCGAGGTGCTCGCGGCGTTTGCCAAAACAGGCGATGAGCGCGCATTCGCACCCGTCGTCGTTCGGCTCTTCGACGTGGACGATGCCGTCAGGCAAAACGCCGCGGCTGCGGTCGGCCGCCTGCGAAACCCCTCCGCATTCGAGCCGCTGATGATGTGCCTTGATGACGACGTTGAGTGGGTGAGGGCGAACAGCGCCCTGTCGCTCGGTCAGCTCGGCTGCGTCGAGGCCGCGTCGCGCCTGCGCGAGATAGCCGACTCTCAAGACACCGCAACCGTGCGCGCCAACGCGGTGACGGCGCTCGGGGAGCTCGCATCGGCGGATACGGGGATCTCCCCGTTTCTCATGGAGGTCGCCGGCGATGCGGCGGAGGATGCGCGGGTGCGCGTCGCCGCGGTGCTGGCCCTCGCATCTGGCTTCCAGGAGCTCGGCAAGCGCGATGAGGACCTGGCCTCCCGGGTCCTCGGCATCGTGTTCGCGCTGGCGGGGGAGGAGCCCGACGATGACGTCCGCTCGACGTGCATCTGGGCGCTCGGCGAGCTTTGCCGCGCCGAGAGCGTTGAGGAGCTCGGACTGGATCCCGCCGCGCTCGACCAGGTGGCGGCCCTTCTCGAGAAGGCGCAGGGCGACCCGCACGAGTGGTGTGCCCGCTACGCCGAGGAGGCTCTCGTCAAGGTGCGGGGCTGAGACCGTCCGCATTGCCGGCAGGCCATCGCCTGCGCAGGGCCCCGGATAGAAGCCGCGCCGTGGGGCCCTGGCAACTTTGCACGGAAAAGGGCGGATGGGACGCCCTTTTCCGTGCAAAGTTGCCAAGAATCAGCCCCTCAAGCCGAAAAGGGCGCCCTTTTTCGAACGAAGTTGCAAGCCCGCCCCACCGTCAGGCGCCAACCGCATGCTTCGGGAGTCTTCCGGAGGTTCGCTTCCGGCCGATCGACGAGTTGCGGATTGCATATTCCGTCCATGGATTTGGGTGTTGCCCCGTGCCTTGACGCGCGGGTAACATAACAGACTGCCGTTATTCGCTTCTATTGAAGAGGAAATGATTTGAGCAAGGGAGACGCCATAGAGCTTGAGGGCACGGTCGTAGAGCCGCTGCCCAACGCGATGTTTCGCGTGGAACTGGAGAACGGGCACATCGTGCTCGCGCACATTTCCGGCAAGATGAGGATGCATTATATCCGCATCCTGCCCGGTGACAAGGTCACCGTGGAGCTTTCCCCGTACGATCTGTCCCGCGGACGGATCACGTACCGCTTCAAGTAGAGCGCACAACGTCCGAAAATCAACGCCTGCGGCTGCGGCGTGTATATAGAGAGAAATGTGTCCGAAAGGAACGAGGAAATGAAAGTTCGTCCTTCTGTGAAGAAGATGTGTGACAAATGTAAGGTTATCCGGCGCCACGGCCGCGTGCTCGTCATCTGCGAGAACCCGCGCCATAAGCAGCGCCAGGGCTAAGAGAGGAGTTTCAATTGGCCCGTATAGTCGGTGTAGACTTGCCGCGTGACAAGCGAGTCGAGATTGGTTTGACATACATTTACGGTATTGGACTGACCACGTCCAAGAAGATCCTTGCAGCCACCGGGGTTAACCCCGACACTCGCGTGAGGGACCTCACCGAGGACGAGGTGGTCAAGCTCAGGGATTACATCGATGCGAACCTGCAGGTCGAGGGTGACCTTCGCAGGGAGACCATCCAGAACATCAACAGGTTGAAGGAAATCGGATGCTATCGCGGTCTTCGTCACCGCAGGGGACTTCCGGTTCGTGGCCAACGCACGCACACGAACGCGCGCACGCGCAAGGGTCCTCGTAAGCAAATCGGCGGAAAGAAGAAATAACGATGGCACAGAAGAGAAACACGCAAACGCGCATCAGGCGTTCTGAGCGCAAGAACATCGCCGTTGGACAGGCGCACATCAAGTCCACCTTCAACAACACGATCGTGTCCATCACGGACACGCAGGGCAACGTGATCGCCTGGCAGTCCGCTGGCACCGTTGGCTTCAAGGGTTCGCGTAAGTCGACCCCGTTCGCGGCTCAGATGGCCGCCGAGGCCTGCGCCAAGACCGCCCAGGAGCACGGTCTTCGCAAGATCACCGTGTTCGTGAAGGGCCCCGGCCCTGGCCGCGAGACGGCTATCCGCTCTCTGCAGGCCGCTGGCCTCGAGGTCACCGCAATCCAGGATTGCACGCCCATTCCGCACAACGGCTGCCGCCCCCGCAAGCGCCGCCGCGTTTAATCGAAAGGAACAACTGCAATGGCAATTGATAGGACTCCGGTTCTGAAGCGCTGCCGGCAGCTTGGCATCGATCCGGTCGTCTTGGGCTACGATTCCAAGAAGACCTCCAACCGCCAGCCGGCCAATCGCCGTCGCGAGAGCGAGTACGGCGCGCAGCTCCGTGAGAAGCAGAAGGCAAAGTTCATCTACGGTGTGCTCGAGAAGCAGTTCCGTGGCTACTTCAAGAAGGCCAAGGCCATGCCCGGCGTCACCGGCGACAACCTCATGAGGATTCTCGAGTCCAGGCTCGACAACGTCGTCTTCCGTCTGGGCTTCGCCAAGACCCGCAAGCAGTCCCGCCAGGTTGTCACGCACGGCCACATCAAGGTCAACGGCCGCCGCGTCGACATCCCGTCCTACCGTGTGAAGGCCGGTGACGTCATCGAGGTCATGCCCAAGTCCAAGGACCTGCTCATGATCAAGTCGGCGCTCATCAGCAATGAGCACATGGAGGTTCCCGGCTGGCTCGAGGTCGACATTGAGAAGCTGACCGGCTCGGTGCTCTCGCTTCCGACCCGCGATCAGATCGACCTGGACATTCGCGAGCAGCTCATCGTCGAGCTCTACTCGAAGTAATGCACCTGCGTAAGGAGGACGCCTCATGTCAGAATTCATAAGGCCCCAGGTCACGGTCGAGACCGTGAACGACACCTTGGCGCGCTTTATCGTGGAGCCCCTGGAGCGTGGTTACGGCTCCACTCTGGGCAACAGCATGCGCAGGGTCCTGCTCTCCTCGCTGACGGGTGCGGCTGTCACGGCCATCCAGATCGATGGCGTGCAGCATGAGTTCACCGCTCCGGAGGGCATCGTCGAGGATGTCACCGATATCGTGCTGAATGTCAAGGGCCTGGTCTTCCAGCCCATGGAGACGGCCGACGAGGCCATCGCCACCATCTCGGCCACCGGCCCCTGCGTCGTCACCGGCGCGGACATCAAGGTCCCGGCCGAGTTCAACCTCATCAATCCCGAGCATGTGATCGCCACGCTCGCCGAGGGCGGCTCGCTCGAGATGACCATGCGCATCGGCGTTGGCAGGGGCTACGTCTCCGCCGACAGCAACAAGCGTCCGGACGACCCGATCGGGATCATCCACACGGACTCGCTGTTCTCGCCCATCGTTCGCTGCGCTATGGACGTCGAGGATACCCGTCGCGGCCAGCGCACCGACTACGATCGTCTGGTGCTCGAGGTCGAGACGAACGGATCGACCACGCCGGTCAGCGCCGTGTGCAACGCTGCCGTGATCATCACGCAGCACATGGATGCGTTCCTGGCACTGCAGGAGGGCAACGAGCCCGTCGTGCAGGAGTCGATTTTCGCTCCGGAGGGTCCGTCCAAGAACTTCGAGCTCGAGAAGCAGGTCGAGGACCTCGACCTCTCCGTCCGCTCGTACAACTGCCTCAAGCGCGCCGGCATCCATTCCGTGCGCCAGCTGGTGGACTACTCGGAGAACGATCTGCTCAACATCCGTAACTTCGGGGCGAAGTCGATTGAGGAAGTCAAGGACAAGCTTCAGTCGATGGGCCTCAGCCTGAAACTGTAAAAAAACTAGGGGAGAAGCGCTATGAGACATCGCAAGAAGGGCCGCAAGCTGGGTACGAGCCCGGCCCACACCAAGGCAATCAAGAAGAACCTCACCGCCGCGCTCCTGGCCAACGACCGCATCAAGACGACGATGCCGCGCGCCAAGGAGATCCGCGGCCAGGTCGACCGCGTCATCACGTGGGCGAAGCGCGGCGACGTGCATTCGCGTCGTCTGGCCATCGCGAAGGTCGGAGATAAGGAAATCGTCCGCGAGATCTTCGAGAAGGTCGAGCAGGGCATGTTCGCCGGCCGCAACGGCGGGTACACGAGGATCATCCGTCTCGGCAACCGCAAGGGTGACAACGCCGAGATGGTCATCATCGAGCTCGTGACCGAGGCTCTTGCCAACGCTCCTGTTGTCGAGGACAAGAAGGAGAAGAAGGACAAGAAGGAGAAGAAACTCCGCGGCAAGGCTGCTGAGAAGCAGGCCGAGGAGGAGCTCGTCGAGAAGTTCAAGTTCACCGACGAGGCCGCCGATGTCGTCGAGGAGCCCGCTGAGGCCGTTGAGGCCGAGGCCGAGGAGGCCGTTGAGGCTGAGGCCGAGGAGGTTGTCGAGGAGGTTGCCGAGGAGGCAGCCGAGGACGTCGCCGAGGCCGAGGAGGCTGCTGAGGCCGTCGAGGAGGCAGCGGAGGAAGCTGCCGAGGAGACGACCGAGGAGTAATCCGTCTTTCATCGAGAGAGGGGCCGGGCGGGGGAACTCGTCCGGCCCCTTTGCACAATCTGCAACCGAGAGGAGGGTCCCATGTTCCTAGACTCCATTCCCGAGCCGCAGGGAGAGCGTGCGCACTCGCTGTTGGAGAAGCAGGCTGCGTCTCGAATCGCCGCCAGGGACTCCTCCGTCTTCGGTCTTCCCGAGGACGATGCCGCCCATGCGCGCTCCTTCATGGGGTGGACCAACCTTGCCGTGGAACCTCCGGTGGAACCTGCCGATATCGATGCTTTCGCATCCGCCGTGCGCGAGGAGGGCCTCGACGATATCGTTCTCATCGGTCAAGGCGGCTCCTCGCAGGCGCCTATGACGATGGCATCGCTGCTCGATCGGGCTGGCGAGCTACCGGTCGGTTTTCACACCATGGATTCTCTCGCATCAGACGATGTTCGCGGCGTTCTCGAGGCAATCGACCCCGAGCGCACGCTCTTCATCGTCTCCTCGAAGTCGGGCTCGACGATCGAGCCGAACGCGATCTTCTCCTGCGTATGGGGCTGGCTGCACGAGCAGCTGGGCGACGATGCGGGAAATCGCTTCGTCGCCATCACCGATCCCGGGAGCAAGCTCGAGGAACGTGCTGGCGAATTGGGCTTTCGCGCGGTGTTCAACGGCGAGCCGACGGTTGGCGGACGCTTTTCCGCGCTCTCCGTCTTCGGACTGGTGCCATTCGCCTGCATGGGCGTGAACGTGGCCGCCCTCATCGACCGCTGCGCCGAGGTCGAGCGCCTCTGCGGTCTGGATACCATGGACAACCCGGCGTTGCGACTCGCGGGTTTCGTCAGCGACAATCGCGCGGACGGAAGAGACAAGATCGCATTCCACTTCGATGGCGGCAGCGAGGCGCTCGGCTTCTGGCTCGAGCAGCTCATCGCCGAGTCGCTTGGCAAGAACGGCCGCGGGATCCTGCCGAACACGGAACCCGACGACTCGCTGCTCGCGAGGCCTCACGACGACCGGTGTGCCGTGCTCTATGCGCTCGAGGCGCCCGAGGACGACGCCGCCGCGGGTTCCCTTGCTGCAGATGATGTTCCGTTCGATGCGGTGAAGATATATATCGCGAGGCCCGAGGACGTCGCCCTGCATTTCGTGGTGTGGGAGCACGCCGTCTCCCTGCTCGGCGTCGACCTCGGGGTGAATCCCTACGACCAGCCCGACGTTGAGTCGACGAAGCGCAACGTGCGCGCCCTGCTCTTCGACGATGATGCGAGTGCCGCCCCGCATGTCGCCGCAACGGTGCGAACGGACGATGCGATCATCGAGATCTCGGACGCGCTGTGCTCAGATGACGAGCTTCCCGAGGACGAGGATGCAGCGCTCGAGCTGCTCTTGGCCTCGATTCGGCCGGGCGATTATTTCTCGATCAACGCGTTCGTTCCCTACGACGAAGGCCTCGAGCAGCTGCGCCACGAGGTCGCTGACGTGTACGGGTGCGCCTCTTGTCTCGAGATGGGGCCGCGCTATCTCCATTCGATCGGCCAGCTGCACAAGGGCGGGCCGGACACGGGCGTGTTCCTCATCGTCTCTGCCGACCAGCCGGATGACCTGCAGGTTCCCGGTCAGTCCTTTGCGCTTGGAGAGCTGGCGACCGCCCAGGCCTACGGCGACTTCGCCGCCCTGAACGCCAACGGGCGTCGCGCCGTCCATATTCACCATCTTCTCTAGCAGAGCGTGACAAACGCGGTCGCCATCATTGTCATGCGCGTCCGATATCCGCACCCGCCAGCGGCGCGCTCTTTGTCAGAGCACGGTAAAGGATTTAAACTTTTATATTTGGAGACAAAGCAAGATGGGAGGTAAGCCGTGCTGCTCTTCGCTAGATATGTCATACCGGTCTCGTCGCCGCATATCGAAAACGGCGCCGTGCTCGTTCGCGACAACAAGATCGTCGAGGTCGGCGATGCGAACACCCTGCGCACGAGGTATCCGGATGAGGAGAAGCGAGACTTCGGCATCGCCGCCCTCCTGCCCGGCTTCATCGACATGCACACGCATCTCGAGTATTCCGCCCTGCGCGGTCTCATGTACGACATGCCCTATGCGGCATGGAAGCTGCAGCTGACGAGGAAGGCCCAGCGCTTCGCCTACCGCGATTGGATGGACTCGGCGCTGCTCGGCGCGCTCGAGGCCGTTCGCTCCGGCATCACGACCGTCGTGGACGTGACGTCGACCGGCGCCTCGTTCCATGCCGCCCAGGATATCGGGCTGCGCTCGATCATCTACCGCGAGGTTGGCACGACGGAGCAGTCCGAGATCCCCTATGTCCTCCAGACGGCTTATCGCGATGTCGATATGTGGCGCGAGCGCTCCGACCCCGACATGACGACGATCGGCATCGCCCCCTACTCGCTGTACACCTGCCACCCGCGCATCTTCAGCGAGCTGGCCGAGTACGCCTCGGATGGCACGATGGTCGCCATCCATCTCGCCGGCAGCAAGGAGGAGTACGAGTTCGTCCGCAACGGCAAGCCCGCGTTCTCCCTATACGAGGATCCCGCGGAGCGCAATTTCGAGACGCATCAGCCCGCCTGGCTCGCCACGGGCGTGAGTCCCGTCCAGTACATCTTGAACTGGAGGCTGCTCAACGTCCCCAACGTCCTCGCGATTCATTGCACCCAGGTGGATGACCGCGATATCGCGACGTTGGCTGACCATGACGTGGCCATCGCCGTCTGCCCGCGCTGCAACGCGAAGCTCGGCATGGGCGTGGCCCCGATCCTTAAGTTCCTCAAGGCCGGCATCAGGGTCGGAATCGGCACGGATTCCCCGGCGGCATCGGACGTCACGGACCCATTCGACGAGATGCGACTCGCGCTGCTCATGCAGCGTGCCGTCAGCGGTCGTCGCAGCGAGTTCCTCAAGACATCCCAGGCGCTCGGCTTCTCCACGCTCGACGCTGCCCGGGCCCTGCGCATGGAGGACAAGATCGGCTCGCTCGAGTCCGGCAAAGCGGCCGACATCATCGCGGTCGATCTGTCGAACTCGCATCAGGTGCCGACCCACGATCCCACCTCTGCGATCGTGCACACGGCGACGCAGGAGAACATCCTGATGACCATGGTGAACGGCAACATCCTCTACGACGGGGGCCATGTTCACAGCGTCGACGTCGAGCGTGTGTTCGACCGCGTCGAGGAAATGAGAGTCAAGCTGCGCAACTAGCACGCGCGTGGAAACGAGAGAGGTGTTCCAACCTTGAGCCAGAAGAAGAAAACCAGCTCGAAGAACCGCAGCTCCCACGAGAAGCGCGTTTCCAAGTCGACGCCGAAGTCGAGCGCCGAGAAGGAAGCCGCGCTTGCCGCGGAGCGCGAGAAACGCGAGAAGACGAAGAAGCGTCAGATGACCTCGTCGAACGGGCGCAAGTTCCTCGCCATCTTCTTCTCGGCGCTGCTCATCATCGCGTTCGCGACCCCGAGCGTCGCGGCACTGAACTCGTGCTCGAAGAAGGAGCAGGCCGAGCAGATGGTCGACCAGGATGGCGATGGCGTGGCCGACGTCGTCGTGGGCGGCGAGGACGCCGAGGGCGCTGACGGGGAAAGCGCCGATGCGGCTGCTGCGGACGAGGCGGCGACCGAGGATAGTGCGAAGAACGAGGCCGGCGCATAGCGCGCCGCGCCCCGCGACGGCAACCGACTGCGCCACGAGGAGCTGACGGCTGTGAATATCGGCCCGGCAGAGCTGCTGGTCATCATATTGTTCGCGTTCATCATCGTGGGACCCGAGCGCCTGCCGAAGGCCGGCAGGGCCATTGGCAATGCCCTGAGGAAGTTGCGAGACACGCAGGGGCAGATCGACCAGACCCTCAAGGACGAGGGCCTCGACCCCAAGAGCATCCAGGAAGCCTCCCGCAATCCCTTCCTCGCCCTCGAGAAGATCGAGAAGGTCGCTAACGCGATTCCCCACGGGGAAGATGAAACCGATGCGGGCGTTGACGATGCGGCCGACGACGGGGACTCTTCCAAAGCGGAGAATGGGGAGGAACATAAACCCGCAACCGTCTCCGCCCTCACCGACATGGAGACGTTCACCGAGCGAAAGGCGCGGCTGACAGCCGAAGCCGAGGCGGGGGAGGCCGCCTCCGGGCAGTCCGGGCAAGCAAGCGAACCGGTGGCCGGCGATGTCTAGGAGGAAGAAGAACAAGACGGCGGAGATGCCGATTCTCGATCACTTCTCCGAGCTCCGGAGAAGGCTGGTCATCGTCGTCGTGTGCCTGCTCGTCGCGACCGTCGCCATCTACTTCATATCCCCGCAGCTCATCGAATGGCTCAAGAAGCCCATCTCGCAGTTCCTGCCGGGAACGGGTACCGGCGAGCTGTACGTGCTCGATCCCCTCACCGGCTTCACCCTGCGGTTCAAGGTGTCGTTCCTGGCATCCGTAATGGTGACGGCCCCCATCTGGATCTGGAACATCCTCGCGTTCTTCCTGCCGGCGCTCAAGCCGCATGAGCGCAAGTGGGTGCTCCCGACGTTCTTCGTCGGCGTCTTCCTGTTCATCGCCGGCAACATCTTCTGCTACTTCATCATCCTGCGCCCCGCGTTCGAATGGCTGCTCGGTCAGGTGACTCCCTTCGCGACGGTGTTCCCCGATGCGAGCACGTACGTGAGCGCCATCCTGATGTTCGAGCTGGCGTTCGGCGTGGCCTTCGAGCTGCCTCTCATCACGTTCTACCTCATCGTCTTCAACATCGTTCCCTACAAGATGCTCCGCAAGAGCTGGCGCGTGGTCTACATCGTGCTCATGGTGTTCTGCGCCGCCGTGACGCCCGACGCGTCGCCGGTGACGATGCTGCTCCTGTATGCAGCCATGGTCGGTCTCTACGAGATATCCCTGGCTTTGGCGCGTGTCGCGCTGCGCAAGAGGATAGAGCGTCAGCGCGCGGAAGAGGAGCGGGAGGCTCTCGAGGATGCATGAGTTCGGGCTGACTCAGGCCGTCGTCGAGACGGCTAGCGCATCGGCACGCGAGGCGGGTGCGGCCCGCGTGACCGAGATTCGCCTCACGGTCGGCGAACTCACCCAGGTGGTCGAGGAGGCCATGGACTTCGCTTTTGAGGTGCTGCGCAGGGGAACGATCTGCGAGGGCGCCCGCCTGACGATCGACTTCATCGCACCCCGCTCGCGCTGTTTGGATTGCGGAATCGAGTTCGCCCATGATGCCCTCCATCGCAAATGCCCCGAATGCGAAAGCCCCTTCACGCAGGTGATAGCCGGCAGGGAGCTGGAGATAACGAGCATCGAAGTCGAGTAGCGGCCCCCCCACCCCACCCCCGGCTGCCGCATCTCCTATTGACGCGTACATGAGAATCCAGGGCATCGTTCGGCAGAGTTTTCGTTGCGTTGCGGAAAATTGGTATATCCTAGTAATCCGTCTTGACCGCGACCGTACGGGGAGGAGAGAGTATGCAACTGGACATCGGCAAGCCGATTCTCGAGAAGAACGACTCTCTCGCGCATGCCAACAGGGAGCTCCTCGACGAGAAGGGCGTGTTCACCGTCAACATGCTCGCGAGTCCCGGTGCGGGCAAGACATCCCTCATCCTCGCAACAGCCGAGGCCCTGGGGGACGCGTGCCGCATCGCGGTCATCGAAGGCGATGTGGCCAGCCGCATCGATGCCGAGCTCATCAAGGAGGCGGGCATTCCCTGCGTGCAGATCAACACGGGCGGCATTTGCCATCTGGAGTCGCAGATGGTCCGCAAGGCGCTCGAGCAGCTCGACCTCGATTCCATCGACCTGCTCTTCATCGAGAACGTCGGCAACCTCGTCTGCACATCCGATTTCTATCTGGGCGAGCATTGCAGCGTGGTGGTGCTCTCCATCCCAGAGGGGCATGACAAGCCGGTCAAGTACCCGGCCATCTTCCAGGCCGCCGACGCGGTCGTGCTCGGCAAGGTGGATGCCCTTCCCGTGTTCGCGTTCGACGAGCGCGCGTTCCGCGCATATATGAGCGACCTCAACCCGCTCGCCCCGATCTTTCCCGTTTCCGCTGTCAAGGGGACGGGTATCGCGGCATGGACGGCGTGGTTGAAGTCGAAGATCGAGATTTTCGGAGGTATGGCGTGATACTCGTAGTCACCGAGAAGAACATCGCGGCACAGAAGATCGCCGATTTGCTCGGCGATACCAAACCCGTGTCCGACAAGGTGTACAACACCCCGGTGTACCGCTTCAAGCACAACGGCGACGAATGGGTCGCCATCGGCTTGCGCGGCCACATACTCGGCATGGACTTCGTTCCCAAGCTCGAGTACAAGTCGCGCAAGGGATGGGTCGGCATCGACGACGAGGGCAACGAGATTCCCGCGCCCGGCATCCCCGATAGCCTCGACAAGCCGCCGTTCAAGAAGCGCAAGCCGTTTTACGAGAACGGCGTGAGCCTCAAGGACTGGAAGGTGCCGGTGCTGCCGTACCTCGTGTACGCCCCGGTGGTCAAGACCCCGGCCGAGAAGGACATCATCCGCACGCTCAAGAACCTCGCGAAGAAGGCCGACGAGATCATCATCGCCACGGACTTCGACCGCGAGGGAGAGCTCATCGGCTCCGACGCCGTCCTCATGATCGACGAGGTCTCGAACGCGCCCATCACCCGTGCCCGCTATTCGGCGCTCACGAAGGGCGAGATCACCAACGCGTTCGACAACCTCGTAGAGCTCGACGTCAACCTGGCGCAGGCGGGAGACTCCCGCCGTCTCATCGACCTCGTCTGGGGCGCCGTGCTCACCCGCTATCTCACCATGGCGAAGTTCAGCGGGTTCGGCACCGTGCGCTCCGCCGGCCGCGTGCAGACCCCCACGCTCGCGCTCATCGTCGAGCGCGAGAAGGAGCGTCTCGCCTTCGTGCCCGAGGATTACTGGGTCATCAAGGCCACGTGCGCCGATGGCGACGGGCATTCGTTCTCCACGGGTCACGCGGCCGATCGCTTTGATGATGGGGCGAAGGCCCGGGCTGCGTTCGACCGCGTCAAGGACGCGACCGAGGCCCGCGTGACGGGCATCGAGAAGAAGAAGCGCACCGTCCCCGCGCCCGCCCCGTTCAACACGACTTCCCTGCAGGCGGCCGCCGCGGCGATCGGGCTCACCCCGGCCCGCACGATGAGGCTCGCCGAGTCACTCTACATGAGCGGTTACATCTCGTATCCGCGTGTCGACAACACGGTGTACCCGAACTCCATCGATTTCGCGGTATCGCTCAAGATGCTCTCCGGCAATCCGGCGTACGCCCCGTACGCGCGCAAGCTCCTCGCCCGGGGCAAGCTCACGCCGACGCGCGGCAAGACGCAGACGACGGACCACCCGCCCATCCATCCGACCGGATGCGCGAGCTCCGAGAAGCTCAAGGCCGACGAGTGGAAGCTCTACAACCTTATCGCGCGGCGCTTCATGGCGACGCTCTCCGGCCCGGCGACCATGGAGGCCACGAAGGTCTCGCTGGATGTCAACGGCGAGCCGTTCGTCTCGCGCGGGGATGTCGTCCTCGTCGAGGGTTTCCGCGAGGTCTATCCCTATGGCGCGAAGAAGGACGAGGATCTGCCGCAGCTTTCCGAAGGCGACGTTCTCGCATTCTCGGACCCGGAGCTGCTGAAGAAGCAGACCGAGCCCCCGGCGCGCTATTCGCAGGGCAAGCTCATCCAGGAGATGGAGAAGCTCGGTCTCGGCACGAAGTCGACGCGCCACTCGACGATCGAGCGCCTGCAGGAGGTCAACTACATCCAGAACAACCCGCTCGAGCCCACGCAGCTCGGCATGGCCGTCATCGATGCGCTCGGGCAGTTCGCGCCCCGCATCGTCTCGCCGGTCATGACGTCCGAGCTCGAGGAGGAGATGAGCGCCATCTCGGTGGGTGAGGAGACGCTCGGCAACGTCGTGGGCCATTCGCGCGACCTGCTCGACGACGTGATCGAGGTGCTCATCCCGAAGAAGGAGGAGGTGGGCGAGGCTCTTACCGAGGCGGTCAACGCCGACGCGAAGGTGGGCACCTGCCCCAAGTGCGGTCACGACCTGCTGTTGAAGAACTCGGCCAAGACTCGTTCCCGGTTCATCGGCTGCTCCAATTGGCCCGAATGCGACGCGACGTATCCCGTTCCCGAGGGAAGGCTGCGACAGACCGAGGAGCTGTGCCCCGAATGCGGCGGCCCGATGATCACCGTGCAGCCCTTCCGCTCGAAGCCGAAGAACATGTGCATCGACCCGAACTGCAAATCGAACTACGAGCCGAGCGTCGTCGTCGGCGACTGCAAGGCCTGCGAGCGCCTGGGCAAGACTTCGCGCCTCATCGCGCAGAAGAACCCCAAGACGCTCAAGCGCTTCATCCGCTGCGAGAACTACGACGAGTGCCAGACAAGCTACCCGCTGCCCCGCAACGGCAAGATCGAGGCGACGGGCGAGTATTGCGAGCACTGCGATGCCCCGCTCGTCGTCGTGCAGACGCGCCGCGGGCCGTGGAAGCTCTGCCCGAACCTCTCGTGCCCGAGCCAGAAGAAGGATGAAGAGAAGAGCTCGTCGGGACGCAAGACGACCCGCAAGTCGACGCGCGGCAAGTCGACGGGCACGCGCAAGAAGGCCGGCAAGTAGCGCGCCGGACCCCGGCGGTCCCGCGCGCCGCATCGCAAGTCCATCGCATATCCCGGATAGCCGACCTTGTGCGGTTATCCGGGCTTTTACTTGCTACCATAAGATGAGACCGAAACCCAATGCGAAAGGCTGGTTCTCATGGCATATCCCAAGGTCACCATCGTAGGCGCGGGCAACGTGGGCGCGACTGCCGCCGAGCTCATCCTGTTCAAGAATCTCGCGGACGTCGTCTTGATCGATGTCGTGGAGGGCGTGCCCCAGGGCAAGGCGCTCGACATGATGCACATGCGCTCGCTCGCGAAGTTCGGCCCGGTCGTCACCGGAACGAACGACTACGCCGACACGGCGGGTAGCGATGTCGTCGTCATCACGGCCGGCGTGCCGCGCAAGCCGGGTATGACGCGCGAGGACCTGCTCGACACGAACTCCAAGATCATGCGCTCGGTCATCGAGCAGGTGCAGGCCGCCTCGCCCGATGCCATCATCATCTGCGTGACGAACCCGCTCGACGTCATGACGTACCTGGCCAAGCAGATCTCGGGTCTGCCCAAGGAGCGCATCTTCGGCATGGGAGGCGTGCTCGACTCGTCGCGCTTCGCCTTCGCCATCCAGCAGACGCTCGATTGCGACATCGCCGACGTCGACGCCATCGTCGTGGGCGCCCATGGACAGGGCATGGTTCCGCTGCCGAAGCATTCGAGCGTCGCCGGAAAGCCCCTGACGGAGCTGCTCGACGCCGATGCCATCGCCGCTGTTTGCGAACGCACCGTCAACGGCGGCGCCGAGGTCGTCAACTACCTCAAGACCGGATCGGCGTTCTACGCGCCCGGCGCGTCGATCGCCCGCATGGTCGAGGCCATCCTCACCGACTCGCACGACGTGCTGAGCGTGTGCGCGTACCTCGAGGGCGAGTACGGCATCGACGACATCTACATGTGCGTTCCGGTCGAGTTGGCTCGCGAGGGCATCGTGCGCGTCGTCGAGTTCGACCTCGATGACGAGGACAAGGCCCTGCTCGCCGAGTCCGCTGCAAGCATCCGCGCTTCCGTCGAGGCGCTTTCCTAGGCTCGGGAGGCTGGCGCGATGGACGGCGTGGCATTCAAGGAGCTTACCGCGGCTGGCGTCGCCGCCGCGGTGCGTGCGGCGATTCCGCTCATCGCGACGCGGACGCGCCCCGATTTCATGGATGCGCTGCGCGAGGCCGCTGCCCGCGAGACGGGCGAGCGCGCCCGCTCGGTGCTCGCCATGATGCTCGAAAACGATGATATCGCCCGGCGCGACCACGTGCCCATCTGCCAGGACACCGGCTCGGTATGGGTGTATCTGGAGGTTGGCTGCGACCAGAGCGTCCCCGGCGACATCTTCTCGCTGGTCGACGATGCCGTCGCCGATGCATATGCCGACGCGCGCCTCCGCATGAGCATCCTCGCCGATGCGCTCGTGCAGCGCGAGAACACCACCACGAACGCGCCGGCCTTCACCGAAGTCGGTTTCTCGGGTCGTCCGGGTGCACGGTTGCATGTCATGCTCAAGGGAGGCGGGTCGGATAACGCCTCGCGTGTCGTCATGCTTCCGCCGGGTGCCGGTTACGAGGGCATCGAGGAGGCCGTCGTCTCGTGCGTGAGGGAGAAGGGTTCTTCCGCTTGCCCGCCGCTGCTCATCGGCATCGGCGTGGGCGCCACGTTCGACAAGGTGGCGGGTCTCGCCAAGAAGGCGCTCCTCCGCCCCGTGGGCATCGCGTCTTCCGATCCGCGCGTCGCCGAGATCGAGGAGCGCCTCCTGCGCGCCGTCAACGCGACGGGGGTCGGACCCGCCGGCCTCGGCGGGGACACCACCGCGCTCGCGGTGAACATCAACACCGCACCGTGCCACATCGCCGCCCTCCCGCTTGCGATCAACATGGGATGCTGCGCCATGCGCTCCATCTCGCTCGAGCTTGAGGAGGCATGATGGCAGGCGATCAGATCCGCATCCAACTTCCAGCTGGCAAAGAGGCGCTCGGATCGCTTCGCGCGGGCGACCGCGTGCTGTTGAGCGGCCCCGTCTTCACCATGCGCGATGCCGGTCACATGCGCGCCGTCTCGTATCTCGACGAGCACGGCGAGCTGCCCTTCGGCCTTGCGGGGCAGACGCTGTTCTACGCTGGCCCCACGCCGGCCTCTGCCGGCAGGCCCCATGGCGCCATAGGCCCCACGACCGCTTCCCGCATGGACTTCGCCACGCCCCGCCTGTTCGGCGCGGGCATCGCCGCGACCATCGGCAAGGGCAAGCGCGGCGCCTCGGTCAAGGAAGCGTGCCGCGAGTTCGGATGCGTGCACTTCACCGCCGTCGGCGGCGTCGCGGCACTGCTGGCCTCGTGCGTGGTCTCGTCGGATCCCGTCGCATGGCCGGAGCTCGGCACCGAGGCGCTCGTGAGGCTCGAGCTCGTCGATTTCCCGGCGTTCGTCGGCATCGACGCCCTGGGGACGGACATTTTCGATTCCATCGGCTGCGAGGTGTCGTGATGGCGCGCCGCGGCCTTTTCATAACCTTCGAGGGAGGCGAGGGCGTGGGCAAGTCCACGCAGATCGCCCGGCTGGCGACGCGTCTCGGGGAACTCGGGCGCGCGGTCGTCGTTCTGCGCGAGCCGGGATCGACCGCCATCGGCGAGCAGATCAGGAGCGTGCTCCTCGATCCCGCCAACACCGACCTCGACGCCCACGCCGAGCTTCTGCTCTATGAGGCGGCCCGGGCCCAGATGGTCGGGCAGATCGTCATGCCGGCCCTCGAGCGCGGCGATGTCGTCCTCTGCGATCGCTTCAACGACTCGACGATGGCCTACCAGGGTGTTGCCCGGGGGCTCGGCGAGGGAACGGTCGCCCAAGTCGACGAGGTGGCTTGCCGGGGCATCGTTCCCGATAGGACGATTCTGCTCGTGAACGATACCGCCGAATCGCTCGAGCGTGCTCGACGGGCGGGGGGAGCCGACCGCATCGAGGGCGAGTCGGTCGAGTTTCACGCAAAGGTCCACCGTGCGTTCGAGGATATCGCCGACCGCGACCCCGCCCGGGTGCGGCGCGTCGCGATGGTTCCCGGCGACATCGACGCCACCGCGGAGGCGGTGTTCGGGCAAGTTGCCGATCTGTTCGGGGAAGGTGGGGCGCGATGACGGCGGCTCAGGCAAAACCCGAATCCAAGGCGAACCCGTTCGCCTCCATCATCGGCCAGTCGCAGGTGTCCCGGTTCCTCGCCGAGGCGCATGCGGCGGGAGCCTTGTCGCATGCGTACCTGCTCGCCGGCCCCATGGGCTCGGGCAAGACGGAGACGGCTCTCGCGATCGCCAAGGCGTTCATCTGCCCCGACGGCGGATGCGGCGTGTGCGATGCGTGCAGGCGAGTCGAGCGCATGACCCATCCCGATGTGCACTGGATCGATCCCGAGGGCGTGGGGAGCTACCTAGCCGAGCAGATTCGCGATGTGATCAGGGACAGCACGCTTGCCCCCATCCGGGCCAACCGCAAGGTGTATATCATCACGCGTGCCGACCTGCTCCGCGACAAGGCGGCCAACGCCTTCCTCAAGACCCTCGAGGAACCTCCGGCCGACACGTCCTTCGTGCTCATGGCGCGCATGCGCTCCAGCGTGCTGCCCACGATCGTCTCGCGGTGCCAGACCCTCACGTTCAGACGCCTTCCCGAGGCCGAGGCCCTCGGGCTCGTCTGCCGCGCGACCGGCGCCAGCGAGCAGGACGCCCGCGTCGCGCTCACGGCGACGGGCGGTTCGACGAAAAGCGCCTGCGAGTTCGTGAGATCCCCCTCGCGCAAGCAGGCCCGGCTCGTGGCCATCGAGGTCATGGAACGGCTTGGCGACGCCGATGGGGCCGACGTCCTCGACTGCGCTCGTCGCATGGTCGCGGCCGTCGATGCGCCCCAGGAGGAGATTCGCTCCCGCGCGGCAACCGAGCTGCAGGACAACGGCGAGTTTCTCTCCAAGGGAGCGCTGAACTATCTCGAGAAACGCAACGACCGCAAGATCGCCGCGAGCAAACGCGAGGTCTACAACGAGATGCTATCGGTCATCCGCTCATGGTTGCGCGACTGCGCGGCAGTGGGTTTTGAGCGTGAAAAACTTATGGTCAACTATGATTGCCATTACACTATAGAGAAGACCGGCGCCCAGTTGGGCCTCGATGCGATCCTGCGCGCGCTGCGGGCGGTTGACTCAGCGGCGGAGCGCATCGCCAGAAATGTTGCACCGCAACTTGCCCTCGAGGCAATGTTGTTTGAAATAAGAGAGGTATTGTATGCCGGCAGTAGTGCCCGTTAGATTCAAGCATAATGCGAAGGTTTACTGGTTCTCCTATAGCGACTGCGATCCCCAGAGGGGCTCGTATGTCGTCGTGGGCCGCGAGGGCGGCAAGGCGTTCGGGCTCGTCGATGGCGACCCGTTCGAACTGAGCGACGAGGAAGCGGGCAAGCTGCGCTCGCCGCTGAGCCCCATCATCCGCGTCGCGAGCGAGGACGATCTTGCCAAGAAGGAGGAGCTCGAGGCGAAGGGCGAGGAGGCCAAGACGGTCTTCCGCGAGCTCGCCGAGAAGCGCGGCCTCGATATCAAACCCATCGACGTCGAGTACATGCTCGACTCCGACAACGCAGTCTTCCATTTCTCATCCGAGGAGCGCGTCGATTTCCGCGAGCTCGTGCGCGACCTGGCATCGCGCCTGCACGTGCACGTCGACATGCGCCAGATGGGCGTTCGCGACGAGGCCCGCACGGTGGGAGGCATCGGCCATTGCGGTGAGGTGCTGTGCTGCGTGCGCATGAGCAGCGCCTTCCAGCCCGTGTCCATCAAGATGGCCAAGGAGCAGGACCTCCCGCTCAACCCCAGCAAGGTCTCGGGTGCCTGCGGCAGGCTCATGTGCTGCCTCCGTTACGAGTACGAGGCCTACAAGGACTTCAAGTCGCGCTCCCCGAAGCTCAACGCCACGATCGAGACCCCGGCGGGTCCCGCCAAGGTGATCGAGCTCAACACGCCCAAGGAATACGTGAAACTCAAGCTGCTCGAGACCGATGAGGCGTTCATCGTTCCCATCGGCGGCATGGAGTGCGATCCCGAAAGCGACAGCCCGCGCCCGTGCAGGGTGTGCGCCGAGGCGTTCGAGGAGCACTGCCCGGCATCGCTGAAGCGTGAGAAGCTGCTCGAGATTCCCGCCGACGAGGTCCTGAAATCGGACGAGGATTCGAAGCCCGGCAAGAAGCGCCGCCGTGGCGGCAGGGGCAGGAAGTCCGGCTCCGGCGGCCAGCAGGGCCAGGCCTCGCAGGGAGAGAAGAAGCCCGCGCAGAGAGGCGGGGAGGCGAAACAGGACGGCGAGGCGAAGCCCGGCAAGAAACGCCGCCGTGGCGGCAGGGGCAGGAAGTCCGGCTCCGGCGGCCAGCAGGGTCAGCGCCAGGACGGTCAGGCGCAGGAGGCGAAGTCCGGCGAGCACAAGCAACGTCCGGGCCAGAACTCCTCGAACCTCCGCAACCCCCGCGAGGATGGCCAAGGCGGATCGGCCGGCCAGGGCAATCGCAACAGGCGCCGTCGCGGTGGCGGAGGCGGTGGCGGCAACCAGGCCAAGCGCCCCGCGGAAGGCCAGCAAGGCGGACAGCAGCAAGGCGGTGGCTCCGGCCAGCGCAAGAGGAAACCCCGTCGCACGTCGGGTGGCACGGGAAACGCCCCTGCAAGCGGCGAGAACAAGGCATAGGAAGCGCTCGCACGCTCCACGTCGAAAGGTGCAATCATGGAACGCAATTCAGCTCTGCTCACGGACCTGTACGAGCTCACCATGGCGGAGGGCTACTGGAAGGAGGGCCTGCGCCAGGCGGAGGCCTGCTTCTACATGCACTTCCGCAACAACCCGTTCGAGGGCGGCTACGCCATCGCGTGCGGCCTCGACCATCTCGCGAAGATCATCGACGACTTCACGTTCACCGATGAGGACATCGCGTACCTCTCGAGCCTGACGGTTCCCTCGGGCAATCCGCTGTTCGACAAGGACTTCCTCGAGTACCTGCGCGGCTACAAGCTGCATCTCGATGTGGATGCCACGCCCGAGGGCACGGTCGTCTTCCCGCAGGAGCCCATGGTTCGCGTGATGGGTCCGCTCGTCGACTGCCAGCTCATCGAGCCGGCGCTGCTCAATGCCGTCAACTTCGAGACGCTCGTCGCCACGAAGGCGGCGCGTATCTGCAACGTGACCAAGGGCAGTGTGGCCGAGTTCGGCCTGCGCCGCGCCCAGGGTCCCGACGGCGGTCTGCGAGCCTCGCGCGCCGCGTTCATCGGCGGCTGCACGTCGACATCCAACGTGTTGTGCGGCCAGGTGTTCGACATCCCCGTGTCCGGCACGCACGCGCACTCCTGGGTCATGTCGTTCGACACCGAGCTCGAGGCGTTCCGCGCCTTCGCTAAGGCCATGCCCGAGAACACGATCTTGCTGGTCGACACCTACGATGTGATGCAGGGCATCGCCAACGCGGTGATCGTCGGCAAGGAGATGGAGGAGCGCGGCGAGCGCCTCATCGGCATCAGGCTCGACTCCGGCGACCTTGCATGGGAGTCCAAGAAGGCTCGCGAGATGCTCGACGAGGCGGGGCTCGACTACGTGAAGATCTTCGCCACGAACGACCTCGACGAGTTCACGATCGACTCGCTCGAGCGCCAGGGCGCACGCATCGATTCCTGGGGCGTTGGCACGAAGCTCGCCGTGGCATACGATCAGCCTGCGCTCGGCGGCGTCTACAAGATGTCGGCCGTCAAGCAGACTCCGGACTCCCAGTGGGAGCCCAAGATCAAGCTCTCCGCCCAGATCGTCAAGCGCACGCTCCCGGGCATCCTCGACATCCGCCGCTACATGGATGCGAACGGCATGTACTGCGGCGATATGATCTTCGACGACCTCTCGGGTGTGAGCCACGAGATGATGGTCGACCCGGTCGACCCGGTTCACCGCAAGTCGCTTGCGGGACGCACGCACAAGACGCTGCTCACACCGCTCGCGCGCGGCGGCAAATCGGTCTACGGGCAGACGGATTGCCGCGAGGCCCAGGCCCTCGCCCGCGAGGAGATGGCCAAGCTCGACCCGTCGTACACGCGATTCCTGAATCCGGGTTCGTATCCCGTCGGCCTCGAGGTCGGGCTCTTCGAGACGCGCGAGAAGCTGATCCGCGAGCACAACCCCAACGGATAGGCGCAAGCGCCGGCCCGTGACCATAAGGAGGTACGCCATGACGCTGCCGCAGCACAAATGCCAGCTTGTGATTGACTCCGCCTGCGACTTGCCGCATGAGGTGGTCGAGTCGCTCGGCGTGGATATGATGCTCTTCCCGTACGAGATGAACGACGGCGAGCATATCGACGACTTCGGCCAGAGCATGTCGTCCGAGGATTTCTACGGGCGCCTCATCGATGGCGATGTTTCCCGGACCGCGCAGATTCCCATCCCCGTGATGACCGAGAAGTTCAGGCATGCCGCTGAGACGAAGACCCCCACGGTGTTCCTATGTCTCTCGTCAGGACTCACCGGCACCTACGACACCATGTGCCGCGTTGCCGACGAGGTGAGGGAGGAGTTCCCCGAGGCCGAGATCTACGTCGTCGACACGCTGCTCGCCTCGATCGCCGAGGGGTTCCTCGTCCTGGAGGCCGTCAAGCAGCGCAACAACGGCCTCACGGCCGCCGAGCTCGCCGCATGGGCGGAGGAGGCGCGTTACTACGTGCACGGCTACTTCACCGTCGATGACCTCATGTACCTGCGCCGTGGCGGCAGGATCCCGCCGATTGCCGCGGCCGCCGGTTCGAAGCTCGACATCAAGCCCGTCTTGAAGTTCGATCTGACCGGTCATCTAGCCATCGACGGCCTCGTGCGCGGCAGGAAGAAGTCCGTCAAGTCCGTCGCGAAGCTGCTCAACGAGAACGCCATCGAGCCCGATCGTGCGCAGATCGTCTTTGGCAATGCGGTATGCGAGAAGGACATGCGTTCCCTCGAGGGGATGTACTCGGGTCCGAAGGCCCTGTTCGTGGAGACGAGCATCGGCCCGGTTATCGGCTCGCACGTTGGTCCCGGCATGGTTGCCGCCTCGTTCTGGGGACCGGACAGGCGCAAGGAGGCGTCGTTCGGCGACCGCATCGCCAAGAACGTCAAGAAGCGCAACAGCCCGCCGTTCCCGAAGTAGGAGAACGTTTTCGGCTGGATCCGGGTCGGTACCCCTCCAGGCAATGCGGAGCAATTCGCCCCGATTCTGGCTGCGCTTAGCGAGGACTGTCTGAGCGTCCGAAGGACGCGAGTTCCGCAGCTGCAGCCAGAATCGGGGCGAATGTTTTGCGGAGTTTGCCTGGAGGGGTACCGACCCGGATCCAGCGGCAACGGCTTACCTCAGGTGCTTCACCAGGTAGCAGTGGTGGATGTCGCCCGTGCGCGCGAAGTCCTCGGGAATCGTCTTCTTGCTGATGTCCGCGAGTCCGACATGCGCTTTCGCGAGCGTCTCGACATCGGGTTTGAACCCGCGCAGATTGCAGCAGAAAATCGCCGTTCCGTTCTCGCGGAGCAGGCGGGAGACGCCGATGAGCAGCTCGGCATGATCGCGCTGCACGTCCCACGAGCGCTTGCGCATGCGCTTGGAGTTCGAGAATGTCGGCGGGTCGACGTAGATGAGATCGAAGCGCCGTGGGGAATGGCGCGTCTCGGTCACCCACGGGAGGACGTCCGCTTGCTCGAATGTGTGCTCGGGGCCATCGAAGTGGTTGAGCGCGAGGTTGTCACGCGCCCAGGCCAGATAGGTGTTCGAGAGGTCGACGGTGTGCGTGGATGCCGCGCCACCCGCAGCGGCGTACACCGTGGCGGAGCCCGTGTAGGCGAACAGGTTCAGGAAATCCTTGCCGCGTGAGTTCTCGCCGATGAGCTGCCGTATGTCGCGGCCATCGAGGAACAACCCCGTGTCGAGATGCGCATCGAAGCGCACGCGGAAGAAATGCCCGTTCTCGAGGATGACGTGCCCGGCGCTCTCCGTTGCCGGGCCACCGTCTGTCTCGCGGTATTGCGATCCTCCCTTCGAGCGGATGCGGCGCTTGAGGAAGACATCTCCCGCGTTGAGGTCGAACTCCGCTCGGACCGCCTCGACGGCTGCGTTGAGGCGTGCGCCTGCGAGCTCGGGGTCGACGGTCTTCGGCGGGGCGTACTCGCACACGTGGGCCCAGCGCTTGCCGCTCTCGGCACCCGCACCCTGGTACAGGTCGACGGACATCGCAAATCCCGGGAGGTCGGAGTCGTAGACGCGATAGCAGGTGACACCGGTTCTGCGCGCCCATTTGCCCCGGTGCTTCGCCATCTTGTGGAGCCGGTTTGCGAACTGCTCGGCTTGCATCCCGAGCGTTCCCGCCGATGTATCCGCGGTGCTGTCCGACGCGCCGGTGTCGCCAGATGCGGCGTCGGGGGCAGGTGTAGCGCCTGCTGCCCTATACGAGCGGATCGTGGCCTCGAGGGGCCCGTTGAAGGTATCGATCACGCTGGTCGGACGAGCGCCGAGCAGGCTGTCTACCGAGGGGTCGGCGACGATGAGGGAGAGGCCCCATCCCGCGCCCTGCCGAGCGACGATGCCGCGGAGCGCGAGGAGCAGCGAGGGCAGCTGGCTTCTGCTCAGCAATCTCTCCCCATAGGGAGGGTTCGTTGCGATGAGTCCGGTCGGGGTGAGGTCATCGACCGCGAGATGGGCGATGTCGCTCGTCTCGAATCGAATCGCTCCTCCCACGCCCGCACGGCGCGCATTTGCCTGCGCGAGCGCGATGGCGGACGGGTCGATGTCCGCGGCGATGATTGCCCCGGCGGGGGACTGGTGGCTCTCGGCCCGCGCATCCGCTGCATCGACCGCGGCGACGAGCGCATCCTGGTCGAATTGCTTCCAGCCCTCGATCCCCCAGGTTCCCCGGAAGATGCCCGGGGCGATGTCGCCGGCGATGAGAGCCGCCTCGATCGCGAGCGTCCCGCTGCCGCAGAACGGGTCCACGAACGATCCGCCCTCCGCCGCGATGCGCGGCCAGTCGCCGGCGAGCAGGATGGCGGCGGCGAGGGTCTCCTTGATCGGCGCCTCGACCTGCGCGCCCTGTTCACGGTAGCCCCTGCGGTGCATGGGAGCGCCGCTGGCATCGAGCGATATGGTCGCCTTGGACTCGTGGATGTTAACGCTTACCGCAAAGTCGGGTTTGCGCGTGTCGACGTTGGGCCGCGCCCCCGTCTTCTCGGTCAGCCGGTCGCAGAGAGCGTCTTTGACGCGATGCTCGACGAAGCGTGTGTTGCGCAGCTTCGCGTTCGTCCCCTTCGCATGGATGGCGATCGTCGCGCCGTCGGAGACGTGCTCCTCCCATGGGATGTTCACGCACGTCTCGTAGAGCTCGTCCGCATTGCGTGCGGGTCCGCGCTCGAGCACGACCAGCACCCTGCTCGCGCAGCGCAGCCACAGCAATGCCTCGCAGATCTGAGCCATGTCGGCTTGGAAGGAGACGCCTGAAGAGAGCGGGCGCACGCGGGAGACGCCAAGCTCCCGCAGCTCGCCGGCCACGATGCCCTCGAGGCCCTTTGCGCATGAGGCGAACAGCTCGTACGTGCGGTCTCTGTCGAATCGGCTGGTCTTCATGGGAAAGATACTATCAGATACGGGGGAGCGAGCGGCTGCGCGACCCGGCTAAGTCATGCGGCTTCCGGTCGCCCGGCTCGGACGAGCGTAATCTCGACCGCGCCCCGTCCATCTCTTTCATGCGGGTTGCCGGGTGGCTACGCGCCTTCCGCATGCTGGCGAAACCGGTTGGGTTCATTCTGCGGTAGAATTTCCATATCTGTAAATCTGGGGTACTATGCCCTGTTTGCGAGCAGAGGAGAATCATGGCCACAGCAAAGAAGAGCACGAAAGCGAAGGAAGAGGCCGAGAAGAAGGCCGCGGAGCCCGCTTCGGAGGTTTCGGAGAAGGCCGACAAGCCAGCCGCGAAGAAATCCACCGCGAAGAAGAGCACGACCAAGAAGACGGCTGCGGCGAAGGCCGTAGATTCCGCCGCCGAGGAGTCTCCTGCGGAGGAGAAGCCCGCGAAGAAGGCACCCGCCAAGAAGCGCACCGCGAAGAAGGCCGCCGAGCCCGCTTCGGAGGAAGCTGCTCCGGAGGAGAAGCCGGCGAAGAAGACGGCCCGCAAGACGACTAAGAAGGCCGCCGAGGAGCCTGCAGTCGAGGAAGCCCCCAAGAAGGCCCCCGCAAAGAAGCGGGCCTCGAAGAAGGCCGCTGCCGAGGAGGCGCCCGCGGCCGAGGAGGCCAAGCCCGCGAAGAAGGCCCCTGCAAAGAAGAAGGCGGCCCCGAAGAAGAAAGCCCCCGTCAAGATCGTCGAGGAGGACGAGAACGGCAAGCACCTCATCGTCGACCCCTCGATCGAGAAGGTCGAGTACGTGGAGCAAGCGCTGGCCGATGGGGACATCCTCACGGCTCTCGTCGAGAGCCTGTGCGGCGAGGCAAGGCGCGCCCGCCAGTTCTCCGCGACCATCCTCGCCCAGATCGCTCGCGAGAAGCCGGAGGTGCTCGTCCCGAGCATCCCGAGCATCGTCGATGCGCTCCATCGTCCCGAGGCCCAGACGCGCTGGGAGGCGCTCGATGCCCTCTACGAGCTCGTCGCCCTCGACAAGAACGCCTGTGCCAAGGCGATCGACGGTGCCGAGGTGTCGCTCGACGACGAGGATAACGGGGCTGCGCGCCTCGCGGCATTCCGCTTCCTGTGCAAGCTCGGCGCAAGCGATTCGAAGCTTGCGGGGAAGGTGTGGCCGAACATCGACGGGGGAATCCAGTGGTTCCACGGTGACCCGGAGTTCCAGGAGATGCTCGACGAGCTCATCGTGTTCGCACAGGAGACGGATAACAAGACGGTGCGCAGCGAGCTCGCCGACCGCATGTCGTTTGATGCGACGAACGGCAAGGGTGCTCTCAAGCGCAAGGCGACGCAGATTGTGGAGGCCTGCAAATGAGCGAGATCTCGAATGTGATGGACGATACCGTCCGCGATTGCACGAGGGCTATCCCGCGGACGATTTCGTGGGACGCCGATGAATCGGCGGTGCGCCTGATCGACCAGCGGCTTCTGCCCCTGCGCTGCGAGGAGATGCTGTGCCGGACGCACGACGAGATGGTCGAGGCCATCAAGACGTTGGCGCTGCGCGGTGCTCCCGCGATCGGCGTGGGCGGTGCCCTCTCCCTGGCCGTATGGTCGGAAAACGAATCCAAGGAGGAGACGGTCCCCGCATATCTCGACGCCCTGGATGCGGTCGGCGATGTCGTCGGCAACGCGCGTCCGACCGCCGTCAACCTGAGCTGGGCGGTGAAGCGCTGCATCGCCCACGTCAAGGAGGTCGCAGGCCAGCCGGGTGCCGATGTCGCGCAGCTGAAGGAGTCCCTCCTCTCCCTTGCGCTGGAGATGCAAGCCGAGGACGAGGCCACGAACCGCCTCATCGGTGCTCACGGCGCCGAGGTGCTCGCACCCGGTTCGCGCATCATGACGCACTGCAACGCCGGCTCGCTGGCGACCGTCTTCTTCGGAACGGCGCTCGGCGTGATCTTCACGGCCTTCGACCGCGGCCTGGTCGAGCATGTGTATCCGTGCGAGACCCGTCCCGTCAACCAGGGCGGCAGGCTCACGGCATGGGAGCTCATGCAGGCGGGCATTCCGTCGACCCTCATATGCGATAACATGGCCGCCACGGTCATGTCGCAGGGCAAGATCGACGCGGTTATCGTCGGTGCGGACCGAATCGCCGCCAACGGCGATACGGCCAACAAGATCGGCACCATGGGGCATGCGGTGCTGGCGCGCCACTTCGGCATCCCGTTCTACATCGCCGCTCCGTTCTCGACCATCGACTTCTCGATTGCAAGCGGTGCCGATATCGTCATCGAGCAGCGCAAGCCCGAGGAGATCCGCGGAATCTCCGTCGCTGGCCGCTTCGCCGCCGATGACGCTGCGACCGGCGAGGCCCTCGAGAGGCTCGGCGCCGCGGGCGGGGAGGTTGCATTCGATGGACCGCATCGCATGCGGGTTCTCCACGACGACGGGGGATGGTCGTTCACGGGATGGTTCCAGAACACCCCGGTCGGGGTCGACGTGTTCAACCCGGCGTTCGACGTGACCCCCGCCGAGCTCATCACGGGCATCATCACCGAGCGCGGCGTCTTCAAGCCCGGAGAGCTTCCGCAGGGCGTCTGACCGGCTCGTTTAAGGGTTTGTTCAGGTTCTGCTCAGGTTTTGTTCAATCTTTGTTCAGGTTCTGGCCGGATGCTGTTTGGCATTCGGTCAGAATTGGTTTAGGGGCTGGAAAGGTTCGGGCGCTAGCATCTGGTGCATGAGCCTGCTTCGATCCGATATCTTGCGCGGAGGCGTCCTCGGGACCGCCCGCTCCCTGCGCGACGGTTTTCTCGAGATGGCATGGCCCACCCGCTGCGTCGGGTGCGACATGCCCGGGGAGCTCTTGTGCCCAGACTGCCGCGATGCCCTGCCCCTCATCGATCCCGCCGCCGCATGTCCGAGGTGCGGGGCGCCCCACGGATTCCTCATCTGCACCGAGTGCTGGACTCCCGAGGGGCTGGTGGAATACGCGTTCTCCCGTGCCGTCTGCGCATTGGAATTCGAGGGCGTGGCGGCCAAGATGGTCGTCGCGTTCAAGGATGGCGGCGAGCTGCGCGTGGCCAACCTCATCGCCCTTCTCATCCATCAGGCTCTTGCCGCGGCCGGCGCGGAGGATCTCGGTGCATTGGTTCCCGTTCCCGCAACGCCCTCTGCGCTGCATCGTCGCGGGTACGACCACGTGGACCTCATCGCCCGTCCGCTCTCGGAGCTGCTGGGTATCGGGCTCAGGGACGTGCTGGTTTCGCGGGATGTCTCCGATCAGCGCGGTCTCGGCCGCGTGCAGCGCGACGCGAACATGCGCGAGGCGTTCTCCACCAGGCGCGACTCCGAGCCTCTGCCGCGCCGCGTGCTCCTCGTCGATGACGTGTTCACGACGGGGGCGACGCTCGATGCCGCCGCCGGGGTGCTTCTGGAGGCGGGAGCGGAGGAGGTGGTTGCCGCGGCCGCTTGCCGCGTCTGGTGATATCGCGCGGAGATGGGGCGTTCGACCGTGGCTCATCTGCTAGACTCGTAGCCGTCCCTCCGGGTCTGTGGTTGCGGGCCGTCTCGACGGCTCTAGTCCAAGGCAGATGCGGTCAAAAGGATCCACGTAAGCGCGGGTTCTCGCCTGCGTGAGCACGGCGCATTCTAGGAGTAAGTCGCACCGCCCGAGTCCATACAGAGAGCACGGAGCTCTCCGGGCGAGAGGACCAGTAGTGAGATGATTTCAGGCGAACGTCCCGGTGCGCGGGTGTGGGGTCGAAAACCAGGTCAGCCGGAGGGATGCCCGCAAGCCGGGTGCAGGTGGGGAATTGCCCGACCTGTCGTCCCGAGGCCCACTGCCCATCTCATTTCCGCCGATTAGTGATAGAGTAGATACGAACCATGTAGACCGCCTTATCGGCGCAATAACAGGTCAATGATAGAGGGGAACATATGAAGAAGAATCTTTTGGTGCGGGTCGCTGCAGTTGTGGCAGTCGTCGCCCTGTGCGCGTTTGCCGCAGGTTGCGCGCACACCACGGGGTCTAAGGAAGTCAAGGTCGAGCCGCAGGTCGCGGCGGACGCATTGGTTGCGGCGGACACGCTCACCGTCGGTATCGACTCGACGCTCTCCCCGTTCGGAGGGGAGTCCGAGGGCCAGGTCATCGGCGTGGACGTCGATGTGGCGGCGGCTCTCGCAAGCGAGCTGGGCCTCAACCTGCAGGTCGTCGACACCGCCGGGAAGAACGCCGTGACCATGATCAACGACGGCGAGATCGACATGGCCATGAACATCTCCCCGACGCAATCGCGCATCGCGGTGATCGGGCCCTATCTCGACAACGGCCCCGTGCTGTTCGGCAAGGATGTCATCGCGAACCTCGATGACGTCAAGGGCAAGCGCGTCGGCGCCACGACCGGCAGCCTCGCCGCCTCGACCGCGATCCAGTATTGCGGTGCCGACAACATCGCCGAGTTCCCGTCGATCGCCGAGGCGTTCGATGCATTCGATAACGGGCAGGTCGACTACGTCGCCTCCGACGCCGTCGCGGGCGGCTATCTTGCTCTCACCTCGCACGAGGGCGTCGTCTACTCCATCTCCCTGGCGAATCCGTCCGGCACCTACATCGGCGTCGGCCAGAACAACACGGAGCTGCAGACCGCCGTCACCAACGCGCTGAAGGCCATCACGGGCAACGGTGTGCTCCAGACCGTCGCCGCGAAGTGGACCGGCGTCGACTGCGCCGAGCACATCATCATGGCGGAAGACCAGATCACCACCGCCAAGATCGAGCAGAACAAGCCGAATGACGAGCCCGTCTCCGACGATGACGACGAGGAGTCGTCGGATGAGGATGAGAGCTCCGACGAGGAATAGGGTCGGTAAGAGCCGGGTGTCCAACCGGGCATCCGTTCCGGAATTTCGGGTAAAGAGAAGGAGGCCGTCGTGGATATTAGGATCACAGGACGCAAGATGACCGTGAGCGATTCGCTCAAGGAATACGTCAACCAGAAGGTGGGCGCCGCGATGAAGACGTTCGACATCTCGCCGATGAAGGCCGATGTCGTCCTCCACATGGAGAAGAATCCGGCGAACCCGAATCCGGCCGTCGCCGAGATCACGCTCGTCGCGAAGAAGCACATCATCCGCACGGAGGAGGCCGGCGAGGACATGTTCGCGGCCGTCGATATCGCCGCCGCGAAGGTCTCGCGCCAGCTGAGGAAGTACAAGACGCGCGTCATCGACAAGAAGATTCATTCCCAGAAGCCTTCCGAGACGTATGTCTCCGGCGATAGCATCGAGGCCATCGCAGACGAGATCGAGCGCAACGAGGATGTTGTGAGGGTCAAGGAGATCGAGCTTCAGCCCCTCACCCAGGAGGAGGCCCTCATCCAGCTCGACCTGCTCGGTCATGACTTCTTCCTGTATCAGGACCGCGACAGCGGCGATCCCTATGTGCTGTATCGTCGCCATGGTGGCGGCTACGGTCTCATCAAGGCCAAGTCGTAGGCACTGCGGGACAACCATCGCATTCCAATCGGGTGCGCGCCGGCTCCAGCTGGCGCGCACCCGTCTATTATCCCGGGACGGTTCTGGCCGTCCCAGAGCCGCCCCGCTTTCCGTTCGGTCACGCTTTCCCTGCTGACGAAATCGCTTTCAGCCCATATAATGGGGGCAGTCGTAGTTCAAATGCAGCAGTTCATCATGCCTCGAGGAGTGGTCATGATGAGAAGTGGTACTCTCTTCCACAGATTCGGGTCTTTGGCCCTTGCAGCGCTTCTGGCGTTTGCCTTCATGCCCCTGGCACCCATGCAGCAGGCCCGGGGACAATCGTCCTATACCCTGATGGCGGGAACGTCATCGTTCACCACGGCGGGCATCATGCGCATCGTGCCCAAGTCGTATCCCGGTCCCTGGCAGTGCCAGGGTTATGCGCGCTGGCTCGGCGCGCAGCTCACGGGCGTGGATCCGTGTGGCCCGTCGCTCGACGGCATAGGCAACAAGGTAAAGCCGAGCGCCGGATGGACGATGTATACGAGCATCGATTCCGCCGGCGGGCTCCAGGTGGGCGACTTCATCCGCATCAAGACGCAAAAGTACGGGCATGCCGCTATCATCACGAGCGTCGGCACGGGCGCGAACCCTGTCATCCAGGTCACGGAGAAGTGGAACGACGATCCGACCATCCACAATGGCGATCTCATGGGTACCAGCACCCTGCGCACGCAGAATCAGATCAAGAGCCACGGCATCCACTACGTTCTCCGCTGGCATGGCCACGTGCATGATTACAAGACGGTTGCGAGCGCGGTTTGCACCGGCTATAACACCCATTCCATCACGAAGAGGTGCTCCTGCGGCGCAACGGTGAAGACTGCGGGGACATGCGAGTTCAAGACCTCAGGCAGCAAGCGCGTGTGCGCCACATGCGGAGCCGAGGCGCGTCCCTTCGGGTCCAACACGCCGGTGTCGCTTCCCGAGGGTTACTACTTCATCCGCGCGAGCGCCAACGAGGGCTTCGGCCTCGATGTCGCCAAGGGAAGCTCGGCGACGGGCGCGAACCTGCAGCTGTACAAGCGCAACAAGACGAAGGCCCAGCAGTTCCTCATCAAGAAGAACTCGAACGGGACCTACGCTCTCGTGAGCAGGATCGGATCCGACAGGCTCGTCGGCGTTGCCGGATGGAGCACCAAGAACAGCGCCAACGTGCTGATGAAGGGCTACAACCGCGTCAACAGGGACAAGCAGTGGATCATCGAGCGGACGCCCGATGGCTACTACTCGTTCCGCAACAAGTACAGCAACCTCTACCTCGACCTCAAGGGAGGTGGCGCCCCGCGCAAGGGGCAGAACGTCCAGCAGTACAAGGGCAATGGCACCGCCGCGCAGAAGTTCACGCTCACGCGGGTCTCGATTGCCGATGCCACGATTACCGGGGTCGTCGACAAGCCCTACACGGGCAAGGGAACCATCCAGCGGCCCAAGGTCGTCGTGGGCAACCGCACGCTCAAGCTGGGAAGGGATTACTACTTCGCCTACAAGAACAACGTGAATGTTGGCAAGGCGACCGTCATCGTCAAGGGCAGGGGAGACTTCTGCGGATCGGCTTCGCGTCTCTACAACGTGGTGAGGAGTCGCTGACGGTGATGGTTCGATGGATGGGTTCGGCATGCAAAGAGGATGAGTGGGGGATTGGTTAAAGCCTGCCATCATAAAGTGGGCTCCCGTATAGAGAAAAAGGCAGAATAGACGGTAAAAACGCAATATAGCGTGGTATCCTAACTAGGAAGTCGCTATATCTAGAATTAATACGCCACACATAGCAGACAAGGATTGAGCCGTTTGGCAGTGAGACCGAAGAAGAGTGCTTCAGTGAGAAGTCGTTATGCGACGCTGGAGACTCATATTCTCAAAAATCAAGATTCGGAGCGCTCGCACCCCGATGACCTGTTCGTCATCTCGGGTAATCCCGCGGGCGATCGCCGCGTCGGCAGCGGAGTGACCCCGCAGGCGACGCGCGGGTCCGACTCGCTCTACACCCCGGTTTCCAGCGGCGGTTTCTCGGATAATTCGTATGCGACCCGGGCGCGCTCGTCGTCGAGCACTCCCGCATTCAGCTCGTTCACGAGCACGCTCGACCGCTCCGGCACCTCGAAATCGCGCAGCTCGAGCTCCTCGACCCGCAGTATGCATCACACGCGCGTCGAGGCCCAGCCTCGCGACATGTGGGGAAACCCCGCTTTCCTCGATGACCTCGAGGTGCGGCGGAACCAGTCCAGGGACAAGGGAGGCTCCCGACGGTCGAAGGGCACGCCCTCATCTTCGGGCAAGCGCAGGAGCTCGGGTACGGCAAGTCGCTCCGGTTCGTCGCGACGCGCCTCGTCGACTGCCTCGGGCACCCGTTCCGCCGCGCGTGGCCAGTCCTCGCGGAGCTCGGCTCGCCAGTCGTCCTATTCGCGCCACGAGTATGCGCGCGAGCGTCGGTCCAACAATCTGGTGTCCGCGCTCGCACTGCCGCGCCCCCGCATCTTCGATAGGCTGACGGTTCGCTCGGCGCGCATCATCGCGATCGTCGTGGTCGTGGCCGCGCTCGCGCTGATGATCTACCCTGCGGCTCGCGAGCTCTTCATCTCGCAGCGCGACCTCGAGCGTGCGAACATCGAGCTCACCGAGGTCAACAACCGCAACCAGCAGATCCAGGATGACATCAACACCATCAAGACCGACGAGGGCGTCGAGAGCTACGTGCGCGAGCAGTTCGGCTGGGTGAAGGAGGGGGAGACCGCCGTCACCGTGACGGGAGTTCCCTCGACATCCGAATCCGAGAGCCTGCTCATGCCGGAGGATGTGAACGCGAGCGAGGTCAAGCCGAAGTCGAACATCTTCACGGGGGCCCCTGAGCACCTTCTTCATGGCCGGCGACTAGGCGGCCCATGCGCAGGGCGGTCATAGATATCGGAACCGTGACCACGCGGTTGCTCGTCGCCGAATGCGATGGTCGTCGTGCGGAGCGTCTTCTCAAGGAATCCATCATCACAAACCTCGGAAAGGGCCTTGTGGGTTCTGGTGCGCTGACGGACGAGGCTATCGCGCGCGTGCTGTCGGCAATCGACGAGCATATCGAATCCATGGCAGAGCTGGGCATTGACCTGGGAACCCCCGAGGGGCGTTCCTCCGTCGCCGCCATCGCGACGTCTGCGGCGCGCGACGCCTCCAACGGCGATGTGCTCGTGCAGGCGCTGTGCGATCGGGGAATCCGCCTCGAGGTGATATCGGGGGAGCGCGAGGCGTTCCTCTCGTTTTCCGGGGCGACGGTCGACTTCCCGGGGAAGGGCCTGCTCGTCTTCGACATCGGCGGCGGGTCGACCGAGCTCGTGCTCGGCGAGCGTCCCCCCGAGGGGGCTCCGACGATTCTCCGGAGGATCTCCTTCGACGTCGGGTGCCGTCGCGCGCTCGAGCTCTTCAGGCTCGACGACCCATCGACTCCCGAGCAGCGTGCCGCCATCGTGGATTGGGCGCGTGACGAGCTCTCCTCGTTCTTCGAGGGAATCGAGGGTGAGGTCCAGCGGGCTATCGGCGTGGCGGGCACGCCGACGTCGCTCGTGTCCATAGCCGAGGGGCTCGCCCCCTACGACCCGGATCGTGTTCATGGATACATGATGGAGGTCTCGCGAGCTCGTTCCCTCGCCGACAGGCTGTTTGCCATGACCCTCGAGGAGCGCAGGCATGTTGTGGGACTTCAGCCCGAACGAGCCGACGTCATGGTGCCCGGCGCGCTTATCCTCCAGGCGGTCCTCGAGCTCGCGGGGCTCGACCGCTTCACCGTCTCTGAATCCGACAACATGCTCGGATTGCTTCTCGACTGGCCCGAGTGACGTTTCGCGGATAGTAGGCCGCGTCCTCATGGCGCCTTGGAGCGAGGAGTTCCGAGGCGTCTCATGGGATTTCCGCTGGCGCACGATGCATTTCCGGATATCCGTTCCTTTCGCTATCATTACCCCCGATGGGGGCGTGGCGAAATTGGCAAACGCAGCGGACTTAAAATCCGCCATCTTCGGATTTGTGGGTTCGAGTCCCACCGCCCCTACCATCTTGATAAAGATCGGTGCCTCCTATCGCCCGCAAGACCGGGCAGGACGCGGTGACTCGAACCCGCAAGGGGGCCGAGCGCCCGGAAAACGTGCCGGCGGCACGTTTTCAGCGAGGCCGGGGCGGCTTCAGCCGACCCATGGGCCCGGAGGGCCGAGCGCCCGGAAAACGTGCCGGCGGCACGTTTTCAGCGAGGCCGGGGCGGCTTCAGCCGACCCCAACGCGCGCAGGGCGCGTGTCGAGTCCCACCGCCCCTACCATCTAGGTTGAGCCTTGCCCGCTCGGCGCCTCCTGTTGGGCACGCCCCTTCCGGCGCACATGTGCCGGGTGTGCGGTTTGGCAATTTCGTTCGAAAAAGGGCGCCATTTCTTGCCCTGAAGCCCTGATTCTGGCAACTCTGCACGAAAAAGGGCGGCTCAGGCACCCTTTTTCGTGCAAAGTTGCCAGGAGGCTTCACATGCTGGGGGGCTTTGCGCAACAAACATCCCGGCGCTGCCCGGCGGGACATCCCCGACTGCGCAGTTCTTGGCCGGATGTACATTTCTGCCTGCCAGCGGGATTTTTCTCTGCACATGTCCCGGCTATCGGGGGTATACTCGGGGTCAATCGAATATGCCAATTGCGTTGAAGGGGAAGAGTAGGGGCCAATCCCTCTCCAGAGAGCCGGCGACATGGTGCGAAGCCGGTGTGGGACGTCTCGAATATGCGCCCCCGAGCAGTTCAGCAGAACTTCGACGACCAAGCGGGAGACGACCTCTCCCCAGGTCAAGGGAAAGTATGTTGGATCGGTGGCCACCGTTATCAGCCGTGTCGATGGCATGAGGGCATTGCGCTCCATGCATGGCGAGGACGCTCTCCCGGGTTGCCCGGCGGGGGCCTTCGGCGTATTCGCATAGGTTGCTTTCGACACGGCTGGTGTATCCCACCGGTTCGCACAGGAGAACGCAGGTGGGAGGGATGAATATGGCGAAGTCGGGAAGCAAGGCCACCGACACCGCGGCACATGAAGCCCCACAGGTTATGAGCGGCGCACGTGCGCTCATCGCCGCACTCGAGGACGAGGGCGTCGATGTGCTGTTCGGATATCCGGGCGGACAGGTCCTGGATATCTACGATGCGCTCTATGATTCCCAGAAGATCCAGCACATTCTGGTGCGCCACGAGCAGGCTGCGGTGCACGCTGCCGACGGCTATGCGCGCACGGCCGGCAAGGCGGGCGTCGTGCTCGTCACGAGCGGCCCCGGTGCCACGAACACCATCACCGGCATTACGAACGCCTACATGGACTCCGTGCCGCTCGTCGTGATCGCGGGCCAGGTCCCCACGGACTCGATCGGCACCGATGCCTTCCAGGAGGCCGATTACCTCGGCATCACGCTGCCGGTGATCAAGCACAGCTACCTCATCAAGGATGTCGACGAGCTCGTCCCGTCCATCCGCGAGGCGTTCTACATCGCCACGACCGGCCGTCCCGGTCCGGTTGTCATCTGCATCCCCTCCGACATCGCCGCGCAAGACGTCGCCTACGAGCCGCCTGCGGGCAAGGTGTCGATTCCCTCGTACAAGCCCACGCGCAAGGGCAATGCGCGTCAGGTCAAGCAGGCCGCGGAGCTCATCCTGCAGTCGTCTCGTCCGGTCATCATCGCGGGCGGCGGCATCGCGATCAGCGGCGCGGAGACGGAGCTCAAGAACCTCGCGGAGATCCTGCAGATTCCCGTGGCCGAGACGCTCATGGCCCGGGGAAGCTTCCCCGCGGATCACTGCCTGCACCTCGGGCTCGCCGGCATGCACGGCCTGCCCGCCACGAACCTCGCCATCATGAACAGCGACCTCCTCATCGCCGTGGGAACGCGCTTCTCCAACCGCGTGACGGGCGACGTGGAGAGGTTCGCGCCGCGCGCCAAGATCGTGCACATCGACATCGACCCGGCCGAGATCGGCAAGAACGTGCGGGTCGACATCCCGATCGTCGGCGACGCCAAAGAGGTGCTGCGGGCTCTGTTCGAGCAGATTCAGAAATCCGATCCCAATTCGCGCACGTCGATGTGGATCGAGCAGATAGGGGAATGGCAGGACGGCATCTCCGTCTCCGAGCAGGAGCACGACCCTGCCATCATCGGTGCACAGGACATCTTCACCGAGCTCAACAAGGCGATAACCGGCCGCGACGTCGTGTTCACCACCGAGGTGGGCGAGCACCAGATGTGGGCGGCCCGCTACCTGGCCGACATGGGTCCCCACGGTTTCATCACCTCTGGCGGTGCGGGGACGATGGGCTTCGGCTTCCCCGCGGCGATGGGCATCCAGCTCGCGCATCCCGACAAGACCGTGGTCTGCCTCGCGGGCGACGGCTCGTTCCAGATGAACATCCAGGAAATGGCGACATGCGCCGCCTACGGCCTGCCGGTCAAGGTGCTTATTCTCAACAACGCGTCCCTCGGCATGGTCAAGCAGCTGCAGGAGCTCTTCTTCCACAAGCGCTTCTCGGCCGTGGACATGCCCCGGATTCCCGACTACACCAAGGTCGCCGAGGGCTATGGCTGGCAGGGGCGCACGGTGGGCGACCCGGCGGATCTCGCCGCGGCGATAGGCTGGCTGCTCGACGCCGATGGTCCCGCGATCCTCGACGTGCATATGTCGCAGGTGGAGATGGCGCTGCCCATGCTCGACCTCAACCGCGATGGAGCGCTCGACCAGATCATCGGCGTCGACATGACCCGTGGCGGCGAGCCGGGCGAGAGGAGGGGATAGAAATGGTCCAATCTCATACGCTCTCGCTTCTCGTCGACAACCGGTTCGGCGTCCTGACGCGCATCACGGGCCTCATCTCGCGGCGCGGTTTCAACATCGAGTCGCTGGCCGTCGGCACGACGGAGGACCAGACGCTCTCGCGCGTGACGGTGGTCGTGAGCGCCGACGACGTGGCGCTCGAGCAGATCAAGAAGCAACTGCACAAGCTCGTGAACGTCCACAAGATCAACGACTTCACGAAGGAGCCGTCGGTGGACCGCGAGCTGGTGCTCTTCAAGGTGAGCGCGCCGGCCGAGACGCGTCACGAGATCATCGAGCTCGTCAACGTGTTCCGGGCCAAGATCATCGACGTGGGACGCACCACGATGACGATCGAGGCGACGGGCACCGCCGACAAGCTCGCGGCGATGGAGGATCTCTTCCGGTCCTATGGAATCAAGGAAATGGCACGAACGGGCAAGATAGCCCTGTCAAGAGGCAACTAGTGGCAAAGCTGCAACAGAAAGGACAGACCATGCAGAAGAAATACCTACTCACCCCCGGACCCACGACGATTCCGTCGGAAGTGCTGCTCGCGCAGGCCAAGCCGATGATCCACCATCGCACCCCCGACTTCGAGGCGGTTGTCGCCGAGTGCGAGGAGGGCCTCAAGTACGTGTTCCAGACGGAGAACGATGTCGTCATGCTCGCCTGCTCCGGCACGGGCGTGATGGAGTCCTCGATCGCCAACTGCTTCTGCGCGGGCGACAAGGTCATCGTTTGCGAGAACGGCAAATTCGGCGAGCGCATGGCGCAGATCTCCGAGGCGTACGGCCTCGAGCCGATCGTGCTGTCCTACGGATGGCGCAGCTGCGTCAATCCGGCCGACATCGCCAAGGCCCTCGAGGAGAACCCGGATGCCCGCGGCGTCATCGTCACCCAGTCCGAGACCTCTTCCGGCGTCCTCAACGATGTCGAGGCCGTCGGCAAGATCGTGGCCGACTACCCCGAGTGCGTCTTCATCGTCGACTCGATCACGGGCATCGGCGCCGTCGAGCTCAAGACGGACGAGTGGGGTGTCGATGTCGTCATGACGGGTTCGCAGAAGGGCCTCATGCTCCCGCCCGGCCTGGCCGCCTGCACGGTGAGCGAGAAGGCGTGGAAGGCCTATGAGCGTTCGACGCTTCCCAAGTTCTACTTCGATTGGGGCAAGTACAAGGCGAGCCTCGCGAAGAGCACGACCCCGTTCACCCCGGCCATCTCCCTCATGATCGGTCTCGCCGAGGCGCTCAAGCTCATCCGCGAGGAGGGAATCGAGAACGTCATCGCGCGCCATGCCAGGCTTGCGAAGGCCACCCGCTGCGGTGTCGAGGCGCTCGGCCTCGAGCTGTTCGCCCCCGCCGAGGGCCGCGGTAGCGCCGTGACCCCGGTCGTCGTGCCCGAGGGCATCGACGGCAAGGAGCTCGTCAAGATCATGAAGAACCGCTACGGCGTCACGATCGCCGGCGGCCAGGCCGACTACGCGGGCAAGATCTTCCGCATCGGCCATCTGGGCTATGTGGGCGATTTCGATATCATCACCTGCCTTGCGGCGCTCGAGATGACGCTGCAGGATCTGGGTTACGAGTTCGAGGCCGGCGCGGGCGTCAAGGCCGCCGAGGCCGTTCTGATGGAGGCATAGAAAATGATGAAGATTCTGGTTGCAGACAAGATCGCCGACAAGGGCATCGACATCCTTCGGGAAAACGGCTTCGAGGTCGACGTCATCACCGGTAAGAACGAGGAGGAGCTCATCGGCCTGGCACCCGACTACGATGCCATCATCGTGAGGAGCCAGAGCACCATCACGCGTGCCATCATCGAGGCCGCCACGAAGCTCAAGATCATCGGCCGCGCAGGCGTCGGCGTCGACAACGTCGACATCGCCGCCGCCACGGAGAAGGGCGTCATCGTGTGCAACGCACCCACGTCCAACGTCATCTCCGCCGCCGAGCAGACGATGACGCTGATGCTCGCCTCGGCGCGCAAGACCGTCGCCGCCAACAACTCCATGCAGGCCGGCAAGTGGGAGCGCTCGAAGTTCAAGGGCAACGAGCTCTACGAGAAGACGCTCGCCATCTTCGGCCTCGGCCGCATCGGCGGTCTCGTGGCCGAGCGCGCAAAGAGCTTCGGCATGCGCCTCATCGGCTACGATCCCTATTGCACGCCCGAGCGCGCCGAGCAGCTCGGCGTCGAGGTCTACGAGGATATCGACGAGATCCTTCCCCAGGCGGACTTCATCACGGTGCATCTGCCCAAGACCAAGGAGACCATCGGCATGTTCTCCACCGAGCAGTTCGCCAAGATGAAGGATGGCGTGTTCCTGGTGAACGCGGCTCGTGGCGGCATCTACGATGTCGAGGCGCTCGCCGAGGCCGTCAAGGCCGGCAAGGTCGCCGGAGCGGCCATCGACGTCTACGAGAAGGAGCCGTGCACCGAGTCGCCGCTGCATGGTCTCGACAATGTGATCCTCACGCCGCACCTCGGTGCGAACACCAAGGAGGCCCAGGACCGCGCGGGCTGGCAGATCGCCGAGTTCGTCATGGACGGTCTCTCGGGCAAGATGGTCTCGACCGCGCTGAACATGACGAAGGTTCCCGACGACGTCATGGATGCCGTCGGTCCCTACATCGAGGCATGCCAGATGGCCGGCCGCATGCTCGTCCAGCTGCTTCCGGACGACATCACCTCCCTGCAGGTGAAGACCTATGGCGAGCTCGCCAAGATCGACGCCTCCGTGCTCGGCACCGCCGCGCTGCAGGGCATCATCTCGCAGGTGAGCGACGAGCGCGTCAATTTCGTCAATGCCGAGCACCTCGCCGAGGAGCGCGGCATCAATCTCACGATGGCGAGCGAGGAGAAGTCCCACGACTACACGAGCGTGGTGCAGCTGCGTGGTCGCGCGGGTGGTCAGGAGGCCGAGGTCTCCGTCACGGCTTCCGGCACGGGCGAGATCAGGATCGTCGGCATCAACGGCTACAAGTTCAACACGGCGCCGGCCGAGAACATCCTGCTCATCGGCTATGTGGACGGCCCGGGCCGACTTGGCAAGATCTGCCCGGTCTTGGGCGACGCCAACATCAACATCTCGACGATGCAGGTGAGCAACCGGGGCGGTGCCAGCGATATCGCCCTCGTGGTCTTCAACCTCGACGAGCCGTGCTCCGAGAGCGTCCGCGACAAGCTCGCCGTCGCCCTCGACGAGTACAGCCTGAGGGGCATCTGGTACATCAGGCTGTAGAGCTTCGAGTCCGATATCCGCTGTTTCAAATGAGTCGGGGGACTGTCCTCCGACTCATTTGTCGTTGCCGGGGCCGAGTGGTGTACAATCGGCCTGTTATCTTGTTCTTGCATTTAAGGAGGGCCTTGTGGAGGTCGCTAGGAAACATAGGAGTTCCCGTCTGCTGAAAATCGGTATCGTTGCCGCCGTAGCCGTGCTCGCCGTGCTCGCCTTGAGCGCCTGCACCGGGCCGCGCGTCGATGGCGGCGGTGGCATAACTTCGAAGACCGCTCCCACGGCATATGGCGTTGAACCGACGGGCACGGAGCAGGAGGCCTCGAGCGAGGACGGGAAGACCACGTTCATGGTCGACGATGCCTATACCGTGGGCATCGACGAGCGGAAGCTGCGCATCTACACGTATGAGGAGGGCGTGCAGCCCTATGCCGGCCTCTCCGTTGTGGAGAACACCACCGGCCAGGACATGCGCGAGGTGCTCGAGAGCCTCGCGAAGAGCGCTGCCAAAACCTACAAGAAGGGTATGACCACCCAGCCCGAGATCAGCTTCATGGAATTCGGCGACAGGGAGATCGGCAGGATCGATTACGAGTTCACCCTCGACATGAGGTCGATGAGCGACAAGTTCTTCCACGTCGAGCTGACCGACGATCTGGTCATGCCCTACAAGGGCCTGATCCTCGTCGAGGACGTCAACGGCTGGTACGTCTCCTGGTACGGCATCTTCCTGGACGGCGACGAAGTGACGCCGGCGGTTATCGAGCACGCCATGGAGACGACGAAATCTACGGTCGGCGAGCCGGAAGACTAGGTCGTCCGTGACCCGTAAGATTCACATATTCGACACCACGCTGCGAGACGGAGAGCAGTCGCCCGGCGCGTCTATGAACGCCGAGGAGAAACTGCGGGTCGTCTCGCAGCTCCTGCGTCTGAAGGTCGACGTCATCGAGGCCGGATTTCCCGTCTCGAGTCCGGGCGACTTCGAGTCTGTGCGTCAGATTGCGCAGACCGTCGGAGACCAGGCCATCGTGTGCGCGCTCACCCGCGCCATCACGAGCGATATCGATTGCGCCGTCGAGGCGTTGCGCGACTGCAAGCGCCCCCGTATCCACACGGGCATCGGTGTCTCGCAAAGCCATCTGCGTGACAAGCTGCACATCACCGAGGACGAGGCCGTCGAGCGGGCGGTCGCGGCCGTGCGCCATGCGCGGCGGTTTTGCGACGATGTCGAGTTCTACGCGGAGGATGCCGGCCGCTCCGACTACGACTTCCTCGTGCGCATCATCGGGGAGGCCATCAAGGCCGGGGCGACGGTCGTCAACATTCCAGAAACGACGGGATACTCCATGCCCGATGAGTTCGGCCGTCGCATCGCATATCTCATGGAGCATGTCGACGGCATCGAGGACACGGTCGTCTCGGTGCATTGCCATAACGACCTGGGCATGGCCACCGCCCTCGCTCTGGCGGGCGTTGCAAACGGCGCGACCCAGATAGAGTGCACCATCAACGGCATCGGCGAGCGCGCGGGCAACACCGCCCTCGAGGAAGTCGTCATGGCCATGCGAGTGCATGGCGACGAGCTAGATGCGCATACCGATATCGAGGTTTCAGAGCTGATGCGCGCCAGCAGGCTCGTCTCGTCGATAACCGGCATCGCCGTGCAGCCGAACAAGGCCATTGTGGGGGACAACGCCTTCGCGCATTCATCCGGCATCCACCAGGACGGCATCATCAAGGAGCCCTCGACCTACGAGATCATGGATCCGGCCGAGGTCGGCGTCGGCAGCGGGTCGATTATCCTGACCGCGCGTTCCGGACGTGCGGCTCTCAACGAACGGCTGCGCGCTCTTGGCTACGAATACGCCGGCGAGGAGCTCAACCGCATCTACGAGGCGTTTCTCGCCGTGGCGGATAAGAAGCGGGAGGTCTACGATGCCGACCTCGACGCTCTGGTCGCAGACCTCGACCGTGTGCAGACCTCGATCTACTCGCTGAAGGTGCTGCAGGTGTCCTGCGGCTCGCCGCTCGTCGCCACGGCAACCGTGACGCTGATCGACCGCAGCGGGTACGAGTACACCGATGTGGCATACGGAACGGGTCCGATCGACGCCACGTACAAGGTGATCGACAAGATAGTCCATGTGAAGAACGACCTTGCCATGTTCACGGTCCAATCCATCTCGCGCGGCATCGACGCGCTCGGTGTCGTGACCGTGCGCATCAAGTCATCCGATGGAGGCACCTTCTCGGGCCGTGCGGCCGACGGCGATATCATCGTGGCCTCCGCAAAGGCCTACCTCGATGCGCTGAACCGGCTTCTGGCATCGGTTCGCGGCGAGGAGATAGAGATCGGGTAGGGTTCCGCCGTTTTTCCAAACGGCGGAACGGGCCGACGCTGCGAAGCCATCTGCTGGCACGCTAGCCGCTTTCGAGCTTTCCCTCACGTACATTCGTACGCTCGGCCGCTCGACGCGGCTATCGCACTCAGCAGCTGGCTTCCCGCTGTCTCTGCGAACGATGCTCCGGCCGAAGGGACGATTCCCATTCGTCCTGTCTAGCAGATTCTTGGAAGCTGCTCTCCTGCCAGCTCGTCCATGATGCGGGTTGCGCCGAGTGCGGTGCGGACGGTGACGAGGGGGCCGATGGGTCCCGTCTCGACGACTTCGCCTATGATGGCAGCCTGTTCCCCATAGGCGCTCGACCGCATGGCCTTCAGCGCCGCTTCTGCCTCATCGGGCGGAACCACCGCCACGACCTTGCCTTCGTTCGCCACTTGGAACACGTCGTAGCCGAGCATGTCACAGCATCCACGGACCCGCTCGTCAACCGGCACGGCATCCTCGACGACCTCGATCGAGACGCGCGACTGCCGAGCGAACTCGTTGAGCGTGGCGGCGATTCCCCCTCGTGTGGGGTCGCGGAAGCAGCGCGTGCCCGGTGCCGCATCGAGCACCGCGGCCATCAGATGGTTGAGCGGAGCGCAATCGGAGGCGATGTCGGACGCGAAGCGCAGCCCCTCCCGTTGCGAGACGAGCGCTATGCCATGATCTCCTATCGTGCCCGAGAGCAAGATGGTATCCCCGGGTTGGCAGCGCGTGCCCGAGAGCAGCCTGCCTGCCGGGATGAACCCCACGCCGGCCGTGCTGATGAAGAGGCCGTCGCACCCGCCGCGCTCGACGACCTTGGTGTCGCCCGTGACGATCGAGACGTCTGCCTCGCGTGCGGCATCGGCCATCGAAGCGCATATGCGGCGGAGCTCGTCGACGGGGAGACCCTCTTCGATGATGAATGCGCATGAGAGATAGCGCACGTCGGCGCCGGAGGTTGCGACATCGTTGACAGTGCCGCACACGGCGAGCCGCCCGATGCCCCCGCCTGGGAAGAACCGTGGGCTCACCGTGAACGTGTCGGTCGAGAAGGCGAGCCGCATCCCCTCGGGGAGGGAGGTGCGATCGGAGACGAAGGAATCATCCCCCCGACCATCTCCGCCGCCGAAGGCGTCGAGGAAGACCTCGTCGATGAGCTCGCGCATCATCGCTCCTCCGCCTCCGTGTGCCATGAGTATCCGATCCATCAGAGACCGCCTTTCCGTGGAATCGCGTAGCGATGATATGCGGCGCAGCTTCCCTCGGATGAGACCATGCAGGGCCCGACGGGGTGCTCTGGCGTGCAGGCGCTTCCCATGAGGGGGCATTCCGCCGGGGAGATGGATCCCCGGAGCACTTCCGCGCATCGGCAGCCCGCGGGCTCGACGCTCGGCTCGACCTCAGGGGTGAATCTCCTCATCGCGTCGAGATCACGATGCTCTTCACGCACTTCGTATCCCGAATCTGGAATGCGGCCGAATCCACGCCAGTCGGCATCTACCCGCTCGAACACCTCGTCGATCGCATCGCGTGCCGCTGGATTGCCCTCCGGCTGGACGCCCCGCGCGTAGGCGATCTCGATTCGGGGCTCGCCCTCCGCTATCTGGCGCAGGATCATCGCTATGCCCTGCAACAGGTCCACGGTCTCGAATCCGGTGATCACGCCGGGTATCCCGTGGCGCGCCGGCAGGAACTCGTACGGCCCTGCCCCGATGATCGTGGAGACATGCCCGGGCAGCATGAGGGCGTCGATGACGATCCGGTCGTCGTCTGCAAGGGCCTCGAGAACGGGCGGCACCGCCTTATGCGCGCAGTAGACGCTGAAGTTCGATATCCTCGCGATGCGGGCGCGTTTGATGGCGATGGCCGTGGCTGGAGCCGTCGTCTCGAATCCGATGCCGGCGAAGACGATCTGCCTCTCCGGGTTCTCCCGCGCGAGCGCGAGTGCATCGAGCGGGGAGTAGACGACCTCGATGCTCGCGCCCTGCGCCCTGAGCTGCTGGAGCGATGTGGATGACCCCGGCACGCGGATCATGTCGCCGAAGGTGGCGAGCGTCACGCTGCCCATGCGCGCGAGGGCGATGATAGCGTCGATATCGTGCTGCGGGGTGACGCAGACCGGGCATCCCGGTCCCGACGAGAGGTGGATGGAGTCCGGCAGCACCGAACGCAGGCCCGAGCGCGCGATGGCCATGGTATGCGTCCCGCACACCTCCATGATGCGCACGTCGCGGCCGATGCGGCCTGCAAGCGTCTCGATTGTCTCGAGCAGTTTGCGGGCGATGGTGGAATCGTCGAAGGAGGAGAGGAAGTCGGGGCGGGCCATGCTCATCGCCCTCCCTCGGCAAGCCCGATCAGTTCCTGCACGAGCGAGAGCGTCTCGGCTGCATCCTCGGGGGAGATGATCTCGATGGCGAAGCCGGCGTGGACGAGAACGAAGTCGCCGACGCGCGCGGCGGGGAGCAGGTCGACCGACACCTCGCGCCGGGCGCCCATCAGGTCGACGGCGGCCATGCCGCGTCCATCAAGCTCCTCGATTCTTCCCGGCACCGCCAGGCACATCTTCACCGCCTCCTCTTGTTCTCATGTCCATAGTATGACAGCTGGCCGAAGCGGGTTTAAGCCCGATGAGCCGATAGCGGCGGTTATCGACGATTCATGCTCGCGGCAGCGACGACAGCCTGGCCGTAGGAGATGCACCCGTCGTTGGGCGGGAGCTGGATGTGCTCGAGGACGGTGAAACCGGCAAGTCCGAGCCCGTGCGCGATCCGAGCGCGCAGGAAGCGGTTGGCGAACACGCCACCGGAGAGGGCGACCGTGCGCAGGCCGGTCGTTTCCCGGACGCGGCAGCACGTCTCGACGAGCGCGTCGGCCAGCGCCTCGTGGAACCAGCGCGAGAGAGTGCCCGTGGGAATGCCCGCTCCCAAGCCGTCGAGCATCGCACCGACGACAGGCTGCGGATCAAGCTCGATAGCATGGGCTGGAGCGTTTTCCGGGAGAACGTTCCAATCTTCCGCTCGCAGGGCGAAGCTGCAGGGAGGTGCTCCCTCGTCGGGTTCGCGGCCAGCGCCGTCCCGGCAGATCGCGGCCTCGAGCTGCATGGGCGCCTCGTCGCCGTACGTCGGTTGCGTGCATATGCCGAGCAACCCGCTCATCGCGTCGAACAACCTGCCGGCCGAGGAGGTTTCGATGCAGCCGGCTCCCGTTGCGAGCAGCTCGTCGAGCGCGCGGGCGGTGTCGTCGCCAAGCTCGGCGAGCATGCGTGCGGCGGCGGGATGATCGAGGAGCCCGCATCTCGCGAGGAGACCATAGGCTTGGCGCAGCGGTTGGCGGATGGCGCTCTCGCCTCCGATGAGGGGGAACGTCGCGAGATGGGCGACGCGCTTGCATTCTCGCGCGGTCGCCACGAGCACCTCGCCTCCCCAGACCGTGCCGTCGGTTCCATAGCCCGTGCCGTCGAGCGCGATGCCGATCACGCGCTCGTCCGCATCCGTCAGCGTGCCGGCCGCGAGGTGCTCTCCGATGACGGCGGCGATATGCGCGTGATGGTGCTGCACTCCCGTGAGCCGCTCGAAGCGGCTTGCATTGGCGAGAGCCCATTTCGTCGCGAGGTAACCGGGATGCAGGTCATGGGCGGCGACGGCCGGATGGATGTCGAAGAGACGTTCGTAGAGGGAGAGCGTCTCCATCCAGTGGGCGAGCGATTCCGCGTGCTCCAGGTCGCCGAGATGCTGGGAGACGATGGCCTCGTCCGACCGGGCGGCTGCGAGTGCGAACGTGCCCTTCTGCTCGGCTCCCACCGCGAGAATCGCGGGCCGGTCGTCCCCGAAGCGGGGGAAGGGCAGCGGTTCGGGCGCGTAGCCACGGGCACGTCGCGCGAACTGGACGTGCCCGTCGACGACGCGCAGGACAGAATCGTCGTAGCGCGAGAGGATCTCGCGATCGTTGTCGAGGAAGGCATCCGCGATGCTGCCCAGGCGAGCATGCGCTTCGGGTGGATTGGCGGCGATGGGCTCGTCCGACAGGTTTCCCGACGTCATGACAAGAGGACCGCCGAACGTTCTTGCGAGCAGGTGCTGCAGGGGAGTGGCGGGGAGCATGATGCCGACCTCGGCGAGGCCGAGACACACGCTGGGCGCAAGCAGGCCGGCATCTGGGTCGCGCCGCCTCTCGAGCAGGACGATTGGCGCCGCTGGGCTCTCGAGGAGCTCTTGCTCGCGTGCGCTGACGAAGGCAATCTCGCTGGCTGATCCGGTGTCGCGAGCCATTATGGCGAAGGGCTTGCCGAGGCGGTTCTTGCGGCGCCTCAGCTCACCGACCGCCGTCTCGTTGCCCGCATCGCATGCGAGATGGTATCCGCCAAGACCCTTCACGGCGACGATCTTGCCGGCGCGCAACAGCTCGCATGTGCGCGAGATGATGGCATCCGAGACCGCACGGCGCTCGTCTAACGTTGCGCCTTCGACGACCAGCGTCTTTCCTCCTGACAACGAGAGCGATAAGCTCGGCCCGCACATGAAGCAGGCATCCGGCTGGGCATGGAAGCGCCGGTCGGATTCGTCGGCGTACTCGGCGGCGCAGTCCGGGCACATCTCGAACTCCCGCATCGACGTGCGCGGCCGGTCGTATGGCAGGCCGTCGATGATGGTGAACCGGGGTCCGCAGCTCGTGCAGTTGATGAAGGGGTAGTGATATCGCCGGCTCTCGGGGTCGAGCAGCTCTCCGAGACAATCGGGGCATGTGGCAAGGTCGGCGCTGATGTGGGTTGAAAACCCGGCAAAGGGGCCTGACCCCCTCGCTGGACTCTCGCGATGGGAGGGGAGTATCTCGAAGTCCGCGCAGCCTTGCGGAGCCGTGTCCTCGACGACGACGCTCTCCACGCGTGATGCCGCCGGGGCATCGGCCTCGAGGTCGATAAGGAAGGAGGCGACGAGCGCCTCGTCGCCCTCGGCGTGCAGCTCGACTCCATCGCCTGCGTTTCGCACCCAGCCGGCGACGAGGTTGCGCCGCGCGGCCCGCAGCACATGCGGCCGGAAGCCCACGCCCTGCACCCGGCCGGTGATATGGACATCGATGGACCTCATGGAACGCAGCCAGGCTCGGATCTCGTCGCGGATGAGGCGGCGAGCCTACACGAGCTCGACCGACACGCTGTCAGCCTCGTCGACGATCGCCGCGGAGGCCTCGCCCAAGATGGCCCGCGCCTCGTCGAGGAGCCTCTGCACATCGTGGAGCCTGCCAGCGACTTCGGTTTGGGCACCGTGCTCGGCGAGATGGTAGAGGCGATGCGTCCAGGTGCGGCTGAGGCCGAGCGCCTCGTCGATCTGGATGATGGAAGCCTCGAGCTGGTTCGTGTTGACTCCGTTCGTGCACATGGCGTCCTCCTCCCGCGCGATGAGCTGGAGATGGCAGCCATCCCCAGCTCGCCTCGGCTTGTGTTCTAGTATCTCTTGAGGAACATGTCGAGCGTGACCTTCGACAGGGCGCCCATGGCGGACTCGACGATTTCGCCGTCCTTGAAGATGAGCGTGGTCGGGACGGCCTGGATGCCGAAGCGCATGGCCAGCTCTCGGCTCTCGTCGATGTCGACCGACACGCACAGCGCCTTGTCCGCGTTCTCCTCCGAGAACTGCTCGAAGACGGGTTTGAACATCTGGCATGGTCCGCACCACACGGCGCTGAAGTCGACGAACACGACCTTGTCGGAACCCTTGACCACCGCATCGAAATCAGCGGTCGTGACATGCTGCACTGCCATGGCGTATCTCCATTCTCGCTCGGAATCAGGGCATGGGAACATGGTACCGCAAAGGCTGCTATCATCTGACTCGTCAACACAATCGGAGGAGCAGGAGCCGCAACATGGACGCGAGCGTCCCCGGCGCATATGACGAGTTCGAGAGCAAGAAGCACCGCTCGATCGACGACTACGAGCTGGCGCGCAGGGTGACGGCGTTTCGGAACGAGGCCCTCGAGCCCTTCGCATCCTATACGGCTGGGGACCCTTTCGCGCAGTCAGTCATCGTGTTCGGGAAGCCCGTTCCCGGCGACGACCCGCTCGACGATTCCGTCATCGGGGCCCTTGCGAAGGCGCTCGAGTCGATGGGATATCGAAAGGACTCCCTTTTCGCGATCTCTCTCGATAACGGCGTGATACCCGAAACCGAGCTCGAGCATCGAAGGTTGACGCTTCGGCCCCTGATCGAGCTCGTCGACCCCGTCGCGGTCATCGCAGTGGACGCGACTGCCTCGGATGCCGTGCGCGCGGCGTTCGGCCTGCCCGGCGCAGGCGAGGGCCACGTGCGCGCTCTCGGCCGCTCCATCGTGATGCTGGATGATTTCAGGGCCGCACTCGAAAACGACGCGATGAAGCGCGATGCCTGGATGCTGCTCCGGCAGCTGAAATAAGTAAGTCAGAAGGAGATAGTCCGGATTCGACTCACCGGCAGCGGGCGCCGATTACTCCTCGTCGATGTCCTCGATTGCCCCCATCGGGCACTCGTCCATGCAGTCCCCGCAGGCGACGCATGCGTCCTCGTCGACGATGGCGACGAAGTCGCCTGCGAAGTCGAGAACCCCGTTGGGGCACACTTCGATGCAGCTCCCGCAAACCGAGCATTCATCTGCGTTGATGACTGGCCGCGACATCGATCCCCCCGTCCTCGCAACTCTACCCCTGACGTGGAATATAGACATCTCGTGCAGAATAATCAATAGCCGGCGGGAAAATGGGTTATCGCCAAATGCCATCCCGTTCCGTCGCGAATGAGTCGATGATGACGGTCATCCTTGACTCGTTGCCGCATAACTGCCGGTTACGGCATGCTTGTTGCGCCCACATCGCCCGCGCGGTTACAATTCAACGGTTCGTATAAATCTGCATGTCCGTGGACTTCGGTCGCTAGTGGCCCGCACATCGCCGGGAGGTGGTGCAAGCGGGTTGCGATCAGGGGGATGAAGCGGGCAGAAGCCTAACAAATGGAGGTAGAAATGGAACCAATTTCGATTAGGTCGTTGCTGGACGCGGGCGTTCATTTCGGTCATCAGACCCGCCGCTGGAACCCCAAGATGAAGCCGTACATCTTCACGGACCGCAACGGAATCTACATTCTCGATCTCAAGCAGACCATGGTCGCCCTCGATGAGGTCTACACCTTCGTCTCCCGTCTCGCGCAGCGCGGCGGCAGGGTGCTGTTCGTCGGCACGAAGAAGCAGGCGCAGGCCACCATCGCCGAGCAGGCTGGTCGCTGCGGCATGCCCTACGTCAACTCCCGTTGGCTGGGTGGCATGCTCACCAACTTCGTCACCATCTCCGAGCGCGTTCGCCGCATGAAGGAGCTCGAGGCCATGGACGAGGATGGCCGCATGGAGAGGCTTCCGAAGAAGGAGCAGATCAAGCTGCACAAGGAGCTCGCGAAGCTGCAGCTCAACCTCAACGGCATCCGCGACATGAACGGCCTGCCGAGCGCGCTGTTCGTCGTCGACACCAAGCGCGAGGAGATCGCCGTCAAGGAGGCCCAGAGGCTGGGCATCCCCGTCATCGGCATGCTGGACACCAACGCCGACCCGGACGAGATCGAGTACGGCATCCCCAGCAACGATGACGCGATCCGCTCGATCGCCCTCGTCACCGAGGTTATCGCCGAGGCAGTGCTGGCCGGCTCGACCGCTCAGGTCGAGGAGGGCGAGTTCGTCGCCGAGGCCGAGGCTCCCGCGGCTCCCGAGGTCGAGGTCGTCGACGCGACCGAGCCCGAGGCTGCTGCCGAGCAGGCCACCGAGGCTGCCGCCGAGTAAACGCATGTTGATTCGCCGGCTCGCCGCGCCAAGCAGGCGGGTCGCGTAACCGAGAAGAGAGGTACAGAAATGGCAAATATCACTGCAGCGATGGTCAAGGAACTGCGTGAGATGACGAACGTCGGCATGATGGAGTGCAAGAAGGCCCTCACCGAGGCCGACGGCGACATGGAGAAGGCCGTCGACATCCTGCGCACCCGTGGTCTCGCCGCCGCCGCCAAGAAGGCCGGCCGCGCCACCAACGAGGGCACCGTCATGGTCAAGGTCAATGACGACCACACCAAGGGCGCCATGATCGAGCTCAACTGCGAGACCGACTTCGTCGGCACCAACGAGGTCTTCGTCGGCTATGCCGCCAAGATCTGCCAGGCTGCTCTGGAGAGCGGCGCCGCCGACGTCGAGGCCCTCAAGGCCGTCGAGGTCGAGGGCGAGACGGTCGAGGCCATCCTCACCGACGCCATCCACAAGCTGGGCGAGAACATGCAGCTCTCCCGCGTCGTCACCGTCGAGGGTGGCTACGTTGCCCCCTACATCCACATGGGTGGCAAGCGCGGCGTGCTCGTGACCTTCAACATCGGCGATGCCGCCACCGGCACCAAGGATGAGTTCGTGACCATGTCCAAGGACATCGCCATGCAGATCGCCGCGATGAACCCCGTGTCCGTCGGACGCGAGGATGTCCCGGCCGACATCGTTGCCCACGAGATGGAGATCTACAAGGCTCAGGCCGCCGAGTCCGGCAAGCCCGAGAACATCCAGGAGAAGATCGCCACGGGCCGCATGGAGAAGTTCTACAAGGAGAACTGCCTGCTCGAGGAGGCCTTCGTCAAGGACGGCGACAAGACCGTCGGCGGTCTCGTGAACGAGGTTGCCAAGGCCACCGGCGACACCATCGAGGTCGTCTCCTTCGAGCACTTCGTCCTCGGCGAGAACGAGTAGTGGTGGTTGCGGGCATCCGACAGGACGCCCACATCGCTTGAGACACTGCGAGCCCTCCTGCTAGCGCACTGCAGGAGGGCTTTCGCTATCTCGGAGCGATTCCCGGCCCATCATGGCTGTGGCAATACCCCACGGCGCAAGCGGCCTCTCCTCCGGGGGGGCGGACAAGCAAGAGCAAGCTCGATTCCGAGAATCATGTGTCCATTCCGCAGGATGCCCCCGCGGCGGTGTTCGTTCTGGTATAGTCACATGCAGCGAAAAGAGCGGGTGGGGGTGCCCCGCATCGACGAGGAGGCGATGATGGCTGTTAAGAGCGATTTCATCTATGACCGCGTTCTGCTGAAGCTTTCGGGCGAGGCGCTGATGGGAGATGTCGGATTCGGTATCGATCCGAGGGTGCTCAACGAGGTCGCCTCTCAGCTCAAGGAGCTTGTCGAGGGCAACCTGCAGCTTGCCATCGTGGTCGGCGGCGGCAACATCTTCCGCGGCATGGCCGCAAGCGCCGAGGGCATGGACCGCGCCCAGGCGGACTCGATCGGCATGCTCGCCACGGTCATGAATGCGCTGGCCCTGCAGGAGGCTCTCGAGCGCATCGGCGTCACGACGCGCGTCCAGAGCGCCATCTCCATGCAGCAGGTCGCCGAGCCCTACATCCGCCGTCGTGCGGAGCGCCACCTGGAGAAGGGACGCGTCGTCATCTTCGCGGCAGGTACCGGCAACCCGTATTTCACGACCGACACGGCCGCTGCGCTGCGAGCCTGCGAGATCGGCGCCCAGTGCATGCTGAAGGCGACCAAGGTCGACGGCGTCTACGACAGCGATCCCAAGACGAATCCCGACGCGAAGAAGTACGATCGCATCTCCTACCTCGACGTGCTCAGCAAGGAGCTCCACGTCATGGACTCCACGGCCACGTCGCTGTGCATGGACAACAACATGCCCATGATCGCTTTCAACCTCAACGAGCGCGGCAACATGTACCGTGCTCTCAAGGGCGAGCCGGTGGGAACGGTCGTCGAGTAATCGGGGCGTCCGGGAGCGTCTGCCTTCCAAGATGGAGGGTTATAATAGAAAAACGTGCGGGTTCACGGCTGTTTCGACGCGAGACCCGGTGTAAGTGACGAGATAGGGAAGCGGATTATGGTAGACGAAATCATCATGAGCGCCGAGGAGGCCATGGAGAAGGCTATCGCCAGCCTGCAGCATGATTACGCGACGGTGCGCACCGGACGCGCCTCGGCCAAGAATATCGAGCACATCATGGTCGATTACTACGGTGTGGCGACCCCCATCACGCAGGTCGCCTCCGTCAAGACGCCCGAGGCCCACATGCTGGTCGTCGAGCCCTGGGACAAGTCGCTCCTGAAGCCGATCGAGAAGGCGATTCTGGCGAGCGACCTCGGCGTGACGCCCAACAACGACGGCATGCAGATCCGCCTGCCGTTCCCTGCACCGACCGAGGAGCGCCGCAAGGAGCTGGTCAAGCAGTGCGGCAAGTACGCCGAGGAGACCAAGGTATCCGTGCGCAACGCCCGACGCGATGCGAACTCGAAGCTCGAGAAGGCCCGCAAGGCCTCCGACATCACCGAGGACGACGAGCGCAAGGGCCAGGCGGACATCCAGAAGCTGACCGACAAGTTCGTCAAGCGGATCGAGGATGTGTTCGCCGCCAAAGAAGCCGAGGTCATGGAGATCTAGCCATGGGCATGTCGGAGCACGAGCTCCTGGAGTATTTCGGGGAGCTGCCGGATGACATAGATATCTCGGAGTACGATCCCGAGCGGATACCAACGCACGTCGCGATTATCATGGATGGCAACGGTCGCTGGGCAAAGCAGCGCGGCCTGCCCCGGAGCAAGGGACACGAGGCCGGCATCGAGGGTGTTCGCGCGGCGATTCGCACGGCGAGCGACCTCGGTGTGCGTTACCTGACCATCTACTCGTTCTCGACCGAGAACTGGAATCGTCCTCGCGAAGAGGTCGAGATGTTGATGGAGCTCTTCGCCGTCACCATGATGGCGGAGGTCGACGGCCTGCATGAGGAGGGCGTGCGCGTCGAGCTCATAGGCGACATGTCCGTGCTTCCCGATGATACGCGCGAGGCGTTCACGAGCGCCATCGCCAAGACGCACGGCAACGACGGCATGACGCTCGTCATGGCCGTGAATTACGGGTCGCGTGCAGAGATCGTGCGAGCCGTGCGCTCGCTGGCCGCCGATGCCTCGGCCGGGGAATTCGCCCCAGAGGACATCGACGAGCAGATGATCGCCTCGCGTCTCTACACTGCGAATATCCCCGATCCTGACCTCGTGATCAGGACGAGCGGCGAGATGAGGATCTCGAACTTCCTGCTCTGGCAGATCGCCTACTCGGAGTTCTATGTGACCGACATCCTGTGGCCCGATTTCGACAAATACGAGCTGCTGCGAGCCGTGCTCTCGTTCCAGCATCGAAACAGGCGGTACGGGAAGGTCTAGCGTGACGGTCGAGGAATATACCACACCGCCGAAGCGCAAGCGGCAGTCGACGGGCCGGTTCAAGACGGGCCTGATCTTCGCCGTCAGCGTTTTGGCGTGCCTGCTCATAAGCGATATCACGACCCTGATAGCCGTTGCCGTGCTCGCGGCCCTGTGCTCGTTCGAGCTCTGCGGGCTTCTCCATTCCGACTCGAAGCTGCCCAATGACTGGCTCGCCGTCGGCGGCGCCGCGCTCTACCCCTTCGCCTTCTACTTCTTCGGCATCAAGGGGATGTGGTTGCTCACGCTGATCCTGGTCGCCGTCGTCCTCGCCTGGTACGTTGCGTACCCGAGGGCGCGGATCACCGATATCGGCGTGACCGTGTTCGCGGCGCTCTACACGGGCATGCTGCTCTCCTCGCTCGTCATCATCCGCGACGCCGTGCCCGGCATCTGGGGAGGCATCTTCGCCGCCACCGTTATCTTCAGCGTCTGGGCGAACGACACGATGGCCTACGTCTGGGGCTCCCGCCTCGGGCGGCATCGCCTGGCGCCGCGCATCTCGCCGAAAAAGTCCTGGGAGGGTTGCGTCGCCGGCATCATCGGGTCCATCGCCATCTGGATGATCATGCCGTTCATTCCCGGCGTGCATCTTTCCTATATCGCCGCCGCCATCACCGCCGTGGTCTCGGGTGTCTTCGCCGTGTTGGGAGACCTTGCCGAGTCGCGCATCAAGCGTGCTGCCGGCATGAAGGACTCGGGGCATCTGCTTCCCGGGCACGGTGGATTCCTCGATCGTTGCGATGCGCTTATCCTTGGTAGCGCTGCCTCGGCTGTTTGCCTTGTGCTCTTCGGGGTTGTTCCGCTGTAGGTCTTCCTTGCTTGTCCGCCCCCGGGGAGGGGCCCGCTTCCAGGACAAGGCTTCGCAAAGCGTGATTTCGCTCCGTCTCTGCAGCTGCGGAGGGAACGCCTTCGGCGTTCTTTAGTCCTCGCTCCCGCAGAGACTCC
>JBMNUM010000008.1:0-84600 GCA_050946275.1 Coriobacteriales bacterium
CGTCGGGACGCAACCGTCCCGACGACTCGGACGCCTTAGCGGCATAAGGTGCGAGCAGCTCGTGCTCGCGCTGTTCCAGTTCTTCTCGCAGAATCATCTACGCGAGTGCTGCCTGCGCGGCGGCCAGACGGGCCAGCGGCACGCGGTACGGCGAGCAGGACACGTAGGTGAGGCCGATCTCGTGGAAGACCTTCACGGAATCGGGATCGCCGCCATGCTCGCCGCAGACGCCGAGGACGATATCCGGGTTGGCCTCCTTGCCGAGCTTGCAGCCCATGGCCACGAGCTTGGCGACGCCGGCGTCCACCGTCTCGAACGGGTTAGCCGGAATGATGTGGCGCGAGAGGTAGCGCGGGATGAACTTGGCCTCGACGTCGTCACGGGAGAAGCCGAACGTCGTCTGGGTGAGGTCGTTCGTACCGAAGCTGAAGAAGTCGGCCTGCGTGCCGATCTCGTCAGCGGTGACGGCAGCGCGCGGCAGCTCGATCATGGTGCCGACCGGGATGGTGAGCTCGACGCCGTACTCGGCTGAGATCTCCTTCACCACGTTCTCGACCTCCTCGCGCAGGATCTTGAGCTCGGAGACGACGGAGACCAGCGGGATCATGATCTCGGGCTTCGGGTCGAGGCCCTCCTTCTTCAGCTGGGCGGCAGCCGACGCGATGGCGCGCGCCTGCATGACGGGAAGCTCCGGATACATGATGGCCAGGCGGACACCGCGCAGGCCGAGCATCGGGTTGGCTTCGGTCATCGTGTCGATGCGGGCGAGAAGCTTGCTCTTCTGATCGATCTCGGCCTTGTCGCCACCCGTGCACTCGAGACGCGTGATCTCGACCTCGAGAGCGCGCGGGTCATCGAGGAACTCGTGCAGCGGCGGATCGAGCAGGCGCACGACAACGGGCAGGCCGTCCATGGCGCGGAACATGCCGAGGAAGTCCTCGGTCTGAGCGGCCAGAAGGTCGGAGAGGGCCTTCTCCTTGACGGCCGGATCCTCGGTGAGGATGAACGACTGGATGATGGACTTGCGGTCGCCCAGGAACATGTGCTCGGTGCGGCACAGTCCGATGCCCTCGGCACCGAAGTCGCGGGACAGCTGGGCATCGGCCGGATTGTCGGCGTTCGCACGGATGCCGAGCCTGCGGAACTCGTCGGCCCACTCGAGGATCTTGTCGAGGTCCTCGGAGAGCTCGGCCTCGGCCAGCGGGACCGCGCCGAGGACGACGATGCCGGTGGTGCCGTCGAGGGAGACGACGTCGCCCTCCTTGATGACGATGTCGGTGCCGGCGACCTCGGCCTGCTTGGCCTCGGCGTCGATCTTCAGGACATCGACACCGCAGACGCACGGTGCGCCCATGCCGCGGGCGATGACGGCCGCATGGGACGTCTTGCCGCCATGGGACGTGAGGATGCCCTCGGCGGCAACCATGCCCGCGAGGTCATCCGGGGTGGTCTCCCAGCGGACGAGCACGGTCTTGCGGCCCTGCTCGGCTGCGGCGACAGCGTCAGCCGCGGAGAAGACAGCCTCGCCGACGGCAGCGCCGGGGCTGGCGTTGAGGCCCGTGGCGAGCACATCGAACTTGGCGTCCTTGTCGAACTGCGGGTGCAGGAGCTGATCGAGCTGCGCGGGATCGATGCGCTTGACGGCCTCCTCGCGGGTGATGAGGCCCTCCTCGACCATCGCGATGGCGATGGCGATGGCCGCGGCGGCGGTGCGCTTGCCCACGCGGGTCTGGAGCATCCAGAGCTTGCCCTGCTCGATGGTGAACTCGATGTCGCACATGTCGCGATAGTGGTTCTCGAGGATCGTGAAGACCTCCTCGAGCTCGGCACCGGCCTCCTGCAGGCCCTCGACATGCTTGAGCTCTGCGATAGGCGACGTGTTGCGGATACCCGCGACGACGTCCTCGCCCTGCGCGTTGACCAGGTAGTCACCGTAGAACTCGTTCGCGCCGTTGGCGGGGTTGCGCGTGAACGCGACGCCCGTGGCGGAGGTGTTGCCCTTGTTGCCGAAGACCATGGTCTGGACGTTGACGGCCGTGCCCAGGTCATCCGGAATCTTGTTCTGCTGACGATAGAGGCAGGCGCGGTCGTTCATCCAGCTGCCGAACACGGCGCACACCGCGAGCTTGAGCTGCAGGTCGGGATCCTGCGGGAACTGGGCCACGCCATCGACGGCGAGCTCCGGGTAATCCTCGGCGGAGACATTCTCGGAGAAGATCTTCTTGAACTCGCCGACGAGCTTCTCGAGGTCAGCGGCATCCAGCTCGTTGTCGCCCTTGACGCCGCGGACGATCTTCGCGGCGTTGATGGCGTTCTCGAACAGGTCGCCATCGACGCCCATGACGACGTTGCTGAACATCTGGACGAAGCGACGATAGGAATCCCACGCGAAGCGCGGATTGTCGGTCTGCTTGATGAGGCCCTTGATCGACTCATCGTTGAGGCCGAGGTTCAGGACCGTGTCCATCATGCCGGGCATCGAGAAGGGAGCGCCCGAGCGCACGGAGACGAGCAGCGGGTCATCGGCGTCGCCGATCTTCTTGCCCATGCGGGTCTCCAGGTCGCGGCGGTACGTCTCGACCTCGTCCCACACGCCCTCGGGGAACTCGTTGCCGTTGCGGTAGTAATCCATGCAGGTCTGGCACGAGATCGTGAAGCCAGGGGGAACCGGAAGGCCGATCTGGGCCATCTCCGCAAGGTTCGCGCCCTTGCCGCCAAGGACATTCCTCATGTCCTTGTTACCCTCGGTGACGTTCTTCCCCTCGGCATCCTTGCCGAATGCGAAAACGCGCTGCATTGTCTCGGACACTTGCGTCTCCTTCTACTCGACTATTTTTATCAGAGGCTCATGATTGGGTTTGTTTAGGCTGTTTCTGGGCCGTTCTCAATCATAAACCAAATATGACTATTGTTTGCTGTCACAGCGAGCATATCCGCAAACGCACTACATATTCATACAACGTGCAACCCAGTTCTAGCTGACCGGCCGAGCTTTAGCTACGGCAGTTGCGAGGACCCCTAAAAGGGGCCCGAGCAACTGCCGCCTGTTTATGTGCGTGGCTACGAGCGAAGCAAGTAGCCCCCGACGAGGGGACCCTTTCCAGAACAATTGCGAAGCAGTGATTTCGCGCAGGTGATGCGTTTAGCGAGGACTAAAGAACGCCGAAGGCGTTCCCTCCGCAGCTGCATCACCGGAGCGAAATCACGTTTTGCGAAGCCTTGTTCTGGAAAGGGTCCCCTCAGCGGGGGCGGACAAGCAAAGAAGACCAACAGCCTGGAGAGGCCAACCTAGATCTTGTTCATCTCAGAGAGGCAGCGGTTATACCAATCCTGATAGGTCGGCGGGCAGTACTTCTTAGCCGCTCCCAGGGTGAGGGAGAATCCGTATCCCCTCGAGAGACCCGAGACGTGCGCGTCGATGGCCTCCTCCCAGCTACCCCAGCCGGAGTTACCCCAGCCCCAGGCGTTGTGGGAACGGAAGCAGATCGCTCCCTTGGAGCTCTCCACGCACGAAATCGCAGGCGACCAGCGCGGGTCGACTCCGTAATCCCAGGCAGCAACGGCGAAATTCTCACCGTATCCGCTCAGGGGCGACCCCGCGAGGTAGTTGTTGATGCGGCCGGCCCACGTGTTGACGAAGTCTTCCTTGGGGCTGTCCCATGCAACGTCGCTGCTGCTGATGGAGCCTTCGGCGACGGCATTCTCATCGCCCTCGTACTCGGGATTCTCGCTATCCTCTCCAGCTGCCTCGGATTCGTCTGCCGCGGCCTCCTCCGCCTGCTGGCGCTCGAGCTCGGCCTGGGCCTCCTTCTCGGCGGCCTCGCGGGCAGCGGCCTCCTGAGCCTCCTTGAGCTGGCGCGCGGCTTCCTCGGCAGCGCGCTGCATGGCCTCCTCGCGTGCGGCCTGGGCCTCCTTGAGGGCGGTCTCAGCCTCCTGCTCGGCCTTGGTCGCCTCGGCCATGTCCTTCTCGAGCTGGACGCCGGTGGCCTCGAGGTCCTCCTTGCGCGCGATCTGCTCGTTGATGACGCTCATGTTCTTGTTCTCGTACCTGTTGAGGTAATCGAGCGTGCCGAAGAGCGTGTGAACATCATCGGTGGAGAAAACGAGGTTGATGAGCGAAGGCGTCTGGCGCTGGTAGATATACAGGGACCGGACGGCATCGTTGCTCACGGCTTGCTGCTCGTCGATCTCGGCTTGCAGCGTCTTGATCTTCGCCTCGTTGTCTGTGATTCGTTTTTCGATGTCGGCGACTTTTTGCTTGGCCTCGTTGTACTGCTTGGCCGTCTCCTCGACCTTGACGTTCAACTCGGCCACTTCGTCGTCTGCGTGCGCGAATCCGGCATTCACAAGCAGCATGCACATCGTCAGCACGAGGCACACCGCAAATGCCGTGACTCCTTTCCGCAGCGAACTATCCATGCAACGACCTTGTCTCCCGGGTACAGATGCACATTCCGAACACCTGTGAAAAAGTGTCCAAAATGGAACGCTGCCTCATAACTGGCAGCGCGTAGCGATGAATTATAATTCAAGAGCGCAAAGTCAACAAATCTGCAAGCCCGGGAACGGTATTTCGGGAGAATTACGTGTCAGAATTTGGAGATTTCATGGATATGAGCACAAAATCGGAGAAAAATCGCTTCTTCTCGGACGAGGGACAGGGCGGTCTCCTCATCTTCGTGCTGTCAGATTCCATAGGAAGCACGGCGATGTCGATGGCAAGCGCCGCTCTCAGCCAATTCGACGTCGTGAATCCGACCGTCAAGCTCTTGCCCAAGATCGAGTCCATCGCCGAGGTGAGGGACTACCTGAGCGAGCATCTTCGCTCGAAATCGACCGCCGTGGTGTTCTACACGATCGCCGACCTCACGTTGCGCGGCGAGGTGTCGACGTACCTCAAGGGCATGGGACTTCCCGAGGTCGACCTGCTTGGCCCGCCGATCCTGACCTTGGCCAAGGCCCTCGGCGAGGAACCCCATTGGCAGGCGGGCGCGAACCGCAAGCTCGACGAGGCCTATTTCCGTCGTGTCGAGGCCATGGACTTCGCCGTTGACCACGACGATGGCAGGAGGCCCGAGGGCTACAAGGAGGCCGATATCATCTTGATGGGCGTCTCCCGCACATCGAAGACGCCACTATCGATGTATCTCGCATCCTGCGGATACAAAGTCGCCAACCTCCCCCTCGCACCGGGCATGAAGCCCCCGAAGGAAATCTTCGAGGTGGACAGCTGGCGCATTTTCGGCCTCATGTCGAGCGTGCACCTGCTCTCCGATATCCGCGCCCGTCGCCTGGGCGCCGCGCTGGAGGTCGCAGGCGACTACGCAAGCGAGGAGTATATAGAAAGGGACCTCGCCGAGGCACGCGCTCTCATGCGCAAGCTCGGGTGCATCGTCGTGCGAACGGACAACCGCGCAATCGAGGAGACCGCCGCCGAGATCATCCAGTACTTCGAAATGGGCCTCGAGGCCACAAGGGCGCGCGAGATCCAAGAAGACGAGTAGGCCCGGTTAAGGCACCCGACGCCCCGCCCGATTATGCGGCGGCCTGGTCCACGACCTGCGCGTCCTGCGAGGCCGCCTGCTGCTGCGCCTCCAGCTCCTGCTGGCGCGCGGCGATATCCTCCTCGCTCATCTTCCCGATGCCCATCACCGTGCAGGTGGGGCTCCCCTCGTAGTACTGGAAGGTGATCGAGTCGCCCTCGCGGTAGGAGACGATCTCTATCACCGAGACGGGGCAGTCGTAGATATGGTCGTCGTCCTCGAGCGTCACGTAGAAGTGCGAGTTGCCGTCCACGACCGCCTGCACCATGGTGCGGATGGTTCCCTTGGCCTCCTGCAGGCCGCTCGCGTCATCGCCGGAGGCGACGAAGCCGTTCGTCGCGAGCAGCGCCTTGTAGGACTTCTGGCAGTCGCTCACCGTGTCGCCGATCGCGACGTTCTGGTAGCGCTGGATATCCACCATCGCGTACTTCTTCACCAAGCCGGCGGCATCCTTGAGCGCCATGAAGTAGGTCGGCTGCCCGTTGATGTTGAGCAGCAGCGGGAACGTCGCGTTGTAGCGAAGGTTCTGCACCTGACCCTCGGCCGAGTACATGGCGGAGTTCTCCGTCGCACCCGAGACGGGATAGAAATGGGATTCCGCTGTGCGCTGGTTGATGAGAACGAACCCGATGATCGAGTCGTCGGCCGTCGCAGAGGTGACACCCGTGTAGACCCACACGTCGTCGTCCTTCGCTATGTAGTTGTAGCCGAGCATGCCGTCTGTGCCCGGAGTCGTCTGCTTGACGCCCTCCTGGCCGAGCCACGAGTTCCACCAGCCGTTGATGTACAGTCCGCTCCAGTTGTACTGCTGGATCAGAAGGTCGGTCGGATAGGCGCGGTCGACCCATGAGGGGACGTCCTCTACGGCGAGATCCTGGCACTCGCCGGTGCTCGCGTTGCAAAGAACCACGCGCGAGATCGTCGTGCCGCCGAACAGGCCGATGGTGCGCTTCTGCACCGGGCACACCCAGTAGGGGATGCCCTCCTCGTCGATCTCGAACGACTTTTGGTCGAACATGTAGAACGGGAACTTCAACTGGACGTAGCGGTCTATGTTGCGGAAGAGCGGGTCGGACTCGGAATACTTGATCGGTTGCTCGAGGCGCACGATCTTCGTGTCCTGCGACGCCATGTCGACGATCACGTAGGCCGGGATACCCGTCCGCATGTTGGTAATCCACTTGATGATGCCCGCGTAGTTGAGCGGGCTGACGCGCACCGGGCGGTTCTTGTAGTTGATCTGGCTGTATATGCCCGAGATCTCGAACTGGCTCACATAGTCGGCCATGGTGCCCATGGCGCGATTGCCGAGCAGGGCCGCGGAGTTGTAGTCGATGACCGGGATGGAGTTGTAGTCGACCTCCTTGATGTCGGCCGCGAAGTCCAGCTCCTGCGTCTCGAGGACATGCGCGTACTTGCCCGCGTTGAACGGGAAGAACGTCGCCGAGGCAACGCCGCCGAGGATGCCGATGATCAAGATGATCACCGGAACACGGCTTAACAGCTTGAAGCGGTGGGCCTTCTTATCGTCCTTCTCGCGTTTGTCCGTTCCCGTCTCGTATGCCTTGCGGTACCCGCGAAAGACCAGGAAGAGCGGGAGCAGGATGAAGATCGTGCAGAACACCCACAGGTCGGAAGAGTGAATGTTGATGGGCGGATGGAACCACCAATACAGGAGCAGGAGCACGACGATCGCGACGATGATGGCGATGACGAGCAGCTTCTTGCCGAGCTTGCGCCATTTTCCGGGAACCTTGAATCCAGCGCCCCCGCCAGACCCCTTCGAGCCGGGAACCTCATAGTCGTCAGCCTCGCCCTCCTCGCGGCCGAGGTCGAAGTTGAACGGGAAGCCCTTGCCGAACGGGCTCTCGGACTTCCCGCTTTTTCCGCTGCTGCTCCAGGGATTGGATTGCCTCATGGTCGCATATCCTGTCTCTTCGGCGATGCCAGCCTAATCCTTGAACTGAGAGGGGTGCTTCTCGAAGAAGTCCGTGCGCGGCGGGAGGAACTTGAGCTCGTGCGTGCCCGTCCTCAGCTCCTCGATGGTCACGAACGGCTCGTAGCCCTCGAAGATGTGATCCCAGCTCAGGAACTCGTTGATCGTGCACCCGAGCTGCAGGTAATCGAAGATCTTGCGGGTTCCCATGGGGGCGATGGGCTCCATGAGGATCGTGCCAACCTTCAGCATGTAGAAGGCATCGCGCAAAACGTCGATGTAGTCCTGCGGGTCGTCGGACGCGTCGGCGCGCTTGGAGTTCTCGGCCCAGTACTTGTTGCAATCGCGCAGGTACGTATCCATGAGCGCCATGACCGCATGGAGCTCGAAGCGGCTCATGAGGCGCTCGTACTCGAGAATCGTCTCCTCGGCGCGCGCCTTGACCGCCTCGCTCGGCTCCCCGAGGGGCAGGCGGCCGCAGCTGTACTCGTGCGTGTGCTCCGGTCCGTGGCCGTGATCGTGGTGGTGGTGGTCATGGTCATGGTGGTGATGCTCCTGGGCGCGCTCCTCCGCATAGTCGTCATCGAAATCGTGCTCGTGACCGCAGTCGCACCCGTCGCCGACGGAGAACGTGATGCTGTTGATCTTCTGCGCCGTGTAGAAGCACGAGCGAGCGAGCCTGTTGAAGATGTTCGTCAGGAGCGCGGACTCCTTGAGCACCGGGTCGGGTGCCTTCTCGTTGGCGTTGGGGTCGTAGGGCTTCGGCTGGAAGCTCACCGACTTCAGCCCGAGTCCGAGCGCGAGGAAGTGCGCGCGCAGCTGCTCGGGGTTGTAGTGGTCGAGCAGCTCGATGGCCATGGGCGGCTTCACCTTGCCCGAAGACGATGCCTTCGAGTTCAGGAACAGCAGGTGGTGGTTTGCGATGAGGTCGGTCTGGCGCAGGTCCTCGCCCGTGCCCTCAGCCTGCGGCTCATGGCCCTTCTGCATGGCCGGCCACAGCGCGGACTGGGCGACACCGTAGAAATATATATTGTCCTCGCCGATGAACTGGTAGACGCGCGCGTCGTCGGAGCACCACCAGTCGCGCCAATCGCCCGGCTTGCCGCCGCGGCGCCTGAGCACGGCATCGGTGAACGAGACCGGCGCCCAGAGGGACTCGGGCCAGCACCACACGGTTAGCCTGTCCTCGTCCTCGAGCTTCGGGGCCTCGACGCCCCAATCGATGTTGCCGGTCAGGCGGAACGGGACGAGCGTCTTGCCCGTGCGGAACCGCAGCCCCGCCTCCTCGAGCACGGTGCGGGCCGCATCCCTGTCGCCGATGTTGGCGAACTCGACCGTGAAGGACGTCTTGCCCTCCTGAGCCTCGTGCACCGTATGCGCCGGGAGCTTGGCGGCAACGGCCTGGAAGTCCTCGGCGAACTTCGTCTGGATGTAGATGATCGGCGGCTCGAGGAACTCCTCGATGGCAGCGAGCGCGAAGGGGCGCACGACGCCCTCGGCGCGCAGGTTCTCCACATGCTCGCGGATGATCTCCCCGAACTCGGGCAGCTTGAAGTACCAGTTGTCCACGGGCCGTAGCTCGGGCACCGTATCGGTGATGGTCGATCGGGGCGCGATGAGCTCCTCGGGGTTGAACTGGTGTCCCAAGTCGCACTCGTCAGCATAAGCCTTCTCGGACTTGCAGCCCTGGACGGGGCAGCGCCCGATCACCTGACGGCCGTTGAGGAACATGTCGGCCTCGGTATCGTAGAACTGCGCGGTCGACAGCCTCTCGAGGTACCCGTTCTCGTACAGGGTCTCGAAGAAGTAATCCGTCATCTCCTTATGCGGGCCGGCGGCATAGCCGAGTCCCGACCCCTCGAAGATGTTGAGCGAGATCCCGTAGGCATCGAGCGTGTCCTTCTGGTTCCAGTGGTTGCGCTGGACGTACTTCTCGATGCTCCCCTCGAACTCACCGCTCTCGACCGCCTTGCGGTGGCCCTCCATGATGGGCGACCCGTAGCAGTCGGTGCCGGACACGAACATGACGTTCTCGGCTCCGATGCGATTTCGCAGGAAGCGCGCGGTCATGTCCGCGGGCACGTAGACGCCGCCGATATGGCCGAAGTGCAGGCCCTTGTTTCCATACGGCATGCCGGCCGTCACGACCGCCCTCTTCGGAAACACGGGACGGGATGCAGAATTGGTGCTCAAGGTTTCAACCCCCTGGTTCGTTGATTCGATGGAATCAACTTACCACATGCCCGCTCGCACGCGTGAAACGACATGCCCCAAAGAGTGCGTCTCTCTGCCCAATCGCCGCCTATATGCGCCGCGCGAGCAACGGGAGCCCAGCCGAGTGCAACCGTCAGCTCGCCAGGATGGCCTCCTCGAGGGCCTTTCGCACGCGCCTCGGCACCGTTATCGCCGTCCCGTCGGCCATTATCGCCGTCGATTGCGAGGCGTTCACCAAGCGAACCGCGCGCAAGTTCACCATGTAGGAGCTACCGGCCTTGAAGAAGCATCCACTCGGCTCGAGGATGTCGAACAGCCCCTGCGAGGAGAGATTCGCCGTGAAGGTCGTCCCGTCGGCCAGATGGACGACCTGCGCGTGGTCTTGGGTTTCGGCATACACGATCTGCGAGACGGATATGCGCTTCACGCCCTCGCGGAAGCGGGTGACGACCGAGTTGTCCCGGAACTCCCGGATCTTCGCGAGCAGCCGGTCGATGAGGGCGCTCAGATCCTCATGCGCCACCGGAGCCACAAGATAACCGTCGATGTGCAGGTCGAGAGCCTCGACGGCGTTTTCGTAATCCTCCTCGCACAGGACAATCTTGTAGCCATGCTTCTCCGCGCGAAGCTCTCGCACCAGCCCGATACCCGACATACCGGCCACTTCCGCCCCGATGACGACCACATCGATATCCGGGTCCGCTTTGGTGTCGGTTGCAGCCTCGACAAGATCGTGGGGGTTATCGAACGCCGTTATCGAACATCCCTCGAAGCCGGCAGCGCGCGAACGGCTCTCGAGGAGCTCGGTTGCCGAGCTGCCGTCATCGGCGAAGTCGATATGTCCGCAAAGGGCGATATTGAGCATGTTCATCACGTTACGTAGGCGTACGACTCACCATTATAATAATCAGTTGTACCGGTTAGTAACCTGTTGGTATGAACAGTAGTGGGACGAAAAGCGGGCATCGCCCTTTGTCCCGACTGCTCGCCAAGGCAGAAGGAGGGGCGCGGGTGAGTCGCGCGCGAGTCGCAACAGGCAGGCCGATGGCCAGGGGCATCCGTCGCCTCTGCATGGCCACCGCATGCGCCTGCGCGCTTATCCTCCTCGCGGGCTGCGGATCGGCCGAGGGGAGCGGGTCCTCCTCGAACGCCGGATCTCCCACATCATCCTCAGCCGAGGCCACGGGAGCGGCATACACCCAGCCCGATGCGGTCGACGTGCCCGAGGCCTCGGGTGACGGCATCGACATCTCCGGCGTGAACGAGGGATGGGTCGGCGCCGCGGAGACGAGCTCGTCGCGACTCAAGTTCCAGGTTGTCCACGGCGAGGAGACCTACAACTACGACCTGCCCAACGATGGCACGCCCACGGTGTTCCCCGTGAACATGGGCGATGGCTCGTACCGTTTCCGCATCATGCAGAACACCGAGGGCAACAGCTATGTGGAGCTCGAGAGCGCAACCGTCGACGCGAAGCTCGAGAGCGAGTTCGCCCCCTTCCTGATCCCCAACCAGATCTGCGACTACGACGCAGGCTCCGATTGCGTCTCGAAAGCACGCGAGGTGACCGCGAGCGCAGACAACGAGGGAGAGGTCGTCGCAGCCGTCTGCACGTACGTCGCCGACAACGTCGAATACGACTTCGACAAGGCCGACGAGCTCGCGACGTCAACGGGATACATCCCGGATCCGGACAGCACGCTCGCCTCCGGAGAGGGAATCTGCTTCGACTACGCCTCTCTTTCGGCGGCGATGCTGCGCAGCATGGGAATGCCGGCGAAGGTCATGACCGGCTATGTCGGGAAGGAACAGCTCTACCATTCGTGGATCATGGTGTACGCCGATGGAACCTGGAAGACCGCCGCGTTCTCGGTATCGCCGAACACGTGGTCGCGCTGCGATGTGACCTTCGCATCGGTTGGAGACACGGAGTACAGCGAAAGCGGAGAAGGATATACGGACAGGTACGTCTACTGACGTGCGTGATGGAGGATGGCCGCGGGAAGCGGCCGAAACGACGAGGAGAACGTCATGGGAGGAAAGCTGCTTGAGAGCAGTGCGCTGAGCGCCTTCTTCGGAAGCGTCGCCACCATGCTGTCTGCCGGCATACAGACCGAGGAAGCCGCGTTGATGCTCGCGGAGAACCGCTCGCACTCGCGCTTCCAGGAGGTTTGCGAGACGCTTTACGGGCATCTCGTCGAGGGCAGCTCGTTTGCCGATGCCATGCGCGCAACCGGGGGATTCCCCTCGTATGCGGAGAACATGGTGGGAATCGGCGAGCGCTCGGGCCACCTCGAGACCGTGCTGCGCAATCTCGAGGTCTACTACGACGAAGAGGCGCGCATGTTCGCCAAGCTGCGCAGCGCGATCGCACGACCCGCGGCCCTGCTCGTCATCATGGCCGTTATCCTCGCGTTCACCAACGCCGTCATCCTCCCCGTGTTCTCCCGGACGTACGGAACCATGGCGGGAACGTTGTCCGCGGGCTCGTCGGCCGCCGTGGTCGCCTCGCACGTCATCGGAATCGTCGCCCTCGTCATCACCGTCATCCTCGCCATCGGCGCTTTGTGGATAATGCGGCTAACCTCGACCGAGGACGGTAGGCAGCGGGCGATGGGCCTGTTCGAGCGCCTCCCGGGGCTGCGCGGCGCACTGTACCAGCTGTCGCTCTCCCGCTTCACGGCGGCACTCGCCACCTACGTCTCGTCGGGCGTCACGAACGAGGAGGCCATGCGGCGTGCAATCGAGACCGTCGACAACGACGAGCTGCGCGCCAAGCTTGAGAAGGCGAGCGAGAGCATGGCGGACATCGACCGCCCGCTGAGCCTCACGCAGGCCATCTCCGAATTCGGCATCTTCGAGCCGCTCTACCAGCGCCTGCTGGAAGTGGGCATGCGCGCCGGCAGCGCCGAGGAAACGCTCTCCCAGCTCTCGGCGACGTTCTTCGATGACGCAATCGTCCAGATCGACGACGCGCTCGACCGCATCGAGCCGGTGTTCGCGGCGTTTCTGACCGTTGCGATCGGCGTGACCCTCATCGCCGTCATGCTGCCCCTCATCGGCATCATGGGATCCATCGGGTAGGAAAGCGGGCGCATGTATCACGAGCTGACATACGAGGAGATCGCCCGCCGCAGGCGCAGGAACGCCATCATCGCCGGCGTTTGCGCCGTGCTGTGCGCCATCGCGATACTGCTCGCGATCGCTTCCGCGCGCATCTCGGACGAGCAGGCGGCTCAATCGCTGCACGACTCCGTCACCTCGGCCGCCATGCAATGCGCCGCGGTCGAGGGCTCGTACCCGTCGTCGCTCTCCTACCTCGAGGAACATTACGGCGTCACCATCAACCACGACCGCTACATCGTCGACTACGAGTGGTTCGCGGACAACGTGCCCCCGACCGTGAAGGTTAGGCAGCGATGAGCGAGCGTCGTGACATCAACACTGCTCTTGCCTCTGCATACGGCGGCGCGACGGGCGTCCCGCGCAAGAGGCGAGGCGGTCACACATTCGCGATCGTGATGCTCGTGGTGTTCTTCATCGTCATGATGACGTGCCTCGTGATAGGAGTGTCGATCTACCGCGGCGTGTCGGATGCCCGCGTGCAATCCGATGAGCTGCACATGGAATCCGGCCTGCTCGTGAACATCGTCCGCATGAACGACTCCGCCGATGCGGTACGCATGGCAGAGGGGCCCGAGGGAGACGCGCTCGTGCTCGTGGAGAGACTCGAGAGCGGGACGTACGAGACGCGCCTCTACCTCCATGACGGGGCTATCGTCCAGGAGTACGCCATCGCGGGGCGCCCCCTCAATCCGGACAACGCGCTCGAGATCGTCGCATCCGACGTCTTCGAATTCACATACGATGACGGCCTTCTGTCGATCATGACGGACGGCGGCGTCTTCCATGCGGCGCTGCGTAGCCAACAAGGCGATACGCGGCTCGCGAGCGCTGGCTCGGCGGCCATCGAGACGGCAGCCGGCACAGGCGTCGAGGGGGCGAGCTCATGAGCTTCAACCTGACATCCAGACGCCATCGCTTCGAGCGGCCGGCATGGTCGGGAACGGCGTTTCTCGTCGAGGCCATCGTCCTGCTCGTATTCCTCGCCGCCGCTGCCGCCATATTCGTGCAGCTGTATACGCATGCGGCCAGCCAGGCCAACGAGAGCCGAGACCTTTCTCGGGCGATCGCCCTCGCGCAGGATACCGCCGAGCGCTTCTCTGCAGACCCGACCGCCTTCGTCGGCGGGTCGGGCAACGCGGAGTCACCCGATCCGTCGGGAGACTTCGTGGTCTCCTGCTCGACGACGACCGACGAGGCCGATGCGGGCACGCTCTACCAGGCGACCATTTCCGTATGGGATGCCGAAGACCGGTTCGCGGAGAATCCCGCCGGTGCCGAGCTGGCACGCGAGCCCCTCATCTCCATCACGACCGCACGATACGTGGGAGGTGACGGACGATGAGCAACCTTCCCACTCGACGCGTGCACCGCGCATCTCATGAAGGAGACATGGGCATCGGCATGATCTCGGTCTTCGCGCTGATCGTCATTCTGTGCATGGCCGTGCTGTCGGTGCTCGCCGTTTCCACCGCCCACTCGTCGCTCGTACTCTCGCAACGGCAAGCCGCATCGACCGAGGAGCTTTACAAGAACGAGACGGCGGCACAGGTCTTCGTCGCCGGCCTGGACGAGCTCGCCCAAGGCGGAGGCGTCGACCAGCCCGGCCTGACGGCGCTTTGCAATGAGGCCGAAGAGGCGGCGGGCGGCGATGTCGAGGCAACTGCGACGCTCGCGGGCGACACGGTGCGTGCCGAATTCGCCTGCGAAGGCGGGCGGACGCTGAAGATCGAAGTTGCAGCCACGGCGGGCGAGCCGATCCGCATCGACTCGTGGCGCATGACTGCTGTCGAGGTCGAGGAACAGCCGATAGGAACCCTGTATAGTGTTGAGAACGGCGAATGAGTTGATGACGACGGTCGTTTTTGACTCATCGCCCGGGACGGAGAGGAAGAAGGCGGATATGGACCTGCAAGCATTGCTCAAGGACATGATCGAGATGGAGGCCTCCGACATCTTCGTCGTGGCCGGCCGACCGCTTTCGTATGCTGCGAAGGGCGCCATCAAGAGCTTGGATGACACCATGCTCATGCCGGATGACACGCGCACGGTCGTCGAGGGCATCTACGAGGTGGCCGGTCGCGATTTCGCTGCGATGCGCGACAACGGGAACCACGACGAGGACTTCTCGTTCGCCATCCCCGGCGTCGGGCGCTTTCGCGCCAACGTGTTTCGCCAGCGCGGTTCGTACTCGGCGGTGATCCGCGTCATCCCGTTCGGTCTGCCCGACCCCGCCAAGATCGGCATTCCCGAGGAGGTGCTGCGCCTCGCGAAGCTCCAGAAGGGCCTCGTGCTCGTGACGGGACCGGCGAGCTCCGGCAAGTCGACGACGCTCGCCTGCCTCGTCGACCGCATGAACCACGAGCGCGCCGGGCATATCATCACGCTGGAAGACCCCATCGAGTACGTGCACCGGCACGGCACCTGCATCGTCACGCAGCGCGAGATTCCCACGGATGTGGCGACGTATGCCGAGGCGCTCCGCTCGGCCCTGCGCCAGTCACCAGACATCATCCTGCTCGGAGAGATGCGCGACCCGGAGACGGTGGCCACCGCTATGACGGCGGCGGAGACTGCGCAGCTGCTATTCTCAACCCTCCACACCACGAGCGCTTCGGGAACGGTCGACCGTATCGTCGACTCCTTCCCCGCCGAGCAACAGCACCAGATCCGTATCCAGCTCTCGCTCGTCGTGCAGGCGATCGTCAGCCAGCAGCTCGTGCCGACCGTCGATGGCGGACAGGTGCCGGCGTTCGAGATCATGGTCTCGAACCCCGCGATCCGCAATCTCATCCGCGAGCGCAAGACGCATCAGATCGACTCGGTGATTGCCGCCGGTTCGGCAGCGGGTATGCGGACGATGGACCAGAGCCTCTTCCAACTCGCGAAGGCTGGAACGATCACCGCCGACACGGCCGTGCGCTTCTCCATACACGAGGAGCCGCTCATCCACCGCCTCGAGCAAGAGGGACTGCTGTAACGCGCTGCCGGGACAAAGGGGTCAGCCCCCTTTGTCTTGCCTAGAAGTTGGTGAGCTTCTTTCCACCCACGACGTGCACGTGGATGTGCTTCACCGTCTGGTTGGCATCGTCTCCCGTGTTGATGATGGTACGGTAGCCGCTGTCGTAGACGCCGACGGCTTTCGCAACCTCGGGAACGAGCGCGAGCAGCTTGCCGAGCAGCTCGGCCGGAACACCGTCGTTCAGGCTCGCGTAGTGGTCCTTCGGAACGAGCAACACGTGGACCGGAGCTTGCGGGTTCGCGTCCTTGAACACCGCGATGTCCTCCGTCTCGAGGATGAACTCGGTGGGGATGTCCCCATTGGAGAGCTTGCAGAAGATGCAATCGTCAACTTGGGCCATGGTGTGTCCTCTCTTCGCGGCGGGAAGACCTGACAAAGAATCCCGCCTTGTTTGACATGCTTTTAGCTGAGCGTCGAGTCGACGGCGTCGGAAGATTCCGGCTCGATCTCGCCGAGGAGCACGGTGACCTTCTGCTCCGCGTCGGCGATCTTGCCCTGGAGCGCGCGCAGCAGCGCCACGCCCCGCTCGTACTGCACGAGGCTCTGCTCGAGTTCGAGCTGACCTCCCTCGAGTGCGCGGATGATGCCCTCGAGCTCGGCGAGGCCCTCGTTGAACGTCACGTCGGCGGGCGACTTGACCTGCTGATCACTCATCGTTTCCTCCATTTCGGATATCCTCTTGCGAGATTTGCTCCACCGTGCAGGCGAGGCGGCCGTCGCCCACCTGCACGCTGATGTTGTCCTTCTCCTGCACATCCTGCACGCTTGCGACCACGTGCCCGCCCTCGTCGTAGGCGATGGCATAGCCCCTTGAGAGAATGGAGAGGGGCGAAAGGTCCTCGAGGCGGGCGGCCGACACGGCGAGGGAAGCGCGGCTAGCGTCGAGCAGATGCGAGCCGATTCCCTGCATACTGGTCCTGGCGCGCTCGAGGGCACCCCTGTTCGCGGCGATGGCGTTGGGTATCGCGGCTGTCAGGCGCTGGGATGCAAGGCCGAGCGCCGCCCTATGAGACGAGATCATGCCCGGCAGAGCCCGGGCAAGCTGATCGGCATCGACATCGAGCCGCATGGCGTAACCCGAGAGCAGGAAGTTCGGGTCGGTGAAGACCGGACGGGAGGCATAGTGCGCGAGCGTCGCCTTCCCCTGCTGCACGCGCGAGACGAGCGCATTCGACATGCGCTGGGAATTCTGCTGCAGCACGGCGTCGATCTGCCGGATGTCGGCCGCCGAGGCTTCAGCCGCAGCCGTGGGCGTCGAGCAGCGCAGATCGCCGACCATGTCGGCAATCGAGTTATCGGGTTCGTGGCCGATACCGGTGACCACCGGCTTGCGGCAGGCAGCGACGGCGCGGGCGACCCGCTCGTCGTTGAACGGCATGAGGTCCTCGTAGGAGCCGCCGCCGCGCACGAGCAGGATGATCTCGCAGTCGGAGGCATCGGCGACCTGGAGCCCGTGAACGATCGCATCGGGAGCACCGTCCCCCTCGACGGGAACACCCGCCACGTAGACCTCGACCTGCGGGGAGCGCCTGCGTAGCGTCCGCAGCACATCGTGCACGGCCTTGCCGCGCGGCGATGTCACAACCGCTATCTTGGTCGCGAGCTGGGGAATCGGTTTCTTGCGCTCGGGGGCCATGAGGCCCTCGGCCTGCAACTTGCGCGCGAGCTCCGCGACCTTCATGCGCAAATCGCCCTCGCCGGCCATCTTGATCGAGCGAGCGACGAAGTTCATGCGGCCCTTGGCGGCATACAGGGAGAACGACCCGCTGATCTGCACGAGCATTCCCTTGCGCAGCTGCAGGCCGCTGCGCGAGAAATCGTTCTTCCAGATAAGGCACGGCAGTGCGCAATTGCTGTCGGTGATCGTGAAGTACACGGCCTTGTAGCCGGGCTTGTCGGAGAACTCGGAGACCTCGCCCTCGATGCTCACGCGGACGGCCTCGAGCTGACCTTTCGCTATCTGCAGCGCCTGCGACACCGAAAGCACCTTCGGTTTCGCGCCCTCCCGCGCCGCCTGCGCCCGAGCGGCAGCCTCACGCTCAGCAGCCTCGCGAGCAGCGGCTTCACGAGCGGCTTGCTCGCGCGCGGCAGCTTCGGCGGCACGCTCGGCGGCTCCCCCGTCGGAGACAGGCTGAGCCACGTCGATCACGGTCGCCTCGGAGTCGGCGGAGAGATCGAAGAGCGTCCCTCCGGCAAAATCGTTGTTCGCGTCTCTTTTCATAGGAGCAATTCTAGCGCAACCGGCCCAGCTCAAGGCACGCGGCCATCAGCCCTAATCCCTGGTCATGCCGATGAAGTAGAGGAGCTGGAGCAGGGATGCGAGCGCGGCCGCAACGTAGGTGAACGCGGCCGAGCGCAGAACCGCCGCGGCGCCGTCGTTCTGCTCATGGGAGAGCGGGAACGACCCCTGGATGGCCCTGAGGGCGCGCCCGGAAGCATCGAACTCGACCGGAAGCGTCACGAGCTGGAACAGCACGACGCACGCGTACATGATGATCGCCGCCCACACGAGGCCGATCATGTTCATGAAGAAGCCGATGAAAAGCAGGAATATCCAGATGTTCGAGGCCATCGAGGCGATGGGCAGGATGGCCTTTCGCACCTTGATCGGAGTATAGCCCGTCGCATGCTGGATCGCATGTCCCGCCTCGTGACAGGCAATCGCCGTCGCGGCGACCGTGCGACCACCGTAGACATCCCGCGACAGGTGCAACGTGTTCGTGCGCGGATCGTAGTTGTCGCTCAGCTGGCCGGAGATCATGTCGATGTCCACGCCGTACAACCCGTTGCTGTCGAGCATCCTGCGAGCCGCCTCGGCGCCGGTCATGCCTGAGGAGATGGGGACCCTCGACCACTTCGCGTAGGTACGCTTGATCCACGCCTGCGACCCAAGGCCCAGCACCAGCGCGATCAGGATGACCGAAAGATAACCGATAGACATATCACTCACTCCTCGTTCGGCAGCGTTGTCGTCGTTTCATGCGGATATTTCGCGCCGCCTCTTTTGTCTACCCTATTTGTAGCATATTCATATGAAGGCCTGGTGGACAGACGCAGTCGGATGACGCTGAAGCGAGATGGCTTGCGCCTGTCGCCCCGTGTCCCGGACCGCAGACTACTCGACGGGAACCGCCACGATGGTGCCGTTCTCGACCTTGAGCATCTCGCGGCCCTCGAGCAGGCCGACGAGCTCGCGCCCGACGATCTCGTAGCGCCAGCCCTCGAGCAGGTCGAGACCCTCGCGCTCGCCGGAGGCCAGCGCGGCCAAATCGTCGTGGACGGCCAGCACCTGGGGTGCGAGGTCGTGCTCCTTCGCGCGCACGCGGACGAGCCCCATCAGCATATCGGCGAGAGCATCCGACCCGTTGTTCGCATGCTTCTTCTTGCTCTTGACCGGCCAAGTCTCGGGAGCCGCCTCCTTTCCGCGCTCGATGAGGTGCACGAGGTCCTTCGCCATGGAGGAGGTGAGCTTCTCGCGCGTGCCGCGAATGCGGTACAGCTCGGACGTGGAGGTGGGCTCCACACGGCTGATCTCGACGACGAGCTCATCGGGCAGCACCCATCTGCGGGGGATATCCCTGCGCGCGGCGATGCGCTCGCGCCAGATCGCGATGCTCTGCACGTGCACGAGCTTTCGGCGCGGAAGGGAATTCGCCTTCTTCACCTTATGCCAGAGCTCCGACTCGGGCTTCTCGAACGTGGCCGGGTCGCTCATCGCCGCGAACTCGGCATCGAGCCAGTGCATCCTGCCGCGCTCCTCGAGGCGCTCGCGCATCTTGTCGTACATCGGAAGCAGATAGCGGACATCGTCGAGCGAGTAGTCGATCTGCCTGTTCGAGAGGGGGCGCAGCGTCCAGTCGGTGAGCGAGTCGAGCTTCTTGAGCTTCACGCCGCAGAAGGTCTCGACCGCCGTGCCATACCCCACCTGTTGCGGCATGCCGAGCAACGGCGCCGCGCTTTGCGTGTCGAACACGGGCGATGCTGCGACGCCGCAATAGCTGAAGATGAGCTCGCGGTCCTGCTTGCCCGCATGGAACACCTTGACGGTTCGCTCGTCGGTCAGGATGGGGGCGAGCGCCTTCAGGTTCTTCACGCTCAGCGGGTCGATGATGAACTCCTCGTCATCGGTCGCACATTGGACGAGGCACAGAAGCGGATGGTAGGTCTTGTCGCGCATGAACTCCGTATCGATTGCCAGAGCCCTGCAGCCAGCTATCTTATCCAGCATCTGCTGGAGGTCTTGGTCGTTTGTTATGAGCACTTCGTATTCTCCGAGTATGGTTTAGGTGCTACCATCTTAGCTGAAAAGAGAGGGCGGTTTATGAGACTCCTGGTCATCAACAACAAAAGCTCGGGACTCGGCGATAATGCCATCTACGACTTCCTGAGAATCATCATCTCGGAAGGCGACGAAGCGGTTATCCGCACCGTGTCGCCTGGTTGCAAGATGGAAACGCTTGTCGCCGATGCCGAGTCATTCGATTTTGTCGTCGCTTCCGGCGGTGACGGAACAGTCACATCCGTGTGCTATGCGTTGAGGTACCGCGACGTGCCGGTCCTCCCCTTCCCCGCGGGCACGGGCAATCTGCTGAGCACGAACCTCAGCAGCCCCACCGAGCCGCGCGCGATCGCCGAGATGGCGAAGGCACGCAACATCGAGCAGTACGACCTCGCCGAGCTGGAGTTCACCGACGAGTCCGGCGAGCACCGCATCGAGGGCTTTTCCATCATGGCGGGCGCGGGCTACGACGCGATGATCATGGGCGGCGCCAATGGCTACAAGAGCATGTTCGGCCAGGGCGCGTACTATCTCTCGGCTCTCATGACGGAGCGGCCGCAAAAGGCCAAGATCACGCTCACCATCGACGGGGAGAGATACACGACCTCCGGCATCGCCGTGATACTCGTGAACTTCGCGAAGATCTCGCCCGACCTCGCGGTCACGCATGTCAACGACGCGCAGGATGGCTTGCTCGAGGCCGTCGTCCTCAAGGCCGACAGGCGGCTGCAGCTCGCCCCCGCGCTCTTCGCCGCATTCCTCGACAGGCGCGGGCAGCACCCGTCGCGCACCGATGCGATGGAGATCTACGCCGGGCACGAGATAGAAATCGAGGCGAGCCCCGCGTTGCCCATCCAGTTCGACGGCGAGATCGCCCATGCGATGACGCCGATGCGCGCACGCAGCCTCCCGAAGGCGCTGACCGCCATCATCGACGAGGAGGAAATCGCCCGTCTTCAGATGCTCAAGGAGCTGGACGGCGAGGAATAGACTCCGGCCGGATGCCCCTCCCGAGGAATTGCGGAGCAGTGATTTCGCGCAGGTGATGCGTTTAACGAGGACTAAAGAACGCCGAAGGCGTTCCCTCCGCAGCTGCATCACCGGAGCGAAATCACGTTTTGCGAAACCTTCCTCGGGAGGGGCATCCGGCTGGAGCCTATTCTTGCTACCAGACGGTGAGATCGGCTTGCTTGAGGTCAATCATGGTGGCGAGGTCCGTCGGCGACACCTCCACCTGCGCTCCGATGCGCCCAGCCGAGAAGTAGATGGTGTCGAAGAGCTCGGCCGTCTCGTCGATGACGGTGGCGAATTGCTTCTTCATGCCGATGGGAGAGCATCCGCCGTGCACGTAGCCGGTTAGGGGGAGCAACTCCTTCGACTTGATCATCGCCACCGACTTCTCGCCCACCGCATGCGCCGCCTTCTTGAGATCGAGCGACTCGGCGACGGGAATCATGAACACGTAGTGATCGCCTGATTTCGCCACGGTAACGAGCGTCTTGAACACGCGCTCGGGCTCGATGCCCAAAATCTCAGCGACCTCGACACCCGAAGGTGCCCCATCTGTCTCGAACGTGCGCCACTCATAGTCGACGCCATGGGCATCGAGCAGCCGCATTACGTTCGTCTTCTCCTCCTGACCGCCCATGCTAGAACGCCGACCCCTCCCGGTTGAAGATGCTGCGATGGCCGTTGAAGGGCGACCACGGCGCGTTCTCGAAGCTGGGGGCGTTGTCGAAGCCGGCTTCCGGCTCGATGGTCGACTGCCCATCCGGGCCGTTCGTCGCGCCGCCGTCCGAGCCATCCTCCAGGCCGCCGTCCGTGGCCTCGCCCTCGATGGCGCCGTCGGACCCGTACTGGCTGTCATCCGACGCGTCGCCGCCAGTGGAGTCGGCCGCGTCCTGGGCCTGCTGCCCGGCGGCATCGTCCTGCTGGGCGTCGGCGGCGGGCTCGACCGGCTCCGCCTCATCGCCCTTCGTAAGCGTCACGTTCTTGAACTCCATGGTGGGCGCATCGGTGAACCCGAGCGTCGAAAGGGCGCTGTCGAGATAGACCGTTCCCGAGATGGTGAGCGACTCGCCGTCGCCGAACGAGCCGGTGAACGCCATCGTCCCCGGAGCATCCCCGACAGCGGCCTCCACCGTTCCATCGCGGTGCACGGTTCCAGAGAAGCTTCCCTCCATCTCGCGCGACCCGAAGAGCCCAGAACCTTCCTTCTCCCAGGTGAACGTGCCCTTGAACGAGCCCGTCTCGTTGTCGACGCTGCGGATCGTGAACGACTTGAGCCGCGAGTCATCCATTCCGTATGAGCCGACGATATGCTGGAAGCTCGAGGTGAGGTTGCTCGTGTCGGCGACGGTGCGCTTCCACGCATCGTTAGAGAACTCGTAGGCGAGCTTGATCTCGCCGGATTCGGTGAACCACCAGCGATTGCCCGATGCCTCGGCGCGCTTCTGCTCCAGCGAGCAGGTCTGCGACGCCTGGTCGAACGTCGGGTTCGCATCATAGATACCGTATTCGGCATCCTGCGAGATGCCCCGAACCGCCCGCACATCATGCGATGCGACCTCGAGCGTGTAATCCTCGGCGTTATCCGTGTCGGGATACACGAGGATGACATGATCCGACTCCGAGAAGAAGCGGTTCTCGAGCAGCGCCGTCGCCTCGATCTTGAGGCCATCCTCATCGGCGGTCCGCTCATCGATGTTCAGGTTCTTCAGGTCGTAGGACTCCTCGGCGACGTACATATCGGAGGCGCGACCGGCCATGAACTCGGTGTCGTGCAGCAGCGTCTGGCGCACCTCGTCGTCGGAGACGGCGTGCGCCGGCCAGACAACTACGAACATGTAGACGCCCGCGGCGATTACCGCCGCAACGATCACGATCACGAGCGCGATGATGCCCTTGCGGCGCCTGCGCCCGAACGACTCGCCCTCGCCGTCGCGCGCGCCGTGGAGCTCCTTGCCCGCAGAGCGCTTCCGGTTGTCCTCCATACCCTCGATGGGGAACTCCATGCCGCCCGTGTCGTAGAGCGAGCCGAGCGCGTCGAGCGCACCGGAGCTCGCGAGCGGGTCGATGTCCATCCTCATGTTCTTGTCGGGATCCGAGCCGGCGCCATCGTGCGCGGGTTTCGCGGCCGTGGGGAACTCCGAGCCGAGGAGTTCGGTCGCGTCCTCTGCCGCAACCGCGGGCTCGACGGCCGGAGCTGGCTCGGCCGGAGGCTCATCGGGGGTCACGGCGTCGGCGGCGGGCGGCTCGGCGGGAACCGGAGCGTCGACCGGCTCGGTTGCCGGCGAACCGCTGCCTATGGCGTCGAGCGCGGCATCGACCGTTTCGGCGAGCGCCGCTGGCTCCGCGACCTCCCCGACTTCCGCGCTCTCGACGGCGTGGATGACCTCGTCGGGCGTCAGGTCGATGATTCCCTGCTTGGAGGGCATGACGTGCGCCGGCTCCGCCAGGGCGGCCTCCCGTGCCGCGCCCCTCACCGCAGTGGGGTCGTTCGAGCCGAGGCGGCCCGTCTCATCCGGGTCGTCGAAGATGTACTCGCCGCCGAAGACGAGCACCTCGGTGCCCTCCGCGGGAGCATCGCCGGCGGGCACCCTCACCATCGTGGGATCCTCGGAGCCGATCATCTGCGTGCTGTCGGGGCCCGCATCGTTGCCGGAAGCGCCCACATGGCCTTTCGGCGGCGCGCCGTGGAACTCGACCCACATCTCGTCATCGGGGATGACGGGCTTGCCGCACGAAGGGCAGACGGACTCCTCGTCCAGCAGCTGCATTCCGCAATCGGGACAAAGCATCGGCCCTCCTCTCGCCAACCCGCCTTGAACATCCGATGCGTAAATTGTACGGCATCGGGGAAGGAGCGGCAGGCACGGGAACGGCATGGTGCGCCAGACGCAAAAGGAGCCAATGCGTATAACAATGCGCATATCTGTACTACAACTAACCGGGGGACTCTGCCCCGTGGAATACGGAACACAAACGAGAGGAGTTAACACGACGGCCACTGGGAGGGCGAGCGCACCAGCAGAACCGGCGGGCGAGGGTGCGGGGCGCTACAGCAACGCAGACGCCATACTCTCCTCGAGACGCGATGCCTCGCGCACGAGACGCTTGAATATGCGAGCCGCCTCGGGGCAGGTGCGCCAGAGCAGCTCCGGATGCCATTGGACGCCGAGCACGAACGTGGGACCCGTCGACTCGATGGCCTCGATGGTTCCATCGTGCGCGACCGCGGAAACCCGAAGCGAGTCTCCGAGCTCGTCGACGCACTGGTGATGCATCGAGTTGACCTCGAGCTCATCGGACTCGACGATGCCACGAAGAATGCTCTTCCCCTCCACCGACACCGAATGCGTGGCGCGGTTGAAAGGCCTCTCCTGCATGTGGACAATCTCGGACTCTGGGTTGGCAGTGCGTATGTGCTGGTGGAGTGTGCCACCGCAGGCAACGTTGATCATCTGCATGCCGCGGCAGATTCCCAGAAGCGGTTTGCCAGATTCGATGATTGCCGGAATGAGCGTCGACTCCATCTCGTCGCGCCCGTGGACGGGACGGTTGAGGTGCGCTTCTCGCTCCTTGCCGTAGACGGAGGGATAAATATCGTGCCCGCCAGGAACGACGAAGCCGTCGCTCGTCTCGATGATGCGCTTGTACAGGGCCGGATCTCCCGTGTGGGGGAGCACGAAGGGGAATCCTCCCGCGGCGATGACGGCGCTCATGTACCCTTCGGTGGTCGAGACGTCTCCGAATTCGAAGTCGTAGCGGGGAAGAATGCCTATGCGGGGCACGAAGCCTCGCGACCCGGAGTCGGTGCCCGCAGGAGTGCAGTGCTCTGCCGCACGCTCCTCGCTCGCCTTCCAAACCCCCGCGAGTGTGAAACGGTGGCCAACCATCGTCTGCAAGGGCTCGAGGTAGTCGTTTTCCTCTCGCGTCGCCGAGCCAGAAGCGAGAAGCAGCAACTCATCGGCCCAGAAATGCGCTGGCCGGCCATACACCCTCCCCTGGTACCCGTCGGCAAAGAGGGATTTCTTCGCGGAGTCGACATCGGGGTGGCCGATGCCCTCGAGCAGCTCCTCGAGCACGCGAAGATTCCGCTCGTCGTAGAAGAGATTCTTGATGAGAGCCGTGTAGGCAATTGAGTATTCGAACGGCATTGCGTCTGCCGGGCGAATCTCGACGAAGCTCTTCAGGCGCACATCTGGCCACACCATGGAAAGAGCATGCTCGATGTCGCGTTTGGTCATGCGGCGATTCGCGTAAAGATCGTCAAACGTGGAATCGCCAGCGGAAATCCAGCCGTCATCGCCTGGTATGAGAATCGCCTGACGTGAAAGGACGTAGTCTGCGTAGTCGGCAAATGTGAAGTCGGGGCGCATGATGCCCGGCACGGTTCCCACGCGGTCGGGATGCATGTGCGACCAGATGTACGTTCGAACGAGCTGATGCTTGCGCGGCTCGCCCTCGAACACCGGAGCGTTGTCTGTGATGAGCGCGAGGATCGGCGCGATAGCCGAGGAGATGCGGAGCTTGCGCATGGCATCGCGCTCGTTCGCAAAGTCGATCGATACCTGCAGCGAAGCGCTGCCCCGCATCATGCACTGCCCGTATGGCGACTGTTTGCCGAGAAACTCGTTCATGCGCTCGTAGCGGAACTTGGGTATTATTTCGAGATCATCAGATTTATCAACGGGGTTGTAGCCGGTCAGGGGCGCATAGAGACCGAACTCCTCGAGCACGGCCTCGAGCCTGCGGCGAAAAACGAGATAAGTGAGCTCGATCTCGGGAATGGTATCGTAGGGCCCGGCCGAAATCTCGAGCTGGGCAGCGGGTTCGAGGGTAATTACCTCGCCTGGGCGCGAGAGCCCGATGAGGTTGCCGTCGTCGAGGATCTGCTCGTCGTAGTGCTCCGACAAGCGCATGAGGACATCGCAGACTCCGCCGGGCTCGTCATATGTGGCCGTCTTTCCCGTGTGCTTGTGCACGAGACTGTGCTCGAGCTCGAAACCAAGGCGCCGCGTTTGCTTGGACCCAGCCTCGAAGAACTCAACCATCGAGCGTCGGTTCGCCTCATGATAATCGGTGATGCCCATCGTGTCCCCTGTTTCGCAATCCCAAACCTCTTTAATTGTTTTCCTATTGAATTGGTAGGTTAATTGACGAGACGCTTTCTTTCCATGGTGCGGATGTAAATGGCTGGAATCATCATGCGGGAGGTTGGTCCACGGCGAGGCGGATGGGTCACGCGGGAAGGATAGGAGCATGCAAAGCGGGCCGGAAGCTCTTGCCTCCGGCCCGCGTTCTTCATGGTGGGCGTTACAAGATTTGAACTTGTGACCTCTTCCGTGTCAGGGAAGCGCTCATCCCCCTGAGCTAAACGCCCTTGTTGCAACAACTCGCGTCGCGAACCGTTAGTTTAGCAGACTCGGCACCCTTGTCAAAAGAGCAGGCACGTGTGGACGATGAACGGCGCGTGGAGGTCCGATAGCGCATTCGGAAGCGCACGGCGATGTTGTCCGGGGGAGGTTCTCCGGCCATACTGCCGGGTCTCGGGAACAGGCGCCGCGCCTTCCGGCGGAACCCCGGATTCCCGGCGAGTCGCCCTGGAACATGGGCCGACCCGGTGCAATGAGCCGGGATGATTTCGTGACAATTTTCGCCGTGAACGGTTTTACACTTGCGCTCTCGAATTTGCTTGCTAAAATAGGTTCCTGCGCGGACATGGCTCAGTTGGTAGAGCATCACCTTGCCAAGGTGAGGGTCGCGGGTTCGAGTCCCGTTGTCCGCTCCATTGCAAAACGAGCGCCCCTTCTTGGGGCGCTTTTGGAATGGCGACGTGGCCAAGTGGTAAGGCAGAGGCCTGCAAAGCCTTCATCACCGGTTCGAATCCGGTCGTCGCCTCCATCGAACGCAGAAGCGCCCGGGTTTCCCCGGGCGCTTTTTTGTCACTCGCATCATCCAGCTGCCAACTGTCACGTTTGTCACCGGACGACTTTCGTGACAGGCGCTATCCCATCAGCTCGAGCACCTTCGCCACGATGCCGTCCTTGTCCATCTTGTAGTAATGGTAGACCGCGTCGGGGGCGCCAAGCACCGCGAACTCATCGGGCAGGCCGATGCGCGCGAACTTGGGATGATACCCGCTCTCGAGCAGGAACTCGGCCACGGCGCTGCCGAGGCCGCCGTTGATGGACGCCTCCTCCACCGTGATGATGCACGAGGTCTCCTGCGCGCATTTGGCGATCATGTCGGTGTCGAGCGGCTTGACCGTGTGCATGTCGATCACGCGCGCGCTGATGCCCTTCTCCGCCAGCTCCTTGGAGGCCAGCATCGCGTCGTACACCGGCGATCTCGTGGCGATGATCGTCACGTCGTTACCGGGAACCGTCTCGATCGCCTTGCCGAACTCCAGCTCGTAATCGTTGTTGGCGTAGACGTTGGGCGAGCCGCCCCTGTTGATGCGGATGATCATCGGACCCTCGAAGTCGAGCGATTGCCGGATCATCTTGACGCACTGCCCGGCATCGGCGGGAACCACGATCGTGAGATTGGGAATCGCGCGATACAGGGCGAGGTCGGCGATGGTGTTATGCGTGGGGCCTCCGCCCGAGGTGACGCCGGCATGCGTTCCGATGAGGCGCACGTTCACATCGTTGTAGGCGATGTCCGTGTGAATCTGGTCGGCTGCACGCAGCGGCAGGAACGGACCGAAGACCTGCGAGTACACGACGTTGCCCGCAAGCGCGAGCCCGCACGAGACGCCCACCTGGTTGGGCTCGGCGATGCCGAGGTTGAAGCAGCGCTCGGGATACTTCGCGCACATCTTGCCGGCAGCGGTCGACGCCGCAACGTTGTCGGTGTACGTGAAGACGAAGTCGAGGCCCTCGTCAGCCATCCGCAGGAGCTCCTCGCCATAGGCCTCACGGGCGCTAGAGAGCAGCTGATCGAAGTTCATGGTGGTTTCGACTGCCATTATCGCTCACCCCTCTCCTCGGCAATCTGGGCGCGCTTCCGGTCGAGCGACGCGAGCGCTTCCTCCAGCTGTTCGATGGCCAGTGCGCCACCGTGCCATTTGTTGTTGTTCTCCATGAAGTCCACGCCGAAACCCTTGGTCGTGTGCATGATGATTGCAGTGGGGGCGCGACGGACGGTGTAGTCCGGTTCGGGGAGCTTCTCGAGCGTGCGGCACACCGACTCCATGTCGTTGCCGTCGCATTCCAGCACGTCGAACCCGAAAGCTCTGAGCTTTTCATCGAGCGGATCGATGTTCATCACGTCTTTGGTGAAACCGGTCATGCTGAGCTCGTTCTTGTCGATTATCAGCGTGAGGTTGCCCAGCTGGTAGTGGGCGGCCGCCATCATCGCCTCCCAGTTGGTGCCCTCATCGAGCTCGCCATCGCCCGTCAGGACGAAGATGCGGTAGTTCTTCTCCTTCTTGCGGGCTCCCAGCGCATAACCGACCGAGATGGGGAGGCCGTGACCAAGAGAACCGGCCGAGACCTCGATGAAGGGCACGTACTTGCGGTTGGAATTCTGTCCGAACTGCGATTTGTCCAGGCACTCGAAGTGGTCGACGATGTAGTCGACGGTGTATGCCCCCTTATCCGCGCAGATCATGTACAGCACCTCGCTGCAATGGCCCTTGGAGAGAATGAAGCGGTCGCGATCCTCCCATTTGGGATTGGAGAAGTCGTAGTTCAGATAGCGGTAGTAGAGCGCTGTCGCCATATCTATGATCGACATCTCACCACCAAGATGACTCATGTTGATGCGGGTCGAGAACTTCAGGAGGTCGGCGCGAATCTTGAACGCCTTGTCTATAAGCTCGTTGATTCCCGCGGCATCAATGGGTTGTTTCATCATGCTCCCCTGTCGCCGTGAACGGATATAACGGGTCAAAACCCGCAAAACCCATTGTAGAACAGGGAAACAGGGAATGGACGCTCAAGGGTTTTTCCAAGTGAAACGATGCAATCGCGGCGTCGTTCCTTGCAGACCGCTCGTCATGGCAACTTTGTTCGGGAATGTATGGATTGGACATACATTACCGAACGAAGTTGTCAGATTAACTTCCAATTGCCCGAAATCCCTATTCATTTCCGAACAAAGTTGACAAAACCCTGCCGGGTTCAAATCCCTCCACCGACACCATTAAAAAAGCGCCCTTTTGGGCGCTTCTCTTTTTAATGGTGTCGGTGGAGGGATTTGAACCCTCACGTCCTTGCGGACACTAGCCCCTCAAGCTAGCGCGTCTGCCGTTCCGCCACACCGACATGTATGTTTCTCGCCCCTCGGGCGAACGCTAAAGCATGTTAACACAACTAATGCGGATATATCACCATCATCAGGAAAATCATCGCGAAGAATACGATTGCAAGGATAACGGTAATCCTGTCGAGGTTTTTCTCGACGATGGTGGTGCCCATGTTGCCGGAAAGAGAGCTCGCGAGAATATCGCTGATGCCCGTTCCCTTACCGGAATGAAGCATGATCATCACGACAAGGCCAACACCGGAGATGGCCCAGAGAATAATTGCGATAACAAGCAGCGGACTCAAAACTAACTCCTCTAGCTAAACATCAAATCAGGGCAACCGCGATTGCCCGTGGAATCGTTAGTATATGCCCCACCCCATCGGCAGGCAAGGGGAGCACTTCGCCAAGAGCCTGACAGCGCACGCCAATGGCAATTATCCTTGCCCGAAACGCATCTCGAGGCATTGCCTCGAGGGGCCGGATGCAGCGGTCGTTGCCGACCCATACGCTTACGCGAGCAGCGAACGACCGGTCCATTCCTCGGGGACATCATCGATATCGGCGAGGTCGAAGAGCGTCGGGGCAACGTCTGCCAGGCGCCCCTCCCCCTCGACGAACGAGATCTCGCGCCCGCTGCCGCTCGCGTCGATGGCGATCAGCGGCACGGGTGCCGTCGTGTGCGCCGTATGCGGAGCGCCGTCGTCGGTCACCATCTTGTCGCAGTTGCCATGGTCGGCAATCACCAGGCCGACGCCGCCGAGCTCCTCGAGCGTGCCGATGAGCCTCACGAGGCAGGCGTCCACGGTCTCGACGGCCTTTACCGCCGCGGGGATTACGCCCGTGTGGCCGACCATGTCGCAGTTCGCGTAGTTGACGATGTAGAATTCGGCCTCTCCGGCGCGCATGGCCTCGATCAGCGTATCCGTGACCTCGACCGCGCTCATCTCGGGCTGCAGGTCGTAAGTCGCCACCTTCGGACTCGGAATGAGGACGCGTCGCTCCCCCTCCTTCGCCTCCTCGACGCCGCCGTTGAGGAAGAACGTCACATGCGCGTACTTCTCCGTCTCGGCGATGTGGAACTGGCGCATTCCCATCTCGGCGATCTTGTCGGCGAGCACCATGGGCGGAATCGTCTTCGGGAAGGCCACGGGGAGGTCGAACGTCTCGTCGTAGCCGGTCATGCACACGTAATCGACCTTCGGGGCGCGCACACGATCGAACTGCGCGAAGTCCTCCTGCGTGAACGCGCGCGTCATCTCGCGGGCGCGGTCGGGGCGGAAGTTGAAGAACATCACACCGTCGCCGTCGATCACGCCGCGCCGGTTCAGGCACACGGGCTCGAGGAACTCGTCCGTTATGCCGTCGGCATACGAGTACGCGACGATATCCGAGGCGGGCAGGTTGCCGACGAAGCGGACCGTATCGGGCTCGGGAACCACGATCACATCCCAGGCCCGCTTGACACGATCCCAGCGGTTATCGCGGTCCATCGCGTAGTAGCGACCGCCGATCGAGGCGATCTGCACGGTGTTGCCGGCGCGCTTCGACACCTCCGCCGCGAAGTCCTGCAGCTCCGTGACGAAACCAAGGCCGCTCGTGGGCGACACATCCCTGCCGTCGAGGAACGGATGCACGTAGATCTCGCGCACGCCGCGGTCGGCGGCCATGTCGATGATCGCCTGGAGATGGGTGAACTCGCTATGCACCCCACCGTCGGAGAGCAGCCCGAGCAGATGCAGGGCTCCCCCGGTCTCGGCGAGCCTGGAGAATTGCGCGACGAGCACCTCGTTCTCGAAGAACGAGCCGTCGGCAATCGCGTTGTTGATCTTCGAGAGGTCCTGGTAGACGATGCGACCCGACCCGATGTTGAGGTGGCCGACCTCGGAGTTGCCCATCTGTCCCGCGGGCAGACCGACGTCCTCACCCGAGGCCTCGATCTTCCGCATGGGATAGCGCTCGCCCGACAGCAGGCTGTCGAGGTACGGACTGTTCGCCAGGGATACTGCGTTGATGTCGCTCGGCTCATCGAGGCCGAGCCCATCGAGGATCGTCAGCAGCACAGGAGTCTTCATGGTTCCCACCTAACCTTGCTTGACCTTGATGTTCTCGCATGCCTTGATGATCTCGACGAACTTGGAGGCGTCGAGCGACGCTCCGCCGATGAGGCCGCCGTCTATGTTGGGCATGGCGAGGAAGAACTCGGCGTTCTCGGGTTTCATCGAGCCGCCGTACAGAATGCGAATTCGCTGCGCCACGTCATCACCGAAAAGCTCTGCGACGAGCGAGCGGATGGCTCCGCAGATTGCGTCCGCTCCCTCGGGCGTGGGGACAACGCCGGTCCCGATGGCCCAAATCGGCTCGTATGCGATGACGATCGTGGCGGCCTGCTCGGCGGTCAGCCCATCGAGGGCGGCGCGAATCTGCGCGGTCACGAATTCCTCGGAACCGCCGGCCTCGTTGACCTCGGCGCTCTCGCCACAGCAGATGATCGGCGTTATGCGATGGGCAAGGAGGAGCTTCGCCTTGGCGTTGACGAGCTCGTCCGTCTCGCCGTTTGCCTCGCGTCGCTCGGAATGACCGATGATGCAATATGAGCACTGCAGCTCTCGCAGCATCTCGACAGACACCTCGCCCGTGCAGGCGGCCTTGCCCTCGGGCAGGGTCTCATGCACGTTCTGCGCGCCGAGCTTTGCCTGAGAGCCGTCGAACTCGATCACGTTGTCGACGGCTTTGAGCGCCGTGAACGGCGGGCACATCACGATGTCGATGTTCTTGTAGAGACCGTGGGTGCTATCGGAAACCGCCTGGGCGAGCTTTACGGCGCCCGCCCAGGTCATGTTCATCTTCCAATTGCCCGCAATGACAGGACGACGTTGCATGTCGCTCGCTCCTTGTCCCTTGAGGTTCTAGTCTTGCGCGTCGAGCGCGACCACTCCCGGCAGCGGGGTTCCCTCGAGCAGCTGCATCGAGGCACCGCCTCCCGTGGAGATGAACGTCATCTTCTCCTCGACGCCGAACTTGGCGGCGGCAGCCGCCGAATCACCGCCACCGACGACCGTCGTGGCCTCGGTGTTGGCAGCGAGGGCCTCGGCGACCTTGCGCGTGCCATCCTCGAACGGCTTCATCTCGAAGACGCCCATCGGACCGTTCCACACGATCGTCTTGGCCGCGGCGATCTCACGCGCGAAGAGCTCGCACGTCGCGGGACCGATGTCGAGCCCCATCATATCGTCGGGAATCTCATCCACGCCACGGATGGCGGTCGCGGCATCCTCCTGGAGCATGTCGGCCACGACGAAGTCCACCGGCAGGAGGAGCTTCACGCCGTTGCGCTCTGCCTTGGCGAGCATCTCGCCGGCGCGCTGGATCCAATCCTGTTCGACGAGCGACGTGCCGGTGCTGAGGCCCTTGGCGCGCAGGAACGTGAAGCACATGCCGCCGCCGATGATGAGGACGTCGACGTTGTCGAGCATGCGGTCGACCAGTGCGATCTTATCGGAAACCTTCGCTCCGCCGAGAATCGCCATGAACGGGCGGACGGGATTGTCGACCACTCCGGTGAGGGTCTTGACCTCCTCTTCGAGCAGGAAGCCCGAATACGAGGGGAGGAAGTGCGTGATGGCGTCGATCGACGCATGGCTGCGATGCGCGCAGCCGAAGGCGTTGTCGACGTAGATATCGCCGAGCTCGGAGAGCTCGCGGGCGAAGTCGTAGGCGTTCTTCTTCTCGCGGGCGTCGAAGCGCAGGTTCTCGACCATCATGATCTCGCCATCGGCGAGGGCCTTGGACGCCTCGACGGCCTTCTCTCCGGTCACGACCGGCACGACCTTCACGTCCTTGCCGATGAGGCGCGAGAGAACGCGCGCGGCGGGAACCATCGAGTAGGCGGCCTCGAAGCCCTTGCCCGACGGACGGCCCAGATGGCTGGCGAGCACGATGCGCGCGCCGTTGTCGAGCAGATACTGGATCGTCGGCAACGCACCGCGGATGCGCTTATCCTCGGTGACCGTGCCCTCCTTGGACATCGGCACGTTGAAATCGACGCGCATGATCACGCGCTTGCCTGCAACATCGACGTCTCGGATGCTCTTCATGTTTCCTCGATTCTGATTGACAAACGAAGGACTACTTCTGCATGACGTACTTGGCCAGGTCCTTGACTCGCTCGGAGTAACCGGCCTCGTTGTCGTACCAGGCGATGACCTTGATGAGGTTCGACGGCTCGCCGAGCACCATGGTCAGCTGGCTATCGAACACGGCCGAGTACAGGTTGCCGATGACGTCCACGGAGACGATCGGATCGGTGCAGTACTCGATGTAGCCCTTCATATCGCCCTCGGAAGCAGCCTTCACCGCGGCATTGACCTCATCCTTCGTGACCTCCTTCTCGAGCTCGACCACGAGGTCGACCATCGAGCCATCGGGGGTCGGGACGCGGCTCGCCATGCCATCGAGCTTGCCTTTGAGGTGCGGCAGCACGACGCCGACGGCCTTCGCGGCGCCCGTCGTGGTGGGGATGACCGAAACGGCACCGGCACGCGCGCGACGCAGGTCCTTGTGCGACTTGTCCAGCATCTGCTGGTCGTTCGTGTAGCTGTGAATCGTGTTGATGTAGCCGCGCTTGATACCGAAGGCCTTATCGAGGACCTTGACGACGGGAGCGAGGCAGTTAGTGGTGCAGGAGGCGTTCGAGATCACGTTGTGCTTCTCGGGGTCGTAGATCTCCTCGTTGACGCCCATGACGATCGTGGCGTCGACATCCTTGCCAGGCGCGGTGATGATGACCTTCTTGACCGTGCCGCCGATATGCGCGCCGGCCTCCTCGCCGGTCTTGTACTTGCCAGTCGACTCGATGACGATCTCGGCACCGTGCTCGGACCAGGGAATGTCGGCGAGGTTGTTGCGCTCGTTGTAGAAGGGAACGTACCTGCCATCGACCTCGATGCCGTCTCCGACGACCTCGACGGAATCGAACACGCGCCCGTGCACGGAATCGTACTTGAGCAGATGGGCGGCCGTCACGAGGTCCCTCGAGCCGTTGATTGCAACGACCTCGAAGTCCGGATCCTTCTCCATCGCCCGGAAAACGAGCCTGCCGATGCGTCCAAAACCGCTGATGCCAACTTTGATTGCCACGATCGAAATCCTTTCACTCGCCGCGGCCGCACGTCAACGGACTGCCCGTTTGCACGCGCGGCCTATGCCTTAGTTACCGAACTTTCATCTCGCTTCTTCGGCTATTGCCTCTATACGTCTAATTCTATGGTATACCGCCGACTTGGACAGCGGCGGCTCGGCTAATTCACCTAATTCCCTCAAAGAAACATCTGGGTGCGCGAGGCGCAAAAGAGCCAGGTCGCGCAATGCCGGCGAGAGCGATTCGAGACCGCGCTCGTCGATGAGCTTCTGGATGGTCTTCACCTGCTCCATGGCGGCATCGATGCTCTTGGCCTGGTTGGCCATCTCGGCGTTGAGACGCCGGTTGACGTCGTTGCGGACCGACTTGGTCACGCGGACGTTCTCCATGGCGAGCACGCCGCGATGCGCGCCGGTCAGCGCCAGGAAATCCGCAATCGCATCGGCGCCCTTGAGGTAGATGACGTAGGAGCCCCGCCGCAGAGAGGCCTTGGCGGTGATGCCGAGCTCGGCCATGAGGCCGACAAGCCCCTGGGCGAGCTCCTCGTGGCTCGTCGTGAGCTCGAAATGGAAGTCTCCCCGCGGATCGGAGATGAAGCCGCCTCCCAGAAACGCGCCGCGCAGGTAAGCTGCCCGGCAGCACGGTTTGGTCACGAGTGCGTGGGAAACCCCGAACTCGAGGCCGTCATCGGAGAGGATGCCGAGTTTTCGCAGGGCGTCCTCGAGCCCGAGCTGGGCCGGAATGGTGATGAGGTAGTTGTACGACTTGTGCAGCACGCTGCGCCGTGTGGTTATCTCGGTCTTGAGACCGAACACATCGTGGACGAGCCCGACGATGCGGCGCGCCACCGATGCGGTCTCGGTGGTCAGCTCGAGACGATAGCTCGCCGAGAGCCGTCCCTCGATGCGGATGAGTGCCGAGAGCTCTGCCAGCTTGCAGCCCTCGCACTCCGGCTCGACGCGTGCGAGCTCGTCCCTTATCTCGCCTGCGAACGACAAATCTCGAGCACCCCCTTGAAGACCTCGCCGAGCGCCCGCGGACTATGCCAGGTGGGATACACCGGATCCACGAGCTTGCGCTCGAGCAGCACGGGCACACGGGATTTGATCCTCGCCTCGATTTCACGGTCGAAAGGCACCGACCGGATGGCCTTGCTCGCCGCGCGCCTCGTGGCCGGAGATCGCTCCTCGCCGGATGTGGTGAGTGTCTCGAACTCTCGCGATTTGACGGTGCCGACCTCGAGCTGGCCGATCGCGATGAGCTCGCTCGTCGTGTTCGGGTCGCTCGAATTGCGCGTCCCCTGCACGCACGCCGCATGGAGAAGCCCCTCCATGCCGTGGTCGAGGACGGCATCCACGTGCTCGGAGCAATCGAGCCCCCAGGTCTCGCCCTGCATGTCGGCCACGGAGCACAGGAACACGGTTGCAGCACCGCTCTCGCGGATGGCATCCGTGATGCCGGGCACGAGCAGGTTCGGGATGATCGAGGTGAACAGCGAGCCGGGGCCGAGCACGATGAGGTCGGCCGCGCGGATCGCCTCGAGGGCGGGCTCGTATGCGGAGGCGTGGCTGGGGTTGAGCCAAACCCGGTCGAGCGCCGTCTCGCTATGCGCGATGGTCGACTGGCCGCGGAGCAACCTGCCGTCGCGCGTCTTCCCCTCGAGGATGACGGGATCGAGCGTGGAGGGGTACACGTGCCCGACGCAATTCAGGATGCGCTCGCAGATGTCGATTGCCTCGGTGAACGAGGCGACGTCGGCGAGAGCCGTGATCAACAGGTTGCCGAGGGTGTGGTTGTACGCATAGTCGAAGCGGTACTTGAACGCCCTGACGAGCGGGTCGACGGGGTCGCCCGCCATCGCGGTTATGCATTTGCGGATGTCGCCCGGGGGAATCGTGTCGGCGTGCTCGCGGAGCAAGCCCGTCGAACCGCCGTCATCGGTCATAGCCACCACGGCGGATGTCTGAGCTCCCATCGCGAGCAGCGTCTTGATCGAGACGGGCGCACCGGTGCCGCCGCCGATCACCACTGCCTTTATGTCGTCGAACCTCCCGCTGCGGAGCTCCCTCGACCTCTTCACGTTCCAGCCGTAGTTGCTGTCGGGGAGATTCGACAGGCTGTCATCCACTCCCATTAGTTCACCTCTGCCAGGGCGATGTCCCTGTGGGTAATCGTCGTCGAGTACCCCTTGGAGAGGAGATACTCGTAGGTTTCCTGCGCCAGTGCCACGCTTCGGTGCTGACCTCCCGTGCAGCCGAGGCCGATGGAGATGTAGCGCTTGCCCTCCTCGACATATCCCGGCATGACCACGTCGAGCAAGCCGTGCCACTTCTCGATGAACAGCTGTGTCTGCTGCTTGCCCATCACGAAGTCCCGCACGGGCGCATCCATTCCCGTCAGCGTGCGCAGCTCGGCCTCGTAATACGGGTTGGGCAGGAAGCGCACGTCGATGAGGATGTCGGCATCCATGGGCGTGCCATGCTTGAATCCGAAGGAGAACACCGAGACGGTGAGCTCCTCCTTCTCATCCTCCGCGGAGAAGAGCTTGCGAATCTCCAATCTGAGCTCGCGCGGCTTCATCTTAGCGGTATCGATCACATAATCGGCGATCTCCTTTGCCTGCTTGAGCAGGGTGCGCTCGCGCTCGATGCCCGAGACGATGGTCATGCCGTCCTCGCAGAGGGGGTGGCGGCGCCTCGTCTCCTTGTAACGGGAGAGCAGCGCCTTCGTATCGGAATCGAGGAACAGCAGCACGTAGGTCAGCCCAGCCTCGGAGATGCGCTTGAGCTCCTCTATGAGCTCGGGAAAGAACTCGCGGGCGCGCAGATCGCACACGACGGCCAGCTTTCGCTGCTCCCCGTCGGGCCTGCCCGCGAGGGAGACGAGATTGATGAGGAGCGACGGCGGGAGATTGTCTATGCAGAAGTAGCCAAGATCCTCGAACGTGTGCATGGCCTCGGTACGGCCAGCACCCGACATACCCGTGATGATCACGAGGTCGGGATCGGCGTTTGGCGTCTGGGTCGCTGTTTGGTCGAGATGCGCGTCCATGTCATCAAGTCCTTCAGGAAAATCGCTGGACATGACATTCAAAGTTTATCACGACGGGGATGGGTTGAAGGACAGTCCTCCGACTCATTTGGGAACGAGCCGGAGGACTGTCTCTCAGGTGGTTTTCGTCGTCGCGTTCGCCCGTCGAACTAGCTCATGCCACGGATGGCATCGGCGAACTCGTCGATCGACTTGAAGTCCTTGTACACCGATGCAAAGCGGATGTAGGCGAGGTCGTCGACGCCGCGCAGACGCTCGAGCACCATATCGCCCAGAACCGTCGACTGGACCTCGGTCCGATTGGCCGACCTGAGCTCGTTCTCGACGTCGGTTATGAGGTCCTCGAGCACGTTCAGCGGAACGTTGCGTTTGGCGGTCGCCGTGAGAAGACCGCGGAGGAGCTTGTTGCTGTCGAACGCCTCGGAGCTTCCATCGCGCTTGATGACGATCAAGGGCTTCTCGTTGAGACGCTCATAAGTGGTGAAGCGATGGCCGCAGTCGAGGCACTCGCGCCTGCGGCGTACGGTGCGGCCCTCCTCGACGAGGCGGGAGTCGACTACCTTCGTATCCTCATATCCACATGCCGGACAAAACATGGAGCCCTCCCTCTCGCATGGATACACATCTTCTAGTAGTATACACTGCCGCGCATGCGTAAATGTAGTGGTCGAATAGCTCAATTTGTGCCATTTCCACCTACAATGCGCGAAGGTCGGTCCAACAACACGGACGAGATAGTTGCATCCGGGCAAATGGGGCAGTCCCGTCCGGTCAAAACCATTCCAGGAAAGACCGCGGGGGATGGGAACCTACGCTCCTCATCCCCCGCACACACCAACCGGGAAAAGTCTGTTTCTTGATGCTGCTATCCGACAAGGACGGCGACCGCTGCAAGAGCCGCAAACGAGACACCGAACACGATGCCGGCAACGATCTTGTCTCGAAGGGCAACCTCGCCGAGCGGCTCGCCATCAACGTTGCCCGCCCGAATCATCGCGATCTCCGGAATCGCCAGGAAACTCGCCTTGACCGCGTAGAGGAAATCTAGGACCGCATCCTCAACCACATAAGCCGTCTCGCGAACCATATACCCAGCGGACCTCGTGTCGTCCGCAATCGGGAACTCCGTGCCCAGCGCCCCCAGCTGCACTGCCTGCTCTCGCGTTGCCATGATGTCCTCCTTCGTTGTGTGCTGCGTTCCGCTGGAGTGTTTATACAATTCCCGGCGGACATTAATTCCTCATGCCTTTTTCGCCCTCGTCCGCGTTGGATGAAGAGAGCCCTTCAACCAAAACACGAACGCTTGTTCGGTGTTAGCAGTCTACAGCGAAAATTTGTTCGAATCAAGATGTTTTTCGAACAAATGTTTGATATAATCCCGACTAGTCGGTATAATCGCATTCAACGCACACGACGAAAGGCCGGATAATGGACGCACCGAAGCTGACTGACAGGCAGAAGCAGATTCTCGATTTCATTCGGATCTCCATCCGCGACAAGGGCTTTCCCCCGAGCGTGCGCGAGATCGGCGATGCGACCGGCCTGAAGTCCTCTTCGTCGGTGCATTCCCATCTGACCGCCCTGGAGAAGAAGGGCTACCTGAAGAGGGATGCCTCCTCGGCTCGCGCACTCACCGTCAACGAGGATCTTCTGGACGACGAGCTCTCCGTGCGTGTGGACGACGTTGTCGTCGATGAACCGATCGACGAAGTCTACCGCAACGTGGTTCCCCTTCCCCTCGTTGGCCGTGTTGCAGCCGGCTCGCCCATTCTCGCCGAGCAGAACATCGAGGAGACGCTCGGGCTTCCCAAGCAAATCGTCGGCGATGCCAACTCCTTCTTGTTGACCGTCTCTGGAGAGTCGATGATCGAAGCCGGCATCCTCGATGGCGACATCGTCGTGGTCACGGAGCAGAGCACGGCGCGCAATGGCGAAATCGTCGTGGCGATGATCGACGATGAGGCAACGGTGAAGACGTTTTACAAGGAGGATGGACGCATCCGCCTGCAACCCGAGAATTCGACGATGGATCCCATCTACACGACGGACGCCGTGATTCTCGGCAAGGTGACCGCGCTGTTCCGCAGCCTCTAGCAATCGCCAACGGGCAACTCCCTACCCCAGAGCCACGTCAAGCACCATCATGACGAGGAATCCGGCGAGCACGCCTATGGTTCCCAGATTCGAGTGATCCCCGAGATGAGCCTCCGGAATCAGCTCTTCGACCACGACGTAAAGCATTGCTCCGGCGGCGAAGGACAGCAGCCATGGCATCAATGGGGCAAGCGTCCCGGCGATGACCGCGGCGAGGATTCCGAACACCGGCTCCGGCAAACCCGAGAGAACCCCGCCGGCAAACGCCCTCGGAGCTGAGAGTCCCTCTTGCCTCAAAGGTAGCGAGATGGCAGCACCCTCGGGGAAATTCTGTATCCCGATTCCCACGGCAAGTGCCACCGCCGCACCTACTTGGCCTGTTCCCTGAGCAACCATCGCGAACGCAAGTCCAACCGCCATACCCTCGGGAACGTTATGCAAGGTCACGGCTGAAACCAGCAACGTCGTGCGCTTGAGAGACGACCTGTGCCCCTCGATAGTCCTCGTTGCAGGATGCATATGGGGAATGAGCACGTCGAGCAAAAGCATGAACGCGACTCCGATGACGAGGCCTCCCGCGGCGGGCGCCCACCCGATGCCACCCTGCGCGGAAGCCTGGTCGATCGCCGGAATGAGAAGCGACCAGACCGCCGCAGCGATCATGACGCCGCCGGCGAAGCCAAGGCACAGCCGCTTGAACGTCCCGCCCGTACGATTGCGAACGAGGAACACGACCGCAGACCCGGCTGCAGTCATGAGAAACGTGAACGCCGTGCCCTGCGCGGCTCCCGCTATCGCATCCATGGTCAACCTCCCGGCGGAAAAGAGCGAGCATTACCCCTAAAGTTAGACATATCTAACATTAAGCAAGGCAGAGGTTCCTTTCAACTTGATTCCGGTGGGAAGAGAGGGGTGCGCCGAACAACGGCGTCTCGGGAGATGCGGACAGTCGGTTTAACCGGATGTCTTTCCTATGCGTACAGCTCGGTTGAAAGGTAGCGATCGCCGCCGTCGGGCAGCAGAACGACGATGGTCTTGCCCTCGAACTCAGATCGTTTTGCAACCTGGACGGCAGCCCATACGGCCGCGCCGCCGGAGATACCGGCGAGAACGCCCTCGAGTTTGCCAACGGCCCTCGCAGCCTCCATGGCGTCCTCATCCGAGACGGCAACGACCTCGTCGTACACCGAGGTGTCCAGCGTCTCGGGAATGAATCCAGCGCCGATGCCCTGGATCCCGTGTTTGCCGGCAACACCCTTCGAGAGAACCGGCGAGGAGGCCGGCTCCACGGCAACGATATGAATGTCGGCGTTCTGCCCCTTGAGGTATCTCGCGACTCCGGTGATGGTCCCACCCGTGCCCACGCCTGCCACAAAAGCGTCCACCGAGCCATCGGTGTCACGCCAGATCTCGGGGCCCGTCGTGGCCTCATGAACAGCCGGATTCGCGGGGTTCACGAATTGGCCGAGCACGATGCCTCCCTCTATCTCACGCTCGAGCTCCTCGGCTCTCGCAATGGCGCCCGCCATGCCAAGCGAGCCGTCGGTCAGCTCGATCTCGGCGCCATATGCCGTCATGAAGCGCTGGCGCTCGGCAGACATCGTGTCGGGCATGGTGATGATGAGCCGATAGCCCTTCACTGCGGCCACCATGGCCAATCCAATACCGGTGTTGCCGCTCGTGGGCTCGATAATCGTTGCTCCTGGATGCAGGACGCCCTCGCGTTCAGCTGCTTCAATCATGGAAAGGCCGATGCGATCCTTGGCGCTCCCGGCGGGATTGAGATACTCGAGCTTGGCGAGCAGTGTCGCCTTGAGCCCTTCCCTGCGCTCGATGCCCACAAGCTCGAGCAGTGGGGTGTTGCCTATTAAATCGCATGCATTTCTATAGACGGTCATGTACTACACCCTACCGTTGACCAGGTCGGCTATGGTGATGCCGTTGAAGAACTCGCCAACCATCCCATCAAGCTTCTCCCACATGGGGAGCGTCGGGCAGGAATCCGCGCGCTCGCACCCCTCTTGACCGCAGTCGAGGCAGGCAACCGGAGCAAGCGAGCCCTCGGTGAGGCGAAGAACATCCCTCACGGTGCATTTCTCGATGTCGCACGCAAGCCGATAGCCGCCGCCTTTTCCACGAAGACCTTTAACAAGGCCATTTTTATGCAATATACTGACTATCGCCTCGAGATATTTCGGGGATATACCCTGGCGTTCGGCAACCTCGCGAAGCGGCACGTACTCCTGGTTGCCATGTTGTGCCAAATCAACCATTACCCTAAGGGCATAGCGACCCTTGGTCGAGATAATCATTTTGGGCTCCTCCAAAGAAGCATGTAGCTGGTTGAGTCAAACAATAGCATTTTTGAGAGCGTTTAGCCAAATTCAATAGAACTCGCTTTCTATGCATCTGAAAACAACCGCCGTTTGAAACTTCATTCGTGCAAACTAACCGAAGCGGCGAAGCTTCCAAGCCCTGACTCCGCCCACCTCACTCTCCCGCCTCTGCGGCGCCCTCGTTGCAGGTGAGCCGAACCCTGCCTTGTGGCGCACCTGCGGTTGAATGCTTCTCGCGGAGAATAGCCCCGCTTGCGCCTCCGCTAATTGACAAGCAATCCCGCCCTTGCGACAATCAATGAGCTGCCGATAGGCACGCCTTGGGGATGTAGCTCAGCTGGGAGAGCATCGCGTTCGCAACGCGGGGGTCGTGGGTTCGAATCCCATCATCTCCACCACTCAAATTCAACGCTCCGATTCCGGGGCGTTTTTCTTTTCGGAACACCCCGGGAGATTCGAACCCACGACCCCCACCCAGCCTCCGAAAGCCGTCACCTGGACTCGAAGCCGAATCCCCCATGGGACGGCTCAAGCCGCCCCGGCCTCGATGAAAACGTGCCACCGGCACGTTTTCCGGGCGCTCGGCCCCCATCATCTCCACCACTCAAATTCAACGCTCCGATTCCGGGGCGTTTTTCTTTTCGCAACGAAGGCGCATAATGGTGCCGGATGCAGCAAGGCTTCTCGTGAAGAGGAAGGAGCGATTCAATGAAGAAACTACTGATTCTCATGATGTGCGGCGTGTTCGCCTGCGGCCTCGCGCTTTGCGGATGCTCGGGCGGAGGATCGGAAGAGCCCGCACCGGAGGAGCAAGCGGCTCCCGAAGAGCAGGCTGCACCCGAGGAGGCACAGAGCGGCATGGCGAATCCGTGGTCCGATGTCGCGACTGCCGACGAGGCAGCCAAGGTCGCCGGCCTCGAGTTCTTCGAAGTTCCCACCGATGCAATCGCCGACATGCCCGTCATCCAAGACCCGACCTTCCGTGCCATGGAGGGCATGGCGGAAGCCAACTACGAGATGGGCGCTTCTGCCGCCACCATCCGCAAGGCCCTTCCCTCCGCGGTTCCCGAGGGCACCGATGCCTCGGGTGTGTATGAGGAGTATGCGCACACGTGGACTATCAACATCAAGGGACTCGAGGTCACTTGCTTCGGCAACGATGAGGGACGCGCCACCAAATCGCTGTGGAGCGTTGACGACAACCTCTACTCGCTCTATGTCCAGGGCCTCGGTGGAGACGAGAACTTCGGCCTCGACGAGGATCAACTCAACTCGGTCATCGCGGAAATCCAGTAGCACAAAGCAACAGCGAGCAGATGCTGCAAAGGGGCGCCCGGGCTTCGGCTCGGACGCCCCTTTCTCGTCTTTGCATGTTTGATGCGACAATCGCGGCGACCGTGGTTGTCGCAATCGCCTCATTTTCTTCTCAAAGTAGGCGAATATGATGGCTTTTTCCCGGTATTTCCCAAGACTACCATAGGGGCAACGAGCCTCCCTTCGGGGAAAGGAGGCTCGGCAAGAGGAAAGAGGGAAAGGAGAAGGGCATGGCACAAGGAGAGTCATTCGTCTACACGGCATGCCCGGGCTGGGGAGACCACGACTACTGCGCCCTCAAGACCATCGTCAAGGATGGCAAGATCGTGCGCACGGAGCGCGTGGTGTACTCGGATCCGGAGGAGCCTGACGGCCACATCTGCCAGAAGGGCTGCTTGGCGGGCCGTCAACCGTACGACCCCAACCGCCTCACCACGCCGCTGAAGCGCGTCGGCGAGCGCGGCGAGGGCAAGTGGGAGGAAATCACCTGGGACCAGGCGCTCGACGAGATCGCCGCCAAGCTCCTCGAGCTGAAGGACAAGTACGGCCCCGAGTCCGTCTGCATGTGGCTGCTGCCCGCCGGCTGCCCGCCTGCGTACGGCTTCGAGCAGTACATCCCGTACCGCTACGCCAACGCCTTCGGCATGACGAACATGATGGCGTCGATCGGCCTGGACAACGGCCCGTTCTACACCGAGTTCTACACGGTGGGAACCACGGCTAACCACGTTCTGACCGACCCGCGCATCATGAGCGAGTACGACACCGACCTCATCTACATCTGGGGATGCAACCCCGTTGAGAACCAGCTGCGCGTGACGAAGAACCTCGTCATAGCGCGCGAGAAGGGTGCCAAGCTCGTCGACATCGGCCTCATCTTCGACGGCACCGCCGGCTTCGCGGACGAGTTTGTCGGCGTGAAGCCCGCCAGCGATGGCCACCTGGCCATGGCCATGATCGACTACATCCTGCAGAACAACCTGCAGGCCGATGCGTACCTTCGTCAGCGCACGACGGCCGGCTACCTCGTCCGCGAGGACACGGGCCTGATGTACAAGACCGCCGACGGCTACTTCGCCGTATGGGACACTGCCGCGGACGCACTCTCGCCCGTCGCACCCCAGCACGGCGCTTACCAGTGCGAGCTCGAGAACATCGAGCTGTTCGGCGAGCACGAGATCGACGGCGTGAAATGCAAGACCGTTCTGCAGCTCGTGAAGGAGCGCGCGCGGGAATGGTCGGCTGAGAAGGTCGCCGAGAGGGTCGGCATATCGCCTGAGCAGATCATCAAGCTGGCCGACGAGTTCGCGCACGCGCCGCACGCCTTCATCATCAGCGGCTACGGCCTGCGCTACGCGAACACGAACGAGACCTATCGCCTGCAGCACCTGCTCGGCCTCATCACCGGCCGTCAGGGCACGCCTGGAAGCGGCGTCATCGAGGGCCTGCAGACGCAGGGCTACCCGCTCGTCTTCAACGATGCCGGCATCTCGATGCCGGTGCCGGGCGACCCGACGTCAGTCAAGTCGAAGGCCGTGCGCATGATCGACTGGTTCGAGGAGGCCTCCGCGCCGAACAGTCCGTACAAGGCGCTCATCGTCGCGCAGGGCAACCCGGTTCATCAACAGCCCAACAGGCAGCGCTGGCTCGACATCGTCAACCAGATGGAACTCGTCGTCGACTACGACGTGTGGCTGACCGACACGGGCGAGATCGCCGACTACGTGCTGCCGGACTGCATGTCGTTCGAGCGCGAGGACCTCATCACCGGCGCCTGCTACAACCACATCATGCTGCAGGAACCGGCCATCGAGCCGCCCGCCGGCTGCAAGGAGCCCGTCGAGTTCTACACCGAGCTCGCCAAGCGCACCGGCCTCGGACAGTACTTCGACAAGACGCTGGCCGAGTGGATCGACGTGCGTCTCGACACCAAGTTCCCGCTCATCGCGAACATCGAGCCCAAGGTCACGTACGAGCGCCTCAAGAAGGAGAAGATGATCCGCGCGATGGTGCCGGCCATGCCGAAATGGGACCCGTACCTCAATCCCGAGGAGGTCATGGCGAACAAGACCGGCCGCATCGAGATCTACGCCGAGGCCCTGCTGGAGCACGACCTGGCGATCACGAAGCCGATCGAGCCGTCCGATCTGGGCAAGCACCCCGAGTACCCGTTCCAGCTGTTCTCGGGCAGGCAGCGCTTCTTCATGCAGTCGAGCTTCACCGACGACCCGGTCAATATCGAGCTGTCCGGCGGCACCCCCGCGACGCGCCTCAACCCCGCGGACGCGCAGGAGCTCGGCCTCATCAGCGGCGAGATGGTCGAGGTCTACAACGACATGGGCCATGTCGTCACGCGCCTCGACATCGACGAGAGCGTTCCGAAGGGCACCGTGCACGTGTGGTTCGGCTGGCGCCGTCGCCAGTTCGAGGAGGGCACATACGCCGAGATGGTGCATCCCTGCCCGAGCCGAAGCGGCACCGGACCCGTTCAGGACAAGTGGTTCAACGACTGGGTGAAGGCGGGGCATTCCCCGAACCCCTTCATCGAGCAGATGGGCACCCTGATCGGCTCGACCGACTGCTATTGGGATTCGTACTGCAATATCCGCAAGTACGCTGGCGGAGAGGAGGCCTAACATGGCGAACAAGATGTTGGTCGACCTCGAGCGCTGCATCGGATGCTGGACGTGCTCGATGGCCTGCAAGATGCAACACCAGCTGGACGACGATGATTACCGCATCGTCGTAAGGACGCACGGCTCCGGCGCGGGCATCGACCGTCCGCAAGGCGTGTATCCCAACCTGCGGATGTCGTGGCAGCCGATTTGGAACACCTCGTGCACCTGGTGCGCCGAGAGGCTCGTGGACGGCGACGGCCCGTTCTGCGTCGCCTGCTGCCCGACGAACGCACTCGCCTTCGGCGACGACGCCGATCCCGAGTCCGCGTTCTCGACAGAGCTCGAGCGCTGCAAGGGCCGCCACTACCAGATCTTCGAGCTGCCCGCCTACGAGGGATCCCGCAAGGGCATCGTCTACGCGAGCAAGCAGTAAGCGCGCATTGGTGACAATCACGGCGACCGCGCTTGTCACATCCAGGAGCGCCCGGGCCTCAACCCGGGCGCTCCTTTGCTTGCGGGGCGAGTCGCGAACCCCGCGCGAAGTGCTACCCTTGTGAGAGCCAACCCAGTAACGGCGCGGAGGGTTCCCATGGCACGAAAGTTCTTTCCCGGATGCAAGGTGAAGGCTCGGTATCCCGAGGCGAGCGCATGGCTTGCCGAGAAGGTGATGGAGCGCGGATACGCCGACGAGGTCACCGGATGCTGCCGCGTCGAGCACCAGAACCTTACGCCGGACGACACTGCCGTGTGCATTTGCAACAACTGCATGGCGATGATCGACGAGGATGCCGACAACGGCTCGCTCGATAACATCTGGATTCTCATCGACAACGACCCGGAGTTCCCGCTTCCCTCATACGAGGGGCGACGCATGGGCATCCAGGATTGCGGACGCGCCTATGACCGCCCCGCGGTGCAAGACGCGATTCGCAGCCTCATGTGCAAGATGGACATAGAGGTGGTCGAGCTTCCGGACGCGCGCGAGAAGTCGCGCTTCTGCGGGCCGGCGTTCCTGAAGGCCGTACCGAAGCAGGATGCGTCGTTCGCCCCCTGGCGGTACGTGGAGGATGCGGCCGAGCGCGGAATCTTCGTCGCCCACGAGCCCGATGAGATCCAGCGGCTGCTCGAGGAGCATTGCGCAGCCATCGAACCCGATGAGGTCGTCTGCTACTGCACAGCATGCGACATGGGTCTCGAGGCGGGCGGCAAGCATCCGGTGAACATCATCGAGCTCGTCTCCGGCCGCTTCCGCGAGCGCTAGGACCCGCCAATCAAGGCTGAGCTGCTTGTCACCCAGCGGAGCTGCTTGTCACCCAGGCTATGCAACCCCGCCGCACAACCTGGCGCCCCATTTCTTTCGAAAAAGGACGTTTGAGACATCCTATTTCGAAAGAAATGGTCGAGATTCTCCCTTTTTTGCGTTTTAGGACGTCCTTTTTCGTGCAAAGTTGTAGAACCGCCGCCGGGCGCGTCAATCGGGCAGGTCTTTGGCGTGCTGAAAAACGTGACGGCCACGGCCTCCGGGTGACAATCATCCTCGCCGCAATCGTCGCATCAGAGAGGGAGGTTCGCCTTGGCATCGGCCGTTAGGTCGAGGAACTTGCCGTCGCGATAGCTGTCGAGGGCAACAGCCGCGATCATGCCCGCGTTGTCCGTGCAGGCGGAGAGCTCGGGAAGCGTCACGTTCACGCCGATCTTCTCCATCGCCTCCGTGAGAGCTGCTCGCAGCTCGGGATTGGCCGCCACGCCGCCTCCGAGACAGAACTCGTGCACGCCCGTCTCCTTCACGGCCGTGACAGCCTTGGCAACCTGCACGTCGACGACGGCGCGCTGGAACGATGCGGCGAGGTCGGGGAGGTTGAGCTCGCGCCCGGCATCCAGCTCCTGCTTCACATACGTCATGACTGCCGTCTTCAAACCCGAGAGCGAGAAGCGGTAATCGTGGCTGTGCAGCATGGCGCGGGGAAAGTCGATGGCTGCGGGATTGCCCTGCGCGGCGAGCTTCGAGATGACGGGTCCGCCGGGATAGCCGAGACCGAGCGCCTTGGCGACCTTGTCGTACGCCTCGCCCACCGCATCGTCGAGCGTCTGGCCGAGAATCTCGTAGTCGCCCCAATCGCGCACGTGCACGAGCATCGTGTGTCCGCCGGACACGAGCGAGACCACCATGGGCGGCTGGATATCCGGATTCGAGATCTGGTTGGCGTAGATGTGCCCCTCCATATGATTCACGCCGATGAGGGGGAGGCCGGTCGCCCAGCTCGCGCCCTTCGCGAAGGCAACGCCCACGACGAGCGCGCCGATGAGGCCGGGACCCTGGGTCACCGCGATGGCATCGAGCTCGCTCCAGCGCAGGCCGCGCTCGAGGCCGAGCGTCTCGCCTGCATGCTCCATCGTCTCCTCGACGATGCCGACGATCGCCTCCGTGTGCTTGCGCGATGCGATCTCGGGCACGACGCCGCCGAAGCGCTTGTGGAAGTCGATCTGGGTTGCGAGCAGATCGGAGACCATCTCGCGCTGGCCGTCGATGATGGCCGCAGCGGTCTCGTCACAGGACGACTCGATGGCGAGGATGAGCGGACGGCGGTCGTCGAGCGGGGCGTCGTCGAGCTCGATATCGCCCGTGATCGCACCGCCGATGTAGGTGAGTTCCTGGTCGAGGGCGACGCCGTCTGCAGGCACATCCTCCGTCGAGCTCGGTGCAAGCCCCTCGGGGCTGTCGGATTGCTCGATGAAGTCAACCGGATGCAGCAGCACGCCGCGCTGGGGCAGGCCCTTCGCCTTCCGGGCCTTCTCGTTCTCTTCCGCGTCAGAAAGGCGGGTGTAGACCGGGAGCAAGTCATTCGGGTTGCCCGTGCCGAGCTCGCCGAGGCGGCGAGCATCTTGAAACGAGAGGATGAGTCCACGGCCCGTCGGGTGCCAGAGGCGCTCGTCGAGGAGCTCGTAGACAACGCCGGCTCCTTCGAATGCGCTTTCCAGCACCTCCCGGAACTTGAGCAGGCCATCGCCCACGATAGACAGGGGGCGAGACTGCTCGGCGTAGTACTCGGCCCAACGCTCGCATACGGCGACAGGCTTATCGACGCCATCGGGGTCGAGGCGCTCGATACCCTGGTCGCCAAGCTCATAGCGGACGGGATAGACCTCCTTGCGCAGGGCGTCGTTGAGCACGGCGAGCTGGCCGCGCACGCCACACGCCCACGCCTCCCAGGCAACGGCATCGAGCGTCGAGGTGCCGAAAAGAGGACGGCCCAAGCCGCTCGCGATGCCCTTGGCCGTGGCAACGCCAATGCGCACGCCCGTGAACGACCCCGGTCCGCGACCGCACACGACTGCAGCGATGTCTTCCTTGGCAAGGCCCTCGCGCCCCATCATCTCGTCGACATACGTGAGCAGGCGCTCGTTCGCGCATCGCGGTGCCGCGATGGAATCTGAGCTGATGATGGCGCCGTCGTCAGCGCGGGCGATGCCGAGAGCGATTGCCTCGGTAGACGTGTCGAATGCGAGTATCAGTCCTGAAGAGCGGGTCATTCTATCGTTATCTCCCTCGTGTTCTCGTCGATCACCCTGATGGTGATGATGGTGGCCTCGTCCGGCAGGATACCGGGAAACTTGTCGGCCCACTCGACGAGGCTCGCACAGCCGGATTCGAGGATGCCGAAGAAGTCGATGTCGTCGAGCTGCGCCTCCTCCTCGAGGCGATAGAGATCCCAGTGCGCAAGCTGCAGGGGATGGCCCGCTCCGGCCTCGTCCACATACCGCCCGTCGTAAAGGCGCAGGATGTTGAATGTCGGGCTCGTCACAGGCTCCTCGATTCCCAAGCCGAGGGCAACGCCCTTCGCGAAATGCGTCTTGCCCGCACCAAGGTCGCCGACGAGCGAGACGACGTCACCCGGACGCAGCTTCTCGCCGAACGCGCGACCTATCTCCAGCGTCTCCTCGACGGATGTGCTCGTCAGCTTCTCCATCGGCTACTCGCCTCCCTGCTGGGCCAGGCGCTCGGCCTTACGCTGCCGCTCCACGCGGAGCAGCTCGTTGAGCAGGCGGAAGTCGCTCTCCATGAGCGCGCATTTCGACTTGTCGTAGATGGCGGCCGCCGGATGGAACGTGGGCAGCACGTAGAATTTGCCGGCCGTGTACGCGCGGCCGCGCAGCGAGGTGATGCCGCGGTCGGTCTTGAGGATGAAACGCGTGGCGAAGTTGCCGAGCGTCACGATGACATCGGGGTCGATGGCGCGTACCTGCTCGCGGAGGAACGGGGCGCACGCCTCGATCTCGTCGACCTGCGGATCGCGGTTCGAGGGCGGGCGGCATTTCAGCACATTGGCGATGTAGATGTCGGGCCGGTTGATGCCGGCTAGCGCGAGGAGCTCGTTGAGGTACTTGCCCGCGGCCCCTATGAAGGGTTCCGCGCCGAGGTCCTCCTGCTTGCCCGGTGCCTCGCCGATGAACATGACCTCGGCCTCGGGATTGCCCACACCGAAGACGACCGAGTTGCGCGTCTCGCACAACGGGCACTTGCGGCAAGCCAACGCCTGCTCGCGCACCTCGTTCAACAGCTCGATATTCGACGCCATGTCATTCCCTCTCCCAAAACCTGACAAACACGTCAGACGTGATTGTCATGACGAATACGTCTGACGTGTTTGTCAGGTTTACACGTAGACTCGCGGCATGCGCATGCCGAAGCGGCACGCCAGCTCGTAGTTGATCGTCCCGAGCGCATCGGCCATGTCATCGAGGCGCGCGTTGAACTCGCCCTGGCTGCCGATGACGATGACCTCCTGGCCCACCTCGGGCTCCTCGACGACTCCACCCCGCGAGGGGCGGCAGTCGATCTCGAACATGCACTGGTCCATGCAGATGTTGCCGACCTGCTGGTATGCGCGGCAGTTGTGGATCACCTTCATATGGCCCGAAAGCTGCCTCGACAGCCCGTCCGCATAACCGATGGGAATCGTGCAAATGCGCACGTTGCCCGGCGATTGATAGTGCAGTCCGTAGCTCACGCCCTCTCCCATCGGCACGTTGTTGACAGCCGTGATGCGCGCATGCACCGACATCGCGGGGCGCAGGTCCATCTTGCCGCGGAGATAGGGCGACGGAGCCAGGCCGTACATGCTGATGCCGAGACGCACCATATCGAAATGCGCCTCGCGGTAGCGCATGGCCGCCGCGGAGTTCGCGCAGTGCACGATGCCCGGGTTCTCGCCAGCGAACTTGATGAGCTCGAGCGCCTCGTTGAAGCGGCGCAGCTGCAGGCGGAAGGCGCGCTCGTCGGCCTCGTCGGCCGTCGCAAAGTGCGTGAACGTCCCCTGCAGCTTGATGCCGGAATGAAAGCTGATCATCCGCAGGAAGTCGGCGACCTCGTTGTACCAGACCCCGATGCGGTTCATGCCGGTGTTGATGGCCAGATGGTAATCGGCCACCTTGCCACGGCGCGCAGCCTGCTCGCCGAGCTCCACCGCGAAGTCCACGGTGTAGAGCGCGGGGATGAGATCGTGCTCGAGCACGGCGGGAATGGCGGAAATCGGCGGCTCCGAGAGGATGAGGATCGGGTCGGTGATGCCGGCCTCACGCAGCTCGATGCCCTCGTAGGCGGTCGCGACGGCCAGCCAGCTCGCGCCAGCGGTGAGCGCGATGCGCGCGCACTCCACGGCGCCGTGCCCGTACCCATCCGCCTTGACGACGGCCAGCAGACGCACCCGCGGCCCGACGAGCTGCTTGAACTGGCGCACGTTGTGGTCGATGGCCTTTCTGTCTATCTCGACCCACGACCAGCGAAGGTCGCGCGGGTCATCGGATACCGGCTCGGGTTCCGGCTTGGCCTTGTTGTTGGTATAGACGAACGGCTCCCACGTCATTGAATCTCATCTTCTTCCGGTTTATCCTCCACAGCGCCCGCTTCCTGCGACCCTGCGCGAGCCGTGCTCTCGATCTCGGTGAGCTTCGCGTCGATGTCCTCGAGCATCGCTCGCATGCTCTTGAACTGCTGGTCGAGGGCAATCTGCGCCTCGTCGGCACGCTTCTGCTCGGGAATGTCCTCCTTGCGCGCGGCGACCGCCGAGGCGACGCCCGTCGTGTGCGTATACGAAAGAGACAGATGCACCTCGTGGATGCCCTGCTCCTCCGCTACGCGCGCTGCGTTGCCGGCGAGAATCGCAAGCGGGCGGCCGTAGCGATTGTGCCCGACCTGCACATCGTTGATGCCCATGCCGCGGAACCCCGTGCCAAGGGCCTTCAGGACCGCCTCCTTGGCGGCGAAGAAAAGCGCGTAATGCACGGCGGGATTGTGCTTGCTCTCGCAATAGGCACGCTCTTCCTCGGTGAAGACGCGCTGCTTGAAACTGGGAGTGCGCTCGAGAATGTCCTCCATGCGGGAGATCTCGACGATGTCGACGCCCAGGCCGACGAGCGACATGCCCGCGGGCAGCGGCTCGGCAGGAGCCGAAGGACCGTCCTCCTGCTCGTCGCCTTGAGTCACATCCGGACCGTCCGCTTTTGACTCGTCGTTGGTGAAACTTCCCTCGACGCCCGTCAGAAGATCGATTTCCTGCTCGACGGTCATGTTCTCCGCTCTCTCTTGTGCCACGGCAGACCTCACTCGACCGTCACGGACTTGGCGAGATTGCGCGGATGGTCGATGTCGCGACCCTTGCGCACCGCCACCTCACGCGCCAGCAGCTGCAGCGAGACGCTCGCCGTCAGCGGCGAGAAGTAGTCCGGCACGGGAGGCACGTACATGACGAAATCCGTGTGCTTCTTGATCTCGGTGTCGCCCTCGGTGGCGACGGCGATGATCTTCGCACCGCGCGACTTGCACTCGACGATGTTGCTGATGACCTTCTTGTACACCGGGCTCTGCGTGGCCATGGCGACGACCGGCACGTTCTCGTCGATCAACGCGATGGGCCCGTGCTTGATCTCGCCCGCCGCATACGCCTCGGCGTGGATGTAGCTGATCTCCTTGATCTTGAGCGCGCCCTCCTTGCAGGTGACGTCACCGAAGCCGCGGCCGATGTACATCATCGAATGTGCGCTGAGGCACACCTTCGCACAGCGGCGGATGTCGTTCGTCTGGTGCAGGATCCACTCGATATGCGAGGGGATCTCCTCCATCTCGTGGTAAATCGAGAGAATCTCGTCCTGCGGCAGGGTCTGACGCTCCTGCGCGAGATAGAGCGCGACGAGAGCGAGCAGCGCGTTTTGCGCGGTGAAGGACTTCGTGGCCGCGACGGAGATCTCGCGATTGGCCTTGATGTAGAGGACGGCGTCGCTCTCGCGCGTGGCACGCGAGCCGACGACGTTGGTGAGGGCGATGGCCTTGGCGCCCTTGGCGCGCGAGATCTTGATCGCCTCGATCGTATCGGCCGTCTCGCCGGATTGCGTGATGGCGATCACGAGGGTCTTCGGCGTGACGACGGGGTCGCGGTAGCGGAACTCCGACGCGACCTCGACGTTGACGGGAATGCGCGTCCAACGCTCGATGAGCTCGCGGGCGATGAGGCCGGCGTGATAGCTCGTGCCGCACGCGACGATGGTGATCGTCTCGGCAGCAGCGACATCGGCGGCTATTTCATCGAGCTCCGGGAACTGCAGGCGCCCGTCGACGACACGGTCGGCGATCGTGTCGGAGATGACGCGCGGCTGCTCGTTGATCTCCTTGAGCATGAAATCGGGGAAGCCGGCGCGACCGGCGGCCTCGGCGTCCCAATCGATATGGACCGGGACGGGAACGATCGGCTTGCCCTCGGCATCCATGAAGTCGATGCCACCGTTGGCATGCAGCACGGCGATGTTGTCATCGTCGAGGTAGACGACGTCGCGCGTGTGCTCGATGACGGCAAGCGTGTCGGAGGCGACGAACGCGCCCTTGAGCGAGCTGGCGACGACGATGGGCGAGTCCTTGCGCGTGACCATGATGATGCCCGGATGATCGGCGTGCACGGCCGCGATGCCGTAGGCGCCCTCGAGGCGGGCGATCGTCTTGACCATGGCGGCGGTGAAATCGCCCTCGTAGTACTCCTCGATGAGGTGCGCGATGACCTCGGTGTCCGTGTCGGACTTGAACTCGTGCCCGCCGGCGATGAGCTCGTCGCGCAGGGACGTGTAGTTCTCGATGATGCCGTTGTGCACGACGGCGATACGGCCGGTGCAATCGGTGTGGGGATGGGCGTTGCGCTCGTTCGCGACACCATGCGTCGCCCAGCGCGTGTGGCCGATGCCGCAGGTGCCTGCGACCTCGTCGCCCATGACGGCTTCCTTCAGCGAGGCAACCTTGCCGACGCGGCAGACGACGTCGAGGTCGCCCCCCGCATTCTGCACGGCGATGCCCGCCGAGTCATAGCCGCGATACTCAAGACTGAACAGCCCGTCGAGCAGGAAGTCCTTGCAGTCGACGGCGCCGGTGAATCCAACGATTCCGCACATAAACGCTCCTAGCGTCGGGAAAGTCACTAGACAGTATACCGCGGCTATATGGAGGGTTTACGCGCAAGTCAGGGGAAGGAGGCGCGGGACACTTTTGACCCGGACAGAATCGTCCCACTTAGCCCAGCTTGCCGTCACCTACCGTAGAATGGTTTCACCCGAATGATTGGAGGCCGGCGATGGCGCGGTACTGCATGGTTATGACGACATTCGAGACGCGCGAACAGGCGCAGCCGGTGGCTGAAGGCGCTGTCAAGGCGGGCCTCGCAGCGTGCGTGCAGCAGATGGAGATCGCGAGCACCTACATCTGGAAAGGCAATATGTCGACCGACCCAGAGATGCTCGCCGTCTTCAAGACGCGCGACGATCTCTACGACGAGCTAGCGGAGTTCATCGGCGCGAACCATCCCTACGAGGTGCCCGAGATCATCAAGGTCCCGGTCGAGGACGGCAGCGCAAGCTACCTCTCGTGGATCGACGAGATGACGAAAGGCGAATGAGCCGATGAGAGATGTTGGAGCCCTTCCCAAAAACGGGACAAAAGGAGCCAGCACCCATTCGTCCCACTTGCTGGATACCGTATAGTTTTTGGAGTCGACGATTAAGAGGAGGTCATGATGCCGCAGTTCCCTAACAGCGAGATGCTCGAGATGCTGAAATCCGCCGCCCGGCACGAGAGGCCGCGCCGCAAGCTCGAGAACCTCCTCGCGCTCATGGACGATGATGAGCTGTACAGCCTGGCAATCGACTTCGGTATCGAAACCCCCGATTTGCTTGGCACCGAAACGCTCATCAAGGAGATAGCCGCGCAGGTGAAGCAACCCGAAGTGTTGGCCTCGTTCGCCGAGTCGGTCCACGGGCGCGATATCGACAAGCTGCTCGACATCGTTGACAGGGACGGCAGCCTCATCGTTCCAGAGGCGCAGGCGACCTTCGACACGATGATGGTTCCATCCGAGCCGATCGTGTATCTGTTCTACGAGCCCGGCGGGTTCACATACGTTATCCCCGACGAGCTCGTCGAGCCCCTCGGCAAGCTCGATTGGGAGGGTCTGCGCGCGAAGGCACAGCAGCTTCTCGGCATCCGCACGCTCGCTGCCGCCGCTGTCGAGCTGAGGGGCATCGTTCCCATGGAGGATTTCATCGGCGATTGCCGCGCGCGCTACCCCGAGCTTGGCGACGAAGAGATTGTCACCCAGACTCTGCACGGCGCATTTTTGGCTCCGTTGCATGTCATCCTGTTCGTGGACGACGACATCTTCATGCTCGACCCCGATCTGGCCAACGCATACATGTCGAGCGCCGGGGATGGCGCGTCGTTCGTTCCCGATAGCCCCTTCCTGCAGGGGCCGCTCGACTCGATTCTGACCTCTATGCTCGACGACCAAAGTGGCATGCCGCCGCGCCCCATCCCCGATGAGATGCTGGACCAGCCCGTCGCCGCGTTCTGGCGCGAGTCTCTTCCCGAGGCCGTCGAGATGAGGAACTGGCTCGAAACGAATGCTCCCGAGGGGCAGGACGCCCAGCAGTTCGCGAGCTTCGCGCTCAGGGACTTCGTCGACGAGGTGAAATGGGGAGACGTGGGCCAAGAGACAGTCGCCCGATACAGCAAGATGCTCGAGGATGCGGGACTCAAGCTAGACAGCGCGAAAACCGTCGACTTCCTCGCCGTACTGCAGACCTTCTTGAACAACCAGCCCATCTGGCCCTGTAACGGCTGGACCCCCACCGAGCGCGCCCAGATGAACCAGCCTTAACCTGATTGCATTTGATTCATGAAAAAGCGGGCCCGTCTTTTGACGGGCCCGCTTGCTACAGCCGTTCTGTCGCTTGCGCTTATGCCGCCTGGTTGGCCTCGACCTTGTCGGGCACGACCTCCATCGCGCTCTCGAGACCGTCGTTCATCTCGTCCGTCAGATCCTCGTAGCCGCTGAAGCTCGGGAACTTCACGTCCTTGCCGGAGTTGATCTCGTACGTCGGAACGTCGAGGTTGAGCACGAAGTGCATCTTGGTCTGCTCGCTCGACGCGCCGGCTGCCTCGCCGGTGAGCGCACCGAGGTCAATGTCGGTGTCCATCGAGATGTTCATCGCCGTGATCTGGTTGTCGGCGTTGACCTTGCAGGTCATGTACATGTCGCCGTTCGAGAGAGCCTTCTTGAGCATGTCGATGCTCTGGAGCGATTCGGCCAAGCTGGTGTCGCCGGACTCGGCCTGCTTGGCGGCAACATCGTCGATCATCTTGAACAGGTCGAGTGTGAGGTTGATCGTGCCGTCGCCGACGGAGCCGTCCTTGACGTACTTCTCGATCGGGAACTGCTCCGCGAGCGCTGCGATATCGTTCGACGAGCCTTCGGACGAGGCCATCATCTCGTCGACCGAGTCAAGGATCTGCTGCTTCATCTCGGGCGTGACCTCGAAGCTCACCTTGGTCGGATCCGTATCGGGTGCCACCAGATCCATGTACATCTTGCCGTCCGTTGCATAGATGCCGACACCGAGGTCCGTGCTCTCGCCCATCGCGTTCATCTCCAGATCGAGCTCGACGAGCATGTCGATCTTGTCGATGGCGTCAACGACGGCCTTCGCGTCGTTGGTGTTCAGCGTGATGCCGTCGGGGAGCTTGTACTGCACCTTCATCGTGCCGTCGATGTTGAGCAGGTCCGTGCCCGACATGTCAGCCTTAGCCGTGAGCGTGGCGTCGAAGTTCATATCCTGCGCGTTCTGGGCGTTGTTGGCCACCGCCTCCTTGTAGGCGTCGATCGCCTGCTGCTTGCTTCCTCCGCCGCAGCCGACCAGCGCGACCATCGCCAACACGGCGACGAGCGAGACGAGCACGGCGAGTGTAATCTTCTTCATGTCATTACCTCCGTTACTTCCCTTGTCCACGCTTCCATTCGTTGGGAACCATACTACCACGCAGGCTGCGGCGCGCCTCAAACACACGAGAACACCATCTGTGGACCTGGCGCGTTACAATCTTGATGTTGATTTGCCATATGAGAAACGAGGCGACATGCCCGATCAGATGACGCTTTTCCCCGAGGACGAGCCCGCCAACGAGAGCTCCTCCCCCGCTGCGACGGCCGACGCCGCCGAGGATGCAGCACGTATCGTGCGGCTGCGGGCCGAGATCACGCTCCACCAGCGCCTGTACTACGAGGAGGACGAGCCCTCCATCAGCGATGGCGCATACGACTCGCTCATGCGCGAGCTGCAGCGCCTCGAGGAGAAGCACCCCGAGCTCGTCACGTCCGACTCGCCCACGCAGATCGTCGGCGGGCATGCGACGCAGCGGTTCGCTCCCGTCACGCACGACCAGCGCATCTACTCGCTCGACAACGCGATGGATCTCGAGGAACTCGACGCATGGATTGAGCGCGTCGTCGACGCACTCGGGCACACTCCGCGCTTCGTGTGCGAGCTCAAGATCGACGGGTCATCCATCGCCCTCACCTACAGCGCCGGCGTGCTGACGCAGGCCGCAACGCGCGGCGACGGCACCACGGGCGAGGACATCACCGCCAACGCCATGACCGTGGCCGACATCCCGCGCATGCTCGCCGACGATGCGGCCGCACGGCTCGCCCCCGATGCCCCCGTGGAGTTCCGCGGCGAGGTGTTCATGCCCAAGGAGCGCTTCGAGAAGCTCAACGAGCAGATCGTCGAGGACTACACGCTCAGCCACGGCGACGACGTCTCCAAGGCCAAGGTCTTCGCGAACCCCCGCAACGCCGCCGCCGGCAGCATCCGCCAGAAGGATCCCGCCATCACGCGCCACCGCGGGCTCGAGACCTTCATCTACGCGGTTGCCCGCACGGAGCAGATTCCGGCAACCGGCCAGTGGGAGCTGCTCGAGTTCCTGCGTAGCTGCGGCTTCAACGTGAATCCCAACGTGCGCCTGTGCGAGACGGCCGAGCAGGTGAGGGCGTTCTGCCTCGAGGCCATCGAGCGCCGCAACGCGCTGCCGTATGAGATCGACGGCGTCGTCGTGAAGGTCGACTCCTTCGCCGAGCAGGCCGAGCTCGGCTTCACGACGCGCGCCCCGCGCTGGGCCATCGCGTTCAAGTTCCCGCCCGAGGAGGTCACGACCATCCTGCAGGACATCGTGATCCAGGTCGGGCGCACCGGCGTGCTCACACCCGTGGCTGAGTTCATCCCCGTGCGCGTGTCGGGCTCCGTCGTCGCGCGCGCCACGCTCCACAACATCGACGAGGTTCGCCGGCGCAACGTTCGCGTGGGCGACACGATTATCATCCGCAAGGCGGGCGATGTGATTCCCGAGGTGGTCGGGCCCGTGCTCGACCTGCGTCCGGTCGATGCGGTGCCGTTCGGCATGCCGGACACGTGCCCTGCGTGCGGTTCTCCGGTCTATGCCGACGAGGATGGTCCCGCCGTTCGATGCGTCTCGGCCGATTGCCCGGCGCAGCTTCAGGCACGTCTCGAGCATTGGGCGAGCCGTGGCGCCATGGATATCGACGGCCTGGGCTCCGAGGTCATCGGCAAGCTGCTGGAAAGCGGCCTCGTCTCCAACGTGGCGGACTACTACTCGCTCGATGAGGACGATCTCGCATCGCTGGACATGGGGCGGGTGAACAAGGACGGCGAGCCCATCAGGCTGGGCCGGACCGTGGCCGCGAAGATCCATGCGCAGATCGAGGAGTCAAAGGAGCGGGGGCTTGCCCGCGTGCTCTTCGGCATCTCGATCCGCAACGTCGGCAAGACCGTCGCCGAGACGCTCGTGAAGCGCTATCCGACTATCGACGCGCTGGCCGGGGCGACCGAGGAGGAGCTGGCCGAGATCGACGGCATCGGCCCCGTCATCGCCGACAGCATCGTGAAGTTCCTGAGCCTCGAGGCGAATCGAGCCCTCATCGCCGACCTGCGAGAGGCGGGCGTCGTGCTCGAAGCCGAGCAGACCGAGGCGCTGCCGCAAACGCTCGCGGGCCTGACGTTCGTGCTGACCGGCTCGCTCGACGGCATCGTGCGCAGCGAGGCGGAGGCACGACTGAAGGAATTCGGCGCGAAGGCCTCGGGCTCCGTCTCGAAGAAGACGAGCTACGTCGTCGCCGGCGAGAACGCGGGCTCGAAGCTCACGAAGGCACGAGAGCTCGGCATCCCCGTCCTCGACCAAGCAGCCCTCGAGCGCATCCTCGAAACCGGCATCGTGGAAGAATAGCCTGTCAAACAGCCCCGCCTTGATTGGCAGGCTCACGTGACAACGGCGGCAATCGCCAATGTCGCGTTTTAGGCTGCGGAGCTTTCCGCGGCTGTCGTCTCGCGTGCCCTTCCCCTACGGGTGAAGAGGTAGAAGATCGGCGTGTCGATGACGGCGAGCACGAGCTTGCAGAGGTACTGGCCGACCATCATGGCAAACAGCTGCGGCAGCATCGCCGCATCGAAGAACCAGCCGAACCCGAAGCCGAACGCGATGCCGATGAAGATCACGGTGTCGAACAACTGCGACGTCATGGTTGAGGCATTGTTCCAGATCCAGCGATGGCGCGAAGCCGCCTCGCCCTTCGAGGCGTGGAAGCGGTTGCGAATCTTGTGGAAGATGAACACGTCCCACGACTGCGAGACCAGATAGCCCGCCATGCTCGCGACCACGAAGACGGCGTTTTGCCCGAGCAGCATATCGAAGGAAGCCTGCATCGCCGGATCTCCAGCGGGAAGGGCCTGCGCGATGAGGATGAGGCACAGGGCGAGCACTTGGCAGCCGAATCCCGCGTACACGACCCAGCGGGCCTCCTTGGGCCCCCAGATCTCGCCGATGATGTCGGTCATGAGGAACGTAATCGCGTAGCAGATGACGGCGCTCGGCACCATGATGGTGCTCCCAAACAGGGGAATTCCCGTTTGGACGGTTTTGGCGGTCACCACGTTGGCGATCACCAGGGCCACGGCGAAAACCATGCCGCAGACCATAAGGTTGCGAGGAGTGCTCTTCATTTTTCAGTCCTTAGTGTTTTTAGGTTGGATATCGCGACAACCCCCTGCAACGGGCAGGGACCGGATTACACGTGCGTGTGTGATTGTACTTGCAAGGCACGCGCTGCCGTGCAAGCAATACGCAAGCGGGAAATGGAACGCTCTCCGGGGGAGCGTTCCAATTCTCCGGCTCATTCGAGGCTACAGCTCTTTGATGAGCTTGGCGGGGACGCCGCCCACAACCGTATTGGGTGCGACGTCCTTCGTGACGACGGCTCCCGCGGCAACCACCGCGCCGTCGCCGATCGTGACACCGGGCAGCACGGTCACGTTCGAGCCGAGCCACACATCGCAGCCGATGCGCACTGGAGCGGGCCAAAGGTCGGCACGCTTCGCCGGGTCCATGTCGTGGTTGAGCGTGGCGATGACGGCATTGTGCCCGATGAGCGAGCGGTCGCCGATGTAGATGCCACCCTGGTCCTGGAAGCGGCAGCCCGCATTGATGAACACGCCCTCGCCCAGATGGATGTTCAGGCCGCAGTCGGTCGTAAAGGGCGGGAACAGCCCCACGCCCTCAGGTAGCGGGCGATTCAGCAGGCGCTCTAACTGCTCGCGCGTGTCAGAGAGGCTGTCGAACTGCGCGTTCATGCGCGAGGTGATGCGCATGGCGCGCTCGGACGCCGCCGTCATCAGCCGATGCACGTCAGATCCCGCGATGCACACCTCGCCGCTGTCCATGCGCTCCAGGAAGTAGTCGATCTGCTCTTGCGTGAGCTCCGCGCTGTCCTCGTAGTAGTTCTCTGCCATGGGCAACCCCCTTACATGTATCAACGTTTTTGATTATAGGCGACAGGCTGTGGGACGAATCTGGGCCATCCGTCTACGACTCATCGCGTACAATGGTTGCCATGGTTACCGAGAATCCGCTGTTCCAGCTAGAACCAGATCAGATCGATTACCTGCGCGAGGGCTTCGAGGCATCGCAGGGGGCGCTGTCTCCCTATGCGGCGCGCGACATCGACGCGGTGTACGAGAACCGCGGCTCCGTGGCCGGGGGCGCCGACGCCGATGCGCCCGACCCGCGCGATGCCGACCTGGCGTCGCTCGAGAGCGACCGCGGCTTCGGCGGCCTGTTCGCTCAAGCCGCCCGCGATGCCGCACGCGAGCGCCGGCTGAACGCCGAGGCGCCGTACGATCCGAGCGGCCAGCTCTACTTGCGATCGCCCTACGTCGCCGACGTCGACCGCGTGCTCAACAACCCGTTCTTCACGCGCACGTTCGACAAGACGCAGGTCTTCTCGCTCTACCGCAACGACAACATCTCGAGGCGAGGCTTCCATATCCAGCTCGTCGCGCAAACCGCCATGAAGATCGGCCGCGCACTGCGCCTGAACGTCCCCCTCGTCGAGGCTATCGGCTTGGGACACGACGCCGGGCACACGCCGTTCGGTCACGCGGGGGAACACTTCCTCTCCGACATCTACCACGAGCGCACTGGACGCTACTTCAACCACAACGTCCACAGCGTGCGCGCGCTGCGCAGCGTGGCACCGTGTAACCTCTCACTGCAGGCGTACAACGGCATGCTCTGCCATTGCGGCGAGAACAATTTCGCCACCTACACCACCGAGCCGTGCCCCACATTCGAGGCGCTCGACGAGGTGATGGAGCAGTGCTACCAGAAGAAGGGATACAGCTCGTGCTTGCGGCCGAGCACGCTCGAAGGATGCGTTGTGCGCATCAGCGACATCCTCGCCTACCTCGGCAAGGACCGCCAGGACGCCATCGAGACCGGCATCATCACGAAGGCCGAATATCCGCTCGATAGCTTCCTCGGCCGCAACAACGCCGACATCATCCGCAACGTGTCGACGAACATCGTGAAGAACTCGATCGGGCGCGATTGCATCCGCATGGACGAGGAGGTCTCGGACGAGATTCGCCGCCTCAAGAAGGGCAACTACGAGGAGATCTACGGGTACGACAGCGCCGACAAAAAGCTCTCGACCTACATCCGCCCGATGATGCACGAGCTCTATCTTCACTTCGTGGAGGACTTCGAAGCCGGACGCGAGGAGTCACCTATCTTCACCGAGCACGTGAACAGCTGGTTCGTGCTGCACCGCAACCGCGGTTACCGCAACAACCCGGTCGATGACATCGTGTGCGACTTCATCGCATCGCTGACGGACGACTACCTCGTCGAGCTCTACCGCCACGTGTTCCCGAACGACCCGAAGAGCCAGCTCGACCTCTACGTCCCGTACTTCGATTAATTGGAACGCTCCCCCGGGGAGCGTTCCAAAATCAGTGGCCCTCGCCGGCCATCATGTGGACGGCGTGGTCGAACTGCTCGTAGATGCCCTCCCAATTCTCCTTGGCAGCTTTGAGGCTGCCGGGGAAGTTCACGACGAGCACACGCCCGCGCTGCATGCAGATGGCGCGGGAGAGCATGGCCCGGCCGGTGATCTTGAGAGAGTACGCACGCATGGCCTCGGCGATGCCGGGGACTTCGCGATCGCACACGTCGCGCGTCGCCTCGGGCGTCACGTCACGCAGCGACAGTCCGCTGCCGCCGCAGGTGAGCACCACGTCGGCGCCAGCCTCATCGCATGCCGCGACGATGGCCGCGCCAATCTGCTCGCGCTCGTCCTTGACGATCACATGGCTCGCAACGGTCCAGCCGTTCTCGCGGATAAGCTCGGCCAAGGCAGCCCCAGCCGTATCCTCCTCAAGAGTACGAGTATCAGAACAAGTAACGATAGCGAACTTGATATCCATAACAACTCCTAAAAAAACCGATTCCCAAGAGGAAGGCCGTATGCGAAAGAAGCAGGAAGAACCGCCGGATGCTTTCCTGGGGCTGGTTGGCCGGATGACTTCCCGGCCTTGCTGCCCGGGGAGGGGTCGACGGCGAGTTCCGCACGAGCAAAAAGCGCCAGCGGCGCTTTTACGCGAGCTCAGGACTGCCTGAGCAAGGAGGCCCCTCCCCGGGCCGCAAGGCCCGCGAGCGCCTCCATGCCAACCAGCCTATGCCCGCGTCCAGAGCCCGGTTCTTCCTCCTTCTTTGCGCAGCAGCCTTATCTCGCCTATCTCCATGCCGCGATCGACGGCCTTGCACATGTCGTACACCGTAAGGCATGCGACGGAGGCCGCGGTGAGCGCCTCCATCTCGATACCCGTCTTCCCATCAACGCGCGTGGTCGTGACGATGTGCAGACCCACGCGCCCGTCCTCGCGCTCGCCGGCCTCGATCGGCTCGATGTCGACCTTGGCCTTCGTGATGTTGAGCGGGTGGCACATCGGGATGATGCTCGAGGTCGCCTTGGCCGCCATGATGCCGGCGACGCGCGCCGTCGCGAGCACGTCTCCCTTGGCCGCACCTCCCTCGACGATCATCGCGAGCGTGTCGGGATGCATGAGGATGCACCCCTCGGCGATGGCGGTTCGCGAGGTCACGTCCTTATCCGAGACGTCAACCATGCGCACGTCGCCATTGGCGTCCACGTGGGTGAGCTCGCCCTGTCGCGCATCCGGATTCTCGGCTGTGCCGGCGTCAAGTCCGCCGGGGTACTTCGCATCGTCGGCCATGGTCTATCCTCCGATTTTCGACATATCGCGCTCGGTGCCCACGCGATGATGGTGGGCGTCGGGCTTGTTGTTCAGCGCCATGTGGAACGCCTCGAGAACATCGTCGTCCGTCCCCTCGCGAAGAGCCGTGCGCACGTCGAACTCCTCGTCGGAGAAGAGGCACGGGCGCAGGAAGCCGTCCGCGGTGAGACGCATGCGGTTGCATCGCTCGCAGAAATGGTTCGACAGCGACGAGATGAAGCCGATGGTGCCCTGGGCGCCCGGCAGTCGATAGTACGATGCGGGCCCGCTGCCCCGCGGCCCCTCGCCCTCGCCTACCGGCTCGAGCTTTCCGAGACCCGCCTCGGTCGTGGCCGCATTGATGATGTCGCGCAGCTCGGCCGAGGGAATCACGTCGTCCTCGTTCCATCCCGTGTCGTTCCATCCAGCCTGATGGCCAACCGGCATGAACTCGATGAAGCGCACGTGCAGCGGCCTATTCATCGTCATATACGCGAAGCCGAGGAAGTCCTGATTGAGCGAGCGGATCACGACGCTGTTGATTTTTACCGGATCGAAGCCCACGGCGAGCGACGCATCGATTCCGTCGAGCACGTTCTGGAAGCCCTTGCGGCGCGCGAGCTGCTCGAACTGCACGGGGTCGAGCGTGTCGAGCGAGATGTTGATGCGGTCGACCCCCGCGTCGCGAAGCTGCTGCGCCATGGGCGCAAGCAGGGCGGCGTTCGTCGTCAGCGCAATAGACTTGATGCCCTCGATCGCGTGAATCTGCTCGACGAGGGAGACGATGCCCTTGCGCACGAGCGGCTCGCCGCCGGTGATGCGGATGTTCGAGATGCCCTCGGCCGCGACGACCCGCACGAAGCGCACGATCTCCTCGATATGCAAGATGTCCTGATGGCCGAGCTGCGGAACACCCTCCTCGGGCATGCAGTACAGGCACCGGAAGTTGCACTTGTCGGTCACCGAGATGCGCAGGTAATCTATGCTTCTGCCTAAAGCGTCAGTCGCCATGTTGGCGTCTCCTATCGATTGTCACCCGCTGCCATCATATCATCGGGCTCCATCGCCGCTATCCAGGTCGGAGAGCTGCTCGAACATGCGCTTCTGCGCGATCTCGCCGTAGCCAAAATCGGGATGCGCCCAGTTGGCAAAGGGATAGATCGAGATGCCGCCACGCGGGTAGAACATGCCGCGCACCTCGAGATACTTCGGATCCATGAGCCTCACGAGGTCGTCGCGGATGATGTTGGTGACATCCTCGTGGAAGTTGCCGTGGTTGCGGAACGAGAACAGGTAGATCTTGAGCGATTTGCTCTCGACCATCTTGACCTGCGGAATGTAATTGATGTAGAGCGTCGCGAAATCCGGCTGGCCGGTGATGGGGCACAGCGTGGTGAACTCCGGGCAGCGGAATGTCACCATGTAGTCGCGCTCGGGATGCGCGTTGTCGAACGTCTCGAGCACACTCGGATCGTATTCGTTGGGGTACTTCGTTCCGTTCGAGCCCAGCAGCGTCAGGTCCATCATTTCTCCTTTTCCGACACGGTGATAAGGATAGCATGCTGCGTGCCTGCAGAGATGCGCTGCAACGGGAGCGGAAAGCGGAGCGAGCGGTGACCTTCCCCAAAATTTCTGCTCGACCACTTTAGATGTGCCACAATGGGAACGGAAGCGGAGCAGGTGGTGACCTTGCCCGGAAGTCCTGCTCGACCACTTTAGGCGAAAAAGGACGTCCTTTTTCGCAAATAAGGGTGGTTCCATCCCATTTTTCACGAAAAAGGACGTCTCACATGTCCTTAAACGAAAGAAATGGCTGGAGTGGTGCGGGCGATGCTCCGGCCCCCAGCCGCGCTTGAGAAGGAGCGTGGGCGAGGAGGCGGCCCCATTCGCTCCGCTTCTGGCGCTGGTGGCCGTTCGGACTTATAGTAGAGGCCAACAGGATTGGAGCCGATGGAGAGGACCGATCATGAGCGTGGATGCACCTGACGATCTGATGTACACGGAGTCTCACGAGTGGATCGAGACCGACGGCGACATCGCGCGCATCGGGCTGACCGATTACGCCCAAAACCTGATCGGCGATATCATCTCCGTCAGCCTTCCGGAGGATGACGAGCCCGTCGTCGCCGGCGACTGCATTGCCAGCGCCGAGTCGCTCGGCCGCGTATGGGAGATGTTCTCCCCCGTCAACGGAATCGTTGCCACGGTGAACCCGGACCTGTTCGAACATCCCGAGGACATCAACCTCGATCCCTACGGCGCCTGGCTCGTCGCCATCAAGGAGCCGCAAGTCGGCGTCGATGTCATGGAGGCGTCGGAGTACCTCGACTACTGCGCCGGCCAATAGCAGAACTTGTCAATCAGCCCTGCCTTGTTTGTCAGGTCGTTGCTTCCGCGAGGGATATCTCCCGGCCGAGCCGACGGAGATCCTTCCACGCCACCGCCATCGAGATGGCCGTCGACACCACGTCGACAATGGGATAGGCCCAGATAATCGACGCGACCGGCGAGATCGGGAAGAACATCGGCAGCACGATCGGGCACAGTATCAGCACCGGCACGAGCAAGATGAGCTGGCGCAGCAGCACGAGAATGTTCGCCTTACCCGGCTGGTTCGTCGCCATGAAATACGTCGACGCCATGATTCCATACGCCGCGAGCGGAATCATGATCATCATCGAGCGCAGCGTGAAGACCGAGAAACCAAGCACCGCCTCCGACATTCCAAAGAGCGTGAGCAGGGGAATGGGCACGAGCTCGCAGATAACCGTCATGACCAAAAGCCCGGCGAAGCCTATGTTCGCGGAGACCCAGAAACAGCTCCGCACCCTCCTCTTGAGCGCTGCGCCGTGATTGAACCCGATGATGGGCTGCGCGGCCATCGAGATACCGATCATAATCTGGAAGAACAGGTTCTGAACGCGTCCCGCCGCTCCATACGCCGCAAGCGCGCCCGTCCCGCCAACGGGATCGAGGCTCCCGTAATGCGTGTACAGCTGGTTGATGACCACCGTCGTGATGGCCATGAGCGCGTTCATGAAGAAGCCGGCGAGACCGAGCTTGAAGATGTTGATGCTCACCCGCTTGTCGAGCTTCGCATAGGCGAGGCGATACCGGAGAGGCGATGTCTTGCGGGTGAAGAAGAGCATCACGAGCACGGAGGCGATGATCTGCGACAGCACGGTGGCGCCGGCCGCACCGATGATCTCCCAGCGGAACACGAGCACGGCGAAGTAGTCGAAGACGATGTTGAGACATCCGCCGATGATCATGATGATCATCTGGATGTTGGGTGAGCCCGCCGTTCGGATGATGTTGCCGACGCCGCCCGAAAGACCACTCGCGATGAATCCGACAATCATGATGATCATGTACTGCTTGGCGTAAAGGAACGAGTCCTCGGTCGCGCCGGAAATCGTCACGATCTGGTCGACGAGGGGGATGAAAACCGCCATGATCACGATCCATGCTATGACGAGCAGCGTGACCGTGTTCCCGAGAGCGCGCTCCGCCTCGTCGAGCTTTCCCTCGCCCAGGCGGATAGATGCGACGATGTTGCCGCCGTTGCCGATGAGCGTGTTGAGCGCCATCGTCACGATGATGAACGGAAGCGCAACGGCCGTCGCTGCGATACCCGCATCGCCCACGCCGAGCCCGATGAAGATGCCGTCGACGAAGACGTAAAACGCGGTGACGATGAGGCCGGCAATCGCCGGAAGCGAATAGCGGATGACAAGGCGCACCATCGGCTCGGTGCCCATCTTCTTGATCTTCTCGACGTTCTTGGCAGCCTTCGCGCGCTGCGCATCGTTCTCAAAGGATTCGTCTCCGGCCGACATGCCGGCGTCCCTCTCGTCTTGCGTCACCATAACTCCGTTCCAAGTGCATAAAAGGTGGCAAGGCCATCAGACCCTGCCACCCCGTTCACGCCTGATAGTGATGGGTCAAGGGACGGACCCTCGACCCAGCCCCGTTATCCGCTAGTCGTCGGTACCCTCGGCACCCACGACCTCCTCGAGGTCGCGCGCTGCGGCGGTTGCCGCCTGGGCTGCCACGACAGCTGCACCGGAGGCGGTTGCAGCGACGAACTGCTTGCTGTGCGCAGCATCGCCGAACATCGCGGGGTCGGGCATGTAGCTATCGTCCATGTAGTTGTCGAAGAGCTCGACGACCTCCTTCGAAGGCGGCTTGGTCGCCAGGCTCACGATAACGTTGATGACCAGGGCGAAGATGAAGCCCGGCAGCAGCTCGTAGATGGTGAAGATGCCGCCGAACGCCGTCTCGAGCATGTTCCAGATGATGACGGTCGCGGCGCCGACGATCATGCCGGCCAGCGCACCGTTCTTATTACCGCGACGCCAGTACAGCGACAGCAGCACGACCGGGCCGAAGGCGGCGCCGAAGCCCGCCCAGGCATATGAGACTATTCGGAAGATCGATGAGTTCGGGTCCTGCGCCACGACGATACCGAAGATGAGCACCGCGACGAGCGTGCAACGGGAGACGAACATGACCTGCTTGTCGGTGGCATTGCGCTTGAGAAGGCCGCGGTAGATGTTCTCGGCGATCGCGCTGCCGACGATGAGCATGTAGGAGTCCGACGAGCTCATGGTCGCCGCGAAGATGCCGGCGACGACGATACCCGTCATGAACGCGGGCAGGATCATCTTGGAAATGGCGATGAAGATCTTCTCCGCATCGCCAGCCGTGAGGAGCTCCGTCGGAATCATCGCGCGGCCGAAGAGGCCGATGAGGATGGCGAGCGCCAGGGAGATCACGCACCACACGATGGCGATGATCCTCGACTTGCGAATGTTCTTCGGGTCCTCGATGCCGAAGAAGCGCACGAGCACCTGCGGCATACCGAAGTAGCCGAGGCCCCAGGCGAGCGTGGAGACGATGGTCAGGATGCCGTAGTCGCCGGCCTCGCCGAAGACCGGCTTGCCGGCCTCGACGACCTGCGTCATCCCATCAGCTCCCAACACGGGTGTCGCCGTATGAGTGGCCGACAGGAATCCGGGGATATCCTTCAGGAACGCGACGGCGTTCTCGACACCGCCGATGTTTCCGATGGTACCGATGAAGATGATGATGATCGCGAGGAACATCAGGATGCCCTGGATGAGGTCGGTCGTGCACACGGAGAGGTATCCGCCCGCGAACGTGTAGATGAACACGAGGAGGGCGCCGACGATCATCATGGTTCCATAAGGCAGCCCGAACGTCGACGAGAACAGCTTGCCGCACGTGGCAAAGCAGCTGCCGACATACACGGAGAGGAAGATGAGGATGATGAGGGCCGAGACCGTCATCAGGATGTGCTTCTTATCGCCAAAGCGGTTCGAGAAGAACTCGGGAAGCGTGATGGCATTGCCGGCCTTCTCGGAATACTTGCGGATGCGCTTGGCAACGAACAGCCAGTTGAGATAGGTGCCGATGGCAAGTCCGATGGCGGTCCACATGGCCTCGCTCGCGCCAGCGAAATACGCCACGCCAGGCAGGCCCATGAGCAGCCAACCGCTCATGTCCGAGGCTTCGGCACTCATCGCGGTTACCCACGGACCGAGCTTTCGGCCTCCGATGAAGTAGCTCTCGGACGACTCGTTCGAGCGCTTCGCGAATGCGAATCCGATGACCAGAATGACGATGACGTAGATTGCCATCACCACGAGAACTGTCATATCACCCTTGCTCATGTTCCCTCCCGGAAAAATGCATACTACGAACATTTTGGATGCAGATACTTTATTTTACTGGAGCGATGCGAGTGCAGAGTCGACAACACCGCCTAACGGGACAAGGAGACGGGTCGCTTGCCCCGCTACGGCGTGCCTATGATCCAGATGAACGCGATGGCTATCAGGGCCACGACGATGATGAAGATGCAGACGAGCGTCTCCTGCAGCAGAGACAGCTTCCGGCAAAACGCGAGATATTGGCGTAGGGGGCGACGGTCGGCTACCGCGTAGGCGAGCGCTCCGCACAGCACCGGGGAAATCAGCAAATAGGTGATGAACCTGATACCGAACGGAACGTCGGAGATTGCACCGGGCGCATTCCAGATGGCATTGATTGTTGTCACGAGCGAGAAGACGAACGCCCCGGCCAGCAGCACATCCCAGATGGCTCCCACCACCCGAAATTGCGGCGTTCGACGAGGAGTGCCGGTCAGGGAACCGTCCTTTGACTCATCCGGCGGAGCGAGAAACGCCTCTCGCAACTCTTCGACCGAAGCGTAACGCGCCTTCGGGTCGAACTCGGTGGCCTTCGCGAGCACGGGACGGTAGCGGGCGGGTGCGTCCGCAAAGGGAACATCTCCCTCGCGTAGGGATGCCGACGGTTCCTCGCCCGTCAGGCAGAAATACAGCAGCATTCCAAGCGCATAGACATCGCTTGACACGCCCGTCTGACCATACCCGAACTGCTCAGGTGGCGCATAACCAGGCGTGCCGAGACGCTGCGTGTCAGCGGGGGCATCGTCACGATACGTGCGAGCGATGCCGAGGTCGATGATGGAAACCGGGGGCGCGCCTTGCTCCGCACCAGCATGTCCATCGGCAACAACCGAGTCGGACATTCCATCGCGAACCATGATGTTGGAGGGTTTGATGTCGCGATGGATGATGGGGCCGCCCTCCATCAAATGCAGCTCCCGAACGGCCTCGCACACCTCGGGAAACACGCGGATAGCCAGCTCTTCGGAACCGCCCTCGCGCGCAACGAGAGCCTCAAGGGTCTCGCCGGGAGACTCCTCCATCATGACGACGAGATCATCGCCGAGACGCCTGCAATCGAGAATTCGAGGCACATGAATGCAGGAGAAACCCTGGGCCTGAGCTTCGAACACGGTTTCATAGGCGCTCCGCCTTCCATCAAGATGCCTGATGGTCTTTCTGATGCACCTCTGCTGCGGAAGACCGGGTCTCTCCGTCGTCACCGACACGAGCTCGGTTCGCTCCCACTCGGATTCCTTGAGGACCTTCTCCACGATGAGGCCGTCATCGGAGAAGGCTGAGAGAATCTCCCTGAGCTCGCTGCGATCTGCAGCCCTACGGCTCTCGTTTTCGGCGGAAACTGCCACGCTGACCCTCTCGTGAACGATTCGGCGATGGCACTACCTTAGCAGACCGTCTCCTCGCCGAACTCGTAGAGCGTCTCGTTCGTCTCCTGCAGCGTGTAGTGCTTGTCGACGCAGAAGATGATGATCGCGTCCCGGCGCACCTTGCAGTACAGCTCGTTGTGCCCGGCGATCTTGAGGAGGCGATTCGTCTCGCGCAGCTCAAGGCGCATCGCGAGCGCGATCTGGAGCACCTTGTTGCGCGAGGCACCACGCTGCCCCACGAAGACCTGCCAGCCGAACGTCGGGTTGAGGTTCGCCTCGCGCACAACATCGGCCTGTTTGAGCTCCTTCTCGATAAGAAGCTCCTGCAAGTAGCCAGCTAAGTCGCGCTGCGGCTGGGGATGCCGCTCCGTGAAAGCCTGCGGGGAGGGCGCGGAGAGCAGCTCACGCAGCAATTCTTCTGTGAGGGGCTCGTCCATGGTTTCTCCCGGTACTCGGCTGATGGGTCTATTGTAGCGTCGCGCGGCCCGTGAGAGCATGCCGTAGCGAAAGGGGCGGCTCGGCACTCGGACGCCGAGCCGCGATGATCGCACTGCTCCCATCAAGCGTCCCGGCGTGAAATCGCCTGCCCTGAGGCCGCCCCTGGAGAATCATCCCCGAGCAAATCCAAAATCGCTGAAGCCATACTCGCGCAGCCTACAGCGCTACGTTCAGCAGCTTCTGTTCCACGCGCGCTGTCACCTCGAGATAATACGCATAGTCGGCTTCCGACATGTTGTCGGTGTCCATGGCCTCGATTTTTGCCGCGGCATCGGCGTATTTCTCCATGTAGGTCGCGTAGTCGGCCATCATGCTCGACGTGTCGCTAGACCCATTGTATTTCTGCATGAACGCGACACTCATCCATGAACGCCTCGTAACTGTCGAGAGCCTCCTTCACGTCGGTGCTCACGGCTTGCTGTGTATCCTCGGCAGGCTCGGCTTGTTGTGTGGACTCGGTGGACTCGGCAGGCTCTGCCTGCTGTGCAGGCTCGGCGGACTCTGCTTGTTGCGTGGATTCGGAAGACACGGCTTTTTCCGCGGCGGATCCGGCAGCCCCGATAACAGCCGAGCAGGCGGCAAGCATGATCACTCCTAGCACAATGGTGATGACACCGAGGGCGAGCCCCGCCGTTGCCGGACCCGCCTTCTGCCCGGCTTTTTTCGCGTTGCTCCTACCGACGGCCCCAAAGACAACCGCCAGGACACCCAAGATGAACGCTATCCAATAACCTCCCGGAACAAGCGCGCAGACGATGCCGATGATGCCGACAACCATTCCGGCAATACTGATTCCGTTCGAGCTCCCATGAGGCGGCTGTTGCTGCGGTGCATTGTTGATCTCGTTCGTCATGTTCCCCTCCAATGTGCGGATGTGTGCTTGAATGGGGAAATGCTATGAAAAACGAGCCTTGTTTTCATTAGCTGTCAGCTAATGAGGGCGCAGGTCTCTTTATCGAACCAAGGCGCTAGCAGGACTTAGCCAGAATGCGATGGCCCCGCCTCGGGAGGAGGCAGGGCCATCAGCGTGTCGATTGGTGGAAAAGCTGTTCTCGGAGCTACCCCTCAACCTGCTCCGCATCGCTTGCAGCATAGGAGATGCCGGCGCACTTGATCGACTTGATCGTCATGGGCCCGACCGTCGCATCGACGTCGTCGATCTCCTCACCCTCGGGAATAGCCTCGTTGAACACAACCGCATACTCGTGGTAGCCATTCTCAAAACCGAACTCAGGATTGTCCCCGAGCAGATAGTAGCTACCCGCCGTGAAGCCAGCGTCCAACAGGTCCTGGCCCGTCTTACCGACATATGCGTCAAGCTCTTCCTGCGGGATGATGCTCTGCGTGAGATCCTCGACGCTCTTCACGGGGAGAGGCGAGAGAATCTCCCTGACCTTCGCATCGCGATCCTCATCTTCGAAGCTGACAGCCTCGCATGCCTTGTAGACGTCATCGGTCATATCCGCAGTCACGCGAACCTGCAGGCCGTCCTCCGTCTCGAAAGCATATGCGAAGTTCTTCTCGTTATAGCTGTAGGCGGAGTTGTTGGCCTCGAGCGCAAGAGCCTCGCCCACCGTGGCGAACTCCGGGATTTCGGCCGCGTTGCCCGTGGCCTCGGCAGCGGCCTCGGTCGCCTCGTCAGCCGGAGCATCGGTGGAACCTCCACCCGAACTGCAGGCGCAAAGCGCGAAAGCCGCAAGCGCCGCACAGAGGACGAGAACGCCAAGTATCTTTTTCTTCATCTTCCTCTCCTTCCCGCTTACCTTGCTGGCATGTGTACAGAATACCAAAGGCTCCACCACTACGGGAAAGAGGCCTTTTCAACAAAAAGCCGCCCCCGCGTTTCCACGGGGGCGGCTCGTTGCAGCTAGGCTGCTCGGCTTTCGGAATCAAACTTAGATGATGTCCTGGATGCCGGACTCCTTGACGATCGTGGCAACGTCCTCGTACTTGTTGAGAGCATAGAGGTGGATACCAGCGATGTCGAAGCTGCGATAACGGTCGATGAGGCCGATGGTGTACTCGATACCAGCCTTGCGGAAGTCCTCCTTCTTGCGGTCGACCTCGGCGTCGAACGGATCCGAGACGAACGGGTTCGGGAAGATCCAGTACTTCGAGATGATCTCGGCGAGCTCGCGCGGGATGACGCAGCCGTTGCGGCTGAGAGCCATGTTGACCGTCGGGGCGATGGCCAGAACCGGCATGATTCCGACGTCGACGGGCAGGGTGATGCCGGCAGCGCGGATGGCGTCCAGCCAGTAGGCGAACTGATCCATGTCCCAGCAGAGCTGAGTCATGATGTAGTCAGCGCCCTCGTCCTGCTTCTGGCGGAGGAACGAGATGTCAGCCTCGAGGCTGCGGCACTGGATGTGACCCTCGGGGGAGCCAGCGACGGCGATGGTCCACTGATCGCCGAACTGATCGCGGACGAACTTCACGAGCTCGGTGGCATAGCGGAGGTCTCCGCCGGTTCCGGTCCAGCCGAAGGGCAGGTCGCCGCGGAGGGCCAGCATGCTGTTGATGCCGTTGTCCAGGTAGGTCTGGAGCTGATCCTTGATGCCTTCCTTGGTGTTGCCGATGCAGGTGAAGTGCGTGACAGGCGTGCACTTGCCAGCAGCCTTGATCGACTTCAGAACCTCGAGGTTCTTGCCAACGTTGCCACCGCCAGCACCATAGGTGCAGGAGATGTAATCGGGGTTCATCTCATAGAGATGCTCGAGGCAGCCACCCTCGCCGATCAGCTTCTCCATGCCCTCATCGGTCTTCGGCGGGAAAACCTCGAACGAGAACAGACGACGCTCCTTCATGATATCCGTGATCTTCATCGAACCACCTTTCTCGCAATTTCCAATTGAAAATCGGATACACACTGCCAATTACTGATACTTGACAGACTAGATAATTATATTGAGCGCATTCGAGAATTTCAAAAGAAACGGCCTTCTGTCCGTTAAGGGGTTTGGTTAGAGGGGTGTAGCGCAATTTTCGGTCGTTAAACTTGCATCGCGAGACAATTCGCTGTCGTGCGGGTAGTGCAACATTTGGAAGGGCTTCCGCACGGCAAGCGCTTTTTCGCACGGCGATCGTCCGCCGGCACCCAGCGGCTTCGTCATCCTCGTCGCCGCTGCCTTTGCTACCATTGCTACGGGACAATCACAAGCGGAGGGAACGAGGTATCACCATGAGCGATGCGTCAGATGCGAGCATTATCGAAGGCCTGCTGGGCACGTGGACGCTGGGCGACATCCTGCTCAGCGACGAGAAGTCCTTTGGCGAGATGATCGTCGAGGTCGACTCGCTCGAGGCGGGCGACCATGCCGTATGCAGAAAGCATGCGGCCATCGCGATGGGCGATGCCCATGACATCGAGCTCTATCCCTTGCTTCGCAAGGCGCTGAAGATCGATCCGGACGCCGAGGTGCGCAAGGCCGTCAAGGCTGCAGCCGACAAGCTCGAGGAGGAGTTCGGGGAGGACGAGTGCCTCGAGCGAAACGAGGCGTTCACCGGCGGTGTCAAGGAACCCGTCGACTCGTTCGCCGCCATTGCAAACGGCGACTTCTACAACGCGAACCTCGGGGACTTCCGCTAGGGAACGCAGGCGAACTGAAAAAGGGCCGGCGCGATGGCTTTCGTCGCGCCGGCCCTTTGCGTTCGCCTAATCCATCGGGTCGCCCGAATCTCCCCAGGTGAGCTGGTGCCCGTGGTACATGAAGGCGCCGTGACCCGTCGTCGTTTGCTGCGGCCGTTCTTCTGTCTGAGCTTCTGGCTCCGGCGTCTTTTGCGGGCGCTCCTCGGATCGGGTCTTCTTGGCCGCCTTCGGCTGTTCCCCAACCTGCTCGCGGAGCCTATCCCTGACCTGTGCGACAACATCATCCGGCATTGGATAGACTTCGTCCTTCTTGCCACGCTTCTTCTTGCGCCGCTTGACCTTCTCGAGGTCCTTGAGGCGAATCTTCTCGTCCTTGCGACCCTTCTTGTCGGCCTTCTCGGAGCGTTGGCCCTTCTTCTCCTTGCGGGATGCCTTCTTGCCCTCGCCCTTGCGACGCAGCCCCTTGCTCTTCCGCTTGCCGTCCCTGCGTTTAGAAGGCTTGGCCTCCTGGACTGCTTCCTCGGGCTCGGGTTCGGCAATGGTGTCATCGGCGACATCGCGAGAGACTTCCCCTTCGGACTCCGGAGCAGCCTCTTCGGAAGAAGGCTCCTCCGACACCTCCCTGAGGAGCAGCTCCTCGACCGCCACGCTCACCTCGTCAGTCTCGGGGGCACCGACGCGCGCATTCATCTCGCGGGCGAGCTCGAGCTCGGCAGGGCTGGGATCGGGGGTCGCAGCCCCATCGAGGGGCAGCACCGCGCGAACGCGGACGATTCTCGAGAGCTCCTCGATCCGCGGCGTCGCCATGCCAGCCTTGCGCCAACCATCGATGATGCACGGAAGGCCGTAGCCGGCGCGGTCGCAGAGTCCCGCATGGGCGAACATGCGAGCGATGACCTTGTTGTGCGGATTCGTGACGCCGCCCGTGAGGGCGAGGTCGAGGTCCACGCCGAGCCTGCCCGGGTTCGCAATCTCGATCGCGCCCGGCGTCTTGCGCGCCACGACGCCGCCGCTCGCAGTGAAGTCAGCATTCACAAGCGCGTTGACGAGCGCCTCCTTGACCGCCGCACGTGCGGCACGAAGCGACTCGCCCCGCTCCTGCCCATCGCTCGCAGCGACCTTCGCGGGAAAATCCTGCACGAGACAGCTGAACGCACGATGGTAGAAGTCGAGCAGGTTGCCGCTCCAGTCGCCATCCTGCGAGGTGAACCGGCTCTTCCAACGGGCACGTGCGGGGTAGTCCCCCTCGGCGACCTCGTCCTCGATGCGGCAATCGAGGAAATACGATGGGAACACGCGGACGATGTCGCGCTCTCGTCCAAACATGAGCAGACCGGCGGCCGTTGCCGCATACTGCCCATCTCCGACCTGCTCGAGCGCGCCCGTGCGCGTGAGGAACTCATGCTTGTCGAGCGCGAGCCACGCATGGTTGGGAGATGCCAGACGGAACAACATGAGATATTTGTCGACAGTCGACTCGTCCAAGTCGAAGTAACCACGCTGATCGACGATCGCCCACTCGTAAGAGGATGGACGGGGTGCGCTGAAGGGCGGCGTGGCCTCGGCCTGCCGGGGAGTGGGATACGGTGCTCCTGCCGGGTATTCCGGCTCCCTCCCAGCCCGCGAATCGTATGATCCGCGGGAGCTCACATCGTGCTGGTTGTCATATGCGCTTGGAAACACCATGCCTCAGCCCCTTTCGGGAAGCCTGCGTGTCGATTGGAGATTCGCGTTGTCACGCCTATCGCCCTAACCCATCATGTCGCGACGAGTCAGATCCGGACAGTCCCGTTTTGCCTCATTTAGCGTGTCTGCCCCGATACTCTCCGCCTCCACTCGAGCCGGTCGGGCCATCTGTCGGGGGCACATCAACGGTGGAGCGCTGCTGTGCCTGCGGTTGCTGCTGCGGCTGGATGGGGTCGGGGGGCGTGTTATTAGAGCGGCGCCTGCTCCTGATGACCGCGAACAGAATCAGCGCGACGGCGATGACCACCACCGCGATGATGGCCGGCAGGTACTGCATGATGAAGTCGCCGACTACGGGCATTTCGTGAAGGCCGGATGCAAGGGAGCTGCTCATGGGCACACCTTTCGCGCTTGTAACGAATCCACTAATGAGCATACAGCGAATGAGCCGCGGAATGGCCGTCATCTTGGTTATCCGTTACCACGCGAAGCCCCTCCTGCTTTCTCGACTTTTCCGCGCCCCTTCGGGCGAAACTGTATAATGTCAGCAGATTACGTTACATGCGTCAACAAACCGAATAACGCCCCCGCCCTCTTGGAATACAGGGCCGCAGCTGAATCAGGAGAACGAGATGAGATCGAGATCCATCATCCCAACCATGACAAGCATCGTGTTGGCAGCCTTCCTCATGTGCGCCTTTGCATCTGCCTCGTACGCCGCAGAAGGCAAAGCGTTCACCACAGGAGCCGAAGACGCCCGGTTCGCGACTATGGAATCAGCTCCCGCACTCGGAGCGCCGTCTTCGGTGAAGGTGGCCTTGAAGCCAGGAACGAAGACGGTCATAAAGAACAGCAGCTCGGCAAGGATCACCCCGACGGTCGTCGTTTCCTGGAAAGCCCCGCAGCTAACCAGCGGTCTCACATCCCTGACCTACACCGTGCGCCACTATAAGGACGGAGACAATCGAGTGGATATGAAAACCGTATCCACATCGAAGTTGTCCGCCGAACTCCCCACCAACCGGTACGTGCAGATTCGCGCCAACGCCACATATGGCGGCCAAACCGTGCACTCGAAATGGGTCACTTATCAGGTCGATGGGCCTTATGACAGCGTACGCGGGGGCTACAACAACCGCGGAGTTTTCATCGGATATGAACATCGTCTGACCGGCTCTCCCACGCTGAAGAGCCTTGACACCAATAAATATGGCGGCAATTACGAGGAATACATGCAGACGCACGCTCCCCAGTCGCTGCAGCTCTCTTCACCCTCTCCGGGCACGGTCAAGGTCTCTTGGGGAGAGCCGACGAAGGGCTGGCTCGGCTATGAGGGCACGTACTACTACGTGAGCTGGTCATATGACAAGAACATGGGGTGGGACGCGACGACGAATTCGACGGACTTTAAAAAATGCTCCTCGCGGCGCATCACGAGCGCCTCAACGACCTCCACGACGATTGGCGGTCTTCAGGAGGGCAGAAGACTCTACGTTAGCGTCAGGGCGTATCACTGGGACGAGAACTTCTCGTCCAACAGAAGAATGTCCACGGCCAGCACCCCCGTTAAATCGGTGACCATCGCCGAAACCAAGCCGCTGCCCTCATCCATATGGACCCGTATCTGGGGAGCGAAGGCGCCGGACACCATGCAGCAAATCGCCGCGCGCTTCGGTGGCGCCAGGACGGCCGTTGTGACGACGAGCGCCAGCTACAAGGATGCGCTCGCGGCCAGTTCTCTGGCAGGACGCTACGGTGCCCCGGTCCTGATGACATCCAAGAACTCCCTGGATGCGCAGACGAGGACCGCCCTCAAGAAGGCCGGCGTGAAGACCGTCTATCTGGTCGGGTCGACCAGCAACGTCACGGACAAGGTCGCCTCGCAGCTCAAATCCCAGGCTGGCGTCAAGACCGTCAAGCGCATCGGAGGCAAAACCCCGGCCCAGCGCGCCGTAGCCGTGGCGAAGGCCACTGGAAAGCGAAGCGACACCGTCATCATCGCGACGCAGAACAACTACCGGGACGCACTGTCGATTGCACCGTATTCCTACGCCACGAAGTCCCCGATTCTCTACGCCGAGACGAACAAGAAGCTCTCTGCGGCCACGCTGAGCTACATCAAGAAGGCCGGCTACAAGAAGGCCCTCATCATCGGCGGCCCACTGGCACTGCCCGACTCGGTTGACATGCAGCTGCGTTCGAAAGCCGGAATCAAGATGGCCAATATCACACGTCTTGCCGGCAATACCTGCTACGACACGAGCAAGACCATCGCACAGTGGTCGAACGGCCAACTCAAGAACGGCAAGAAGGCGTCCTACAAGGGCAAGCCGATGCTCTACATAAGGTCCCAGCCCAAGGTCAGGATGGGAGTCAACAAGCTGGCCGTCTCGACCGGGCAGAACTGGAGGGACGCGCTCGCCGGCGCCGCGCTGTGCGGGAAGAACAGGAGCGTCATGCTGCTCGCTGACAATACGGGCGGCGTTCATTACGCGCAAGCAGCGAGCTTCTGCAGTGCCAACAAGTCAAGGATCAACCAGGCATACGTCCTCGGTGGGAAGCTGGCCGTGAGCAACAAGACGTGGAACGCGCTGGTCACCAGCACGAAGAAGGTGTCGGGAGCAAAGACCATCCAATAGCGGACGATGCCGGGACGGTTTCGGCCCGGTCGAAACTGTCCCACAAAGCCGCTTGTCGTCCGTTGCCGCGGATGAACGGCATTTTGCCCGCGAGGTATCGAACTTCCCGCGAATCTTCTGTATACTACGTTCTTGCGTTGAGGAATCGGCGCGCCAACGTAGCTCAGTTGGTAGAGCAGCGCACTCGTAATGCGCAGGTCATCGGTTCGAGTCCGATCGTTGGCTCCATTAAAACTCACACGGAAGCCCCGCACGGGGCTTTCCTGTTTTCTGCGGGACGATTGGAAGCTGGCCCTATTGCCCGGCTTGGTTTATTCAGCGCGCCAGAGGGGCATCGTCACCTTGAAGCGAGCGCCGCCGAGCGGAGAGTCGTCCACGACGACCTTGCCGCCGAGCGAAGACGCGGTGTGCTTGACGATGGCCAGGCCGAGGCCGGTTCCACCGGCGGCATCCTCGGTGCGGGAACGACTCTCGTCCACGCGGTAGAAGCGCTCGAAGATTCGGTCGCGCAGCTCGACGGGCACGCCCGGCCCTTCGTCGTCGACCACGAGCTCGGCGTTGTCTTCCCAGCGGGATACGGTCACACGGGCCGCCCCTCCCGTCTTGTTGTACTTGATCGCGTTGTCCAGAAGGTTGTAGACCATCTGCTCGACAAGGGGCTCGCTCCCCTTGACCACGACATCGTCGTCGAGCGAGAGGGACACCTCGACCCCTCGCTCTTCCGCAGCCGTCTTCAGGCGGTCGGCCACGCAGCTGCATACGTGCGAGAGCAGCACGGGATCTTCCGCCTCGTCGGCCCGCTCATCGAGGCGAGAGAGCACGAGCACATCATCGATGAGGGCGCGCATCGATTCGGATTCCTCGCGGATGAGACCTGCGAAACGCGGGATATCCTCCGGCGAGGCCATGCCGTTTTCCATGAGCTCGGCGTATCCGCCTATCACCTGCAGGGGCGTCTTCATCTCATGGCTGACGTTCCCCGTGAACTCCCGGCGCTGCACTACAGCGCGCTCGAGCTCGGCGTTCTTGTCCTCGAGCTCCTTGCGCTGCATGTTGATGCGCCGCAGCAGCGGCCGCAGCTCCTCATACGCGGTGTTGGTGGAGACGTCCTCCTCGTTCGAGAAATCCATCTCGCGAAGGGGCCGCACGATCATGCGCGTGAGAACCCGGGCCGCCAGCAGCGAGAGAACCACGGTCACGAAGAGCGAGATGACGAGCTGCGCGTACATGCTTCCGAGGAAAGACGCGAGCGAGGCGCGCGACTCCGCAAGGCGGAGCACCATACCGTCGTCAACCGGTGCGGCGGCGTAGAGAGCGTCGGTCCCGAGCGTCCGCGACCTTCGCATCATAGCGACCTGGCCGCTGCTCTTCGCGGCCACGATCTCCTCGCGATCCGCGTGGTTGTCCATGCCGGCCGGGTCGGCGACGTTATCGAAGAGCACCGTCCCGTCCTCGGCCACAAGGGTGCACCGGGTATTCACGAACGGCATGTCGCCGAGAGCGTCGCAGACCTCCTCCGCATCCATGCCCGCAAGCTCATGGGCGCACGTGGCCGTCTGCGAGAGGAGCAGCTCCTCAGCTTCGGATTCATAGGACGAGAAGCTCGCTCCCATGATAGCGACGGCAACGGCGATCATCACGACCAGCGTGAGCGTGAAGAGCACGGCGAAGATTCTCCCCCTGAGCGTTCGCCGGAAAGCCATCACTCATCCGCCTTTACGCGATAGCCCACGCCGCGCACCGTCTGGACGAGGTCGCCCGTTCCCGGTAGCGCCTCGTTGAGCTTGCGTCGCAGGGTCTGGATGTGCGTGTCAACCGTGCGGGTCTCTCCGGCAAACGTCACTCCCCACACGTCTTCGAGCAGCTGCGAGCGCGAGAGGACGCGCCCCTTCTCCTCGATGAGCTTCTTGAGCAGTTCGAATTCCTTGGGGGTCAGCTCGAGAGGAACCCCGCTCGCCCGCACCTCGTGGGCCGATGGGTCAAGCGATATCGGGCCGCATTCGAGCAGCTTGCCCGGACGAGATATTTTGCCCGCCCTACGGAGCAGCGCGTTGCACCGGCTGACAAGCTCCATCATGCCGAAGGGCTTCGCGAGATAGTCGTCGGCCCCCGCATCGAGCCCGCGCACCGTGTCGTACTCGGTGCCCTTCGCGGTGAGCATCATCACGGGGATGTCCGCGGTGTCGGGGTTGTTCCTCAAGCGATCGAGCAAGTCGAGGCCGCTGATTCCCGGGAGCATGATGTCGAGCAACACGAGATCGGGAAGACGCTGCGCGCATGCGGCCGTAAAGGAGTCACCGTTCGGAAACCCCTCGGCCTCCAAGCCGGCCTTCCGAAGCGCGTACAGGGTGAGCTCCCTGATGTTCGTGTCATCTTCAACGTAGTAAATCATGAGCCTATTGTAGTTCTCCTAACGCAGATGGGACGAAAAGCGACGTTCACTTTTCGTCCCACTTTGAGACTGTCGGGACAATCGGGTAAGACGACCCGTTCCTCACATGATGAGGAGGAATAGCTTGGTGAACGCAAATGCGAGCAGGCCGCACCCCGGGAACGTGAGCACCCAGGTGAGCACCATCGTGCCCGCGAGGTTCCAGCGCACGGCACGCAAGCGCCGCTCGGCTCCCACGCCCATGATGGCGGTCGTGTTCGTGTGCGTCGTGGAGACCGGCATGCCCGTGAACGTCGCGAGCGCGATGCAGAAGCAGCCGGAGAGGCAGGCGGAGAAACCCTGGTAGGGCTCGAGCTTGACCATGTTCATGCCCACGGACTTGATGATCTTGCGCCCACCGAGGGCCGTACCGAGGAACATGACGAAGCTTACGAGCACGACGAGCCAGAATGGGAATGAGTCGAAGTCGGACGTCCCGTACACGCCGAGCATGACGGCGAGCATGCACAGGCTCAGGAACTTCTGCCCGTCCTGGGCGCCATGGAGAATCGCGACGCCCGCGCCCGAGACCACCTGCGCCCAGCGGAAGAAACGATTGGCCTTGAGGCGCTCGAGGCCCGAGCACGTCAGGCGGATGATGCGGGCGAACAGCCATCCCGAACCGAAGCCCAAGCCCGTGCTGATGACGAGTCCGTAGATGACCTTGACCCACTGGTCGGGGTTCACGCCTCCGAATCCACCCTGCAGGGCGATAGCGGCACCGGTGATGCCGGCGATGAGGGAGTGGCTCTGACTCGTCGGGATTCCGAGTGCCCACGCGGCCACGCCCCATACGATGATGGCGACCATAGCAGCTGCAACGGCGACGAGCGCGGCGTGGTTGTCTCCACCAAAGTCGACCATGCCGAAGATCGTGCTGGCAACAGCCGTGCTCACGGCGGTGATGACGACGAGTCCCACGAAGTTGCAGATCGCCGCCATGATGAGCGCTGTAATGGGACGGAGGGAGCGAGTGCCAACGATGGTCGCAATCGCGTTGGGGGCATCCGTGGCACCGTTGACCGCCGTGGCTCCGAGGGTCAGCGCGATGATGATTCCGAGAACGGGTTCCGCCATCACGGCAGACGCAACTGCTCCCAAAGATGCTTCCATGACCTCGCGCTCACTCCCTTCGTGTTGTAGGTGTTGCATTATCTCGTGCCTGCGAGGCGGGCAAAGCCCGTTTTCTCGCATCATGATGGTATGGGCGAGCCGCAAAGGGCGCGTCACGCTTTTGCAAGGTTTTTGCAAAGTCCCAGCAGGCGGGGGAATCGGTCGGTCAAATAAGTCAATCCTGGACCGTCCGCTCTTGGCTCATTGGACAGCCGCGCTCCACCGTCCCATGACCCGTGCGGCTGCTATCATGCCTGTATGGGCGAGTTCTCGGACAACGTGTATGCAGCGGTGAAGCGGATACCCCGCGGTTTCGTGTCGACGTATGGCGACATCGCGCGGGAGGTCGGACGGCCCCGTGCCGCCCGATTCGTCGGCTATGCGCTGCACGACAATCCCGATCCCGGCGAGGTCACACCATGCCATCGGGTGGTCTTCAAGGACGGCCGCATCTGCGACGGCTTTGCCTTCGGCGGACCTGATGCGCAGCGCAAGCTATTGCTCGAGGAGGGTGTTGTCTTCCGAGACGAAATGCACGTCGATATGATGCGCTGTCATTTTATGTTCTTGCCTGAGGCCGAAGGTCTTCCCGCAGGGATCGACTGGGAAGCCGAGATGCGCGAAACCTGACAAATACGTCAGACGTATTTGTCGTGCCAATCTCGTCAGACCCCTTTGTTTGGTTTCCTCAGCGGAATTTGACTCACCACGATGCCGAGCAGCACGAGCACGACGCCGAGAAGGCCGAGCGCCGTGGGCCCCTCCCCGATAATCGCCCAGGTGAACAGCACCCCCATGGGAAGCTCGCTCGATGCCATGATGGTCGATGTGGCCGCCGAGAGCCTGGGCGTCGAGAATGAGATGAGCGCGAGCGGGATGAGCACGATCATAAAGCCGAGCGCCAATCCCACGGGAATCACCGCGGGATTGCTCACGACCTGCACGTAACAACCCGGCAGCACGATCGACGACATGATGATGCCTCCGGGCAGGATGCACACCATGCGAGCCGGCGTCGTAACCTCGTTTCTCATCTTCCCCGATGCGAAGAGGAACACCGCGTAGAAGAACCCGCTCAGGATTCCAAGGAACACCCCCATGGGGTCGAGCGGGCCAGAACTCGACTCGAGGACCTCGGCGGCCAGCACCGTGCCCACGAGCACGATGACGACCGCAGCGACCGTGCGCTTGCCGGGAAGCGTGCGTGAGTAGATGCATTCCATCACGATGACCATCCAGACGAACTGGAACATGAAGACGACGGAGATGGCACCATGTAGCAACAACGTGCTCATGTAGTAGTTGAACGAGCACATGGACATGGATGCCCCGAGCAGGAGGTACTTACCCACCGTCTTGCGATCGGGCATCTTGGGGCGCTTCACCAGGCACACGATGGCGAAGACGATGAACGCCGTCCAGTACTGCAGCGGGACGATGCTGCTCGCGTTGATGCCGAAAGCATCGGCCGTGCGAACGATGGGAATGGCGAAGCCGTACGACGTCCCCGCGAGGAAGATGAGGGCGGCGTAGAGCAGAGGCGATCGTGTCGTTCCCTTTTGCACGGGCTTTATGGTACCGGCGCTTCTTACCCCGGCCGAGCGCGGATTTGTCGAACGTGTCAATCAGGGCGGGGCTGTTTGGCCGTTTTTGAAAACCTGCCAAACA
>JBMNUM010000009.1:0-72309 GCA_050946275.1 Coriobacteriales bacterium
AGCGAGGACTAAAGAACGCCGAAGGCGTTCCCTCCGCAGCTGCATCACCGGAGCGAAATCACGTTTTGCGAAGCCTTCCCCGGAAACGTGCCTCCTCCTTCCCCCGGGGGCGGACAACCCCGCTAAACAATCATCATTCCGTAGTAAAATCGAGGAGTTTGAGTTGAATTCCAAGCCATGAAAGGGCGGCACCGTGTTGAACCCGATTGTCAAGATGAGCAACCTCTATTTCCCGACGCTGAAGGAAGACCCGGTAGATGCCGAGATAGCCTCGCATCGCCTGCTTCTGAGGGCCGGCATGCTCCGCAAGGTGTCCGGCGGCGTGTACTCGTTCCTGCCGCTTGGCTTCACGGTGCTCCACAACATCGAGGAGATCGTGCGCGAGGAGATGGTCGCCGCGGGTTCGCAGGAGATCATGATGCCCGCTCTGCAGCCGGCCGAGCTGTGGCACGAGTCCGGTCGCTGGGGCGACTACGGTCCCGAGCTCATGCGCCTCAAGGACCGCCACGATCATGATTACTGCCTCGGGCCGACTCACGAGGAGCTCATCACCTCCATCGTGCGCAACGAGCTGAGGAGCTACAAGGAGCTGCCGAAGTCGCTGTTCCAGATCCAGGTGAAGTTCCGCGACGAGATCCGTCCGCGCTTCGGCCTGCTGCGTTCGCGCGAGTTCATCATGAAGGACGCCTACAGCTTCCACACCACGCAGGAGTCGCTGCAGGAGCACTACGACCGCATGGGCGTTGCCTACGGCCGCATCTGCGAGCGCTGCGGTCTGGACTACCGTCCCGTCGAGGCTGATTCCGGCCAGATCGGCGGCAAGGTGTCCGTCGAGTACATGGCGCTTGCCGAGAGCGGCGAGGCGGGCATCGTGCATTGCGATTGCGGCTATGCCTCCGATGTCGAGGCCGCGAACGCGCGCATCACCCCGCTCGTGCACGAGGTCGATGGCATCGAGAAGATCTCGACGCCGGGCGTGGCGACCATCGCCGAGCTCGCAGAGTTCCTGGGCATCCCCGAGGCCGCCACGGTCAAAGCGCTCGTGGGCAAGGGCGAGGACGGCCAGATCCTGGCCATCTTCGTGCCGGGCGATCACGACCTCAACGACATCAAGATCTGCCATCTCGTTCCCGGCTTCGACTTCCTCACCGACGAGGAGCTCGAGGATGCCGGTCTGCCGAAGGGCTCCATCGGACCCGTCGGCCTGCCCGAGGGCATCAAGGTCCTCGCGGACGAGTCCCTGCGCGACACGCCCAAGTGGGTGTGCGGCGCCAACGAGCACGGCTACCACTATGTTGGCGCCGAGCTCGGCAAGGACTTCGAGGTCGATGAGTGGGCCGACCTGTGCACAGCGCTTCCCGGCGACGGCTGCCCCGTGTGCGGCAAGCCGCTGCAGGAGGCCCGTGGCATCGAGGTCAGCCAGATCTTCCAGCTTGGAACCAAGTACTCCGATTCCATGGGCGCGACGTTCATGGACGAGGATGGCGAGGAGAAGCCGTTCGTCATGGGTTGCTACGGTGTGGGCGTCACGCGTACGCTGGCGGCCGTCGTCGAGCAGCACAATGACGAGCACGGCATCATCTGGCCTGTCTCCATCGCGCCCGCCGAGGTCTCCGTCATCCCGCTGACCGTGGGCGACGAGGTCGTGTTCCCGGTTGCGGAGCGTCTCGCCGCCGAGCTGCAGAAGGCCGGCATCCGCGTGGCCATCGACGACCGCAAGGAGCGCGCCGGCGTCAAGTTCAACGACAACGACCTTGTCGGCTTCCCGTATCAGGTGACCGTCGGAAAGCGCGGCGTCGAAGCCGGCACCGTGGAGGTCAAGGATCGTGCGGCCGGCGAGAAGACCGAGTACTCCATCGACGAGGTCGTGGCCAAGCTGACTGCGATCATCGAGGCCGAGCGCGCGAAGTACGCCTTCACCGAGTAGGCAGCCGTTTCAGGAGGGGCCATGGACCTCGCAACGACATGCTCCTCGATTCCCGACTCCGATGAGGGTGCGGCTCGGGCTGCCCGTGTCCGCTGGGACTCCATCGCCAAGCCATTGCACGGCCTCGGCTTGCTCGAGGACGCCGTCGCGCGCATAGCGGCGCTTCGGGGAACTCCCGAGGTGGAGCTCGGCAAGCGCGCTGTCGTGGTGATGTGCGCCGACAACGGCGTCGTGGCCGAGGGTGTCACGCAGACGGGCCAGGAGGTCACGGCCATCGTCGCGGGCAACATCACCTGTGGGGACGCCTCGGTATGCCATATGGCCCGCATCGCCCGGGCCGACGTGTTCTCGGTGAACATGGGCATGGTCGACACTGCCGAGGTTTCCTATGATTTCTCAATCGCCCCGCAGACGGGCAACATCGCCGAAGGCCCGGCCATGAGCCGTGGGCAGGCCGGGCAGGCCATCGCCGCCGGCCTCGCCATAGCCGATGATCTCGCCGCGCAAGGATACGGCATCATCGCCACGGGCGAGATGGGCATCGGCAACACCACGACGGCGAGCGCGATCATATCCGTGTTGCTCGGGCTTCCCGTCGAGGAGGTCACCGGCAGGGGTGCCGGTCTTTCCGACGAGGGCCTGGAGCGCAAGGTCGCGGCAATCGGACGGGCCATCGCGGTCAACCATCCCGATCCGGACGATGCACTCGACGTGCTCGCGAAGCTCGGAGGCTTCGACATCGCCGGCATGGTTGGCCTTTTCATCGGCGGTGCGATCCATCGCATCCCCGTGCTTATCGACGGATTCATCTCCGCCTGCGCCGCACTCGTCGTGGCGCGCCTGTGCCCGCGGGCAAGTCAGGCGATGTTCGCGACGCATTTGTCGGGAGAGCCCGCCACGCGTCTCGTGCTCGGCGCGCTCGGGCTCGAGCCGCTCGTCTGCGCCGGCATGCATCTCGGGGAGGGGACGGGCGCCGTCGCCGCGCTCCCGCTGCTCGACATGGCTCTTTCCGTCTACAACGGGATGGTCTCGTTCGAGGACATCTCCATCGAGGCCTACACGCCGCAGGGAGGTGCGTGATGCTCGTCCTCGTCATCGGCGGCGCGGCTAGCGGCAAGAGCTCCTATGCGGAGGAAAGGCTGCTCGAGCTGCCCGGTCCCCGTTGCTATATCGCCACGATGCGGCCCTATGGCGAGGAGGGGCTCGCCCGGATCGAGAGGCATCGCGGGCTGCGCGCGGGCAAGGGCTTTTCGACCATCGAGTGCGAGACCGACATCGTCGGCATCGACATGCCTGCAGGGGCGTCGGCGCTGCTCGAGGATATCGGCAACCTGGTCGCCAACGAGATGTTCGATGAGGATGGCGGCGTTCACGACGTGGCCGCCAAGATTGCGGACGATGTGCTGGCCCTTGCCGCACGCGTCTCGAACCTCGTCGTCGTGACGAACGAGGTCGGCGGGGGATCCGAGCCGCATGATGACGGCACGTCCGCGTACATAGAGGCGATGGGGGAGGTCAACGCCCTCATCGCCGCAGCGGCCGACGAGGTCCACGAGGTGGTCGTCGGCATCCCCATCCGCCTGAAATGAATCGGGCAAGCCCCCTGCCGTCCGACTCGTCTATCATGTGAGGGTAGTGTTCAACCGGCTGGCCGATAGGGAGGTGCCGTGCTAGGCCGTTCGATCATCATGGCGTTCTCGCTGTTCTCGATCATCCCCATGCCGAAGGTGGAGTGGGATGAGCGGAACATGCGCTATGTGCTGGCGGCCTTCCCGCTCGTGGGCGTCGCCGAGGCGGTGCTGCTGGGCGTGTGGCTGTGGCTGTGCGCCGTCCTCGGATTCGACCGCATCATCTGCGCGCTCGGCGTGGTCCTCATCCCGCTCGTCTTCGCGGGCGGCATCCACCTCGACGGATTCGCGGACACGGTGGATGCGCTCTCGAGCCATGCCGAGCCGGCCCGCAAGCGCGAGATCCTCAAGGATCCGCACATCGGCGCCTTCGCTGCCATCGGCGTGGCGGCCTACCTGCTCGCCTTCTTCGCGATCGCGACCCAGCTTCCCTACGGGCTGTGGGGGCTCGGGTTCGGCAACACGGTGTGGGCCGTGCTCCTCATCCCGGTGATCTCGCGGACGATGAGCGGCATCGTGAGCCTCGTGGTGCCGGGTGTCGGGGAGGCGGCCGAAGGTGGGGAGAAGCCCGGGCTGCTTGCCGCCTTCCGCACGAGCGCCGACACGCGCGGTGTACTCGTCGTGCTCGCGGTCATCCTCGTGATCGCGCTCGACCTTGCCGGCATGTTCGTCGGTTGGCGCTACCTCATCGCCGTCATCGTGGTCGTGGCCCTTCTGACGCTGTGGCTCGCGAGCATGTTCAAGCGAAAGTTCGGAGGCATCAGTGGCGACCTTTCCGGATTCTACCTGCAGGTCATCGAGCTCGCGCTCCTCGTGGTCGCCGCCGTGTTCGCAGGGGTGATGTTCCTATGATCCTGGTCATCGGCCCCGCGGCATCGGGAAAGCTCGAATACGTGCGCTCGCTCGGCTATGGCGATGCGCAGATCGTCGATGGCCGCATGGGGCCCGAGCCGGTGATCGCCAACCTGCAGGCCATCGTGGCGGCCGATCCGCAGGGCGCCCCGGCTCTCCTCGACGAGCTGGCTGCCAAGGAGCTCGTCACCTGCGATGAGGTGGGTAGCGGCATCATCCCGCTCGATGCCCGCGAGCGCGAGGTACGCGAGGCGACGGGTCGCCTCTGCATCGAGCTTGCCCAACGTGCTGAGCAGGTGGTTCGCCTCGTTGCCGGCATTCCCATGAGGATCAAATAGTTCAAAACAACGATGGCTTTCATTCCGGTTCGTTTCATAACTAGATTCAGATTCGCAAAAGTGTTCGGCGCTTACCCGGATGCAGCGATTCTCTTTCAAAATTGACATTGCCTTTTCGGCAATCGAGCTTGCAAAAGAGCTCTTCAAACCTGTCGTTTGATAAGATGGGCGCATCCACTTTCAGTTAGCGGCAATGCCCCGTCACGTCACGGCTAGGAGGCTCCCATGGCACGGCTCGGCAAGCGTCTATTCCTTCTCATTTCGATTCTCGCGTTTTCGACAGCCTGCGTTGGGGTAGCCTGGGCCGATGAGGCCGGACAGCAGCAAGGGGAGCAACCTCAAGGCGTGCAGGACGAGGGCGTGAATATCGACCTCGGCTTCGTCCATGCTGGGGTGTTCCTGCTTTCTGACGATGGATTCGGGCCAAGCTTCGCTCCCATGGCAGACGACCCCCAGCTCGCAGAGCAGCTTGCTGTGGTCAAGGCGCGCGTCGTCGCTGCCTATGATGGGCTGGAGGGAGAGGTCGATATCTCGGATCTGCGCATCCCCATATCACAAGACAACTTATATGCCATCTGGGGCTCGCTGAATGAGGCTTCCTACGAGAACCCATCGTTGTTCTACATGACCGCCAACTTTGAATATGAATACCGGGATGACGAGGATGGCACCTATTTCGCATCCTTGTCTCTGGTTTACAACAACGGCTATGAACTTGCGGATATTCCCGCCATGCAGGAAGAATACGAGGCTGCGATGGCTGGCCTCCTCTCGTGGGTTCCTGCGGATGCAATCGACGTCCAGAAGGCCAAGGTTGCTCATGACTGGCTCGTTCGCAACTGCGTGTATAACACGGATGCCGCTAATACAGCGGGCCCAGAGAGCTATGGGAGCCCCAACCCTTGGAACGCCTATGGCGCCCTCGTCGATAAGAGCCCCGTCTGCCAGGGATACTCGCTCGCGTTCATCGACGTGATGAACCGCCTCGGCATCGAGAGCTCGTTCGTCGCAAATGACGAGGAGCAGCATGCATGGAATCGCGTCAAGCTCGATGGCGACTGGTACAACCTCGATGTCACCTGGGACGACCCCTGCTGGATGACGCGCGGCGAGGGTGTGACAGACGGCGGCTTCGACGCGACGCCCGAGACCACCTTCTTCCTCAAGAGCGACGCGTGGTTCAAGGCCGATGCCCAAGCCAATCCCGACAACGCCGCGCATGCGTCGTGGAGCCCCGAGGGCGTGGAGGGAACGAACACTCAGTACGATGGTTTTGCGACCGATGACTGGCCGACCTATTCCGGCCCCGCCGCCACGGATCCGGACCTTCCGAGCGATCTCTCCGAATGGGGTTACCGCATCGAGTTCGGGTCGGCCGAAGGTGCCTCGTTCCATGAGATCGACGGAGTCTGTTTCTACGTTCTCGATGATGGTGTTTCGAGTGTGACGCCTGCGGTCACCGTGTACTACGAAGGGCCGAACGACTACGTCGAACTACCCGCGAGTGCTTACGACACGGCGTACAGGATGATGAACGACTCCTCCACCTCGATGAGTCCGACATGGAGCGACGTCGATGCTCCCCTGGAGGTGGGGCACTACTATGATGTTACGGCGCAGGCGAAGCCCGGCAGCGGTTATACGAACTCTGTTTCCTCTGATGGCTTCTGGGTCACCACGAAGAACAATCTATGGGTGTATTCGGCTTCGCTCGGCGATGAGTATGCCGTTCCAATCTCCGGGTGGCCCGGGGTGCGCTACGACATCCCCAAGGGCGCGGATTACGATCTGACGCTGTCATTCGACGGCGCGACGCTCACCGAAGGCACGGACTACACCGTGGAGTGGTGCAACCGCGACATCAATCCCGACATGCTCGATGACGAGGCGGCCCATCAGGACGCTATCCTCGGTAGCAAGCCCACCGAAACCGGAAGGTATTACGTTCACTACAAGGGCAAAGACCCCTACTTCGAGGATGACGTGGTGATGTTCGACATCGTGCGTGGCATAAGGGTCGACCGCACCGACGCGGAGAGCTACGACCCCCTGTTCAGCGATGGGACGGCAACCTATCGTGTGCGGGTTCTGGGATTCGATGGCGAGCAGGGAACCGACTGGAACCTCGAACTGCAGCTCGGGGAGCAGGGAACCTTCAACGGTGATACGGAGGAATTCGCCAACCCGCTAGTATCGGGAACTGACTACTCGTTCGATGCCGAAACAGGCACGCTCGTGCTCTATGGCGACAAGGTTTTCGAGAGGTGCAACGGCAAGTCCGTTGAGATCAATGCCGCCGTGTTCGATCTCTCCGATTCCTCGTTGCTGTATCGCATAGTGGAAACAGTCGAAGTGGTCGAACCCTGGGTGGACTACAACTTCATGCAGGATCGGAAGATGCTGGCCGGTGACAGCGATTGGATATACCCCACGGAAGACGTCGAGTATGCAAACGCCGAGTATCCTGATGGCGTGTATGGTTCCTATGAGATCTTGGATGTCAAGGTTGCGACCAGCACTCCCGAACAGGAGGGTGCCGAGGTCGTCAAGGTGACCCCCTACGATTATGATGACTCGAGTCATAGTTGGCATCTCGAGACGCTCAACAATGGAACCGCCACCATCGAGGTTACGTACGAGGATATCCACGGTGAGGAGCAATCCTATACATTCACCATCACAGTGGTGAGCGATCTGTATGTCGTCGAGGTCTCTTCGCAGGATGGCCGCATGCAGGCTCTGCCGGGTCAGAGCATCGACCTGATCGCCGAGGGTACTCACGAAGCCAGTTATGCGGTCGACATGGACGAATCGTTCACGTACTCTTGGTCGCTGGGCGAGGGGAGCGAATATGCGACCATCGTGCCAGATACGAATGACTCATCCCGGGCGACGGTGACGTTCAACGCGCTTCCCGAAGATGTGGACTTCCTAGACGAGGATGTCCAGGTGCTTGTTACGATGCAGGGCGAGGACGACGAAGGCCAGCTTGTCGACCTCGCGACGAACAACCTGACGCTGAGAGTCTGCTCCGATTACTACGAGCTCTATCCAGAGGAGATTAACCCCAACATGGAGATCGGCGAGTCGCTGACGGTGACCCCCGAGGTCCGGTACTATTCGTCAGCCAGCCAGAGTGCGAGCGGATATGACCTCGTCGATAACGCGACGTTCTACTGGGATTCCAGCTCCAGCGGGTTCGAGTTCAAGAATGCCGACGGAGACACCATCGGCAGCAGCGGGTCGTCGGAACCGGTCACCATCACCCGCACTGATCGACGGAACGGCGGGATTTGGCTGGCGGCCGAATGGGTCGACGACTCAGGAAAGCCCTGTGACGCGAACAAGCAGTACGAGATGGACTATCGCGACTACAGCATCTCGCTGAATTCCAACGAGTATCGCCTGTACGGCGATGGAACGCTTGATGTGTGGGTGACTTACAATCAGTCGCTGAACACGCAATACGTCTGGCCTGTCGTGACGGTTGGCATCTATGACTGGGGGAACCAGACCTGGACGCAGACATTCACCGAGGGTCAGGAGTATACGGTCGATCTCGAGGGTGGCATCATCACCCTGGATGGCACAAAGATCCTTGCGGCGTGCGATGAGGGTGCGGAGATCCGTGTCTTCGCCCAGATGATGGTCGGCGGCACCGATTCCATTTCTGGCAACGATGCGACCTCCGATTACTACACGCTTATGGCATGCGAGCCGCATGTCGACTATCGCCCGCTGCAAGATGTCGACGTGCTTCCCGGGCAGGGCGGATCCGTCGATCGGGTCTATTCGGCGCATGTCGAGAGTGCTGAGTATCCAAATGGCGCGGACGAGTCCTACGAGGTCACGGATGTGGTGATCGAGAACCAGCAGCCCGAGGTTGCGGGCGAAGACGTCATCAGCCTCGTCAAGCAGTATGGCGACGACGATCCGACGAGCGTGGATTACTGGTGGAGTTACGAGGCCCTCAACTACGGCACGGCAACCATCAAGGTGACGTATAAGACCCTCGAGGGACAGACGCAAGGCTACACGTTCAACGTCAACGTGGTGCGCGATCTCTACAGGGTGAACGTCTCCTCCGTCGACGGGACCCATGTCGCGCTTCCGGGCAAGAGCATCGAGCTGCGCGCCGAGGGAACCCACGAGAGCGTAAACGGCGGCGGTGGTCTCGAGGGGCTGTGGTACGACTGGTCTCTTGGCGAGGGCGTCTCGCCGGAAACCGTGACCATCACCGCCGATCCGAGCGGCGACAGCTCGAAGGTGACCGTGACGTTCGCCCCGCTCGATCCCGAGGGGCCGATTCCCGATGCGGTCGATGCCAAGATCGTCGTCAAGCTGATGGACCAGGATAACGAGGGCCAGTCGATCGAGCGCGCCAGGGGCGATATCGTCCTGACGGCGATGCCCTTCTACTACGAGGTGCTCCCGGTGTCGATCGACCGCGATCTCGCCGTCGGCGAGACAGAAGAAGTCACAGCTCAGGTTCTCTACCACAGCGTGTTCTCGGAAGAGCCCGTGCCCGTCGAGGACGCGACCTTCTATTGGGAGTTCAACGACGAGGCCGTCGAGATCACGGATTCCACCGGCTTGGCCGTGGACGAGGACGATATCTACCAGGGCACACAGGTCCAGTTCACCATCAAGCGCCTGAGCAACTGGGCGACGGGAATCAGGCTGCATGCAGAGTGGTTGGAAAACTGGGGCGGTGAGCGCAGCGAGGTCCGCGAGCTCCAGCTCGACGAGATCGCCGAAGTCGGCCCTGCGGCTATCGATTGCTCGTGGGGCACGCTTTCGACCAACCCCACGAATGCCTCATGGGATGTCGTCGATGGGGCTTCATACTACGAGGTGTGGGCTTCATTCGACGATGGTGAAAACTCCAGTCAGTCCAATACTTTCACGGTGGATGCCACACAATTCAGCAGCTCGTATGGCTTCGCGGACTTCTTCGATGCCAACGGGGCGGGCGAGTACGGCTTCTCCGTCGGCGCATACGATTCGGAAGGTAACCTGATCGCGGAGGGTGCGGCGGCGCCCGTGCAGTTCTACCAGGTCGCTTTTGTCATCCGCACATTTGACGAGAACGACCAGCTGGTGGACGAAGAGGGCGGCAGCGCCATGTTCGAGATGGGCGACTCCGGTCTCGGCATCTTCGACGACAGAACCCTGCTCGTGCAGGCCGGAGAGGTTTCAATCAATGCGACGGCCGATACCGAGGAGGGTTTCGAGCTGCAGTCTGTCACGGTGACCCCGGCGGGCGGGCAGCCCTCCGTGTACACGACCAGCCCCGATCCCTTCATGATTGATAACTCCTACACCATCGCAATCGTCTTCAAGCAGAACCTCGCCCGCGTGCCCGTGAAGCTCGATCTGGGCTCCAAAGGCGCTGGGTATGCAAACGAAATCTGCAGTCTGATCAACAACGACGATGCTGCTGCAAACGCAACGGCTTCCGGCTCGGTCATCACCTTCCAGGTGTACCAGTCGCAATCCGTGGGGGACACGATCGACTATCTGGGCGACCTGATCTTGGATGAAGACAGCACGGGGCTTACCGAAGCGGAAGGGTTCTCCTATTCATTCGGCACGAAGCCAAATATGACTGACTACGAGGACTACAGTGAGCTGAACGCGGAAAGATATAGCACGGTTGCCGTATCGGAGAACCAGGTCTTCTACGCGTTGTGGATGATTCCCATCGATTCCGTCCAGGCAACCGTCGAAACACCGTTGTGCGGCATGCAGATGGCCATCGAAGAGGGAGTTCCCCCCGTCGACACACCGCAAGTGACTCTCACGGGTGCAGAGCACGTGAAGCTGGGGATGGCATTCTGGGCGAAGGACGACGGGCTCTTCCTTGACAAGATCGTCGGAGACAATTTGTACACCGCCGCATTCGCGATGCAAGGTGATTTCGGCTACTACATTCCGGCTGATGCAGTCGTGATGGTGAATGGGCAGGCCGCCGAAACTTCCACCATATTCGGAGGGCCGAGGTACACGCTGGATATCAGGGCCGAGCATGTCTGGGGCGAGTGGACAACCGTGACGCCGCCGACTGCCGGCGTCGATGGACTCGAGAAGCGCGTCTGCTCGGCTTGCGATGCAGAGGAAACCCATCCGATTCCGGCGCTGTCCGGGCATAATGTCACAATCGTGAATGGCTCGGCAGACAAGGCCACAGCAGAGGAAGGCGAGACGGTCACGGTAACCGCCGCTCCGCCCGCAGCATATGCCCAGACGAACCCGGCGATAACCGGTTGGTGCATCGATGGTGTGTGGTCGAATTCGACTGCAGCAACCCAGACCGTCACCATGCCGGACCATGACCTTGTGGTCATGGCGCGCTATCGGGTCTGGGACGATGAGACCACGGATGACAGCACGGCAACGGTTATCGGGCAGCTCGTCGTAACGGATCTGACGACAAACACCACGGTCGACTACGAACCCTATAACGAGACCGCGGCAGTTGATTACTCTGCTGGGCCTGGCACCGAGCCGGTTGCAACGATGATTTCCGATTCAGCTGCGTCCATTACGTCAAAGCTGAATGCTGTCACCGAAAACGGACTCCGAAAGGGAGACGAGACTGAGAAGTCCACCAACGAGCTGGACATTTGGGATCGCCGCGCCTACAACACCAGCTATCTGGACAAGGATGGCAACGAGGTGCAGGACACCGACGATTACGTTGTGGAGCTGCATCTGGCAACGGGCAGCTACGGCAAGGAAACCGCCTACACCACGAAGCGCACCGTTTCCTTCGAGAGCGTGAACTACTTGAACATCGGCGCAACCGAGGGTGGGAGTTTCTCGCTTAGTGAAGTCAGGTACGACGGCTCTGCCGGTGCAAGTGCCAACCACACCGGCTATTACACCATCTTCAACAATTCGACGATGACGCTGACTGCGACGCCGGACGAGGGTTATAGGTTTGCCGGTTGGTACGAGGGCGTTGTCGATTCCTCAAGCTTCGTTTACGAGCCGACCGAGACGCTCGTCTCGACCGACAATCCGTATGTGTACACGCAAACCGACGATGCCGTCATCTGCGCTGTGTTCGAGGAAGTGCCAGCCGAAACCGTTAGCTTGGAGTTGAATACCGATTGGTCCATGGGCTCGTTCAAAGTGAACGGCGAGATTTGGAACAAAAAGTACGAAGGAATGTTCTACACCGGTACCACGGTCTCGCTTGAGGCCATTCCGAAGTCAGGATACGAATTCTGCAACTGGGGGATGAATGTCGGGGGCGTGGAAAAGATCAGCACCTTGAACCCGATGGAGCTGGAGCTCAACGAGAATACAGTCGTTTATGCCGGCTTCGCTCAGAGCGCTCCCGTTGACAGCTATACTGTCTCCTTCGATGCCGGTGGTGGCAGCGGTGAGATGGATGCGGTACAGGTTGCATCCGGCGATTCCTACACGCTGCCCACGACCTGCACGTTCACGCCTCCCGCGGGCTACAAGTTCGCCGGTTGGACGCTCGACGGCAATGCTGTCACGCAGATCACCGTGAACTCCAACATAACGGTCAAGGCCAAGTGGACGAAGACCACCACCCGAAGTGTCACCTGGAAGCGCTTCGCCGGCGCCACCGCGCCCGACACCATGAAGCTGATAGCGGGCGAGTTCGGCAAGGCCAAGGTCGCCGTCGTGACCACCGACGCGAACTACAAGGACGCGCTGGCCGCGAGCGCGCTGGCCGGCAAGAACGGCGCCATCGTGCTCATGACCAAGAAGGGCTCGCTCACCGCCCAGACCAAGCAGGCACTGAAGGCCGCCGGCGTGAAGACGGTCTACCTGGTGGGCTCGACCAAGGACGTCACCACCAAGGTCGAGAAGGCCCTGAAGTCCGGCACCGGCGTCACGAAGGTGACCCGCGTCTCGGGCGGCTCGGCGAGCGCCAAGGCGATCGCGGCCGCGAAAGTCGGCGGCAAGAAGTCCGACACGGTGATCATCGCGACGCAAAACGGCTTCCAGGACGCGCTGGCCATCGCGCCCTACAGCTATGTGAGCAAGTCGCCGATCCTCTACGCCGAGACGAACAAGAAGCTGTCGAACGCCACAGTCAACTTCATCAAGGGTGCCAAGTACAAGAAGGCCATCATCGTCGGCGGGCCGATCGCGCTTCCGGCTTCGATTGAGACGCAGCTCAAGAAAGCCGGTGTGACGTCCGTCACGCGCCTGGCGGGCACCAACGCCTACAGGACGTCCGCCATCATCGCCAACTGGACGACCGGCCAGCTCAAGAACGGCAGCTCCGAGCCCTACAAGGGCAAGAACATCACGGTTGTGAGGTTCCAGCCTGCCGCCGGGAACCGCCTGCAGGCGAATAAGCTGGCGATTTCGACTGGCCAGAACTGGCTCGACGCGCTAGCCGGTGCGGCGCTGTGCGGCAAGAACAAGAGCGTGCTGCTGCTCGCCGACGCGAAGACCACCAAGTCGAACTACACTCTCGCCTCGGCTTGGTGCAAGACCGCCTTCGCCAAGAACACGGCCTTCAGGCAGGGCTATATCTTCGGCGGTGTGAAGGCCGTGCAGCCCAAGGTCGAGACCGCGCTCAAGACCGCCACGAAGATCACGACCACGAACGTCTACACGATAAGCTAGCGATTTTGCAATCGCTGCGAGACGAGACGGGCCGGATGCATCGGGTGTCCGGCCCGTCCTCGCATCCGGAATCTAGATGAAGACGGCCGGTTATCTCCGTTTACGGCCGCTTTCGTGCGATAATCACCACACGGCATGCACCCGCAGATGTGCTGATTCAGGAGGAGCCGATAGTGGCCGCAAAGTTAAAGCGCTTGCTCATCCTTTCCCTCGCGGCTTTCGCGATGGTTATCTCCCTGGTGGCCCTTGCGGCTCCGGCAGCGCAGGCCGAGGAGTCCGGCCTCTGGATTGCCGGCACGAAGGTTGAGACGGCGATTCCGGTTGATCTTGCAATGACTATTCCTGGGGTTACCGTGGAAGATGGCGGCATGGCGTATTACAATCCTGTGCTAAACACAATCGAGCTGAACAATGCCACCATCGCGAATCCCGAGGCAACGGCAAGCATCATCGATCCGATCGTCTATCTGGGCAATGGGAATCTGACAATCCACGTACGTGGTGAGTGTACGCTGAAGGGTGTGGCAGATAGCTGGTCGGCAAGTGGACGCGCTACCGGCACGACGGGAATCTACTACGGCGAGCCGGGCAGTGGGTCGTCTCTCACGATTGAACTCGTCGAAAACGGTGCCGTGCTCAACGTGATTCCCGGTGAGCAGAGCGACCACACCCAAAGCAGCGGCATCTCCGGCTTCGGCACCCTGACCATCAATGGTGAAGGCTCCGTGAACGTGTCCGTACCGTCTCGAAAGACGGATGCGCCTTCCTATGCACTCGATCTGTACGGTGATTTGGTGCTGGTAGGCGATGTCATGCTCAATGCAGTCGGCCCGGAAGAGGATGAAGAGGAGGCCGAGGGCGAAGAAGAGGCCTCGGCACCTGAGAACACGGCGGGGCTCTGCGTGCACGGGCCGGAGACCACGCTCACCCTGAGCGGGAACGCGTCGGCCTGGTTCTCCGGTATCGAGGCAGGTGCAATCGTTGCCACTGGAGGCGAGGGCGTTGGCGAGGAAGCGGACCTGCACGTCGTGGCTACCGAGGGTTGGGACGGGGAGTGCGTCTTCGAGGCTCGCTCTTCTGCGGGAGCCGATGCGCTCGTCACCCACGATTCGATCCGGCCGTCGATCACCCGCACCGTCTCAACGTGCGGCATGTGGGGCTACGCTGGCGAATCGGATTCTGCTGACTACCCCGAAGAGAGCTATGCGTTCGATGAGCTGACGGGCAACAACGTCGTCGAATTGTTCCCCGTCTACGCCGTGAATTTCGAGAAGAACGGCGGGTCGGGGACGATGGGCACCGTGTACTGGAGGCGCGGTGCAGAGTACAAGCTGCCGGCTTGCACGCTCACCCCGCCCCTTGGCTATACGTTCCTCGCTTGGGACAAGGGCGCCACGGGCTCGAAGATCACCGTGAGCTCCGACATGACGCTCAAGCCCATATGGGTGAAGACGGTCACCACCCAGAAGGTCACGTGGGAGCGTTTGGCCGGCGCCACCGCTCCGATCACGATGCAGAAGATCGCTTCCAAGGCCGGCAAGACGAAAAGCGCCATAGTCACGACCGACTCGTCTTACAAGGATGCGCTGGCCGCCTCGGCGCTCGCCGGCAAGTGCAACGGCCTCGTGCTGATGACGAAGAGGGGCTCTCTCACGCCGCAGACCAAGACCGCCCTCAAGAACGCGGGCGTCAAGAACGTCTACATCGTCGGCTCGACGGCCAACGTGAGCGCTGCCGTAGAGAAGCAGCTTAAGTCCGGCACCGGCGTCACGAAGGTCGTCCGCATCGGAGGCACCACGCCGAGCCAACGCGCCGTGAATGCGGCCAAGTACGGCGGCAAGAAATCCGACACGGTTATCATCGCCACGCAGAAGAGCTTCCAGGATGCGCTGTCCATCGCCCCGTACAGCTATGTGAGCAAGTCCCCGATCCTCTACGCCGAGACCAACAAGAAGCTCTCGAACGCCACCATGAGCTTCATCAAGTCCGCCAAGTACAAGAAGGCCATCGTCGTCGGCGGGCCACTCGCCTTGCCAGCCACGATCGAAGCGCAGCTGAAGGCATGCGGCGTCACGTCGGTCACGCGCCTCGCGGGCACCAACGCCTATCGGACTTCGACCTATATCGCCGAATGGACGATGGGGAAGCTCAAGAACAGCAACTACGAGTCCTACAAGGGCTATGCGATCACGTATGTGAGATTCCAGCCGGCTGCCGCGAACAAGCTGCAGCCCAACAACCTTGCGGTCACCACCGGCCAGAACTGGCTCGATGCGCTCGCCGGCGCGGCTCTGTGCGGAAAGAAGAAGAGCGTGCTGCTGCTGGCGGACGCGAAGACCTCCAAGTCCAACTACACTGAGGCAACGTCGTGGTGCAGCTTCTACAAGTCCACCTCGACCTTCAAGCACGCCTACGTCTTCGGTGGTACGAGCGCGGTGCAGGCGAAGGTCTGGAACGCACTGGTGAATTCCACCAAGGTCAAGAACGTGCAGGTCTACACGGTCAACTAGCGGCTTATAGGCGCGTTGGCGGGGACGGTCCCGTCCATCTTTTCAAGCTTCTTTCAGGTTCGGCCTGTAGTATGCTTGCCGAGGTGATTAATCATGAACGTACTGGTCGTTGAAGATGAGAAGCGGCTCGCCGCCGCCCTGAAGAAGATCCTCGAGAACGCCGGCTACCACGTGGATGCCGTGTTCGACGGGCAAACCGGCCTCGATTACGCGCTGAGCGACATGTACGACGTCATCGTGCTCGACGTGATGCTGCCGCGCATGGACGGCTTCGAGGTTATCCAGCAGATTCGTCGCAAGGGAATCTCGACGCCGGTACTGTTCCTCACGGCGCGCTCGCAGCTGCGTGACAAGGTCACGGGCCTCGATCGCGGCGGCGACGAGTATATGACCAAGCCGTTCCAGCCAGAGGAGCTGCTCGCGCGTCTTCGAGCACTCACGCGCCGCAAGGGCGAGATCGTGATCAACGAGGCGTCGTTCGGCGACCTGACGCTCATGCTCGATACCTGCGACCTGCAATGCGGCGACCGCTCGGTGCATCTGAGCTACCGCGAGTTCGAGGTCGCCAAGATCTTCATCACCAACCCCAACCAGACCATCTCGAAGGACCAGCTCCTCCTCAAGGTCTGGGGCACGGAGGCCGACGTGGCCGACAACAACGTCGAGGCGTATATCTCGTTTTTGCGCAAGAAGCTAAAATACCTTGAGTCGGGGGTCGAGATCGCCACGCTGCGCATGATCGGCTACCGCATGCAGGAGAAGGAGTAGCACGGAGCGGGAATGGGTCGGAGGACTGCCCTTTGACTCATTTGGCTCATCGGGCGCGGAGGCGCGATGTTTCGCAAGCTCAAGTGGACGTTCATAGGAATCACGATGTCGCTGCTGGCCGTGGTGCTGGTGGCCGTTCTCGTCGTGTTCAACGTCGTGAGCTACAACGCCGAGGTCGACAGCATCCGCTCGTCGCTGTTCTCCGCCATGGAGATGGGCCCGGGGGAGATGGGGTTGCCTAACATCGGCCTCTCGATGGGAGGGCTCGATGACGACCTTCTCGACGACCTCCTCGACGATGATTTCAGCGACGGCGATGTCGACGATGTCGACGACGATGACTCCACCGCTGCCTCGCAGAACGGCATGCGCCCGCCGCATGAGGGCCAGGGCGGGAGGATGGGGGCGTCGATTCCCGTGCACTGCGTCACGGTGAGCGCCCTCGGCGTCGTGACCGATACGAGCTCGGGCACGTACATGGACAGTGACGTGCTTTCCGTGGCCGTCTCGCGCGTGTCGGGCACTGATGACGATTTCGGCGAGCTTGCCGACCTCGGCCTGTTCTTTGCCTCGCGAGAGCTGTCGTCGGGCAGCACGCGCATGGCCTTCGCGAATTCCTCCGATCTGCACGACTCGACCACGCAGCGCATCTTCTTCTCGGTGCTCATCGGCATCGGCGCGCTCGCCGTGCTCTTCGTGATCAGCCTGCTGCTATCGAAGCTGGCGATGCGCCCGGTCGAGGAGGCGTGGAAGGGCCAGCAGCGCTTCATCGCCGACGCCTCGCACGAGCTCAAGACACCGCTGACGGTCATCCTCGCCAATAACGAGATCATCTCCTCGAACCCCGGCGACACCGTCGCCGAGCAATCCCGCTGGATCGAGAGCACCCATGAGGAGGCGCTCAAGATGCAGGGTCTCGTGCAGGACATGCTCGTTCTCGCGCAGACAGAGCCCGACAACATCCAAGTGGCAGATGCACCGCGCGAGCTCGTGACGATCGATTTCTCGGGCATGGTGGAGAAGGACATCCTGCAGTTCGAGGCCGTCGCGTTCGAGGGAGGGGTCTCGATTGCCGAGCAGATCGAGCCGGGCCTGCGCGTGAAAGCCGATTCCGAGCGGCTCGAGCGCGTCGTGCGCGTCCTGCTCGACAATGCCATCAAGTACTCGAAGACCGGCGCAGCCGGCATGGGCGACATGACCGTGCGCGTCAGCGTCTCGCGTGAGAGGAACAGCGCCGTGCTCGCGGTCAACAACGGTGGCAGCCCCATCCCGCCCGACGACCTGCCGCATGTGTTCGACCGCTTCTACCGTGGCGACAAGGCCCGCACGGAGCAGGGTGGTTTCGGATTGGGCCTGCCCATCGCCTACAACATCGTGACCGGACTCGGGGGCACCATCTCGGCTGCCAGCGACGCTGCGAACGGCACGACGTTCACCGTCAAGCTTCCGCTGGCATGACAATTCGCCAGCAGCCCCTGCCTTGATTGGCAGGTTGCCCGCGCTTGCGGCTCCGTGCGCACGTACCCCTTGATATTCTGCTACACTTTCAATTTGTATGTGGTTTTAGGGAAAACCGGGAATACGGATAAAGGGGTATCGAGATGACGGAAGCGTTGTCTGAGATTATCGCGCAAGTTCAGATGGTCGCTATCGTGATGATAGCCGTGATCATCATCCTGTACATCCTCACCATCATCTGGGTCGTCCGCGACGCGCCGCTGCGCGGAGTGTCCGCTGCCAAATGGGGCATCATCGCGCTGATCCCCTTCATAGGCGCGATCATCTACTCGGCCCTGCGTCCGCCGATGCTGCTGTCGGATCGCGAGGAGCAGGAGATGGATTATCTGCTGCGCCAGCGCGAGCTGATGAAGTACGGCGAGTGCGGCCGCTGCGGTTATCCGGTGCAGGACGACTACGTCATGTGCCCGAATTGCGGCTCGCAGCTCAAGAACGTCTGCCCGCACTGCGAGCACCCGCTCAACCCCGAGTGGTCGGTGTGCCCGTACTGCTGCACGAAGGTGCGCAGCAGGGCCAAGTCCCACGCGACGTCGCATCAGCAGGATGCGGCCACTGCCACGAGCATCGATATGGACGCGGTGGAGTAGCGCACGGGGCTGAGCACGGCCGCTCCGGCGGCAAAAGCAAGCATGGTTGCAATGCAAGGGGCCGCCCCGCTGTAGGCGGTCCCTTTCTTCAAGAAGGGATGGAACATGGCTAACATCACGATCTCGCTGCCCGACGGCTCGACCAAGGAGCTCGAGGCGGGCGCAACCGTATACGATGTCGCCGCGAGCATCGGCGCCGGCCTGGCCAAGGCGGCTCTCGCCGGCAAGATCGACGGCATGCCCGTCGACATCACGACGCCCGTGCCCGACGGTGCGGCGGTTGAGATCATCACGTCCAAGTCGCCCGAGGCGCTCGACATCCTGCGCCATTCGGCCGCCCACATCATGGCCCAGGCCATCAAGCGCCTGCATCCCGATGCGCAGTTCGGCATCGGTCCGTCGATCGAGGACGGCTTCTACTACGACATCGAGATCGGCCGTCCGGTGACGCCCGAGGACCTCGAGGAGATCGAGGCCGAGATGGCCAAGATCGTCAAGGAGGACCACCCGTTCACCCGCTGCGTCGTGAGCGCGAGCGAGGCCATGCAGCAGTTGCCCGGCCAGCCGCTCAAGGACGAGCTCATCTCCGAGATGGACGCCGATACGGTCATCTCGCTCTACACGCAGGGCGAGTTCACCGACCTGTGCCGCGGTCCGCACATTCCGAGCACGGGAAAGCTTCCCGCGTTCAAGCTCATGAAGCACGCCGGCGCATACTGGCGCGGCGATTCGAACCGCCAGATGCTGCAGCGCATCTACGGCACGGCATGGTTCTCGAAGAAGGACCTCGAAGCCTACGTGACGCGCCTCGAGGAGGCCGCCAAGCGCGATCACCGCAAGATCGGCAAGGAGATGGAGCTCTTCATGATGGCCGAGGAGGGTCCGGGCTTCCCGTTCTGGCTTCCTAACGGCATGATCTTGAAGAACTCGCTCATGGACTACTGGCACGAGATGCAGGCCAAGTACGGCTACGACGAGATCACGACGCCCATCATCCTCAACAAGAGCCTGTGGGTGACGAGCGGTCACTGGGACCACTACAAGGACAACATGTACACGACGGAGATCGACGGCGAGGAGTACGCGGTCAAGCCGATGAACTGCCCCGGCGCCTGCCTCGTGTACAAGAGCAAGCCACGCTCGTACCGCGATCTGCCGCTGCGCCTCGCAGAGGCCGGCCATGACCATCGCCACGAGCTGAAGGGCGCGTTGCACGGCCTGTTCCGCGTCCGCGCGTTCACGCAGGATGACGCTCATCTCTTCATCACGCCCGAGCAGATCACCGAGGCGGTGCAGGACACGGCGCATCTCATCACGGCCTACTACGAGCAGTTCGGCTTCCCGTACCACATCGAGCTCTCCACGCGTCCCGAGGATTCGATGGGCAGCGACGAGGATTGGGAGCGCGCCGAGGAGGGTCTGCGCTCCGCGCTCGACTCCATGGGCGTCGACTACATCGTCAACGAGGGCGACGGTGCCTTCTACGGCCCGAAGATCGACTTCCATCTGCAGGACTGCCTCGGCCGTACGTGGCAGTGCGGCACGATCCAGCTCGACTTCCAGCTGCCGCAGAACTTCGAGCTCGAGTACATCGATGCCGACGATAGCCGCAAGCGCCCGATCATGGTGCATCGTGCGGGCTTCGGCTCGTTCGAGCGCTTCATCGGCATGCTCACCGAGCAGTACGCCGGCAAGTTCCCGACGTGGTTGTCGCCGTGCCAGGTGAAGGTCCTTCCCGTGTCCGAGAAGACGCGTGATTACAGCCGCGAGGTCGCTGCCAAGCTGCGCGAGGCCGGCATCCGCGTGAAGCTCGACGAGCGCGATGAGAAGATCGGCTATAAGATCCGCGAGGCGCACGCCGTCGACCGCGTCCCCTACATGCTCATCTTGGGCGAAAAGGAGGCCGCGGCCGGCAACATCAGCGTCCGCGGGCGCGACAACAAGACGATGCAGCGCGACCTCGACGAGTTCATCGCCGATGTGGTGGCCGAGATCAAGGAGCGCCGCGGCTAAGGGGTTTCGCCGGTCCTGGGACGTTCTCCCGGGGAGCGTCCCAGTTCACTCGGAGGCGGCAGATGACGCTCGGAGCGACGATCATAGTTGGATTTGCATTGGCGATAGATGCCTTCGCGGTGACCATCGCCAATGCTTTTGCATATCCCGATTCGAGCAGGGGCCGCTCCTACATGGCCCCGGTTGCGTTCGCGGTGTTCCAGGGCGTGATGCCCGTAATCGGATATCTCATCGGCAATGCGCTCTCCGATATCATCGCCTCGTACAGCGGCATCGTGACGTTCGTGATCCTGGCGATCATCGGAGCGAATATGATTCGCGAGGGCATCAAGGAGTTGCGCGCAGATAAAAACGGCGATGCCGAAGCCGAGGCGGGCAAGAGCAAGGTGCGCCAGCTGGGGTTCGGTACGATTGTCCTGCAGGCCATCGCGACGAGCATCGACGCGCTTGCGGTGGGAGTGACGTTCGCGACTGGAACGCTTTCAATCGGCGTGGCGGCTACGATCATCGCGGTCATGACGCTCGCCGTGTGCACGGTCGCCTGGCTCATCGGTCGCAAGTTCGGCCACATCCTGGGAGCCCGCGCACAGTTGCTCGGTGGCGCGGTTCTCGTGATCATCGCGATCAAGGCTCTGTTGTAACGAGAGTAGGCGCTTGATCCTGCGCCCTCGAGGCGCATTTGACAAAGGATGTTCATTTCTTGGCACGTTTCGACAAATCCTCAATCGCCTCGGGCTCCACAAAAGCCATAAGATGCCCAAATCCGGTGTCTTTTGACCCAAAAGGGTCCATCTGGACGGTCTTTGGGATGGAATTGCACGGTTCAGGCGTGAGGATTTGTCGAAACGTGCCAAAAATGCAGCCGGCACTGTCAATGAATGCCTTGACAGCGCCGGATGAGTCAGCTGGATATGGGGTTATCGATGCCTAGATCAGCATCTCGGCGATCTGGACGGCGTTGAGGGCCGCACCCTTGCGGATCTGGTCCATGACGAGCCACAGGGCGATGCCGTGCTCTACGGTCGGGTCCTTGCGGAGGCGGCCGACGTAGACGTCATCGGTGTGGGCGAGGAGGCCGGGCATCGGGTAGAGGTTCTCGGCCGGGTCGTCCATGACGGTGACGCCGGGGGCAGCCTCGAGCGCGGCGCGGGCATCCTCGACCGACACGTCGTCGGCGAACTCGATGTTGAGCGACTCGGCGTGGCAGCGCAGCACCGGCACGCGCACGCAGGTGGGAGCCACGGCGATGGAGTCGTCTCCCATGATCTTCTTGGTCTCCGCGACCATCTTCCACTCTTCCTTCGTGTAATCGTCGTCGAGGAAGACGTCGATGTGCGGAATCGTGTTGAAGGCGATCTGATGCGCGAAGGCGTTGATGGTGAGTTCCTCACCATCGAGGAACTGGCGCGACTGCTCGAAGAGCTCGTTCATGGCCTTGACGCCAGCGCCCGATGCAGCCTGATAGGTGGAGACGACAACGCGCTTGATGGTGCCGAGCTCATGCAGCGGCTTGAGCGCGACGACCATCTCGATCGTCGAGCAGTTGGGATTGGCGATGACGCCGTTGTGCTTGAGGGCGTCATCCGGGTTGACCTCGGGGACGACGAGCGGCACACCGGGCTCCATGCGGAATGCGGAGGAGTTGTCGATCATCACGGCACCGGCCTTCACGACGTGCTCGCGCATGTCCTTGGAAACAGACGCGCCGGCGGAGAACAAGGCGATATCGATGCCGTCGAAGGAGTCGTGCGTCATCTCCTGGACCTCGAGCTTCTCGCCTGCGAAGTCGAGAAGCTTGCCCGCGCTGCGGTAGCTCGCCATGGGGACGATCTTGCTCGCGGGGAAGTTGCGCTGCTCGAGCACGTTGAGCATCTCGGCACCCACGGCACCGGTCGCTCCGCACACGGCGACGACGGGGTTCTTCGGCATTTCCTTGTTCCAAGCCATGCTTGCTCTCCTTCGCTTTTCGGGGCGTTCCCGAGGAGCGCTCCGCGTAGATGTGGACAGTCCAGATTTGACGAATGAGTCAAATCTGGACTGTCCACATCCGACTCATTCGTTGGTGGTTAACGGCCCTTCGCGGCCTTCGCGGCCAGCTCCTCGCTCGACAGCTGCGTCTCCTCGAAGACCGTGTCGGCATCGAGGCCGAACGCCTCGTGCAGGCAGCGGACCGCCTTCTCGGTCAGCGTCTCCTTGATGACGACCGAGACGCGGATCGACGAGGTGGAGATGAGCGAGATGTTGATGCCGTTCTCCGCGAGCACGGAGAACATCTTGGCGGCGATGCCGGGGTTGGTCTTCATGCCGGCGCCGACGAGCGAGACCTTGGCGATCGACTCGTCGATGATGAAGCCGCGCGCGCCGAGCGTCTCGACGATGCCGTCCAGGCTCTCGCGGACCTTGGGCAGGTCGGCGAAGGGGGTCGTGAACGAGAGGTCCGTCATCCCGTTTTCCGAGACGTTCTGGACGATCATGTCGACGTTCGCGCCGATCTGCGCGATGGAGCCGAACACCTGCGCCGCAACGCCGGGCTGGTCGGGCACGCCTCGCAGCGTGACCTTCGCCTCGGAATTATCGTGCGCGATACCCGTGATGACCGCAGATTCCATTTCCGGTACCTCCTCGACGAACGTCCCCGGGTTGTCGCTGAACGCGGAACGGCAATGGATGACCACGCCGAAGTTGCGCGCGAACTCCACGGAGCGCGACTGGAGCACGCCCGACCCGCTGTCGGAAAGCTCCAGCATATCCTCGTAATTGATGCGGTCGAGCTTGCTCGCCCGCGGGCAGATGCGGGGGTCGGCCGTGTAGACGCCCTCGACATCGGTGTAGATCTCGCAGATGTCCGCCCCGGTCGCTGCGGCGACGGCGACGGCGGTCGTGTCGGATCCGCCGCGACCGAGCGTCGTGATGTCGCCCGAGCGCGTCACTCCCTGGAAGCCGGCCACGATGACGATGATGCCCTTCTCGAGCGCGTACATGATGCGGTCGGCGTTGATCTCGCGGATCTTGGCGTGCGAGTACGCGACGTCGGTGACGATACCGGCTTGCGCGCCCGTGAAGGAAAGGGACTCGTAGCCCTTCGCCTGGATTGCCATGGCGAGCACCGACATGGAGATTTGCTCGCCGGCGGAGAGGAGCACGTCCATCTCGCGGCTCGGGGGAGTGGGGTTGACGGAATGGGCGAGCTTGACGAACTCATCCGTCGACTTGCCCATGGCCGACACGACGGCGATGACCTTGTGGCCCGCCTCGCGACGCTCGATCAGCCTGTCGGCGACGCGCTGGATGCGCGCTGCCGTTGCGACGGACGTGCCGCCGAATTTCATCACGACCAACGACATTGGTGGTGCAACCGTCCTCGTAATCCCTTGTTTTCCCTGACTTTACAATCATAACCAAGTTGCCGCCTATGAAACCTGCGGAATGAGCCAGCGGACGGGAGCGGTGGCAAGATGCCGGATGGGGTATGCCCTGTCACCGGCGGACGACCGGGTCGTGACGGGCGCACGGTGACTCGATGGCCTCGGCCGACTTGTTCTCGCGATGCTGTAGAATAAGGAAGGTTAAAAGGAGCCGGGCCCTGAACACGTTTCCCCTAGGGCCAGGAAAGGGGAAGCGCATGCAGGACCCGGAGCACATCGAGCTGCGCGAGAGAAGGATTCTTGAACAGCTCATATATTTGATGTGGTCTAATAGTAGCACTTGTTTTCATGGATGCAAGAGCATATCCGTGATTTGATGTGCGAAATTGCCGTCACCGGGGGAGTGGAGCGTAGATATGTGGAGTGGATGCCACCCGAAGGACAACAACGAGCTCAAGGAATGCTCCGAGCTCGGCAAGAGCCTGAGCAGGATGTCGCAGCCGACGATCTTGGCGCTCCTCGCCAAGGCGGACGGCCCCCTTCACGGCTACCGCATCGTGAAGCTCGCCGCCAACTCGCCGATGTTCGGTGGGAGCAAGCCCGATGCGGCGGGAATCTACCGCACGCTCAAGCGCATGGAGGAGCAGGGTTTCGTCACGGCCTCGTGGGATACTCCCGAGAGCGGTGCGGCAAAGCGCATGTTCACGCTCACCGACGAGGGGCGTGAGTGCCTACGCCGCTGGATCGACGCGCTCGCATGCTATCGCGAGACGATCCAGGATCTGCGCGCGATGGCATCGGATGCGCTCGGCATCGACGTGCCCGACACCCCGGTCTGCGGGGGCCACTAGCAGTCGCATGGCGATGGGTCGATCGTGGCTGTCATGATCGACCAGTTGGTTCGACTTGATAAACCAAGTGCTTTTGGGGGATTATGGACTTGCATCCTTTTCGATTGGGTGCATAATAGGTTCAACTATGTTCGGTGATACCTGTCAAAACACGAGGAGCGAGGGATGATCAATCCCAACCTGGAAGAGACCGCGGTGAGAATCCGCGCGTTGCGGGAGGACTTGGGCTTCACGCCCGAGGAGATGGCCGAGGCCACGAACTGCAGCGTCGAGGAGTACATTGCGCAGGAATCAGGCGAGAAGGACATGTCCTTCACGTTCCTCTACAAGTGCGCCGAGAAGTTCGGTGTCGATGTCATCGAGATCCTCACGGGCGAGAACCCGCACCTGCAGGGCTATTCCCTCGTCCGTGCCGGCGAGGGACTCTCCATCGAGCGCCATCCCGGGTTCGAGTACCTTCACATCGCCCCGACGTTCAAGGCTAAGCTCGCCGAGCCGTTCATCGTCACCATCCCGCCGAGCGAGGAGCCGGTGGATACCGAGAACATGCACCTGTCGCGTCATGAGGGCCAGGAGCTCGACTACATCCTGAGCGGTAATCTGGTCTTCTCGTACGAGGGCCGGATCGAGGAACTCGGGCCAGGCGATTGCATCATGTACGACTCCGGACGGGGTCACGGCCTCGAGGCCATAGGCGGCGAGCCATGCGTGCTGCTCGCGGTGGTAATTCACCCGCAGGAGCGCAAGGAGATTCCCAGAGGGGAATTCTGAGAGTCTCCACCGCAACAGAAATCCCCAATGACCACAAACCCGCGGATTCAGCCAAGCTACTAGCTAGGGCCGGCCTGTGCACGGTCTGAGAAGGGATTTCAAGATGCGCAACATCAACGAACGCTACGTTATCGAGGAGTACGACGAAAACGGCGTCCTCACCAATTTCGACCTCAACATCCCCGAGAACTTCAACTTCGCCTACGACTGCGTCGACGACATCGCGCTCGCCGAGCCGGACCGTCCCGCGATGGTGTGGTGCAATCCCGAGGGCGAGGAGCACCTGTTCACCTTCGGCGACATCAAGTACTGGTCCGACAAGACCGCGCGCATGCTTGCCGACCACGGCGTCAAGCGCGGCGACATGGTCATGGTCATCCTGCGCCGCCATTATCAGTTCTGGTTCACCGCCGTCGCGCTGCACAAGCTCGGCGCGGTGATGGTGCCCGCGACGTTCATGCTCAAGGAGCACGACCTCGAGTACCGCCTGAACTCGGCCGAGGTCAAGTACATCATCTGCACGTCGATTGGCTTTATCCCCGATGTCGTCGACGCGACCGTTCCGCGCTGCCCGTCCGTCAAGGAGCTCTTCCTCGTCAATGGCGGCGGTGGCGGAACCGGCGATCCGAACGATCCAGCGATCGGAAGCGCGCTGAGCGGTCCCGAGCACATCTGCGAGCTCACGGCCCCGCGTGAGGGCTGGACGGACTTCAACGTCGCGGTCCGGGAGACGCCCGCGGAGTTCGAGCGCGTCGAGGTGAGCGTGACCGACCCGTTCCTCATGTACTTCTCCTCCGGCACCTCGGGCAACCCCAAGATGGTGCTCCACGGTGGTGCCTATGCGCTCGCCCATATCGTGACGGCCAAGCACTGGCACAACGTCGTCTCCGACGGCGGCATCCACTTCACGATCGCCGACACCGGATGGGGTAAGGCCGTGTGGGGCAAGTTCTACGGGCAGTGGCTCATGGAGGCGTGCGTGATGACGTACGACTTCGACCGCTTCGACCCCGCCGCCATCCTCGGCCTCATCGAGCGCTACAAGATCACCTCGATCTGCGCGCCGACGACGATGTACCGCATGATGATGCTCGAGGACGTCGACTCGTTCGACCTCTCGAGCCTCGTGTACTCCACGACGGCCGGTGAGGCGCTCAACCCCGACCTGTTCGAGGCGTGGAAGGAGCACACCGGCCTCACGCTCTTCGAGGGCTTCGGCCAGACCGAGACGCCGCTGACTGTCGCCAACCTGACGAACATGGTTCCGCGCCCCGGTTCCATGGGCAAGCCGAGTCCGCTCTACAACGTCGAGATCCACGATGCCGACGACAAGCGGTGCAATCCCGGCCAGACGGGCGAGATCTGCATCAAGCTCGGCGACGATGGCAAGACGACGCCCCCCGGCATCATGATGGAGTACTACCGCAACGAGGAGCGCACCGCCGATGTGCTGCGCAATGGCTGGTACCACACCGGCGACACGGCATGGCTCGACGAGGATGGCTTCATGTGGTACGTGGGCCGCAACGACGACGTCATCAAGTCGAGCGGCTACCGTATCGGGCCCTTCGAGATCGAGAGCGTGCTGCTCGAGCACGATGCCGTGAAGGAATGCGCGGTCACCGGCGTGCCCGACCCTCTGCGCGGTGCGGCCGTCAAGGCGACCATCGTCCTCATGGAGGGCTTCGCGGCTTCCGACGAGCTGACCGCCGAGCTGCAGAAGTGGTGCAAGGACCAGACAGCTCCCTACAAGTACCCGCGCATCGTCGACTATGTCGATGAGCTTCCGCGTACCATCAACGGCAAGATCCGCCGCAACGTGATCCGCGATAGGGATAAGGCTGAGGTTTCCGCTCGCTCTTAGACGAACGAGCGGAACCACCCGACGCTGCGAAGCGCCACGGCACGCCGCGGAGCCGCTGCGCGCCGTGCTGTTCCCCTTTTGTTCGAAATAGGATGTCCGAAAACGTGCAAAGGGGAGATCTCCAACCCTTTCTTTCGAAATGGGACGGCTCAAACGTCCTATTTCGAAAGAAAGGGTCATCGACGTGGGCGGTCGGTTTCCCGCACCACCTTTCCATGCGTTTGTCCGATGTGTTATTGGCTCTGGTTTAAACGTTGCGGGCAAGGTAACATATATACGTTATACGCAAACCGCAGCTTAATCGAAGAAGGAAGCCGAACGTGAAACCAGTCCTCATCATACCTACGTACGTTTGCGGCAATATCCAACAGGAGAACACTGGCGTTCTCAACACGTATGACCACATGACCGCGCTCGACCAGCCGGGCGAGTTGATGCGGTGCCTGAAGTCCATCCAGGACCTCGAGGAGAAGGCGCCCATCGTCATCCTCGTCGTCAGCGAGAAGGGCGTCGAGGAGGAGGCGCTCGACAAGATCCGCCTCGAGGCATCGTGCTTCCCGGACCTCGACATCACGGTCATCGGCGCCCCCGAGGAGGAGGCTCTGCACGGCCGTATGCTCCAGATGGGCATCGGCGACTTCGCGCATGGCATCCGCCTCTCCGGCTACGGCCCGTCGAAGAACCTCGGCCTCGTGTACGCCGCGGCCATGGGATACACGGCTGCCATCTTCATCGACGACGACGAGATCGTCGAGGAGCCCGATTTCATCGAGAAGGCCTGCTACGGCCTCGGCATGCTCACGCAAAACGAGATCCCGATCCTCATCAAGACCGGCTTCTACCTCGACGCGAGCGGAAGCTACCGCGCCAAGGACCGCCACAAGTGGTACAACCGCTTCTGGCGCCAGCACCAGGGATTCAATGCTTGGATCGAGTCCGCGATGCACGGGCCGCGCCTGTCGTCGTCGAACACGGCGTACGGCGGATGCCTGGCGCTGCATCGCGAGGCGTTCAAGCGCGTGTCGTTTGACCCGTGGATTCCCCGCGGGGAGGACCTCGACTTCCTCCTCAACGTGCGCATGTACGGTTCCGAGGTCTGGTTCGACAACATGTGGAGCCTGCGCCATCTGCCGCCGCCCGTCTCCAAGCTGGAGTCGCGGCGCTTCACGCAGGACATCTACCGGTGGATGTACGAGCAGCGCAAGCTCGAGTTCTCCGCCACGCAGATTGACCTGCTGCAGGTGACGCCGCGCTCGCTCAATCCCTATCCGGACCCGTTCCTGGATTCGTCCGTCAACTTCAACATCTTCATGACGTCCGTGCTGCGCAGCATCGCCCGCGCGGGTCATCGCAAGGGGTATTTCAACGCAGCGATGAAGGCGCGCAAGGATGCGCGCGAGTACGCGAAGGAGCACTGCTCCGGGTACTTCTCCTTCCAGCGCAGGTGGCCCGAGGTGCTGGCGCTGCTCGAGGAGGACATCGCGCTCAAGGGCGTGTTCGAGAACGCTGCGGTGACGCCGTTGACGCCTGAGGAGATCGAGGAGCTCGAGCTCGATGCGCACGAGCCCGATCCCTACACCGCCTTCAAGGACGGCGGTGCTTACGAGGATGTCGTCTTCGATGTCGTCGATGGCGACGAGGAGCCGAGGACCGTGTACGCCGAGGCTCCGGGACAGGATGCCGCGCGCCCCGATGAGGACGCCGTCTCGTGGGAGCTCGATGCGCGGGGCGCGGAACGCGTGCCGGTCGAGCGCGTGCCGGTCGAGCCAATCCCCGTCGAGCGTGCGGAGGCGCCCGTCGAGGTTTCGCCGCGCGATGCGGGAGAGGGTGCTCCCGCGCGCCGCAGCAGGTCCGAGCTCGCCAAATCGCCGTTCGAGGACATCTTGAGGGAATACAAGGAGCAATCCGGCGATGACGGAAACGCCGAGCAGTAACAGACTCAGGCGGCCGAGGGTCAGCTTACGCTATGGCATCTTCATGGGTGTCTCGCTCATCCTCGTCCTCGCATTCATAGTGATGCTCGTCCTGGGAATCCGCTTGGATATCTTCGGGCTCGACATGCTCGGAACCATCGGTCTGGCCGCGAGCTGCTTCTCGCTTGGATGGTTCGCGAAGAATCCCGAGCGTCCCCGTGCCGATCAGACGAACAGGACGCTCGGGCTCGTCAGCGACACGCTTCAGTTCATGCGGCACGGCCTCACGAACGAATCGGCGCAGGAGGTGTGCAAGCTCCTGCTCCCGCAAACCTACGCGTCGTCGGTCGCCATCTACGCGAATGGCAATCTCATGGGCGTTTCCGGGTGCGACGACATCTGGAAGTCCGGCGATCCGGTGCCCATTCCGTGGGCGCCGACGCACTTCGAGTACGGGGCATCCTCGGTTATCCGCTCCAACGTGACCGACGAGGAGCCCGGCGCCTTCCCGACCTTCCTGAAGGCCTGCGTGTCCGCTCCGCTGATGGTGCAGGGCGAGCTCATCGGAACGCTCAAGTTCTACTATCTTCGCCATGCGGAGATCACGGAGTCGCAGCAGGCGATGGCGACGGGTTTCGCCGAGCTGCTCTCGACACAGCTGGCGCTTCACGAGCTCGATGAGAAGACGGAGCTTGCAACGAAGATGGAGCTCCGAGCGCTGCAGGCCCAGATCAATCCGCACTTCCTGTTCAACACGATCAACACCATCGCCTCGCTCATCAGAACCGACCCAAGACAAGCGAGGATTCTCCTACGCGAGTTTGCGGTGTTTTATCGCAGGACTTTGGAAAGTTCACAGGATTTAATTACGATTGAGTTAGAATTAACGCAGACCTTGCGCTATCTGGGATTCGAGAGGGCGCGGTTCGGGGCAGACAAGATCTTGCTGTCGAACTACATCGAGCCTGGCCTTGAGCAGCTTCAGGTACCCGCCTTCATCATCCAGCCGATTGTCGAGAACGCCGTCGGGCATGCGATGAGGCCGACTGGGGAACCGCTCCACATCCAGATCGACGTCAAGCGATCCGGGGACGACGTGGTGATATCGGTCGCCGATGACGGCGTGGGCATGGAGTCCACTGAACGCGACAAGGCGGTGAGCAAGGGCAGTTCGAAGGGCGCGGGAATCGCGCTCAAGAATGTCGATGACCGGCTCCGCAGCTGCTTCGGCAAGGGGTCGGGTATCAGCATCGAGTCGACTTTGGGAGTGGGCACCACGGTCTACTTGAAGCTCGTTGGAGCTAGCAAGGACGCTGTTGGGAATGGCGTCTTGGAAGAAGGAGGCAACCAGTGATTCGAGCAATGATCGTTGATGACGAGGCCCCCGCGAGGTCGGAGCTTGAGTATCTGCTGAAGGAGACCGGCCAGGTCGAGGTCGTGGCCGAGGCGACGAACGTTCGCGAGGCGATCGAAGGGCTCAACGACAATCCGTGCGATGTCATGTTCCTCGACATCAGCATGCCCGGTGCCTCCGGACTGCAGCTCGCGCAGGCGCTGACGAAGATCTCGCGTCCGCCCGCGGTCGTGTTCGTGACCGCATTCGGCGAGCACGCCGTCGAGGCCTTCGAGGTCAACGCGGTGGACTACCTTGTGAAGCCCGTCGAGACCGAGCGTCTGTTCCAGGCCATCGAGAAGGTCAAGAAGCATGTCTCGATGGTCAACAAGAATTCCCCGGCCGAGCGCATCCCCGTCGAGAAGGGCGGCAAGAAGCTCCTCATCTCCACGGACAAGATCCTCTACATCATGGCCAAGGACGATTACTCGTACCTGCACACGGCGTCGGACCGCTACCTGTCCACCGTGTCGCTGGCCCAGCTTGAGAGCAAGCTCGAGCTGCACGGGTTCTTCCGCGTGCACCGCGGCTATCTCGTGAACCTCGCGTGCGTCGAGGAGGTCACGCCCGTCAATGGCGGCACGCTCCTGCTGACCCTCACGGGCACCGACGTGCAGATTCCCGTCTCGCGCCGCCGCGTGAGCGCGCTGAAGAAGGCTCTGGGGCTGTAGTTGTTCCGAGCGTCCTGACGGAACGCTCGGAAGCGCTCGATGCTGCGAAGCGCCCCAGCACGCCGCCTACACACGAATCGAAGGCCCCGCGGGCACAAGCCCAGCGGGGCCTTCGCTTAGTGCGTATTCGTCGCACTGGATGCGCTTCTCGCTGACCCTACGAACGATACCCCGGCTTTCTTTGATCCACATTCCATGTGTCATTCGCGGGCGCTTTGGGTTCATTGGCGTGCGCACCGTGCGCCTTGTTGTCATATGACATAGAATCGTCGGGCAGGCTCGCTGGACGCGTCCGGGAGGGCGTGGCTGCGGGGGTGTTGGTTCGGTACCGCTCAGGTGGTGCAACATGAATCAGAAGACCAAGGGCTCGAGCGCGCCCGCTATTCTCTTCGCGCTCATCGCGGGTGGGGCATACGGTGTCGGCGGGGCTTTCAGCCAGATCGCCAAATCCCATGGACTGGAAATAGGGCATCTCGTAGTCATGCAATGCGTGGCGGCCCTGATTATCCTCGCTGTTCTCGCGGCGGTGAAATTCGGTTTCAAGATGCCGCGCAAGCAGATGGTCCAGCTGTTCTTCCTCGGCATGTCGAACGTGTTCTCGTCGATCGCGTACTTCCTCGCGATCGACCTCATCTCGGTTGGTGCCGCGGTGGCCATCCAGTTCCAGTACGTGTGGATCGCCGTCGTGTTCCAGAGCATCTTCGACCGCAAGGCGCCCAAGCCCATGATGGTGGTCGCCGCCGTGCTGATCGTCGTGGGCGCCCTCATGGCGAGCGGTCTTGCCGAGGAGATAGTCTCCGGCTCCTTCCAGATGGATCCGATGGGCCTCGTGGCGGGCATCTGCTGTGCCATCTCGTACGCGCTCTTCATCGCGTTGAACAACCGCATCGCAACCGAGTATCACCCGGTGACGCGCTCGTTCTATCTCATCGCCGGCGCCGTGGTCCTCGCGCTTATCGTGCTGCCCTTCATGGGAGCGGGTCCGCTTCCGTCGCCGGGCGTCTTCGTGCCCTGGGGATTCTTCATGGGAGCCATCATGATCGTCATCCCCACGCTCTGCATCGTCGCGGCGTCGAACAAGCTTCCCGGTGGCCTCGTGGCGATTCTCACGTCTGCCGAATTGCCCGTGGCCGTGCTCGCGGGCTGCCTCATGCTGGGGGAGGGTGTGACTCCCATCTCGGTCGCGGGCGTCATCATCATCTGCGCCGCGATCGTGCTCTCGGAATCGGGCAGCTTCTTCGCCAAGCGCAGGGGGAGCGAGGCCGGCGACATCGCGAGGTGACGCGCTCGGATTCCCCGTCCCCGCATGTGCGGCGCCTCATCGGCATCAACGGATCTACCCGTTCTTCCTTGCCCTGAAATTGCAGAATGCCTACCATTGAATTACCGCGTTAAAAGGTGGTTTTCTTCGAGAAAGGAGCTGCAGATGGCAAGGCACTACGATATTGTCGTGGTCGGTGCCGGCAACGGCGGACTCATGGCTGCGACAACGGCTGCGAAGAACGGCATGAAAACGCTCTTGATCGAGCGCCACAACGTTCCCGGCGGCAGCGCAACGAGCTTCGTCAGGGGGCGGTTCGAATTCGAGGTCTCGCTCCACGAGTTCGCCAACATCGGCTCGAGGGAGAACCCCGGAAGCTATCGTGCGATGTTCGACGAGAACGGCATCGACGTCGATTGGCGCCTCGAGGACCACGTGTTCCGCCTGGTGGTTCCCTCCGAGGGCATCGATGCCAACATGCCCTGCGGGCTTGTCCCGTTCGCTGATGAGATGGAGCGGCAGGTTCCCGGTTCCAAGGGTCCGCTCATGAAGATGTTCGGCGCTGTGGGCCAGTCGATGCCGGCGCATGCATACGTCACGTCCGGCCAGGCCGAGGCGGAGGTCATCAAGGAGAAGTATCCCGATTACTGGAAGATGACCTGCATGACGCTCCAGGAGGGTCTCGACTTCTTCGGGATTCCCAAGAAAGCCCAGCTCATCTTCACCACCTACTGGTCGTATCAGGGCATCCCGGCGAGCATGGCCAACTTCTTCAACTACACCGCGATGACGATGGCCTATATCATCTACGGCCCCGCGATGCCCGGCAACCGCAGCCACGGCCTGTCCATGGCCATCGAGAAGGTGGCGCACGAGTCCGGATGCGAGATCTGGTACGACACCGAGGTCGAGAAGATCATCGTCCGCGACGGGAAGGTCTGCGGCGTCATCGCCCGTGGCGAGGAGATCGAAGCCGAGCAGGTTATCGCGAACATGAACCCGAACACGGTCTTCGGCAAGATGATCGACCCGGAGGACGCGCCGGAGCGCCAGGTCAAGATGGCGAATTCCCGCAGCCTCGGCCTCGTCCTGCACACCGCGTATCTCGGCATGAACAAGACGGCGGAGGAGCTCGGCCTCGACAGCTACACCTATTTCATGCCTCCCGTGAGCGATAGCGACAAATGCTACGAGCTGGGTCACGAGCTCGACAACGACTACGTGATCCTGAACTGCATGAACAACGCGCTTCCCGACTTCTCCCCCGAGGGAACCTCGGTCCTGTTCCTCACGGGCGCCACGTTCGGCGATGCCTGGAAGGACGTCAAGCCCGAGGAGTACCGCAAGGTGAAGGAGCGCCTCGCGAAGCATATGATCGAGGTCAGCGAGAGGGTTCTCGGCATAGAGATCACGCCGTATATCGAGGAGATTGAGATTGCCGGCGCAGCGACGTTCGCCCGCTACCTGAACACGCCCATGGGAACGCCCTACGGCTACGAGGTGTTCAACAACGACGCGTTCATCACGCGCAACCTCGCGCTTGCGAAGGACCGCGCGATGCCCGGTCTGCGCATTGTCGGCGCCGGCTCCGAGGTCCAGGACGGCTACGGCCCGACCTACCTGTCCGGATTCAGGGCCGCGAAGTTCGACATCGCGGAGATCAACGCGAAGAAGCAGCAAACGCTCGTCCAGTAGTCCGCGTATACGCCGCAAACCGAGATACACCTTAAGGAGTTGAGAACAGATGGCAGATACCACAATCAACAGCGGGGCTGTTGCGGACCTGGGTGGTCTGATCGAGCAGCGCGAGGCCAAGATCGCCGCAGCTAGCACCGATCGTCCCAAGTTCGACTTCAACGCGAACAAGCTCGCCCGCTCGTTGCATCCCGATCGCCAGCATTTCCTGGTTTCCGCAGTGGAGGAGCTCCAGGCGGAGTGCAAGTGCTATACGCTCGTCCCGGATCCCGATGAGGGCACCGACCATGTCGCGTATTTCGCACCCGGCCAGTATGTGACGGTCTTCGTCGATATCGACGGCGTTCCCACGACCCGCGCCTACTCGATCTCGTCGTCTCCGCGCGCCTCTCTCGACGGCAAGCTCGAGATCACGGTCAAGAACACCGACGGCGGCTTCGTCTCCCCGTGGATCCTGGAGAACTGGAAGGAAGGCGACAAGGTCGAGACCTCCGGCCCGCTCGGAGAGTTCTTCTACATCTCCCTGCGCGACGCGCCGGCCGTCATCGCCCTCGCCGGCGGCAGCGGCATCACGCCGTTTTTGTCCATGGCACGTGCGATCGCGGATGGAGACGAGGACTTCAACCTCACGATCCTGCTCGGCAGCCGTACCGAGGACCAGATTCTCTACAAGGACGAGTTCGACCGCATCCAGGCCGCTACCGACAAGGTCAAGGTGGTCCATGTCCTTTCCGACGAGGAGAAGGATGGCTTCGAGCACGGCTTCCTGACCGCGGAGCTTATCGAGAAGTATGCACCGGCAGGGGAGCCGTATTCCGTCTTCATGTGCGGCCCGCAGGTGATGTACGCGTTCGCGGACAAGGAGCTCGAGAAGCTCGGGCTCATCCGCAAGTACATCCGCCGCGAGCTCTTCGGCGAGATCTTCAACCCGCAGGACGAGCCGGATTGGCCCGCCGATGCCGAGATCCCCGAGGAGGTCGCCATCACGGTCACCATCAAGGGCGAATCGAAGACGGTCAAGGGAAGCGGAAGCGATTCCGTCATGCGCATCTTGGAGAAGAGCGGCATAGCCGTTCCGGCCAAGTGCCGCAGCGGCGAGTGCGGCTGGTGCCGCAGCCGCCTCATCTCGGGAGAGGTCTTCATGCCCGATGCGCTTGATGGGCGACGCATGGCAGACAAGAAGTACGGGTACATCCATCCGTGCATCGCGTTCCCGCTGTCCGACCTCGTCATCGAAGTCTCGCCGGTCAAATGACGGTCCAGAAGGGAATAGTGGAGTCCTCCCGTCCGCTCGTCGACAGCAGCTCGTCTCCCGCCGAGCTCCGCGCCGCGTTGACGCATCTCGAGGATTCGGGGCTGTTGCCCGGCAACATCGTTGAATGGGCGAGGCGCAACCTTGATACGTGCGAGGATCATGACGCCGCTGAAATCGAGCGGCGTCATGCCCGCGCGGCGGTTGCCCTCGTGCTCTCGATCGACTGGGGAGATGGCTCCAGGACGCTGCGCTCCCGCAACGTCCCCAAGCGCATCGATCCGGTTTGGGCGCGGAGTTTCCTCGACCGCGAGCTCTACGGCCTGCAGGAGGTCAAGCAACGCGTGCTCGAGACGATCGTGCAGATGAACCGCACGCATACGGTTCCGGCCTATGGCATGCTGCTCGTGGGGCCGGCGGGAACCGGCAAGTCGCGCATCGCCGCCTGCGTTGCGCATCTTCTCGGCCGACCGTACGCCGTGATCGACATGAGCGCGATCCGCGACGTCGAGGCCATCACGGGGTCGCCGCGGCTGTATGCCAATGCCCGGCCGGGTCTGGTCATGCAGACGCTCGCATCCGCCGGCAGCCCCAACGTGGTCTTCATCGTCAACGAGCTCGACAAGATAGGGGAGACTGCGCAGGGCGGAAACCCCTCGTATGCACTGCTCTCCCTGCTCGATCATATGGGATTCATCGACAACTACCTCGAGTGCTCGGTCCCCACGGAGGGCATCTACGTCATCGGCACGGCAAACGATGCATCTACCATCTCCTCGCCGGTGCTCTCCCGCCTCAGCGTGATCGACGTTCCCGACTACACGCTTGACGAGAAGAAGATCATCCTCCGCGACTTCGCCCTCCCGCGCGTGCTCGACAGGCTCGGCATGAAGCCGGACGAGTGCACGGTGAGCGATGCCGCGGTGACGGCGATAGTGGAGCGCTACGCCGGTCTGCCGGGGGCACGCGAGCTCGAGCAGGAGGCGGAGCACCTCGCATCGCACGCGCTCTATCGGATCGAGGCCGAGGGCATTGACTCCGTGCACTACGACATCGGCAATCTCCCGTAAGGCCCGGGTCATGTGGGAAGACGATGGGAGCGAAGACCCGTCGCCCGTGTTAACAGAGTTTTAACACGCTTTTCCTTGCCCGGGTTTTGCGGTTTGCCTACCATTGAATCGTTGCATTTTCGGAAGAATCCCAACGAGAGAAATGGAGTGCAGGATATGGCATACGTTGATGACGTTCTCGAGCAAGTCAAGGCGAAGGATGCCGATCAGCCGGAGTTCATCCAGGCTGTGACCGAGATGCTCGAGAGCCTCGCCCCCGTTTTCGAGAAGCATCCCGAGTACCAGCAGGCCAAGCTCCTCGAGCGCATCGTTGAGCCCGAGCGCGTCGTGCAGTTCCGCGTGCCGTGGGTCGATGACAACGGTGAGGTGCAGGTCAACCGCGGCTTCCGCGTTGAGTACAACTCCGCGATCGGCCCCTACAAGGGCGGCCTGCGCTTCGACCAGTCCGTGTACCTGGGCATGCTCAAGTTCCTGGGCTTCGAGCAGATCTTCAAGAACGCGCTGACCACGCTTCCCATGGGCGGCGGCAAGGGCGGCTCCGACTTCCATCCCAAGGGCAAGTCCAACAACGAGATCATGCACTTCTGCCAGAGCTTCATGACCGAGCTCTCGCGCCACATCGGCCCCGACACCGACGTCCCCGCCGGCGACCTGGGCGTTGGCGGTCGCGAGGTCGGCTACATGTTCGGCCAGTACAAGCGCCTGCGCAACGAGTTCACCGGCGTCCTCACCGGCAAGGGCCTGTCCTTCGGCGGCTCGCTGGCTCGCACCGAGGCCACCGGCTACGGCCTGGTCTACTTCGTCGACGAGTACCTCAAGTGCCACGATGACTCCTTCGAGGGCAAGACCGTCGTCGTCCACGGCTCGGGCAACGTCGCCATCTACGCGATCCAGAAGGTCACCCAGCTGGGCGGCAAGGTCGTTGCATGCTCCGACACCAAGGGCTGGGTCTACGACGAGCAGGGCATCGACTACCAGATCCTCGAGAAGATCTACAACGCCAAGCGTTCCGGTAACGACAAGGGCGTCAGCCTCAAGATGTACCTGGACTTCCGTCCCGAGGCCGTGCATCATGCCGAGGATGGCCGTGGCGTCTGGGGCGTCCCCTGCGACATCGCCCTTCCCTGCGCCCGTGAGAACACGCTGCTGCTCGAGGATGCCCAGAAGCTCGTCGCCAATGGCTGCAAGGCCGTCGGCGAGGGTGCGAACATGCCCACCTCGCTGGATGCGACCGCGTACCTGATGGACAACGGTGTCGCGTTCTTCCCGGGCAAGGCTGCCAACGCTGGTGGCGTCGCCACCTCCGGCCTCGAGATGAGCCAGAACTCCGAGCGTCTCTCCTGGAGCTTCGAGGAGGTCGACGCGAAGCTCGAGGGCATCATGCGTGGCATCTACCACGCCTGCGACGATGCAGCCCGCGAGTACGACATGGAGGGCAACTATGTTGCCGGTGCCAACATCGCCGGCTTCCTCAAGGTCGCCGACGCCATGATGGCCCAGGGTGTTGTCTAAGAGCCTCGACCGACAGAGCGCTTCCGATTTGAAACGGGGCCCCGCGGGCATAGCCTGCGGGGCTCTTGCCGTTCGGGCGGATATGCTGCGGGGACAGCACGGTCGGACCGGCCTGGCAACTTCGTTCGAAAAAGGGCGTCATTTCCGGTCCGGAAGGCCCATTCGTGGCAATTTGGCACGGTAGGGGGTGCCCCAGACGCCCTTTTTCGATACAAGTTGCCAGGGTTCCGATCGACTGCCGTTCCAGAGGCGGTTCAGGTAGGGCGTCGAATCACGCCGCCCTACGACCGTGCACGAGGTGGTAGACCACGCCGGCTGCGGCTGCAGCTCCGGCGAGCACGAGATAGCCTCCACCGTAGCCGATGAAGGGGATGATGCCTCCGATGACCAGCGGCCCGATGCCCGTGCCGAGGTCCATGCTCATGAAGAAGGTCGAGTTCGCCCGGCCGAGTTCATCGGGTGGCGTATCGCGCGCGATCACCGCCTGCGTGATGGATTGCGTCGCCCCGATGCCGAAGCCCGCGAGTGCCGCCGATGCGAGCAGCATCGCGCCATTGGAGGCGAGGGCGAGCACGACGAAGCCGACGGCAAGCGATGCGAAGCACCAATAGATAATCGAGTTTTCGCCCTTGCGGTCAACGCGGCGTCCGACCGGCGGACGCGTGAGCAGTATGGTGGCAGCGTACACGACGAAGAACAAGCTGGCCATCTTCTCGAGCTCGAGCTCCTCGGCATAGAGGGTGAGGAACGACAGGATGCCCGAATAGCCGAGGTAGCACAGGAAGAGCACCACACCCAGGGGGATTGCCGATTTCTGGAGGAGCGACCTTCTCGTGCGTCTTGGGTCGGGACGCGTGGCGACGGGGGAGCCCTGCTGTTCGACGCGTGGAATATCCAGCAGCGCCAAGCTCGCAAGGGCCAGCACCGCGATGACGGTGGCAACGGTGAACATCGTGCTGTAGCTCCCGGACAGGCTCGTTATGAGAATCGCGACGAACGGTCCCACTCCGGTTGCGAGCGCCTGCATCATGGAGAAGTAGCCGATGCCCTCGCCGTAGCGCCCGCGGGGAATGACGAGCGCCGCCCCCGCCGCTGCCGAGCCGGACATGATTGCAAACGAGAAGCCATGCGCGATGCGCACGGCCATGAGCAGGCCGAACGCCATGGGGACGAGATACAACCCCATGCAGATGACGTTCACGCCCGTCCCGATGACGAGCGCCCGCTTCACACCCCAGCTATCGATTCTGCTTCCGAAGAGCAATCGCGTGACCAGCGCCGCGATAACGTACACGCTCACCATCAGGCCGGCCATGCCGTGCGATACGCCATAGGTGTCGATGGTGAACTCGGTGATCTCCACCATGACGAGGTAGAAGGAGAGCGCGGAGCAGAAGTTCACGCCCATGAGCACGATGAACGTGCGGCTCCACAGCTTCTCCGGGTTCATTTACCCCTCGTTCTCGGCTTTCTCCCCACCGTCTCCGGACTCGCCTTCCTCGGTCTCGTCCCCGCTGCTGATCCCGAGTTCCTTCTCGACGGCCGCGACGGCCTTGTCGAGGGCGGGGCGGCGCAGCTCGATGAGCTCGTCGATGGTGACGAAGCGATAACCCTTCGCCTGCAGGTCGGGGATGATCGTGTCGATGGCCTCGACGGTCTCGCTGCGGTCGCCGCCGCCATCGTGCATGAGGATGATGGAGCCGCTCATCGCAGCGCCCTCGACCTCTTCGATGATCGTGTCGGCGCCGGGCAGCTGCCAGTCGACCGAGTCGATGTTCCAGCCCACGAACGAGGTGCAGAGGTCACCCGCTGCCATCACGCCGTCGCCCGTGATGTTGCCGCCGGGCGGTCGCACGCAGGTCGTCTTCACGCCCGTCGCCTTCTCGATGGCGGCTTGCGCCTTCGAGATCTGGTTTCTGACCCCGTCCGCATCGAGCTTGCTCAGGTACTGGTCGGAGTCGTGGTAGTAGGTGTGCGAGGCAACCTGGTGTCCGGCATCGGCGACGCGCTTGGATATCTCCGGGTACTCCTCGACATTCTGGCCGAGCTCGAAGAACGTCGCCTTTGCGTTGTATTTGGCGAGCACGGCGAGCACCTGGTCGGTGTACTCGGGATGCGGGCCGTCGTCGAACGTCAGGGCGATGACCTTCTCCTCGTCGCTCTCCTGCTGCGGATCGATGCTCGTCCAGATGGCGTTCTTCATCGGCGTCGTCTCGTGGTCGACCGCCGTCTTGCCCGAGATGGTTCCCGTCTTGTACACGGCGACGCCCTCCTGGCCCTGCTGGGCCATGACGTGGAGACCGCCGTTATAGAAGTTGAAGTTCTCGGCACCGCCGTCGACGATGACGGTGGGCTCTTCGGGACCCTCGGAGAGCGTCGACTCCTCCTCGATGTCCGCACCGCGTTTCTGGGTGATCTCGCTGCCATCGTGCACGCGCTTGCTCAGCTTCTCGACGACTTCCCCGCCGTCGAGCACGGTGACGCTCTGACCCTGCCCGGATTCGAGCACGCTGCCGTCCACGGCGACGAAATCGCCGGGGTCATCGGTTATGAAGCCGTCTTCATGCAGCTTCTCGTACGTGGTGCGCGCGGCGACCTCCATCTGCTTGCCGTTGACCGTGATGTCGATCTTCCTGCTGCCCATGCCGATGTAGGCGCCGAGGACGATCACGACGATCACGACGATGCCGATGATGAGGCCCTTGGGATTGCGCTGCTTGCGCTGGCGCTCGCGCGCGGCCGTTCCAGCGCCGCGACGACGTCCGCTGTGCTGCTTGCTGTACTTGTCGTGGATGTCATCGCCGTAACGGTTGCGGTCGGCGTTGCGGCGGGCGTTCCCCTTCGACTTGGAACTCGACTTCGAGTAGCGGTCGTACTGGTCGTAGTACCGCTTCCTCGAATCGTCGCCTCCGCTGCCGTGCTGGCGATTCCGACTCTGGCTTTTGCCCTGGCCCTTGCTCTTGCTTCGGCCCTTGCCATCGCTGCCGTCCACGACCTTGCGCTGCGGTCTGCCCTGGCCGTTCTGCGGGCGACGCTGCCCGCCTTGGTTCCGGCGCTGCTGTCCGTTGCGCTGGCTCTCGTCCCTGCGCTCCGGGCGGCTGTACATGTTCGCGGGTCGGCCTCGAAGCTCCTCGTCGCCCCGTCGCCTCTGCGGCTCAGGTGCGTCCTCGCCGGCATCGCTCTCATGCGGCGCCTTCGGCGCGTCATAGGTCTTGCGCGAGTACTGCTCGGCGGATTCATCACCCTCGATGCGCGGAATCGCCCGCTCGGTGCGCGACGGCCTGGCCTCAGCGCCTTCTGAGGGGTTTTGCGTATGCGCGTCATCGGAGTCGAGCGGTTTTCGCCCGTCGGGTTTGCTCTCGAATTCCTCGGCCATGATGAGGTTCTCTTCCTGCTTCGTTTAAGCTGCATTACAAAAGTCAGATAGATACGAACCATTATATGACGAAAATCTCGCCCGCGCGTCATTTCGCCACGGTCTTTTGCCAAATTTCGGATGGACGGAGACACTTGGTGCAATGGCCGATATCACGCTGGATTTGCCGGCCCGCTCTTGCTATCCTAGTTTTTGGCCGTTTACGCGGCCGTCTGCGCGAACGAAGAGAAATGGAACCAGGCGCGGACGATTTTACCTGGAGGTTGTAGTTTGAAGGTGTTGAAGACGGCGCCGTCCCTGCGCGCATATTCAACCGTTTTCGTTATCGTTTTGACGGTGTTGCTCCTGCTCGTCACCGCGCAGGCGTATGCCAAGACCTCGGATGAAGTGCGCGCCGAGGCCAATGCGATGATGGAGAAGCTCGACGCCATCCAGACCGAGATCAACGATACCCAGGCGGAATACGACCAGGCTGTCGCGGACCACGATGCAGCCGTGAAGGCGATGGATGCGGCCCAGGCGAAGATAGAAGAGGCCGAGAAGAAGATCGCCGAGAACCAAGAAAAGCTGCGCACCCGCGCCGTGGCCATCTACCGCAAGGGCAACGTCAGCATGGTCGACGTCGTGCTCGGCGCGACATCGTTCGAGGATTTCGTGACCATGTCGAACATGGTCGAGAGCATCAACCAGCGCGACGCCGAGATGGTCGAGGCGTCTCGCCAGGCGAAGGCGGAGGCTCAAGAGGCGCGCGACGAGTATGAGCACCAGAGCCAGGTCGCCGAGGAGAACATGCAGAAGGCCAAGGATGCCGAGGCGAAGCTGCAGGCCAAGGCCGATGAGATGAGCGCGGAGATCGACCGACTGACCGAGGAGGCGGCGGAGCTGCAGGCCCAGGAGGAGGCCGCCGCCGAGGAGGCGCGCAAGGCGCGCGAAGCAGCGGAGGCCGAGGCGAAGCGCATCGAGGCAGAGCGCGCGGCCGCCGCGGGGGCTTCGACCGAGAATCCGGATGATTCGGGGTACGACGAGGCGGGGGAGAGCGTCGTGACCGGCAACGGACAGTTCTCGCATCCCTGCCCGGGCTACAACTCGATCTCGAGCACATTCGGATACCGTTCGTTTGACAGCTCGTTCCACAAGGGCGTCGACTTCGCCGCCTCGCAGGGCACGCCGATCTACGCGGCGGCGAGCGGCACGGTCGTCATCGCCGGATACAGCAGCTCGGCGGGCAACTGGGTCGTCATCTCCCATGGCGGCGGTCTTACCACCAAGTACATGCACATGGTCTCGACGCCGCTCGTGAGCGCTGGCCAGTCGGTATCGGCGGGGGAGAACATCGGCTACGTCGGCACGACGGGCTATTCGACCGGCCCGCACCTGCACTTCCAGGTGGAGGTCAACGGCACCGCCGTCAACCCGATGTATTACCTGTAGGGAATTGCAGAAACGAGAAAGCTGCATCGCGCTTGCGGGCAGCGAGGGTCGCACCAGTGCGTCGAATTGGGCGGAGACGAGGTTCTCGCTGGGCTATTGCCCGCGGGGTTCTCGTATCGGCCCAAGGCGACGTGCTGGGGCGAGCCGCAGCGTCAAACAAAAAGGCCGTTCGTCTAAAAACGGCCGTTAAAGTTAGTGGCGGGATGTACGAGACTTGAACTCGCGACCTCTGGCTTGACAGGCCAGCGCTCTAACCAGCTGAGCTAACACCCCGTGGTGTTCGCGCTTCGTTTGAAGCAGCGTTAGAAAGATTATACGGTTTTGACGACCTTGTCCAGACTCTCGGATTGGAAGGCACCGAAAAAACCGTACAAGGCGGTGGACGGAGGCCGTTCACCTTCAAACCGCCGCCGCAATCGCCGTTGTCGTGCTCCCCCGGCATGGATTCGGGGCCGTTGTGGACGGCGGCTTGCCCTGCATGCGCTTGACATGCCCAAATCGTGACGATTGTTGCGCAAGCATCTTGAATTGGACTAGGATTAGTTGATTATCCGGTTGCCGCTCCATGGGGGCTGCGCCGTACGAGCGGGGGGATTATTCTGAACGCAGACGACAACAACGGCAAGGTCAGCCTTGCGGTCTTCGACATCGATGGAACGTTCATCGATGGGCAATCGCCTGTGCTCATGGTCTTCAACCTCATGCGGCAGGGCAAGTTCCCCATCAGGACGGCAATCCGCGCCGGTGTGTGGGGGCTGAAGTACAAAGCCGGCATCGCCAAGGACAGCGTCGATGTGCGTCAGGGCATCTTCCGCGTCTTCAAGGACATGCCGGCCGAGGAGACGGATCGCCTCATCACCCGCGTCTACCGTCGCAACATCGCCACGAAGGCGCGCGAGCAGGCGATCGAGCGCATCGCCTGGCACCAGGTGCACGGGGACCTCGTGATCCTCACGTCGGCCTCGTTCGAGGTCATCGCGCGGTTGTTCGCGGAGGATGTGGGCGCGTATGCCCAGGTGTCGACCCGCATGGTCGTGGAGAACGGTTCGTATACGGGCGAGATCGAGGGCGCTCCGGTCGAGGGGCCGGAGAAGGTCAGGCGCCTGACGGAATTCGCCGATGCCGAGTTCGGTGCGGGCAACTGGAAGGTTTCCTACTCGTATGGCGACCACGATAGCGACGAGGATATCCTGTCGATTGCCGAGCATCCGGTGGCGGTCAGTCCCAAGCGCAAGCTCGAGGCGATAGCGATCGAGCGTGGCTGGGAAATCCAAGAGTGGGAGTAGGAATAGTAGAATAACCCGGAGGCGGCCTGGTCTCGCGGTTTATGTCGCGGTCCGCCTGCCGTGATTATCGCGGGTGATTCGATCCGCGTGCAAGCTAGGAGGATCAAGATGGCTTCTTTCGATAAGGATGCCTTCGATATAAAGCTATATCTCGACGCGGCGCGCAAGGCCGCCGAGGAAGGGCGTGGCAAGCTCGCGTTTCATCTCTACCTCGCCGCCTACGAAGTGGCCACGGCGGCTGGGCAGCATCCGTCCGATGCGGTTCTCGATGGGATGCGCGAGGCTTGGGATATCGCCATGGGTCTTGGTGACAAGCCTGCCGCCGAACTCGTCTTCGCCGCCGTGGCGCCGCTTTTCGAGGGGTCCGAGGTAGACGGGATGATGCATGAGCTGCAGGACATGATGGTCTCGCAACTCAAGGACATGGGCGTCAGCGATGAGCAGATCGAGCAGGTGACCTCCCTGCAATACGATGGCGCGGACGAGGACGAGGATGAGGACGAGGACGGGCACGCGGCCCCTGGATTCCCCGATTTCCTCAACGGCCTCGGCATGCTGGTGCGCGGCGCAGTCGGCGGGGCGCAGCAGGGTGCCCTTGGAGCAGGCGGGATGCAGATGCCCTGGGGCCAGCCCGCTCAGGACCAGAAGCAGGAGCAACCCGAGCCGCAGGTCGGCTACCACACGATCGTCGGATACGACACGGCTCTCAAGTCCATGCGCGCGTTCGGCTTCGATACCGCTGATGACGAGGCGTATCGACAGTTCGTTCAGGAGTCCTCCGTGTTCCACGGCCTCGACGGCCTCTCGCTCTACGACCCGTTCCTGTTCTACGGGCCCTCGCGCGAGGACGTGTTCGAGTTCGCCGAGGCGACGGCTGGCGAGATCGGCAACCCCGTGCTCGTGCTGCACGTGCGCACGAACGACGAGGGCGTGTGGACCATCAGGCTCTCGGGACCGTTCCGCCGTGGTCTGTTCGGCATGTCCGACCCGACCGACATTCCCACGCCGTGCACGTTCATCATCGAGAACATCGACATCCTCCAGGATTTCATCCGCATGGCGCTCGAGGCAGAGCATCGCATGGATGGCGAGGTGGCCGCGCAGAGCGGCCGCATGTACAGCGAGATAATCGGCTACATCCACACGATCGTGAACAAGCCCGAGGTGTTCCCGATACTCACGGCTCAGAAGGATGCGAAGCTGACCGGCCCCTTCGCCGAGCTGTTCGGTCGTTGCGAGCGCATTCTCGTCGACAACCCGACCGTCGACGAGCGCAAGGCCGTGTGGAACAGCTTCGCCATGGAGCACACGTCGTTTTCGGGAATCGACATCGACAAGCTCTCGACCCTGTCGGAGGGAATCTCCCGCCACAACATGGTGGTTGCGGGAAAGAGCGCCGTCAAAGAGGCGTATCAGGAGTCGCTGACCAACAACGACCATCGCTTCGTGACCATCAACGACGTGCTCTTCGAGATGGTGCCCTTCGCCTCTGATGGCGATAAGCCGAACACCGTGATCGAGGATGCCGCAGCCGAGGCCTTCATAAACGAGCTCGGGGACTTCGATTTCGGCGGCGGCGAGTAGGGGTTCAGCCGTACTGGTGGACCGGGCCGACGTTGCGAACGAGATGCGGTTCGTCGATTCCTTATTTCAGGCGGTCGATGACCTCTTCGTAGGGGAGGCCCGTCTCGCGAGCTATGCGGGCGACGTCGTCGTGCTCGGGTCGGATCCAGCTGCGCGCCTGGTCGTGCAGTGGCTGCGCGGCGAGCGCCTTGTAGCGCACCGGCCCGAATTCCGTTTCGCGCTCGAATTGCTCGCGTGGTGCCACGACCCGCTCGACCGGCGTGCGGCGTATTCCCAGGGTTCCCGTACGGCCGATGGCCTCTTTGGCCAGGTGGTCTGCATCGGCGGGCGCGGTGAGCACGTTCAAGGCGAACGCCATGCGTCCCTTCTTCATCGTGATGGGCTCTTGCCAGACATCGAGGGCGCCCGCAGCCATGAGGTCCTCGCAACACGATGCCGCCACCTCGGGGCTGATATGGTCGATGTTCGCCTGTAGGAGAATGCATTGCTCGAGGGAGAAGCCCTCCTCGGCATCGGGACACGAGGCGACGCGGTCTCCCACGATGACGCGCAGGCAGTTCGCGGCTCCGTCGATGTGGCGCGTGCCGAGTCCGAAGCCCGTGGCACGTGGAATCATCGCGGGGAACGGCTCCCAGCTCGTCACGTTGGCGTGCAGGAGGCCGGCTCCGGTCGGCGTGGTCATCTCGCCCTCATAGGGACCGGCGACGATGGGAAGGCCCTCGAGGAGCAGCGTGGTTGCCGGAGCCGGGACCGGAAGCGTCCCGTGGGCGCAATCGACGGTGCCGCAGCCCACGGTGATGGGGGTGGAGTAGATCTCGTCGAGTGCGAGTTTGTCCATGAGATAGCACGCGCCCACGGTATCGACGATGGAGTCGATGGCCCCGACCTCGTGGAAATGGACATCGTCGAGCGATGTGCCATGCACCTGGGACTCGGCACGCGCGACGAGCTCGAACGTGCGCAGGGAGCGCTCGATGGTCTGTTCCGAGAGAAGGCCGTCCGCACCCCATCCCTCGATCATCTGCCTGATGTCGGCCCACGACCGGTGCTCGTGATGGTGCTCATGCCCGTGATCATGATCGTGGCCATGATGATGTTCGTGGTCGTGATGGTGTCCGTGCTCATGGTCGTGCGCATGGACGTGCTCGTGGCCGTGCCCATGCCCATGCTCGTGATGATGGGCGTGTGCGGGAGTGACCGAGAGACGCAGGCCGGTGATACCCTTGTCGGATCCCTGCGAGAAAGCGACATGCGCATCGGGGAGCAATTCCTCGAACAGCGATTCGAAGCTGGCGCGGTCGCAGACCCCGAGCTCCTCGCACGCCTGCATGAGGGCGCATACGATCTTGTCGCCGGCAGCGCCGGTGGAGATGTCGAAGTGGGCTATCATCTTGCTCCTCCGTCCAGCCATCGGGGGTGGTTGATGCGGTGGGCGATCTGCGCGGCCCCGAATCCGTTGTCAACGTTCACGACGCTCACGCCGCCGGCGCAGCTGTTTATCATGGCCAACAACGCCGAGACGCCGCCGAAATTGGCACCGTATCCGACGCTCGTCGGCACGGCTATCACGGGCACGTCGACGAGCCCGGCCACAAGCGAGGGCAGCGCGCCCTCCATGCCGGCGCAGCAGACGATGACGCGCGCCTCGCGTAGGATGTCGACCTTGTCGAGCGTGCGGTGCACGCCGGCGATTCCGATGTCGGGCACGAGGGTCACGTGCGAACCCATGAGGCAGGCGGTCAGCGCGGCCTCCTCGGCGACGAAGAGATCGCTCGTCCCCGCGCAGCACACAACGACGTCTCCCGTGTCCTCGGATTTGGCGACATGTGCGAGGGCCTCCATCGTGGTCGTGGCCCGGATGGGGTTCTCCCGCCGGTCGATGAAGAGCGCCCTCGGCGTTGCCAGGTAGCAGGCGTCGGGGAACTCGCCGAGTATGGCCTCGGCTTCGTCGGGCTCCACGCGCGTGACGAGCACGAGGTCGTGGTGCTCGAGCAGGTTTCCCGCGATTGCGATGATCTGTCCGGCAGTCTTGCCGAGTCCGAAGACGACCTCGGGGAAGCCGCAGCGCTTTGCGCGGTCGTAGTCGAGATCTGCGAAGCTGGTCACGTCTTCCTGCATGTCTTCTCCCTGATAAGCGGGTGTTTTTCTCCGCTCTCATGGTACCCGATGAACGGTTCCTTGGCGTGGCGGACCTGACAACGGCGTTGGGCGTCTCCGTCTTGGAAAACGCATTTGACGCCGTTGTCGGGTTTTCGAGGTTGTTTGTGCGGGTTATTGGGGAAACCTTTAAACCAGGGGAAACCACTGCGACTTGGATGGGAGGCGCCATGGGCGACGGGGCGAAGCGGGAATCCGGCATGTATGCATACCTTGCGAGCCGGGGTGTTTCCCGCAGGTCGTTCCTCAAGTTCTGCGGCGGTCTCGCCGCGGCACTCGGTCTCTCCAAGGCCATGGCGCCGCAAGTCGCGCTCGCGATCGAAGAGAAGGTCGAGGGCGGGAAGCTCGCTCCCGTGATCTGGCTCGAGGCGGGTTCGTGCACCGGATGCACCGAGTCCTTCGCGCAGGCCGAGGTTCCCAACATCGCGACGGTCGTGCTCGACATGATCTCGCTCGACTATTGCGAGTCGCTCTCCGCCGGGGCGGGCATCTCGCTCGAGCAGGCGAAGGCCGATGCCATCGAGGCGGGAGGATACCTGCTCGTGTACGAGGGCGCCGTCATGACCGGTTGGGATGGCAACGCGTTGCGCATCGGGGGAGAGAAGGGCACGGATATCCTGATCGAGGCGGCGCGCAATGCGGTCGCGGTTATCTGCGCCGGCTCGTGCGCGGTCGATGGGGGATGGATGCCGCCGACCCGAATCCCGCCGGCGCGATGGGCGCCCAGGAGTTCCTGCGCCGGAACGGCATCACCGACGTTCCCGTGATCAACCTTCCCTCGTGTCCGGTGAACCCCGAGGCGGTGGTCGTCGTGCTCGTCAACTACCTTCTCATGGATCACACGATCCCCGCCCTCGATTCGAAGAATCGCCCGATCCCCATCTTCGGCCAGTACATCCATGACAACTGCTCGCGGCGCGGGCATTTCGAGAACGGTGAGTTCGTGTACCGCTTCGGCAGCGAGGAGGAGCGAAAGGGCTATTGCCTCTACGCCATGGGCTGCCGTGGACCCCAGACGAAATCGAGCTGCTCGCTGTACCGCTGGAACCGGCGCGTGAGCTGGTGCGTTGAGTCGGGAGCCCCATGCTGCGGTTGCGCGGAGGCCGACCCCTCGACCACCACGCGCAATTGGGTCTCGATGAATGCGCCGTTCTCGGGATCGCGGTTCAGGGACATCAAGGTGCTGGGCAAGAACGTCCAGATAGCGCCGGTTGCGGCAGGTGTCGCCGGGGTCGTCGCGGCGGCGCTCGTCGTGCACGGCTTCGGCATGAAACTGGCCGGCCGCACGAAGGGCGGCCCGCCCATAGAGAAGGAGACCGAGCACGAGTTGGACCAGCGGCTCTACGAGGAGGCGCTGGTCGAGGCACGCGAGAAGCTGGCGCGCGAGCGGGCGTGGGATGCCGAGAGGGCCGCGAGGGCCGCCGAGGCAGCCGAGGCCGCTGCCGCGGCGCGCGGCATGAAGACGCCCGGGAAGACCGACGACGACCAAGGGGGTGCCGCCCGATGAGGTCGATCATCGACCCCGTGAGCAGGATAGAGGGCCATCTCAGGGTGGAGATGGAGGTCGAGGGAGGCCATGTCTCGCAGGCGTGGGTATCCGGCGGCCTCTTCCGCGGCATGGAGCTCATCCTCCGCGGACGCGAGCCCGCCGATGCCGCAGTCATCTCGCAGCGCATCTGCGGTGTCTGTCCCGTCTCGCATGCGCACGCCTCGAGCATGGCGGGCGAGGCGGCGACGGGCATCGAGGAGCTCCCGAACGCGGCTCGCATCGTAAGGAACATCGTGGAGGGAGCGCAGTTCCTCCATTCGAACATACTGTGGTTCTACAACCTCACCGGGCTGGACTACGTCGACCCGACGAATGCGCTGACCGCCGATGTTGCGGCCGCATACGACCTCGCCCGACAGTGGGGCACCGCGGCCAACGACCTTCAGGCCGTGCACGACCATCTCGAATCCTTCGTTGAGAACGGGCAGCTGTCTCTTTTCACGGGCAACTGGTTCTCGAGGGAGGGCTATAAGCTCACGCCCGAGATGGACCTCGTCGCCACGGCGCATTACCTCGAGGCTCTGGAGTACCAGGCGAAGGCATCCGAGATAGCCGGCCTCGTCGGCGGCAAGATGCCCCATATCATGTCGTCGGTTCCCGGCGGCACGACCTTCGTGCCCACGGTCAACCAGCTCTCGGATATTCTCTTCCGCGCGCAGAGGATTCGCGATTGGGTGGAGCGCACGATGGTTCCCGATACGCTTGGAATAGCGGATCCGTACCGCGATTCGTTCGGGTACGGCCGGGGAGTTGAGCGCTATGTGGCGTGGGGCGTGTTCAACGACCCGACCCAGCTTCCCGAGAACCGCTACCTTCCCGCTGGCGTGATCGACGACCGGGACGGGTTGTCGCTTCCGAACGAAGCCCTCATCAAGGAGTACACGGGCCATTCGTTCTATGCATCCGACGGCAACCTCAATCCCCGTCAGGGCCTCACCGATCCGCTCTATCCGGCCGGAGGCGCCGACTTGAACGGTAAGTACACGTGGACGAAAGGGCCGTCGTACGACGGGAAGCCCCACGAGGCCGGCCCTCTCGCCCGCATGCTCGTGGCCTATCTCCGCGACGTGCCGCGCATCAAGGAGCTCGTCGACGGGGCGCTTTCCGCGCTCGGTTCGCCCGGCCAGCTCTCGCTTCTCCACTCGACGCTCGGTCGCGTGGTGGCGCGCAACCTCGAGACGCTCTATGTCGCCGAGCGACTCGTCGAGTGGATAGAGGAACTCATAGCCGCCGTGTCGGAGGGTGATTCGAGCTTCTTCACCGAGCCCGTGAGCACGACGGGCGAGGGTTGCGGCATGTGGGAGGCACCACGCGGCGCGCTCTACCATTTCATGCGCATCGTCGACAATCGCATCCAGGACTACCAGGTGATCGTCCCCACGACGTGGAACATCGCCCCGCGCGATGCCGATGGCATCCCGGGCCCGATGGAGACCGCGCTCGAAGGCGTGCCGGTCGACGATCCCGAGAAGCCCATCGATGCGCTGCGCACCGTGCACAGCTTCGACCCCTGCGTGTCGTGCTCGGTGCACGTGTCTGAGCCGGCCACGGGCAAGCGCTTCGAGGCGGTCACGCATCCTTGGGGGGTGGCTTAGATGAGCCGTATGGCGCAGTACCGGGAGGCGCACCCCCTGCCGTTCGTGATCAACCACTGGATCAACGTCGTGAGCATGTTGTTCCTCATCCTCACGGGACTGTGCATCCACTATCCGTTCCTGCCCTTCGCCATGGGCGTCGTGCGCGGGCTCCACATCTTCTTCGCGATCGTGTTCGTCGTCAACGCGATCGTGCGAGTGGTTCTCTCGTTCATCGTCAAGTCCGCGCAGTATCAGGGAACGCGCGAGGGCCTCGACCGCGATATCAAGAACTTCCTGCCCTCCAAGGCCAACCGCCATCAGTTCTGGCCATGGATCAAGTACTATCTGTTCATCAAGAAGGAGCACCCGAAGGGAACGAAATACGGCTCTCCCCAGAAGCTCGCGTACGCGGCGCTGCCGTTCCTGATCCTGCTCTCCGCGCTCTCGGGGTTCAGCCTGTGGAGCGTCACCGCCGATTGGGGGTTCTTCGCCTGGCTCACCTCGCTCGTGGGTGGGGCGATGAACATGCGCATGATCCATTACGTGCTGATGTGGATATTCATCATCTTCATCTTCGTGCACGTCTACCTCGCCAACATCTACGGCTCCTCCTCGTCGAGGATGATGTTCTTCCGCAAGGAACATGGTGGCGAGGTGCTCGATCCGGAAACGCTCGAGGTCATCGGCGTCGACGACCTGTCGGGAAAACCAATCCAGCCTCTGGACGACCGTCAAGATGATTGAGCGGGATAAAAGGGGCCGGTCCCCAATCGTCCCACTTCGAGAGGCGGGTAACGGATGATCAGCATTCTGGGTGTCGGCAACGTCCTGATGCGCGATGAGGGCGTCGGACCGGCTGTCATCGCGTATCTGAACGAACGCCACGAGTTCGGCGGGGGCGTGCGCGCCGTCGATTGCGCCACCATGGGCCTCGCGCTCCTGCCGTACTTCCGGGATAGCGATCACATCATCGTGGTCGATGCCGTCGATGGCACCGGCCACCCTGCCGGCACGATCGTTCGGTTCTCGCCGGAGGACATCGCCCGCCATCCCGGGAGCCACACTGCCCATAGCATCGCATTTCCCGATGTTCTCGACGCGGCGGCGCTGCTCGGCTACCGTGTCAAGGGGAGCTGCGTGGGCGTTCAGGTCGCCGACATGCGCCCGGAGGTGTTCGACATCGGCTTGACGCCGGCGGTGGCGGCCGCGGTTCCAGCGGCTGCGCGCGAGGTCGTGGTCATGCTGGGTGAGCTGGGCGTCGAGGTTCGCACGGCGGCTGGGTGAACGCGAGAGGAGGGTGTACGCTGTGGGATACGGGCATGATGACGCGCTGGGGAGTCTGGGCGAGCTGTATCGCGATTGCACGTTGTGCCCGCGGGCATGCCATGTCGACCGGACACGTGGCCAGCTCGGTTACTGCGGTGCCTCGGACCGGGTGCAGATTGCCCGGGCGGCCCTCCATTTCTGGGAGGAGCCTCCCATCTCCGGCGACAACGGATCGGGAACGGTCTTCTTCGCACACTGCCCGCTGCAATGCGCGTATTGCCAGAACGAGCAGATATCGCGCCGGTCGATCGACCTCGTGGCCAATCCCTGGGCGCGCCGTACGTTCGGTGCTTCCGAGCTAGCCGACATCTTCCTCGCCCTCGAGGCGCAGGGGGCGAACAACATCAACCTCGTGACCGCGGTGCACTACACGCCGACGGTCATCGTGGCGATTCATCTGGCGCGCGGGCGCGGGCTGGCCGTGCCGATTGTCTACAACACGGGCGGCTACGAGTCCGTCGAGACGTTGCGCCTCTATCGCGATCTCGTGGACGTGTACCTCGCAGATTTCAAGCACATCGAGCCCGCCTTCTCGAATCGCTATGCGCATGCCCCGGATTATCCACGGGTCGTCGAGGCGGCAATCGAGGAGATGGTGGGACAGACGGGCTCCCCTTGGTACGAGGAGATGCCGACGGGGGAGGAGATCATGGTGTGCGGCACCATCGTGCGTCATCTCCTGTTGCCGGGCGGCATCGACGAGTCGGAGCGCGTGGTCGAGTACCTCGGCCGCGAGTTCGGGGACCGCGTCGCCGTGAGCCTCATGAGCCAATACGTCCCCATGCCCTCCGCGGATCTTCCGGAGCTCGGGCAGCGCCTCGACCCGGTCGAGTATGGCAATCTCGTCGACCACGCCATGAACTACGACTTCGACGAGTGCTTCATCCAGGAGATGGAATCCGCGGACGCATGCTACATCCCCCCGTTCGACGGCACGCTTCCCGAATGAGCCGAAGGACCGCCCGGCTCATTCCACGATGATCTCGTGGCCGGTGGGAGGCTGGGCCTTACCAGCCCCGCCTTCGATGGTGGAGCGCCCTGTGACTCCCAGGGCAACGCCGGCAGCGAGCACGATGAGGGCAACCGCGATGGCCGGCTTGATCCGGTTGGCACGCGCCGAGCCGAACCCTCCATCTCCAGCTGGCTTGTCGAGCGTCTCCAGCGCCTCCTGCAAGGCGCGGGTGAGCTCGCGGGGTGTCTGGTACCTCTCGTGGGGCTCGTAAGCGCACATTCCGGCGAGCACGTCGTCGATGGCATGTCGGTGCGCTCCCTGCAGGTCGAGCCGCTGCGCGTCCTCGTCTGCGAGGTGGGGTGGAGCTCGGTCGAATCGGGCTGCGATCGCATCGCGTGCGTCATCATTCCATTCCCGGGAGCATCCGAGCATCTCGAGCAGCACGATGCCGAGCGCGTAGATATCGGAGCGCACGTCGACCCGCGATGAGTCGGCAAATTGCTCGGGCGGCATGTATCGGACTGTTCCGGCGAGCCGTGTGTCGAGCGAATGACCCGCGGTGATGATCGTCTTGGCAACGCCGAGGTCGATGAGCTTGGGCGTCCCATCGGAGCGCACGATGATGTTTGCCGGCTTCACGTCGCGATGCGCCTGCACGCGGCCGTCGAGATGGAGGTAGCCGAGCGCGGAGGAGATGCCGAGGAGCACCTCGAGCGCAGATCGCGGGTCGGTTGCGTACGAACCCTGTTCCAGGAGCTCGTCGAGCGGGCACCCGTCGATTCTCTCGAGGACGGCGAAGGGCACTTCTGGCCGACCGTCCCCGCCGGCGAAGGAGCCGGTTCCCAAACCACGGACGATGTTCGGGTGCGACAGCTTGCACAGCAGCACGGCTTCCCGCATGAAGCGCTCCGCAGAGGGCGATGACGCCAGGGAGGGCCGCAGCACCTTCACGGCGACGGCGGACGCGTCGCCCCATGCGTCCACGTGCCCCTCGCACACGATGCTCATCGACCCGCGCCCAATCTCGTCTCCGACGATGAGGGCCAATTCGTCGTCGGAGCCTGCGGGAGAGAATGTGACGGATATTCCCCTCTTGATTTTGATGGCGGGCGACTGCATACTCGAACTCCCCGAACCATCTCTCTCGGGTACGAGAGAGGATCATCATGCGAACCGGTTACAAAGCCATGGTGGTTGCCAGCGCGGCAACCCTCACCATTGCTATAGCACTCGTTTCTGGCTGTTCCCCTGAACAAAACCTGAACAAAACCCAAACAGAATCCAACCAAAACCTGAGCAAAATCCAAACAGAAATCCAAAAAGCGCTTCTGACCGGCGAAAATGCCGAGCATGATGACCGCCTTGGAGCCGTATCCGACGATGCAGAATCGATGACCATCGGAACGTCCGAGGGGTTTGCGCTCTGGGTGCGCGGCCGCCTGGCTCTCAGCAGCGGAACGGAATCCGACGACCTGCTCTTCGAGGTCGATCCGGCCACCGGGCGCACGCGCGCATGGACTTCGGTTGCGGTGGAGGGGCCGGTCGCCATCGCCGGCAACCTTGCCGCGCGGGGAGTCACGGCGACGGGCACCGTGAGCGCCCGGGCAATCGAATCGGCCAGTGCGGCGTTCGGCTCCATCGCGGCTGACGAGCTCGAGGCGGGGCGGGTTCTCGCCGATGCGGTGGAGGCGGGGACGCTCGAGGGCAATGGCGTCACGGCGCGCAGGCTCGTCTCAGGGGCGCTCGCCTCGCAGACTGCGGAGATCGCTGACCTGGCGGCCGATGCGCTGACGGTGCGCGATCTGGAGGCAGGCGATCTGAGCGCGGATTCGCTGTCGACCCGGAACGGGAGGGTCGAGGTGCTCGATGCGCTTGCCGCGACCATCGCCGACCTCGCGGCGACGAGCATGAACACCCGCTCCCTCACCGGCGAGACCCTCGATGCAGCCGATATAAGCGCCGACCGCATCGGCGGTGGATCCATCGACGCTGCCGAGTTGCGTGCGGGATCGCTCTCGGGGGACGCGGTCGAGGCGGCGACGGCGGTGGTGAACGAGCTCGCCTCGGCGAGCGCGAGCATCGACGAGCTGACATCCGGTCTCGTCATGTGCGCGGCTGCCGTCATGGAGGACCTGCGGGCGACATCCCTCGAGGCCACCTCGGCGCACGTCGCGGCTCTCGATGCCGATTCGCTCGAGGCTTCAAACGTGCGGGCCGATAAGGTGCAGGCGGGCACCATCACCGCGACCGACCTCGAGACGGATTCCGTCAGGACGCGGTCCGTGGCTGCCGAGAGTATCGAAGGACCCCTCTCGACTTTTCAGCCCGGCTCCGGGTTCGCGGGGTCAGTCTCGTTCCCTGCCTCCATCGGGGATGCATCCGGGGTGGTGTCCGTGTGCGAGGTCGAGACCGATGCCGGCGTCGACGGGATGGTCGTGACGCCCTCGGCCTGTGGTGGATGCCCCTGCACATGGGAGGTCGAGGAGCTCGAGGACGGTCTCTGGGCCATCTCGAGGCGCATCTCTCCCGAGACGGCGCGTGCAATCGAGGAGGGGATGCTCGAGCCGGTCGGCGAGACAACGGTGTACTGGCTTGCGTTCGACCTCGGATGACGGCGATGGCAAGGACTATCCCCGTGCAATACGTCCGGCAGGGGCCATGCGAACGGGTGCGGCGGACGGCGGTTGCTCGCCGCCCGCGCCCATTCGCCGTATTCGCGAGATTATTTCTTGATAATGCTGCGAAACATACTAAAATGCTTTTGGGCCGTTAGCTCAGATGGTAGAGCAGGGGACTCTTAATCCCAAGGTCAAGGGTTCGACCCCCTTACGGCCCACCACTTCGAATTCTATCGAGCCGGTGAGCGTTCCAAACTCGCCGGTTTGTTTTTTGAAAGACGCATTTTCGCGGTATCGGGAGACACGGCATGGCGTTGTACTTCACATCCGACCTGCACCTGGGACATGAGGCGATCATCGAGATGAACGCCCGTCCCTTCGCAAGCGTCGAGGAGATGAACGCGGCCCTGATTGACAACATCAACGAGACGGTCTCCGCCAACGACACGCTTTTCATCCTCGGTGACTTCTCCTATCGCATCCGCCGCGACGAATCGGTGGAGCTCGCGGAGCGCATCGCATGCAGGAACATCCATCTCGTCAAGGGCAACCACGATAAGGATTTCTCCAAGTTCGGCGTCTTCAAGTCCATCAGGGATTACCGCGAGCTCCGATACGGCGAGGAGAAGCGGCGCTTCGTGCTCTTTCATTACCCCATCGCCTCGTGGGCGGGCATGCGCGGCGGGTCGATCCATCTCCACGGCCATATCCATACGGGCGGCGACAACCTCAACAAGAGCAACTTCGCCAACGGGTTCTTCCGCTACGACGTCGGCGTCGATGCGAACGGCTACAAGCCCGTGCACATCGACCGGATCCTCGAGCTGGCGCACGCTTTCGAGCGGTAGGGGGCCCGCGCCTACCGGGCGCGTATTCGCTGGCATCGAAGCAGCCCGCAGGGTTTATCATTATTTGTCAAGCACGCGAACGAACACAAGCGACGCTATGTAAGGAGCAGCGCCACATGCAAATCGCAAAACTCATCAAGAAGCCCATCGGCAATGCGAAGATCGACTACTACATCACGATTGACGGCGAGACGACGACGCAGGTGATCAAGGATGCGCTCCTCGGCATGAAGTCGACGTTCCCGGCGTACATTCCGAGCGAGGAGGATCTCGAGAAGTTCTTCCGCGACACCGTGGGCGACCAGCAGTTCGAGTTCATGCTTCGCGATTATGTCATGGGCCTCGTCTCCCCGTATGTGATCAACGACGAGTCGGATCTCAACCTCGCCCTCGAGCCGCAGTGCGAGTCCGACAAGTTCCCCCATCGCGATGAGAGCTTCGAGTTCACCATGCACGTGCTGCTCAAGCCGAAGTACGAGCTCACCTCGTATGAGCCGGTCGAGGTCACCGTGCCCGTGTACAAGGTTCCCGAGTCCGCCGTCGACAAGCAGATCGACGAGCTGGCCGAGATGAACATCTTCTACAAGCGCGTCGAGGACAACGGCGAGCCCGCCGAGCTCGGCCAGCACGTCCTCATCGACATGGAGACGACGAAGGGCGGGGAGAACATGCCCGGCCTCACGGGAGAGGGCAGGCTCCTCGAGCTCGATTACAACTACATGCCGAAGGACTTCGTCGACAACATCGTCGGCATGAAGGTCGGCGAGACGAAGAGCTTCGACTTCGAGGGTCCGCGCGAGGGAGCTACCTCCATCGACGATACGGAGACGTTCAGCACCACCATCACCCTCCGCGAGTTCCAGAATCCCACGAAGCCCAAGATCACCGACGCGTGGATCGAGGTCAACCTGCCGGATGCGGGCTCGCTCGAGGGTCTGCGCAACCAGATCCGCGAGAGCCTCGAGGCCCAGGCGAAAACGCAGTCGCAGCAGGACCTGAGCGCCCTGATCGACATGCAGCTCGCCGAGCGCTTCGAGGGATCGATCTCCGATGACATCTACAAGGCCGCCTCGCAGAGCATTTACCGGAGCATGAGCGCCGAGCTGCAGCAGCAGGGCAAGACGCTCGAGGACATGATGCGCGAGCACGGCATGTCGCGCGAGCATCTCAACATGCAGGTCATGCTGCAGGCGCGCGATATCATCCGCCAGGGCTTCGCGCTCGACAAGTACTTCGAGGTCATGGTCGGCGAGCTCAACGACGAGGACATCGAGGAGGCCTACAGGTCCTTCGCGCCCGGCAACGAGGATGCCGTCAGGGCTCAGTTCGAGGGCACGGGCCGCCTCTACGCGGTGCGCGAGGTCGCCCGCAGGCTGAAGGCCCACAAGCACCTCGCCGAGCGTGCGATCATCCACTACCAGGACATCGAGGTTCCGGCACCCCACGCCCATGACGAGCAGGAAGTGGACAACTAGCCTGCGCTGAGGGCTCGAGGAGGATTCCCCGGTGGTGCTTATCGGATTGCTGCTAGCTGTGACCTGCGTCACGGGCATCGGAAGCGGTGCCCTCGGTGCGGGCATCGCGTCGCTTTTCGATATCGACTCGAATAGGACGGCCAGCGTCCTGCTCAGCTTTGCCGCGGGCATCATGCTCTCGGTCATCTGCTTCGATTTCATTCCAGAGGCGCTCGAGCTCCGGGAGGGCTGGGGCCACGTCGCGGCCGTGCTGCTCTTCATCGTCGCCGGCGTCGCCCTCGTCGCGGTGCTCGGGCACGTCATCGACCGGCGAGCCCAGAAGCGCTCCCATTGCTGCGCTCTCGATGACCCCGAGATAGCCGACCGGCTTGACGAGAAGGCCCGCGAGGAGCATATGCGCCGTCACGACGACCTCATATCTCACGATCACGAGGAGGTTCCGGGCCATACGCACATCCACGCGCACCATCGCGTTCCCCTCGACCTGGCCTCGCCGCGCGACCTCAGGCTCGCTGGCATCGTCATGGCGCTCGCCATCGCGCTGCACAACCTGCCTGCCGGCATCAGCGTCGGCGCCTCGTTCTCCGGTGCCGATGGGGCCCTGGTTCGCTCCGGCATCATGATCGCCATCCTGATCGGCGTGCACAGCATTCCCGAGTCGATGTCGCTTGCCGTGCCGTTCCTGAAGGCGGGGGTCTCGAAGCCCAGGACGCTGCTCATCGCATCCGCCGTGGGCGCGATGATGGTCGTGGGCGGGTTGATCGGCTTCGCGTTGGGCGAGATCGGCGAGTTCTGGCTCGCGGTGAGCCTCGCCTTTGCCAGCGGCGCCATGCTCTACGTGCTCTTCGGCGAGATTCTGCCGGAGTCGTTCCTGCTCTTCCATTCGAAAAAGCCGGCGATCGCGGTGATCGCCGGCCTGGTTCTCGGACTGCTTCTCGTCCAGATCTAGAGCGCCTGCGGAACGCGTCGGCCGCGGTTATGGCCGACCCCGTCTCGCTTCGAATCCCTATGCCATGAGCTTGTCGAAGAAGGCATCGAGCCAGTCGCGCTCGATATCCTCGATGGCACCCGTGTCGCATGCATGCGCGACCTCGGCGTCGATCGGCAAGCTCGCGGTGTTCTCGATGCCGTGCTTGGCGGCGATGGCGTCGAGATGGCTCTCGCCGAAGACCCTGATCTGCTTGCCGCAGTCCGGGCACTCGACGTAGCTCATGTTCTCGACGAGGCCGAGGATGGGAATCTCCATGCGGTTCGCCATGTTGACGGCTTTCTCGACGATCATGCCCACGAGCTCCTGCGGGGAGGAGACGATGACGAGGCCGTCGAGCGGCAGGTTCTGGAAGATGGTGAGGGCCACGTCGCCCGTTCCCGGGGGCATGTCGATGAACATGACGTCGATATCGCCCCAGGCGATCTCGGACCAGAACTGGGTCACCATGTTCGAGATGATCGGTCCGCGCCAGATGACCGGGTCGGTGTCGTTTTTCATGAGCAGGTTGAGCGACATGGCCTTGATGCCACTGCGCGAGTTGGCCGGGTGAAGGACGCCGTCCGGGCCTCCCGCGAAACCGTTCAGGCCGAATGCGCGCGGAATCGACGGCCCCGTGATATCCGCGTCGAGGATCGCCGTCTTCAGGCCGCTGCGCTGAGCCTTCGTGGCGAGCAGCGAGGTGACGAGCGATTTGCCGACGCCTCCCTTTCCGCTCACGACGCCGATCAGCTTTTCGACTCTCGTGTCGGGTTGCAGGGGCGCATACTCCGGCTCGTTCATGCCGGGGATGTTGTACTCGTGTCCTGACTCGGTGACGACTTTTCCCATGGCTGTCCTTTCTCTCCAATTTCCTCGACCCATTATATACGAGGGGCAAATGCGCGGGGGAGGCGAGTCAGATGACTGTCCAGCGGCCCAACCGCCCACTCATCTGCTACGCTGGAACGGGCAACTCCGAAACCCGAGGAAGGACGGCCGATGAAGCGCGATTATCCCAATCTCTGCAAGCCCCTGCGCGTGGGGAAGCTCACGCTGCGAAACCGAATGTGCTCTGCACCGATGGGGGCGACGGACATCGATGTCGATGGCACGCCTGGACCGAGAACCCAGGGGTTCTACGAAGCACGCGCACGGGGCGGTGCGGCCATCGTCACCGTGAGCGAGCTCGTCGTGCATCCCGAGACGGACGGCTCCCAGATGCTGCGCCTCGGCCTGACGATTCCCGGGCAGCTCGGGGCGTTCACCTTCGTGGCCGATGCCATCAAGCGCCATGGCGCGGTGGCGAGCATCGAGTTGTCTCACTCGGGTCAATACGCCGGCACCTACATGGCCGACAAGAAGCGCAAGGGCGAGCTGTGCCAGTACGGGCCTTCGGACGGCGTCCGTCCCGATGGTATCCCCGTGAAGGCGCTGACGCCCGCTCAGATCGCGGACATCGTCGCGGCATATGCAGAGGCGGCGACGCTTGCGAAGCGCGCCGGGTTCCAGATGGCCATGGTCCATGCCGGCCACGGGTGGCTGATCAACCAGTTCCTCTCGCCGTACTTCAACAAACGCGACGACGAGTACGGCGGCCCGCTCGAGAATCGGGTGCGCTTCGCCCGCGAGGTGCTCTCGGCAGTGCGCGAGGCGGCGGGGCCCGGGTTCCCGATCGAGCTGCGCATGAGCGGCTCGGAGCTCTTCGAAGGGGGATACGACCTGGAGGAGGGGTGCCGCATCGCGCAGGCGCTGGAGGACCTCGTCGACATCATCCACGTCTCCGCTGGATCCTATCAGTTCGGCTTCTCGATCACGCATCCCTCGATGTTCCGGCCGCATGGCTGCAACGTCTATCTCGCGGCGGAGATCAAGAAGCATGTGAGCGTGCCCGTCACGACGCTCGGCGGACTCTCGGACCCGGATCAGATGGAGGAGATCATCGCCTCCGGGCAGGCCGACCTCGTTGCGATGGGCCGTGCGCTTCTCGCCGACCCCGAGCTTCCCAACAAGGTCATGGCGAACAGGGGAGCCGAGATCGTCAAGTGCATGCGGTGCTTCACCTGCATGGCCGAGAGGCCGGTCACCCAGACGAGGCGCTGCGCGCTCAACCCGCGCATCGGGCGCGAGATAGAGGGTTTCGACACACCGCCGGCGCGCAAGCGCAAGCGCGTGCTCGTCGTCGGAGGCGGCATCGCCGGTATGGTCGCCGCGCGCACGGCGGCCGAGCGCGGCCATGAGGTGGTTCTCTGCGAGAAGGAGGATGAGCTCGGGGGCATCCTGCGCACCGAGCGCGCCCTGCCCTTCAAGCAGGATATGTACAACCTCGGTTTGAGTTCCGAGGCGCTATGCAGGCGCGAGGGTGTCGAGATCAGGACGGGAACGGCGGTCGATGCCGCCTACGCGGAGGAATTCGGTGCCGACGCCGTGATCGTGGCGGTGGGATCCGAGCCGATTCCGCTTCCGGTACCGGCAGCCGAGGAGATATGCGTCCTTTCCATCGAGGACCTGTATCTCGATGGCGCTCCGGTTGGCGATGAGGTGGTCGTCATCGGTGGCGGGCTGACGGGCTGCGAATGCGCGCTGAATCTGGCGAGGCAGGGTAAGACCGTCCATCTCGCCGAGATGCGCGACGGGCTGGCAATCGATGCGAACATCAGGCATCGGCCGATCCTCCTCGCCGAGATCGAGGATTCCGGCCTTGACGTGCACTTGAAAGCGACCGTGCAGCGCGTCACCCCCGATGGGGTCGAGGTCGAGGAGGGTGGCGACACCATCGTGCTGCCCGCGCAGACCGTCATCTGCGCGATCGGCCAACGCTCGAGGTCGGCGGCGGTCGACCAGCTGCGCGATAGCGCGCCGTTCGTGCGCATCGTCGGGGACGCCTGCAGGCCGGCAAACGTCACGACGGCGGTGTACGAGGCGTTCCACGCGGCGCTCGATATCTAGACCGGGGACGATGAGGACAAGGGAGGTCCGAAGATGGTCATCATGAACAACGAATCGGGAAAGTACGCTGCGAACATCGTGCAGACGGCTGTCGATCCGCAGATGGATCCCGACTTCAAGGAGATCTACAACCGCTTCGCGAAGCGCATCGTGTGGATCGACGACGATGTGGTTCCCGGTGCCATTCAGATGAACACGGCCTGGTACCATTCCGATCCCGAGCGAGATCCCATCTTCGAGGAGCATGTGCACGAGGATGCGGATGAGCTCATCGGCTTCTTCGGGTCCGACCCGGAGCATCCCAACGAGCTCAACGCCGAGATCGAGTTCACGATCGGCGGCGAGGTGCATCTCCTCACGAAGTCGACGATTATCTTCGTTCCGGCAGGCACCCCGCATAACCCGATGCGTATCCGCAACGTCAAGAAGCCCATGTTCCACTTCTCGGTGGTGACGACGGGCAAGTACGACGGAACGGCAACGTATCGGTAGGAGCCGGCGCAACGCAAGCGGCCTGAGACGGCGTGCATCGCGTGCCGGTCAGGGCCGGAGCCAAGACCCCTGGCAATTCTTCATGGAAAAGGGCGTATGAGACGCCCTTTTCCGTGAAGAATTGCCATAATCGAGCCCTTTCGGCTATAAATGCCGCCCTTCTTCGAACAAAGTTGTCATCGCCTTCGGGTTCGAGTCCCTGTGGGGCTTCCCCGCATAAAGGAAAACGCCCCAGGGTTCAAGCTGTGGTTGAAAGGCAGTGCTCTTGCGCATCGCGCGGCCGCAGCGTCAATGAAAAAGGCCGTTCGTCTAAGAACGGCCGTTAATTCAAGCTGGGGTGGGTGAGGGGACTCCCGCCTGCTCCCTCCGGTCGCATGCTGATGGTCCTCGCCTTCGGCTCGGATGCGGACATGCCACCGGCATGTCCGCCCCTTCGGGTCCGAGTCCCCATGGGACTTCCCCGCATAAAGGAAAACGCCCCAGGGTTGGGGCGTTTCAGTTTCAAGCTGGGGTGGGTGAGGGGACTCGAACCCCCGATCTCCAGAGCCACAATCTGGCGCCTTAGCCAACTAGGCCACACCCACCGTATGCGAGATGTGAGTATAGCGATTCTCGCGGTTTCGCACAATACGAGCGCGGCCACTGGCGCGAAACATCGCGGCCACGGTTTGCGTCGCGGTTTTGGCGCGTGCTGTCGTGGCTTTCCGATTCGGTGGCGTGCGCCCGGCGGCTACTTCAGGCCGGGGTTCTTGTCGAGATGCTCGGTGAGAGCGTTGTGCAGCGCGACGAGCTGGTTGTGCGACAGGATCACGCGCGCGACCAGATAGGAGGGCGCATTGTTGTCGGGGCTGGGGGAGTGGTCGTTGTAGATGAAGTCGATGCGCGACTCGGAGGGAGTCGAGGCGATGATCGACATGTTCGCGTACACGCCGTGGAGATCCTCGGGCTTCGCGGTGATGTTCAGGTTGGCCGGCTTGTCTGCCATGTTGTGCTCCTTTTCAAGACTGCGGTTCGAACTTAGGGAATTATACCAATTAGAAACATGCACGGAGTTTGCCGTGCCAACGGGTGTTTCTTTCGTGTATCATCTAAACACTTACGAAGCGTTTTGGAGGGTTTTTCTCATGGATTCTACGATGGTCAAGAGCGGCCGCAGGATGCGCGCCGTCATATCCCTGCTTGTGGTGACCGTGCTTCTCGCGCTGACCGTTTCCCTGGTGTCGACCGAGACGGCCGACGCATCGAGCTGGGTGAAGGAGTACAGTGGGACGACGGTTTCGAAGCGCACGGGCATCTCGCGCGCGAAGTACATGAGCTGGCTGGAGCGTCATCTCTACGACCACTACTACATCGGCACGCCCTACGGCAACAAGCACGGTGGTTCCGACCATCGCAACCCGCTGGGCGACTGCGATGGCAAGAACGGTGCCAACGACGTTCCGGGCGAGGCCGGCATGAACTGCACGGGCTTCGTGTGGCATACGCTGTACGGCGCCTCCGGATACAGCCTCTCCAAGGCGAAATCCGTCATCCCCTGCTGGACCGGCTGGGGCGGTTTCCACCGCTATGCGATCTGGGGCTCGACGCCCGGCGAGACGTTCAACCGCTTCACGGAGCTCGTCGACCAGGGCAAGGTCGCCAAGGGCGACATCATCTGGATCTGGAATCTCACGAGCACCGGCATGAGCTCGAGTGGCTATGCGGCTGCCAGCTCCGAAACCCATCACATCAACGTGTTCGTCGGCGACTGGGGTCTCGCGTACAAGGCCGGCGGCTACGGTCTGTGGCACTCGGCCATTGGCTATTGGCGCTACTACGATGACAAGACGGGCAAGTTCTACCGCGACATGTCCTACAAGGTGTGGCAGAACACCATCTCGGCCATCTCGCCCATCACCTACAGCAAGTCGATCGGCATCACGGTGCTGAAGTTCGACAACTACAAGCCGGATGTGCTGCGCAAGACGAAATACAAGGCGAAGACGGGCCAGAAGGTCACGGCCACACCCTATGCCGGTGAGACGCAGTACGCAACGAACTTCAAGATCAACTACGCGGCGTACCCCAACGGCTGCGATAACGTCGTCGTCGTCTCGGGCAAGAGCTGGGAGGATGGCCTGTCGGCGGCGGCGCTGGCCGGTGCCCTCAACTGCCCGATCGTGCAGACGAAGCCCGACAAGCCCGGCTGGACGTCCTACAACATGATGAAGAAGCTGAACCCGAAGAAGGTCTATGTCATCGGCGGCCCGAAGGCCGTGTCGTGGAACGCCGCGAAGAAGCTCTCGAACAAGACGCGCGCGAAGGGCAAGTTCACGCGCCTCGGGGGCAAGAACGCGATCGGCACGTCCGAGAAGGTCTACAACTACATGACGGGCACGCTCAAGGTGAAGCCGAAGGACGTCATCCTGGCCACCGCCAACGACTTCCGCGACGCCATATCGGCATCGTGCTATGCGGCGTGGAGCAAGAGCCCGATCCTCCTGACGAAGGCCAGCGGCCCGAGCGCGGCGACGCGCAAGAAGGTCGCCGAGTCCGGTGCCCGTCTCGTCGTCATGGGCGGCCCCAAGGCCGTGCCCGAGTCCGCCGTCGCTGCGTTCGGCGAGGTCAAGGGCGGCGTGAAGCGCGTTGCCGGCAAGACGGCATGGGGCACGTCGGCGCAGATGTTCAAGTATGCCAAGTCGCGCAAGATGCCCATCAGCAACGTGGTCATCGCGACCGGCCGGAGCTACAACGACGCTCTCGCCGCCTCGGCGCTCGGCAAGAAGTTCAACGCGCAGATCATCCTGCTCGACGGCAAGGCGAGCAAGGTGACCCCGCAGGCTTCCGAGACGCTGCGCACGTATGGCAAGAGCATCAAGAACATCTACTTCGTCGGTGGTTCCAAGGCGATCAACTCGAAGGTCCGCAACGGCGTGAACTACATCATGAAGACGCGTGCGGGCACGGTGACTGCCAAGACGACGGCATAGGACCGGGTTTCCAAACGCTTGCAAGGAGGGCTGGCAGGGTATTCCGCCAGCCCTCTTCTTGTTCGCGTGGTCGGGGCCGACCGCTTGGGAGCCGTCGGTCGCATCTATGGGTCCGCGCTACATCTCCTCCTGGAGGTCGACGAGCATCAAGTAGACGTTGTCGCGCAGGTTGCGCGCCGTCACACGCGAGATCTTGCCGGCCTCGAAGAGGTTGTCGATCTCCTCGAGCTCGAGATGGTATGCGTTTCGCTCCACCTCGAGGACCTTCGCATCGATGCGGTGCATCGTCATCGTGGCGCTGGGGTTGGCGCTCTCGAGGACCTGCAGGGTCGCGCGATGCGCGGCGAGCTGCTCCGCGATGGCCGCGGCCGGGGCAGACGAGTCATTGCGCGAGAGGAGTTTCTCCAGATATGCGATGGCGCGTCGCTCCAAGATGATGCTGACGGTGCGGTCGCGCGGTTTGGGAACCCTGCCCGTCGCCCGCCGGAAGGCGTCCTCTCCGTTGAGCGCGAAGACCCTGATGAACGTCGGGAGATGACGAACGGCGTTCGAGATGACCCATCCGTGCGCGTTCTTGTGCTGCAGCAGGCTCTGAGCGCGGGCGATTCGCATCATGTTGCGCGCGATTTCCACGTTGTCGGGATAGCCATGCTCGCGTAGCCTGATGAGCTCGTCACGCTGACGTTCGAGCACGCGCAGGCGCAGCAGCGTCGCGGGAAGGGAGTCGATGTCGACCTCTGAGTGGATACGCTGGATGCGCATCGAGTAGGCGCGGATGACCTCGCGCGTCGCCCGTCGGTTACCAGCGTCCTGTGCGTTCTGGAGCTCTCCGATCACGTGGCGCAAGATCGCGATCTTCGCCTCCGCAACCTCTTCATCCGTCTCGGGGCGATCCTCCTCCCCGCGGTGCGAGGGGGCGAGAACGGGCATGAGGAAGTTGGAGAGAAGCAGCGTGCAGAGGATGACGCCCGATGCGAGGAAGATGATCATGTCGCGGTGGGGGAAGCTGTCCCCCGCGCTCGTGAAGAGCGGAAGAGACAAGATGATGGAGAGCGTCACCGCGCCCTTGGGTCCCCCGATGGTGGAGATGAGCGCCGACCGGATGCGCGTCCGCGGCGTCGACTGCATGGCCTGGGCTCTCCTTCGGCTGCTCGAGGTGCGCTTGCGCTTTGCCCGCCGCAGGCTGATCCGCTCCATGATGATGATCCACAGGAAGCGTGTGAGCACGATGAGGACCGTGATGATGAGCACGGTGACGATGAGCACGAGATTGCTCGAGCCCGTGTCGTTCCATTCGCTCAAGACGGTGGGAAGCTGCATGCCGAGCATCACGAACACGATGCCGTTGAGCACGAAGATCAGCACGTTCCACACGCTTCCGGAGACGATGCCGAGCTTCGCGCGGTTCGGGCCGATGACCTTCTGCCCCTTGCGGCTCACGAAGAGTCCGGCGGCGACGACCGCGAGAACGCCGCTGGTGTGGACCGCCTCGGCGACGAGGAAGATCGTGAAGGGCATCATGACGTCGAACAGCACGTGGAACGTCGTGTTGTCGAGGCCCATATCGTGGACCTTCCCCTGCGCCCACTGCAGGAATGCGGCCAGTGCGAGGCCGACGGCGATGCCCCCGAAGAAGCCGAGCACGAAGGAGAGGGAGGCGCCGACGACCGAGAACGCACCGGTGACGGCTGCCGCGACGGCGAATTGGAAGGCGACGACGCCCGACGCGTCGTTGATGAGGGCCTCGCCCGAGAGCAGCGAGCTCTCCTTGGGATCGAGGTCGACCGTGCCCTTGAGCGATGTGACCGCGACGGCGTCGGTCGGCCCGAGAGCCGCGCCGAGCGCGAGCGCCGCGGCGAGGGGGATCGAGGGAACGATAGCATGCAGGGTGAAGCCCACGACGAGCATGATGGCGACGACGAGCCCTATGGCCAGCGAGAGTATCTTGCCCCTGTTGGACCACAGGCCCATCTTGTCGGATTCGCGCGCGTCGTTGAACAGTATGGGGCCAACGAAGAGGATGAGGAAGAACTCCGGGTTCAGGTTCAGCCGTATGGGGGTCAAGGCCAGGGCCGCGATGACGAGTCCGAGACCGATCTGGATGAGCGGAGCGGAGATTCTGGGGAGGACCTGGTCGATGATGGCGGACAGCAGCACGGCGATGCCCATGATGAGCACGAGCTCGAATGTCGCCAAAGACAAAACCTCCCCACGCGCGTGGTCGACTACAGCTGCAATTTGATTCTAGCATGCAGCCGAACGGGGGCGCATGCGGGTCATGAAAGCGGTCTGGTTGGGGAGGAGGCGCTAGCCGATGAGCCTTTCGAGGACGTCGGCGAGCTCGTCGCGGTCGAGGTAGTCGCCGTCGCGCACGATGACGCTCGCAACACCCGATGCGGCGAAGATATACCGGTAGTCGGTCCGGCGGGAGATCTCGAGGAATGCATCCGTGCATTGCGCGACGACGATGTCCGCCAGGCCGTTTGTCAGGAGCAGCGCCACCTGGTCGTGAGCCGACTCATAGATGTCGAGGCACGCGCGGGCATAGGAGCGAGCGCCGCTCACCCGTGCGCTTGGCAGCTCTCCCATCGCCTTGTCGAGCGCGATCTTGAGATACCGCGCGGCCACATCGCCGAGCGAGTTGAAGTTCTGGTAGAAAGCCGGACGGGACAACTTCGCCTCAGCGCAGAGCTCGGTGATCGTGATGGAGTCGAACCGTTTCTTCTGCAAAAGTGTACCGAGCGCATCGGCCAACCTGCTCTTCGAGCGCACGGCTATGGGGTTTTCATGCATGGCGATCCTCTCGCGGTTGGTAGTGCTGGGCAAAAACCCATCCCTTTGGTCCGGCACGCCCCGCGATTTCGATGGCCGCAAATGCGCGAAACGGTATTTCTGGTCAAAAGCTAGCAAAACAGACCCGCCCGTCGTCCTCGTTTCGACGGGTATCTGGGTTTCTGTATAGGCGAAAAACGGTGAAAGGCCAAATCTGCAAAGAATCCCCCATTACGCTGCACTACGACTCTACAAAACTAACCGTCCTATCGATTTACATATGAAACTCGCGCGCTTGGGTCGACGAAAACCCGCAGGCCTAAAACACGTCTGTGAACGGGAAAGGCCGGGTTATAATTGCTCAAGCACTCACGTTTACCGAATGCAGAAGAAACGAAACAAGGTGGTTGCTATGCCTGCTGACAAGCACGACGTGATTCGCGTGGAGGGTGGGTATCCGATATCCGGCGACGTCCCCATCGGCGGCGCGAAGAACTCGGTTCTCAAGCTCATGGCCGCATCGCTGATGGCTCCCGGCCCGTACCGCATCACCAATGTCCCCGATATCTCGGATGTCAAGATCATGTCCGAGGTCATCGGTACGCTCGGCGCGAAGGTGTCGTTCGGCGATCACGAGCTGCACATCGATACGACGAACATCACCTCGTACGAGACGCCGTACGAGCTCGTGGCGAAGATGCGCGCGTCTATCTCGGTTCTCGGGCCGCTCATCGCGCGCTTCGGGAAGGCGAAGGTCGCGATGCCTGGCGGATGCCGCATCGGCTCGCGCAAGCTCGACATGCACATCGCATCGCTCGAGGCGCTCGGTGTCACGTTCGAATCGGAGCATGGCTACATCGACGCCGATGTGAAGGACGTGCTTCGCGGAACGGATGTCACCTTGGACTTCCCTTCCGTCGGCGCGACGGAGAACCTCATGATGGCCGCCGTGGTCGCTGAGGGCGTGACGACCATAGAGAATGCCGCCCGCGAGCCCGAGATCTGCGACCTCGCGAATTTCCTCAACAAGATGGGCGCGCATATCGAGGGCATGGGAACTTCGGTGATAACCATCCACGGAACCCGCGACCTCCATCCCGTCGAGCATCATTCCGTCGTGGGGGACCGCATCGAGGCCGGCACGTTCCTCGTGGCCGGCGCATTGGGCGGTGGCCCGCTCACCGTGCGCGGCGTCAACCCCGCCAACCTCAAGCGCGCGATTGCCGTGCTGTGCTCCATGGGCGCCGAGGTCGAGACGGGCGTTGATTGCATCACGGTGCGCAGGGAGGGGGATTTCATCCCCTGCGACATCCAGACGCTCCCGCATCCGGGATTCCCGACTGACCTTCAAGCACAGTTCATGGTGATGTCGACCATCGCCAAGGGCCGTTCGATTATCACCGAGAACGTATTCGAGAACCGTTTCATGTTTGCCTCGGAGATCACGCGCATGGGCGCGGATGTGCATGTCGAGGGGCATCACGCCATCATCGAGGGGATAGAGCGGCTCTCCGGAGCTCCGGTTCAGTCAAGCGATCTGCGCGGCGGTGCGGCCCTTGTGCTCGCCGGGCTCGTCGCCGACGGGACGACGGTCGTGTCCGAGATCGGGCATATTGACAGAGGGTACGAGGATTACGTTGGCAAGCTCGCGCGCGTGGGGGCGCACGTCGAGCGCCTGACCATCGATGCGGGGGAATTTGCATAGGGTTGTGGATTTTTTCTGATTATCCCATCTTTATCACGACTGGGACTGCCTGACGGCAGGTAAAAGCTTCCGGTCTTCGATGCGGGCTGGACAAGCTGCGAAGTTATGGGAACATGTGCAAGTCGTTGACTTGAGGTGATTATGAGACTACGTAAGCAAAAGGACCGCTCCACGCTCGACGCGACGAGCAACGGGATGTCCAGGAAGGCTTGGCGAGAATATTCGCGGAGCCATATAGAGTACGTCGCCCCGGCCTCGTCCAATTCCGGCGGTGGAGAGTACAGCCGGAGGATCTCCTCCGATTCCTATACTTCGATTCGCAAGCAGAAGAGCAGGCGCAAGCGCGTCGTCGTGACGCTCATCACGATTCTTGCCGTCATCATCATCGGTGGTGGCGCTGCCGCCTTCGGCTACGTCAGCTTCTTGAACAACCAGTTCCACTCGGGCATCGAGGACATGGACGCCCTGCGCGAGTCGCTCGTGACGAGCACCTCCGACGAGGAACCGTTCTACGTGCTGCTCATGGGAACCGATGGCCGGCCGGGTGAGGAGAACTACCGCTCCGACTCGATCCTGCTCGCACGCGTCGATGTGCCGCAGAAGCAGGTCGTCCTCGTGTCCATCCCGCGTGATACCTACACGTATATCGAGGGTATAGGCGAGTCCAAGATCAACGCGGCCCACGCTTACGGCGGCGCCGCCGGCGCGGTCAACGCGGTCGAGGACTTCGCGGGCGTCGAGATATCGCACTATGCGGAGATCAACTTCGAGGGCTTCAAGGATCTGGTCGATGCCCTCGGCGGCATCGAGGTCGACGTCCCGATCGAGATCAACGACGTGGACGCCGGAGGTAGCGTGGCCAAGGGCCTGCAGACGCTCGACGGCGAACATGCCTTGATCTTCTGCCGCTCGCGTGCCACGGTCATCGGCGATTACCAGCGCCAGGCGAACCAGCGCATCTTCCTGCAAGCGGTTGCCAGCAAGGTGCTCTCCTCTGATCCGGCGACCATGATGTCGTCCATCAACGCCATCGCCAAGACGGTCAGCACCGATATGGATTCGGGCGAGATCTACAGCATCGCCTCCAGCCTGCGCGGTATGACGCACGAGAACATATATACATATACGGTGCCCTCGACGGTCGGTTGGGCCGGAGAGCAGTCCGTGGTTCTCCCCGATGAGGCTGCTTGGGCCGAGATGATGTCCATCATCGATTCCGGCGGTCTGCCCGAGGCCCAGGTGTGGGATATCGCGGGCGAGATTCCGGACGAGTACAACTCCGCGGGCAAGCTCGATGGAACGGTGCAGGGCTCCAGCAGCTCTTCGAGCTCGGGTGTCAACCGCAGCTCCTACTCGATCACCGTGCGCAACGGCGGCGGCATCGAGGGATCGGCCTCCGAGGTCGCGTCCGTGCTCGAGAATGGTGGCTTCACCATCTCCGACACCGGCAACGCGAGCCAGTTCGTCTATGACGACACGCTGATCATCTACGAGAACGAGGAGGACCTGCCTGTCGTGAACGACCTCATCGCGCTGCTCGGCACCGGCACGGCTGTCGAGTCCGCCGGTCGGTATAGCTTCGATGGCGATCTGATGGTCGTGGTCGGTAGCGACTGGGGCGACATGAACGGGAGTTCTGAGTCGGAGTACTAGGCTCTCCGCGTATAGCTTGAGTTCTCGTCGGGCGTCTTCCTTTGGGAGGGCGCCCGATTTCTTGTTGTCCGCCCCCGGAGGGGAGGCCGCTTCCGGAACAAGGCTCCGCAAAGCGTGGCCCCGCTCCGCTTCTGCAGCTCAGGAGGGAGCGCTTCGCGCTCTAGGGCCTTCGCTCCCGCAGAAGCTGCGCGGGGCCACTGCTCCGCAATTGTTCCGGAAGCGGCCTCCCCTCCGGGGGCTACTCG
>JBMNUM010000010.1:0-66015 GCA_050946275.1 Coriobacteriales bacterium
CTGGAATGCTCGGACGGGCGCGTCTCATTTGCCGCACAATCACGGTATGCAAGAACCTCACGACGAACGATTCATGAGACTGGCGCTCGAAGAGGCGCGCGCCGCGGCGGCCGAGGGGGAGGTCCCCGTCGGAGCCGTCGTCGTGCGCGATGGCGAGGTGCTGGCCACGGGCCGCAACAGGCGCGAGGCCGACTTCGACCCCTCGGGCCACGCCGAGCTGATCGCGATGCGCGATGCGTGCGCCGCGATCGAGAACTGGCGCCTCGAGGGCTGCACCGTGTACGTGACGCTCGAGCCGTGCATCATGTGCGCGGGCGCGATGGTCAACGCCCGCATCCACCGGTGCGTTGTCGGCGCGCTCGACCCCAAGGCGGGCGGCCTCGACTCGCTGTATGCGATAGGTGACGATCCGCGTCTCAACCATCGGTTCGACGTGACGTACGGTGTTCTGGGAGACGAGTGCCAGGCGGTGCTCGATGGGTTCTTCGGCAATATGAGGGAGCGGTAGCAATGTCTCGTCCGGCAGATAGGGAATTCGAGGTAATCGCGCATGCCAAGGTCAACCTGTGCCTTGACGTCTCGAGCGAGGTCGTCAACGGCAGGCATCCGGTGAAGACCATCATGCAGACCATCTCCCTCCACGATCGCATGCACGCCCTCGTGGTGTGGGACGTCCACAACCCAGGCGTCAAGATCGAGATGCGCAACGCCCACGGGCTCGAGGAGAAGCCGGTTCCCCTCGAGGACAACCTCATCTACCAGGCCATCATCGGCTTCCAGGCTCGCATCGGACGCCCGCTCGAGGACCGCATCACGGTCACGGTCGACAAGTGCATCCCCCCGCGCTCGGGACTCGGCGGGGGATCGTCGGATTGCGCGGCCGCCATCGCCTTCATGGCACAGCTCTACGGATACGAGCCCGATGGCCCCGAGGCCATGGACGTCGCCCGCTCGCTCGGCAGCGATATCGCGTTCTTCCTCAAGGGCGGCTGCTGCTCGCTCGAGGGGTACGGGGACGTCTTCAAGGAGCGCCTCGAGGCTCCCGCGATGAACATCGTGCTCGCGCGTCCCGACGAGGGCTCCCGCACGCCCGAGGTCTACCGCATGTTCGACGAGACCGATGGCGACCCCTCGGAGCAGCCCTGGGGGCAGGCCCATGCGAACCTGACGTCCGTCCTGCGCCCCGGTGCCACTGTGGAAGAGGTCGCATCCGCCCTGCACAACAGCCTCGAGTTCGCGGCTTGCGTGGTGGAGCCGAGGGTCGCCTTCGCGCTCGACCAGATGTCCATCCAGCCCGGCGTGCTCCGCGCGATGGTCTCGGGAAGCGGCTCGTGCGTCTTCGGCGTGTTCGCCACGCCCGACGAGGCGCAGGCTGCCGCCGACGCGATTGCGGCACGCGGCCTGTGGACGCGCGTCTGCACCACGGTCGGCTAGCTCTCGAAACGATTCCTTTGGAACGCTCCCCGCGGGAGCGTTCCAATCGTTAACGGGTTGCAGCTTCTGGAACGCTCCCCCGGGGAGCGTTCCAGTTTTGGCAGGCCCCGAGACAGTTCGCCGCCTTCGGCTTCCTTTCCGTTTGTTCTCGATGCTCCGGGAGTCCCGCTGTGTTACACTCCAAACGTCACCGGAGCACGTCTCCGGCACGGCTTTGGGGTATCGTCCAATGGCTAGGACTCTGGCTTTTGGTGCCAGCTATCTGGGTTCGAATCCTAGTACCCCAGCCACATGCTTTTTCACGGGGATGCGCGCATCCCCGTTTCAGCGATTGGCGACAGGGCAATCGGGAGGAACATGATGCAGGCAACTGCTTTGATACTGGCTGCCGGAGGCGGCACCAGGATGCGTTCGGGCATGCCCAAGGTGGCATTCGACATGCTCGGCAAGCCGCTCGTCAGGTGGGTCGTCGATGCGGCTCGCGGAGCCGGCTGCAGCGACACGATCGTGGTGCTCGGCCATGGCCGCGAGCTCGTCGAGCCGATCGTCTCCGACACCACCATCGTCTACCAGGACGAGCTGCTCGGGACCGGCCACGCCGTCATGATGACGGCTGACGAGCTCGAGAGGCGCGGCGGCGTCGTCGTGGTGCTCTCGGGCGATAGCCCGCTCATCCGTCCGGAGACGCTCGAGAAGATGATGGCCGTGCGCGCCGAGCACGACGCATCGGCCGTCGTCCTGACGTTCACGCCGTCCGACCCGTTCGGCTACGGCCGCATCGTCCGCGGCGAGAACGGCGGCGTCGTTCGCATCGTCGAACAGCGGGACTGCACCGACGAGGAGGACGCGATTGGCGAGTGCAACAGCGGCATGTACTGCTTCAAGGTCGAGGACCTGCTCGCATGCCTCGAGCGCCTCGGCAACGATAACGCCCAGAACGAGTACTACCTCACCGACGTCATCGGGCTGCTCGTCGAGGACGGCAAGCCGGTCCGCGGCGTCATCGTCGACGACCCGGCCGAGACGCACGGCATCAACACGCGCGTGCAGCTCGCCGAGGCCACGCGCCGCATGCAGGGCCGCATCAACACGCAGCTCATGCTCGACGGCGTCACCATGATCGACCCCACGCTCGTGTGGGTCGGCCCCGACGTCGAGGTGGCGCGCGACGTGGAGCTGTGGCCGATGACGTTCCTCATGGGGAGCACGTCCGTCGGCTCCGGTACCCGTGTGGGCCCGAACACGCGCGTGACCGACTCCACCATCGGAGAGGGCTGCGTCATCGACGAGTCCGTCGTCATCGAGTCGACCATCGACAACGGCGTCTCCTGCGGCCCGCGCGCGTACCTGCGCCCCGGCGCGCATCTGTGCGAGAACGCGAAGGCGGGCACGCACGTCGAGATCAAGAAGTCCACGATCGGGAAGGGGTCGAAGGTCCCGCACCTGAGCTACATCGGCGACACCGTCATCGGCGAGGGCGTCAACATCGGCGCCGGCTCGATCACCTGCAACTACGACGGCAAGGCGAAGCACAAGACGGTCATCGGCGACCGCACGTTCGTCGGAAGCGACACCATGATGGTCGCTCCGGTCGAGATCGGCGCCGACGCCCTCATCGCCGCGGGATCGGTCATCACACGAGACGTGCCGGACGGCGCGTTGGGCGTCGCCCGCGAGCGTCAGCGCAACGTCGAGGGCTATACTGCAAAGAAGAACCAAGACGGCGAGTAGGGAAACTCGCGAAGCGGGACGGATGGGGATTGGCCCCGATTGTCCCAAGGCACGGCAACACGGCATGTGAACGCAGCTTAAACGAGCAACGGAATCGGCGGATACGGCAACATGGGGGAAGAAAGAAAGGCTGGGTAACATGGCGGAGTCCACTACGATCAAGGTCAGCACGGCGCAGAAGAAGCTCAAGGTCTTCAGCGGAAGCTGCAATCCCAAGCTCGCCCAGGGCATCGCGGATGCCATTGGCATCGAGCTGGGCCACGTCAAGCTCGAGACGTTCGCCAACGGCGAGATCTACGCCCGGTACCTCGAGACCGTCCGCGGCTGCGACGTGTTCATCATCCAGTCGGTCGCCGGCCATGTGAACGACGCGCTCATGGAGCTGCTCATCATGACGGACGCCGCCAAGCGCGCCTCCGCCCACAGCGTCACGGCCGTCGTCTCCCACTACGGCTACTCGCGCCAGGACCGCAAGGCCGCGTCGCGCGAGCCCATCACCGCCAAGCTGGTCGCCAACATGATGACGACGGCCGGCATCGACCGCCTCATCACCATCGACCTCCATCAAGGGCAGATCCAGGGCTTCCTGGACAAGCCGGTGAACCATCTCACCGCGCTGCCGCTGTTCGCGGAGTACTTCTCCGCCAAGAACCTCCCGCTCGACAACCTCTGCGTCGTCTCGCCGGACGTCGGCCGCGCCAAGGCCGCCAAGCAGCTGGCGGAGATGCTCGGCGGGTGCGACCTTGCCATCATGCACAAGAGCCGCTCCGCCCACAACGTGTCCGAGGTTTCCGCCGTCATCGGCGATGTCAAGGGCAAGTGCTGCATCGTCAACGACGACATGATCGACACGGCCGGCACCATCACGAACGGCACGCGCGCGCTCAAGGAGGCCGGCGCCGAGAAGATCTACCTGTGCACGACGCACGGCATCCTGTCCGACCCGGCGATCGACCGCCTCAAGGACTGCCCGGCTGACGAGATCGTCATCTGCGACACGATCCCGATGCCCGAGGAGCGCTTCAGCGAGAAGTTCCACGTCATCTCGGTGGCGCCGCTACTCGCCAAGGCGATCGTGAGCGTCTTCAACGAGGAGTCGGTCTCGGGCATGATCGACCTGGACTTCGCCCTGTAAGCGGTGGAGCGCATGCCTGCCTTCGCCCTGGTGTGCGGACTGGGCAATCCCGGTCCCGATTACGAGCAGACGCGGCACAACTGCGGGTTCCTCACGGTCGATGCGCTCGGCGACGAGCTGGGCGCGAGCTACTGGAAGCTGCAGGACGGCTGCCTCGTCTCGGAGGTGAAGGTCGATGGCGAGCCGATGCTGCTGGCCAAGCCGCAGGCGTTCATGAACAAGTCGGGCGGACCGCTGTCGCATCTGATGCGCCGCCATGGCCTTGCGCCGGATGAGATTCTCGTCGTCCACGACGACCTCGACCTGCCGGCGGGCACGCTTCGCTTCAAGCGGGGCGGGGGTCACGGCGGGCACAACGGCCTGCGCTCGATCAACCAGGCCATCGGACCCGATTATGCGCGTTTGAAGGTCGGGATCGGCCGTCCTCCGGGTAAGATGGACCCAGCGGATTACGTCCTCGCGCGGATTGCCAAGGCGCAGCTCGAGGACTTCGAGGCGACCATCGTCCACGCACAGCAGGCGGCGCTGTGCGCGGTCCGCAAGGGACTCGACGCCGCCATGTTGGAGTTCAACTAGCAACGAGGGCGCGGGCCGACGACGGCTCGCCGATGGATATGCGAGAGGTGTGAATGCCATGAAGATCTCTGTTATCGGAGCAGGTGCGTTCGGTTTCTCGATCGCGTCGAGGCTCTGCACGAATCCCGACCATGAGGTCGTCGTGTGGGCCGAGGTGCAGAGCAAGGTGGACGAGTTCTACGAGAAGGGCTCGATGGCCTGCGTGCTCAACGACGTGCCGTTGCCGCGCGACGTGGAGGTGACCGCCTCGATGGAGCGCGCCGTTGCGGGACAGGACCTCATCTTCGTGCTGCCCGCCGCGGCGTTCGTCGAGTCGGTGTGCGAGCAGATGGCCCCGCATCTCGCCGCATCGACGCCGGTGATCATCGGCTCGAAGGGCGCGTGCCCCAACGGCGAGATGCCGGCAGCGGGTGCCGAGCGCGCCCTCGGCCGCGAGATCTCGACGATGGGCGGACCGGGCTTCGCCATCGACATCCTCGAGGGCGTGCCCGTCGGTTTCACGCTCGCCACGCGCGACGACGCCTGCTTCGACCTCGTGCGCGAGGCATTCGCCCACGATGCGACCGTGACCCTCGACCGCTCCGCCGACACGCTCGGCATCGAGCTTGCCTCGTGCATCAAGAACGCCGCCGCCATCGCGACGGGTGCGCTGCACGGTGCAGGCTACCCCATCTCCACGCAGTGCCTGCTCATGCAGCGGGTGCTCTCCGACTTGGGGGACATGCTCGAGGCGATTCCCGGCGGCAGCCGCGAGACGGCGCTCAGCCTCGCCGGAGTGGGCGACATGGCGCTGACGTGCTTCTCGCCCAAGAGCCGCAACTGCTCGTTCGGCCGTCTGGTCGGCGAGTTCGGCTACTCGTCGCCCGAGGCGCAGGACTACCTGGCCAAGACGACGGTCGAGGGTGTGTCCGTCGTGCGCTCCTGGCCCGAGATGTCGGGATTCCTCGGCGTCTCGTCGCCGTTCATGGACGCGGCTCGCAAGGCGTTCTCCGAGGGAGGCACCGTCGAGCAGCTCCTCGACTGCGTGATGTAGGAACAACGCGATGAGCCGGGGGTGATGGTCATCATCGGCTCATTCGCCATCAGGTTCGTGAAGATCGAAAGGAAGATAAGATGGATAATCCGGTAATCAAGAGGGCGTTGGTCTCCGTGACCGACAAGAGCGGCGTCGTCGAGTTCGCCCGTGCGCTGCACGACGAGTTCGGCGTGGAGATCGTCTCGACGGGCGGCACGGCGCGCGTGATCGCCGAGGCTGGCATCGACGTGAAGCCGATCGAGGAGCTCACCGGATTTCCCGAGATGATGGACGGCCGCGTCAAGACGCTCCATCCCGTGGTGCACGGCGGCCTGCTGGCGCGCCGCGACCTCGAGTCGCACATGGCGGCCGCGGCCGAGCATGGCATCGGCATGATCGACATGGTCGTCGTCAACCTCTACGCGTTCGAGGCGACCGTCGCCAAGCCCGACGCCACGTATGCCGACTGCATCGAGAACATCGACATCGGCGGCCCGTCGATGCTGCGCTCCGCCGCGAAGAACCACGCGAGCGTCGCCGTCGTCACCGACCCGGCATCCTACGACGACATCCTCGCCGAGATGCGCGCCAATGGGGGAGCGACGACGCTCGAGACGCGTCAGCGCCTCGCCCTGCGCGTCTACGAGACGACGAGCGCCTACGACAACGCCATCTACAATTGGCTCAACGCCCAGCTCAACGGCGACACCTCGTTCGCCGATGACAAGCGCGTCTTCCTGAACAAGGCCCAGGAGCTCCGCTATGGCGAGAACTCGCACCAGAAGGCCGCGTTCTACCGCACCGTCGACGACCCGGCGCTCGCCGCCGAGGGCGTCAAGCGCGAGTGGATGCTCGCTTCCGCCGAGCAGCTCCAGGGCAAGGAGCTCTCGTACAACAACTTCCTCGACCTCGACGCCTGCTGGGGCTGCGTGCGCGAGTTCGCCGAGCCGACGTGCGTGATCGTGAAGCACCAGACGCCGTGCGGCATCGCGACCGCCGACAACCTCGTCGATGCCTACCAGCGCGCCTGGGCGTGCGACACCGTCAGCGCGTTCGGCGGCGTCATGGCCTTCAACGGGGTCGTGACCGAGGGCGTCATCAAGGCCGTGCTCGACAACGGCCAGTTCATCGAGGCCGTCATCGCGCCCGATTTCGAGCAAGGCGCGCTCGACCTGCTCGCCTCCAAGCCCAATGCGCGCGTGCTGCGCACCGGCGGCTGCAACCCGGCCGGCCACGGCTTCGAGATGCGCACCGTCGAGGGCGGCGTGCTCGTGCAGGAGTACGACAGCGTCTCCGAGGATCCGGCGACCTTCACCGTCGCCTCCGAGCGCAAGCCCACCGATGCCGAGTTCGACGAGCTGCTCTTCGCCTGGAAGACCTGCCGCGCCATCAAGTCCAACGCCATCGTCATCACGAACGGCAAGACGACGCTCGGCATGGGCGCCGGCCAGCCCAACCGCGTGAACTCCGCGCGCTTCGCCGCCGAGCAGGCGGGGGAGAAGGCCAAGGGCGCCGTCGCCGCCAGCGATGCCTTCATGCCCTTCGCCGACTCTCTCGAGGTGCTGATCGAGGCAGGCGTCACCGCCGTCATCCAGCCCGGCGGTTCCATCCGCGACGGCGAGGTCATCGAGGCCGCCAACAAGGCCGGCATCGCCCTCGTCTTCACGGGACACAGGCACTTCAGGCACTAGAGTTCCGCCGTTCTTAGACGAACGGCGGATCTGTCGACGCTGCGGCTCGCTGTGGCACGCCGCCTACGCGCGAATCGAAGACCCCGCGGGCACAAGCCCAGCGGGGTCTTTGCTTCGCACGTATTCGATGCACCACAGCGGCCCTCGCTGTCTCTACGAACGATGCCCGGACCTTTCTCTCGCTGACTCTACGAACGATGCTCGGGCTTCTTCTCTCGTTGGCTTTTGCCGCGGGTGATTTGCGCCCTTTTACCATTTCATCTTGTTGCGTTACAATACGGTCGAATGTGAGCAAACGCGGCATTTAATCGGACCACGAGGAAGGGAAACTGACATGGATGAGACTGGAGTCTTGGCACTTCTCGATGAGCTTGCGGACTTTCTCGAGGATAGCAAGGCGGCACCGCTTGGCGGCGGTCGACGTCAGGTCGACATCAACCAGGCCATGGATATCATCAACGACATCCGCGATGCCTTCCCCGTGGAGTTCTCGCAGGCGCGGCAGATCGTGCGCGAGCGTCAGGGGCTGCTCGATGCGGCCGAGGCCGAGTGCAACAGGATTCTGGAGGACGCCCGTAGCCAGGCGCTGACGATCGCCTCCGAGCAGGAGATCGTCCGCATCGCCCAGCAGCAGGCCGAGAACATCCTCGCAGACGCCCGCGAGCTCGAGCGCTCGACCCGCGCCGGTGCCGAGGATTACGCGGACAACGTGTTCTCGCACATCGAGTCCATGCTCGACTCCCTTGGCGAGAACGTGCACCGCTGCCGTGAACGCCTGAACAACAGGGCGGCCCGCTAGGCGAGTTGCAGCGAAACCTGAAGGGGCGGGCAACCGCCCCTTTTTTGTAGGAGGAACTGGAGTGCTGCCCCGGGAGCGTTCCAGATGAGATGCGGAGGCAATCGTGGATAAGGTTATCTTCCTGGCCTCGTCGCTTGACGACGGCGCCGGTTCGTTCGACTCCATCACCGGCAACCTCGCCGTCGAGGACTTCACGATGGGTTCGATCGACTACTCCATTCCCGGCGGCATCGACTACGTCGTCAACCTGAGCAACATCGGCGACGCCATCGTCGCGACCGGGACCGCGAGCGCGACGGTGATCGGCCAGTGCGCCCGCTGCCTCGAGCCCGCCTCCGAGTTCGTCGAGTCCGACGTTGAGGGGTACTTCACCCTGTTCGAGAACTCCGACGTGGAGGGCATGGAGGACGACGAGTACGAGCTGATCTCCGAGAGCGGCGAGATCGACCTCGCCGACTCCATCCGCTCCGCCGTGGTCGTGGAGATGCCGCCGACGTTCCTGTGCCGCGAAGACTGCAAGGGGCTGTGCCCGTCGTGCGGGTGCAATCTCAACGAGGAGCAATGCGATTGCGCGAGCAAGCCCGATGAGATGAACCCCTTCTACGCTCTGAAGGACCTCTTCAAGGACGAGGAGGCGGAGTAGGGCGGCTCGTCTCGCCGCTCGCGCCACCGGCAGATACGCACGGGGGCGTGGTTTACATTCTCCCCGCGTCTGTGCTATAGTAGCCATCAGTAACGCGCGACGGGATTTCTATACCCTTCTGTAGGGTTTCCGACCGCGCGAGTGACGCACAAGAGGTTGTTGGCTGAAAGTGGGTTATGCCCGCTTTTTTTCTTGATGGGAGGTGCACTGTGCCACGTGACGCGAAGATCGACGGCTTGATCGCCGCACTCGAGCCCACCGCGCGCGAGCATGGCTTCGAGATCGTCGAGGCCGAGCTGCTCGGCGGCAGCGGCATGCCGATCCTGCGTGTCTACATCGACACGCTCGACCGCGGCGAGATCATCACGCTCGACAAGATCGCCGAGGCACAGCAGGAGTGGCTCGACGGGCTCATCGACGAGTTCGACCCGATCGAGGGCGAGTACACGCTCGAGGTGTCATCTCCGGGCGTCGACCGTCCCCTGCGCACGCTCGAGCACTTCGAGGAGTTCGAGGGCGAGGAAGTGAAGATCACGACCGACCCCATCGATGGTCGCAAGCGCTTCTCGGGCATCCTCGAGGGCATCGAGGGCAACCTCGTGGTCGTCGAGGGGCATGAGGGCGAGACCTTCGAGATTCCCCACGAGGCCATCGTGAAGGCCCGCATCAAGAGACATATCGAGTTCACGGGAAAGATCGGATTCTAGGAACAGAGGTTCTACGAACCGTTTTGAGGAGGAGCAATGGCATCTGAGCTGATGGAGGCCCTATCGGCCCTGGCGAAGGAGAAGAGGATCGACGAGATCTACCTGCTCGAGAAGCTCGAGCAGTCGCTGTCGAGGAGCTACAAGTCTATCCTGCGGCTCGAGTACGACCCGCGCGTGACTATCGACCGCAACAGCGGCAAGATCTACGTGTTCGAGCTCGTCCCGCAGGGCGAGCCCGACGAGGAGGGCGAGTACCACGAGTTCGAGGAGCGCGACGTCACGCCCACCGATGTGAGCCGCATCGCCGCCCTCAACGTGAAGAAGTTCCTCACGGAGATCCTGCGCGACCATGAGCGCCTGTCGCTGTACAGCGAGTTCTCCGACCGCGTCGGCGAGCTCGTGTCGGGCCAAGTGCTCCAGAGCACGCCCGATTTCACGATCATCAAGATCCGCGAGGGCGTCGAGGCCGAGCTGCCGCACTTCGACGTCGAGAAGAACCCCATGGAGCGCAACGAGAAGCCGCCCATGGAGCGCTATCGCCACAACCAGCGCCTCAAGGCGGTCATCGTCGATGTGCGCGACCCCAGCCAGGTCGTCATGAACACGAAGGGCCACAACACGCGCCCGCTGATCGTCGTGTCGCGCACGCATCCCGATTTCATCAAGCGCCTCTTCGAGATGGAGGTTCCCGAGATCTACGAGGGTATCGTCGAGGTCAAGGCGATCGCCCGCGAGCCCGGCGCCCGTTCCAAGGTGTCCGTGAGCTCGCGCGAGCCGAACCTCGACCCGGTGGGCGCATGCGTCGGCCCGAAGGGCTCGCGCGTCCGCATGGTCGTCGAGGAGCTGCACAACGAGCGCGTCGACGTCATCTCGTGGAGCGAGAACCCGGCCGCCTATGTGGCCAACGCCCTCTCGCCGGCGCGGGTGTCGAACGTGAGCATCGATGAGGACCGCCACTATGCGACGGTCATCGTCCCGGACGACCAGCTCTCGCTCGCCATCGGCAAGGAGGGTCAGAACGCCCGCCTGGCCGCCCGCCTCACCGGCTGGCACATCGATATCAAGAGCGCCTCGCTCGTCGCGGAGATGTCGGGCGGCAACGCCCTCATCGACGAGGTCGAGGAGGAAGAGGAGATTCTCGACGGCCGCTGCGCGCACATTCTGGAGAACGGCAACCGCTGCCGCAACCACGCGCGTCCGGGCAGCCGCTACTGCGGCATCCACGAGGCCGCCGGGCGATAGGAACGGATAGGACGTAGAGGAACGGAGCGACGGCGCATTGGCGAACAGCGCGACAGGGAAGACACCCATGCGGAGCTGCTGCGTGTGCGGGGCGAAGAAGCCCAAGCGCGAGCTGGTGCGCGTCGTGCGGACCCCGGAGGGCGATGTGCACATCGATGCGCAGGGCCGCGAGCCGGGGAGGGGCGCCTACGTGTGCGCCGACGAGCTCTGCCTCGAGCGCGGGCGCAAGGGCCGCAAGCTCGACAGGGCGCTCAAGATGACGATAGACGGCGACGTCTACGACACGATAGTTGGGGATTTGAAGCAATTGCTTCGGGAGAGGTCTCTTTAGGAAGGTACGGTAGGTAGCTATGGCGAAGATGCGAGTGCACGAGCTGGCCAAGGAGTTCGGCATCACGAGCAAGGAAATGCTCGAGAAGCTCGCCGAGATGAACATCCCGGCCAAGAACCATGCATCAACCCTGCATGACGCCTATGTGGACAAGATTCGCAAGAAGATCGGTCCCGAGATGGAGCAGCGCAAGAAGGAGGCCGAGGAGGCCGAGCGCCGCAAGCAGGAGGAGGACGCGCGCAAGGCGGCCGAGGAGGCCGAGCGCAAGGCGCGCGAGGAGGAAGAGGCCCGCAAGGCGGCCGAGGAGGCCGAGCGCAAGGCAGCCGAGGAGGCGGCCCGCGCCGCCAAGGAGGCCCGCGACAAGGAGCTCGCCGAGCGCGAGCGCGAGCGCGCCGCCCGTGCCGAGCGCGCCGCCGAGGAGGCCGAGCGCAGGCGCGAGGAGCGTCTCGCCGGCAAGAAGGTGCTGCGCGCATCCGCCGGCTCTCAGGTGCATCAGGACCTCCTCTCCCGCATCGCCGCCGAGAAGGAGCGCCTCGCCGCCGAGCAGGCCGAGGCCAAGGCGGCCGACGAGCGCAAGCAGGCTTCCGGCGCAGGCGACGACCAGGGCGCCGGCAAGAAGGGCGGCAAGGGTTCGCGCAGGAAGGGCGGCAAGCCCGACTCGAGCTACGAGGACGGCCGCGGCAAGAAGGGCGGCAAGGGCTCACGCCGCGACCAACGCGCCGAGATCATCGCCGAGGACTTCACCGAGGACGAGGGCAACGACCGCTACAAGCAGATGGCCGACCGCGCCGAGGAGCTGCAGCGCCAGCGCATCCTCGACGAGGCGCGCGCCATGGTCGATGCCGCCTCGCACGAGGGGCAGGGCCGCCGCAAGAAGCGCAAGGAGAAGCGCGAGGCCGAGGCCAAGCAGCGCGCCGAGCAGGAGGCGCTCGAGAAGGGCATCGACCCGTCGCTGCTGCTCGACGACTCCGTCGTCCAGATCACGACCGGCTCGACCGTGGCCGAGGTCTCCGATGCGCTCGGCGTCAACAGCTCCGAGATCATCAAGAAGCTCTTCATGCTCGGCACGCCGCTGACGGTCACGCAGACCATGAGCGACGACCTCATCGAGCTGATCGTCGACGACATGGGTCGCAAGGTCCGCATCGTCTCGCCCGAGGAGGAGTACGAGATCGCCATTAACGACACCGAGGACGACCTGAAGCCCAGGCCCCCGGTCGTCACCGTCATGGGCCACGTCGACCACGGCAAGACGTCGCTGCTCGACGCGATCCGCGAGACGGGCGTCGTCGAGACCGAGGCCGGCGGCATCACGCAGGCCATCGGCGCGTCCGTCGTCGAGACGAACGGCAAGCAGATCACGTTCATCGACACGCCCGGCCACGAGGCGTTCACCGCCATGCGCGCCCGCGGCGCCCAGGTCACCGACGTCATCGTGCTCGTCGTGGCCGCCGACGACGGCGTCATGCCGCAGACGGTCGAGGCCATCAACCACGCCCGCGCCGCCGAGGTGCCGATCGTCGTCGCCGTCAACAAGATCGACAAGGCCGGAGCCAATCCGGAGAAGGTCAAGCAGGAGCTCACCGAGTTCAGCATCATCCCCGAGGAATGGGGTGGCGAGAACATGTTCGTCGAGGTCTCCGCGAAGCAGCGCATCGGCATCGACGACCTGCTCGAGACCATCATCCTGCAGGCCGACGTGCTCGAGCTGCGCGCCAACCCGGATGCGCTCGCGTCGGGCTTCGTCATCGAGGCGAACCTCGACAAGGGCCGCGGTCCCGTCGCGACCGTGCTCGTCCAGCGAGGCACGCTCAAGGTCGGAGACACCATCGTCGCCGGCACGGCGTACGGCCGCGTCCGCGCGCTCATCAACCCGAAGGGCGACCATGTCAAGGAGGCCCGTCCCGCAGACCCGGTCGAGGTGCTCGGCCTGAACAGCGTTCCCGCCCCCGGCGACGAGTTCCGCGTCTTCGAGGACGAGCGCGACGCCCGCAACCTCGCCGAGGACCGCGCGCTGCGCGAGCGCCTCAAGGAGCAGCAGTCGAAGGTCCCGGTCACGCTGGACGACTTCTTCAGCCGCATCGAGGAGGGCAAGGTCGCCGAGCTCAACCTCGTCGTCAAGGCGGATACGCAGGGCTCCATCGAGGCCCTCAAGGACGCCTTCGACAAGATGGACCAGAGCGAGGTCCACATCAACGTCATCCACTCCGCCGTCGGCGGCGTCACCGAGACCGACGTCATCCTCGCGGCCGCATCCGATGCCATCATCATCGGCTTCGGCGTCCGCCCGCAGACGAAGGCCAAGCAGCTCGCCGAGAAGGAGAAGGTCGACATCCGCACGTACCGCGTCATCTACAAGGCCATCGAGGAGATCAACGCCGCGCGCGTCGGCCTTCTCAAGCCCGAGATCGTCGAGGTCGAGACGGCCACGATCGAGGTGCGCGACACGTTCAAGGTGCCCAAGGTCGGCACGATCGCCGGATGCTTCGTCCAAGAGGGCGAGGTCGCCCGCGACAACAAGATCCGCGTCGTGCGCAACGGCACGATCGTCCACGAGGGCGAGATCGCGTCGCTGCGCAGGTTCAAGGACGACGTCAAGGAGGTCCGCGCCGGTTACGAGTGCGGTATCGGCATCGATGGCTTCCAGGACATCCACGTCGGCGACATACTCGAGAGCTACAGGATGGACGAGGTGGCGCGCGAGGCCTAGCGCCCGCGCGCCCGCCATCCAGGCAGGTGAACCATGAAGCAGTCTCCCGATTCGCGCAAGAGCAACCAGGTCGTCTCCGACAAGGTCGCCATGATCTTGATGACCGAGATCTCGGACCCGAGGCTCTCGCTCGTCACGGTCACGGGCGCGACCGTCTCGCGCGACCGCTCCGTGTGCAACGTATACATCTCCGCCGAGGCGGACCGCTACGATGAGGTTCGCAGCGGCCTCGAGTCGGCCAAGGGCCGCATCCGCTCCATCCTGGGCAGGAGCCTGGGCTGGCGCGTGACGCCCGAGCTGCGCTTCCACATCGACACGACCATCGACGAGGCCGAGCGGATCGCCGTGGCGCTCCAGAACGTGCCGGCCTACATCGACATCCCCAAGGACGCCGATGGCCAGCCGCTCCCGCTCGACGAGGACGGCAACCCGATCGTGGACGACGGCGAGGACGCATAGCGATGGCGGAGGCACCCAAGGCGCCCGAGGGCGCATCCTACGAGAATTCCACGCTCGCCGAGGTGGCGGAGTTCATCCGCGACGGTCGGACGTTCGCCGTGTGCGGGCACATCAACCCCGACGGCGACTGCCTCGGCTCGGTCCTGGCCATGACGGCGCTCCTGCGCTCGATGGGCAAGGAATGCGCCCCGCTGCTCGCCAACACGATGCCCGCGCCGCGCAAGTACGCCTACCTCGCGGGCTTCGACGAGTTCAAGCGCGCGCTTCACTACAAGAAGACCCCCGATGTGTTCATCTCCGTGGACACGCCGGTCGTCGAGCGGATGGGCGAGTCGAAGCCCGTCATGAACCGCGCGCGCAAGAACGTCTCGATCGACCATCATCCCGGCGTCGGCATCGGCGCCATGGTCACGCACTGCGACACGCATGCGGCATCGGCCTCCATGATCGTGTGGGAGCTCGCCAAGGAGCTCGTCGGCGAGCCGCCGGTCGAGGTCGCGGAGGCGTGCTTCGCGGGCCTGCTCACCGACACGGGGCGCTTCCAGTTCCAGAACACGGACGCGCGCTGCCTCGCGGCCGCCGGCGAGATGGTCGCTGCCGGCACGGATCCCGCGCGCGCCGCTACCGAGATCTTCCAGAACCGCCCGCTGCCGGCGATCCAGCTCGAGGGCAGGGTCATCGAGCGCACCAGGCTCACCCCCGGCGGGCTCGTCTCGTACTCTTGGATCGACAACGCCGACTACGAGGAGCTCGGCGCGCGCAAGGAGGACACGGAGGGGCTCGTCGACGTGCTCCGCTCCGTCGAGGGCGTCGAGGTCGCGGTCCTGATCCGCGGCCGCGAGACCGACGTGCGCTGCAGCATCCGCGCCAAGCGCGACGTGGATGTCGCCGCCATCGCCGAGGGATTCGGCGGGGGAGGGCACCGCGCCGCCGCCGGATTCAACATCGAGTGCTCGCTCGCCGAGGGCATCGAGCGCGTCGCCGAGGCCATGGCCGAGGTCGAGCGCGCCCTGCTCGAGGGGAAGCCCCTTCCCACATTCGGCGACTCGGAGTAGCCGTGGCAGCGAAACGGGGTTCCACCGGCCTTTCCGCCATCATCGCCGTCGACAAGCCATCCGGCTGCACGTCGCACGATGTGGTGAACCGCATCAGGCGCATCACGGGGGAGCGGCGCGTGGGCCATGCCGGCACGCTCGACCCCATGGCGACGGGCCTGCTCATCGTGTGCATCGGCCCCGCGGCACGCCTCTCCGACTACATCATGGGCAAGACGAAGGCCTACGAGGGCACCATCGCCTTCGGCATCCGCACGGATACCGATGACGCGACGGGGGAGGTCGTCGAGACCGGCCCCGCTGGAGCCGAGCTGCTCGACGCCGGCGCCGCCGCCGATCGCGTCGCCTCGCTCGTGGGCACGTTCATGCAGATGCCTCCCCAGTACAGCGCCAAGAAGCGCGACGGCCGCAAGGCCTACGAGCTCGCCCGGAAGGGCGAGGAGGCCGTGCTCGATCCCGTCGAGATCACGGTGGGTGCCGCGAGGCTGCTGGCGGTGGAGGAGCGCGCGGGTATCGCGGGCGACGACCGCCCGCTGCCCTGCTGGGACGTGGAGCTCGAGGTGTCGAAGGGAACCTACATCCGCTCCATCGCACGCGACATGGGCGCGGATGCGGGCACATGCGCGACGCTTGCGGCGCTGCGCAGGACGCGCGTCGGGGATATCTCGGTCGCCGATGCGATCGACCTCGACCAGTTCGAGGCATCCTATGCACCGGAGATGCTCGAGTTCGCCTGCATCGACCCCGTCGCCGCCATCGGGTTGCCAGCCCTCGAGGCCGATGAGTCCATGATGCGCGACGTCTCGAACGGCCGGATGATCGATGTGGGAAGACCCTTCGCCGGGCCGGTTGCCATCGTTTGCGGAGGCAGGCTGCATGCCGTGTACGAACCTCGTGGACAAAGGCTCGCCTGCAAGGCTATGATACCCGGCGGTGTCATGGGAGCGAGGTCTTGATGAAGTCAGAGGGAAAGAGCCGGGTCATCCGCGTCGGGCAGGGCGAGTTCGTCCACGGCGACAGCGTGTGCGCGCTGGGCGTGTTCGACGGCGTTCATGCCGGTCATCGCACGATCATCTCGGATTGCATCGAGAAGGCGCGCGAGACGGGCGCGAATTCCGTCATCCTGACGTTCGACGTCGATCCCGTCGAGGTCCTCAGCCCGGACAAGAGCGCCCGCAAGCTCCTCTCCAACGACGACCGCATCGAGATGCTGCGGACGCTCGGCGCCGATGTGGTCGCCATCCAGCATTTCGACCACGAGTTCGCGCGCATGCACCCGCTCGTCTACATCCAGGAGGCCATCACGAAGTTCATGACCCCGAAGTGCATCTTCGTGGGGAAGGACTTCCGTTTCGGCCACAAGGCAGCCGGCGACCTGACGCTGCTCAAGAGGGAGCTCTACGAGTTCGGTTGCGCCGTGGTGGGCGAGGAGCTCTACTGCGAGCTCGGCGCGCCCGTGACGGCGACGCGTATCCGCAACCTCATCGAGGAGGGGGCGCTCGACAGCGCCAACGAGCTGCTCGGCCGGCCGCATTTCTTCCGCGCCACCGTCGCGCACGGCCGCGAGGTCGGGCGCACGCTCGGATTCCCGACGGCCAACCTCGTCGCCGAGCACGACTACGTCAAGATGTGCGACGGCGTGTACGCCGGCTACGTCGAGGTCGACGGCACGTGGCACCGCGCCTCCATCTCGGTCGGCGTTCCCAAGACGTTCGGCGACATCGCATGGACGACCGAGGCGCATATCATCGACTTCGACGCCGACATCTACGACGCGCACGTGCGCGCGGCGTTCGCCCGCTACCTGCGCCCCATGGTCAAGTTCGACTCGCCGGCCGAGCTCATGGCCCAGATCGCCCGCGACACCCAGACCGCGGCCGACCTTCCCGACTTCGAGTAGCAACCTGACAAACACGTCAGACGTGTTTGTCATGACAACGGCGTCCGACGTGTTTGTCAGGTTCGTCGCGTCCCACCGCTCACCCACCATACCTAGCCGCTCGCTTCGACGGCTCCCACAGCATGTGCCTTATGCCCGCCGCGGATTGCCGCTACCGCATTTGTCGATTATGTGTGGATTCCCACGGGATAAAATTTACAAGCTGCCTTGCGCCATGGAGATTCCGTGGTTTCGAAGGCAACTTTGTGTGAAGAGGGAATTTGGTTTGTGTAAGTAGTACGAGAGGAGCAGCATCCATGGAAGCATTGGCCTGGATAGCACCCGCAGCGGCGCTAATCGGCATGCTCTGCGCCCTGTATTTCGGGCGTTGGGTCATCAAGCAGGATCCCGGAAACGAGAAGATGCAGAAGATTTCGGGACAGATCCAGAGGGGAGCGAAGGCGTTCCTGTTCTCTGAGTACAAGATCCTCGCGATCTTCGTCATCGTCGTCGCGATTCTCATCGGTATCTTCCTGGGCACCGATTCCAATCCGGCCGCTGGCTGGTTCACGGCTCTCGCGTTCATCACCGGTGCCGTCCTGTCCGTCCTCGCCGGCTTCGTCGGCATGACGGTTGCCACGCGCGCCAATGCCCGCACCGCATGGGCTGCCATGGATAGCATCTCCCCGGCGCTCAAGGTCGCCTTCCGCTCCGGCATCACCATGGGTCTCGTCGTGGCCTCCTTCGGCCTGATGGGCATCTCCCTGTGGGCCATCGCCGTGCTGCTGGTGGGCACCCCGTCCCCCAACATCATCAACGGCTTCGCGATGGGTGCTTCTTCCGTCGCGCTGTTCGCCCGTGTCGGTGGCGGCATCTACACCAAGGCCGCTGACGTGGGCGCTGACCTCGTCGGCAAGGTCGAGGCCGGTATCCCCGAGGACGACCCCCGCAACCCCGCCGTCATCGCCGACAACGTTGGTGACAACGTTGGTGACGTCGCCGGCATGGGCGCCGACCTCTACGAGTCGTTCTGCGGTTCCATCCTGGCCCCGATGATCCTGGCCGTCTCCATGTCGGGCACGATCCTGGCCCAGGGTGACGTGACGCTCGCCATCCTCACCCCGCTGCTGATCGCCGCCGTCGGCATCATCGCCTCCATCATCGGCATCTTTGCGGTCAACACGAAGGACGAGAACAAGCTGCACAGCGCTCTCGACAAGGGCACCTACGTGGCCGCCGTCATCGAGATCATCGCCGTCTTCATCATCTGCTGGTTCTGGACGCAGAACTCGCCCGGCGGCGTCAACGCCATGCTGCTCGCCGTCGCGGTCGTCATCGGCCTCATCGCCGGTCTGGGCATCGGCAAGACGACGGAGTACTTCTGCTCCGATAACTACAAGCCGACGCGCAAGATCTCCGAGGCTTCGACCACCGGTACCGCCACGAACATCATCTCCGGTCTCGGCAATGGCATGATGTCCACGGTCATCCCGATCATCATCGTCGCCGTCGCCATCCTGGTGTCGTACAACATCGCGATCCTGGCCGTGCCGGCCGCTTCCGGCATGGATGCCGCCACGTTCGGCGTCTACGGCATCGGTCTCGCCGCCCTCGGCATGCTGTCCACGACGGCCATCACGGTCGGCGTCGACGCCTACGGTCCCGTCGCCGACAACGCCGGTGGCGTTGCCGAGATGGCCGAGCTTCCGCACGAGGCCCGCAACCGCACCGACAAGCTCGACTCCGTCGGTAACACCACGGCCGCCATCGCCAAGGGCTTCGCCATCGGCTCCGCCGGCCTCACTGCTCTCTCGCTGTTCTTCTCGTTCAAGGTCACGGCCGAGGGCCTCGGCGTGACCATGGACATCACGCTCATCAACCCGATGGTCGTTGCCGGCCTGTTCATCGGCGGCATGCTCGTGTTCCTCTTCGGCGCACTCACCATGGAGGCCGTGTCGAAGGCCGCGAACTCGATGATCGTCGAGGTCCGTCGCCAGTTCCGCGAGATCACCGGCCTGCTCGAGGGCACCGCTGACCCCGATCCGGAGCGTTGCGTCCAGATCTCCACGCATGCTGCCCTGCGTCAGATGATCGTTCCCGGCATCATCGCCGTCGCCGTGCCGATCGTCGTCGGCCTCATCGACATGCAGATGCTCTGCGGTCTGCTCGCCGGCGCGCTCATCACCGGCTTCCTGATGGCCATCTTCATGGCCAACTCCGGTGGTTCGTGGGATAACGCCAAGAAGTACATCGAGTCCGGCAACTTCGGTGGCAAGGGCTCCGAGGCCCACAAGGCCGCCGTCGTCGGCGACACCGTCGGCGACCCGTTCAAGGACACCTCTGGTCCGTCCATGAACATCCTCATCAAGCTGATGACCATCGTCAGCCTGGTGTTCGTCCCCGTCTTCGCGAACTTCAGCATCATGCTGTAAGCCGCCAGCCGGTAAGCGAATCTTCGAGGGCCCCGCACGCAAGAGCGTAGCGGGGCCCTCGTGTTTTCCTGGCGGGACCCTCGACATCTGGGATGGAGCATCGCCCGCTTCTCATGAGCATCGATGCGCTTCTCGCCGCTCCTGCCCGCTGTTTTGCTGAGATGCACTTGCAGGGCAAATGGGTTTCCCGGTTGACGCTGTCGACTTTCCCGGTATCTTGGAAAAGGCGGGTTAGTTCGCCGTTTGTGTTCTCTGTTCTTGCGGTGCCGATTGCTTCGGGAAGGGTACAGCCGATGAAGACCTCCAAGTTCATCTTGACGATGATTGCCGTGCTCGCTCTCGTCGCGATGCTGGCGCTCGCCGCCTGCGGCGGGTCGAAAGCCGCGGAAACCGCGGATGTTCCCGATGAGCCTGCAGCGACCGGCCCCGCCGATGCGCAGGCTGCCGACCAGGCCGCCGAGAGCGCCTCTGCCTCCGAGGACGACCCGTATGCCGGCACATGGGAGCTCACCGGCTTCCTCGACGAGAACGACAAGCTCCTGAGCGTCGACGAGTACGCCGAGACGGCCGATGCCAACCCGTCGACGTTCCCGACCACCTACGAGCTCCGCGCGGATGGCACCGCGATCGCCCATAACACCAGCACGGGCGATGTCGAGGCGACGTGGCACGCGGGCGACCATCAGGTCACGATCACGGCCAACGGCACCGATTACGTGCTCATGGTCAAGCTGGACGATTCCGGCGAGCATCTGCTGACGTACGACGATCCCGAGGTGGAGGATCTCGTCTCCGTGTTCGAGAAGATCGCCTAGCTGCACTCTCCGAGGGCGGAGTCCCCCTTGGCGGCGCCGTCACCGTTCAACATCTCGGCAGCCGGCCCTCCCTCCTGCTCTGCTATCCTCGAATGAGGGGATGGGGCTCCCCTTGGCTCGATGCCAGAACCGCGTTTCATCGCCGATAGCTCCTGCCGGGTAATCGCGCAGGGGCTATTTCTATGCCCTGCGAGAAGGGGAGGGAATGTTCGTCAATTGCCTTGTTGTGGGAGCAGGGGGCTTCGTCGGCTCCATACTCCGCTATCTCATAACCCTCGTCATGCCGGCTTCGGCCTCGGCGCTGGGGACGCTTGGCATCAACGTCGTCGGGTCGTTCGCCATCGCCGTGCTCTCGGGACTCATCGTGGCTGGAATCATGCCTGACGAGCATCTCTCGCTCCTGTTGCGCGTCGGCGTGTGCGGTGGTTTCACGACGCTCGCGGCGTTCAGCCTCGAGGCCGCCGAGCTCGTGGGGCACGGCGCGTATCTCGGCGCAATCGGCTATGCCGCCATCACCTGCTTCCTGTGCGTGGGCGCGGCGCTTCTCGGGACCTGGCTCGTTCGCGGCGTTTAGCAGGGGCGTATCTCGACTCGAGGCTCCCGCATCGCTTCTCCCCGGGTGCGATTATTTGGTAGAGTGTTTCCCATGGGACGCATATCAGATGAGGACATAGCACGGGTTCGCGACGCGACCGACATCGTCTCGGTGGTGCAGGAGTACGTACCACTGCGCCAGCGCGGCCGCGAGTTCTGGGGCAACTGCCCGTTCCACGGGGAGAAGACCCCGTCGTTCCACGTGCGCCCTCAGACGCAGACCTGGCACTGCTTCGGCTGCAGTCAGGGCGGCGACGTGTTCAAGTTCCTCATGCTCAAGGAGCAGTTCGACTTTCCCGAGTCGGTGCGCTATCTCGCCGGCAAGGCGGGCATCACCATCACCGAGGAGGAGGGCGGCATGCCGAGCGGCTACCGCGCCCGCCTGCTCGCCTGCTGCGAGGAGACCGCCGCGTTCTACCATCTGCAGCTCATGCGCGGCAAGTCCGAGGGGTGCGCCTCGGCGCGCTCGTACCTCGGCTCTCGTGGCTTCGGTGGCGATGTCCCCAAGAAGTGGAACCTCGGCTACGCGCCGGGCCGCGGGTCGCTCGTCGCGCATCTGCGCTCCAAGGGCTTCACGGACAAGGAGATGGTCGATGCCAACGTCGCGCTGCGAAACGACCGCGGCCAGGTGCGCGACCGCTTCTACGAGCGCGTCATGTTCCCGATCCGCGATCTGCAGGGGCGAACGATCGCCTTCGGCGGACGCGTGATCGGCAAGGGCGAGCCCAAGTACATCAACACGTCGAACTGCCCGTTGTTCTCGAAGCGGGCGAACATGTTCGGTATCGACTTCGCCAAGTCGCCCATCGTCAACAGCGGCGCGTCCATCGTCGTCGAGGGGTACACGGATGTCATCTCGATGCACCGAGCGGGTTTCGAGAACACGGTCGCCACCCTCGGCACCGCGCTCACGCCCCAGCACGTGAAGCTGCTCACGCGCTTTGCGAGCAAGGTCATCTACCTGTTCGATGGCGATGCCGCGGGGCAGAAGGCCGCCGACCGCGCAGCCGAGCTCATCACGTCCTCGGTGGCGCCGGAGTCGGGCAACCGGCAGGTGACGCTCCACGTCGCCGTCATCCCGAACAACATGGATCCCGTCGAGTTCATCGACGCGGAGGGCGAGCAGGCCATGCGCGATCTGCTCGACAACGCGCAGCCGCTGCTCAAATTCGTCATAGACCGGCGTCTGGCCTCATATGACCTCTCCACGCCCGAGCAGCGCGCAGCGGCCTTACCGCGCGTTCTGGAGCCTCTCGTGCCCATACGGGAGTCGATTCTCGCCGACGAGTACGTGAACTACCTTGCCGATATCTTCAAGCTCGACTTCCAGCGCATGCGCCGCGAGCTCGACAAGGCTCCCGTGCCGCGCTTCGTCCAATATGCCGACGACGACCGCGTGCCCTACGGCTCGATGGCAGCCGGGCGCGACGGCGCGCCGATGCAGGGCGGGCAGGGGAGCGGTGCGGCTCCGGTCGCCCCGCAGGTGCCGGCCGAGCCACCGTTCCAGATTCCCCGCGAGGGTGTGGGGCGCTGGGAGGCGAGCCTGCTGTTCGCCTACGCGGTCCAGCCCCACGTGCGCATGCGCATCGCGGAGGCGATGCAGGGCGAGACGTGGTCGAACGAGCTGTACGCCCGCGTGTTCGGGATTCTCTCATCCTTCGACACCGCGGCGCGTCCGGCGGACCTCGTGGCGCGCTGCATGGGCGAGATCCCGCGCTCCGAGCCGCTGTGGGGGCTGAGCATTCCCGGCATCGAGGATGCCGGCCAGGCCGAGCAGATGGTCCCCGTGATGCTGCGGGAGCGCAAGAAGGCCTCGCTCGAGGACGCCATCTCCGAGCGCGAGCGCACCGTGAAGTACGACCCGTCGCTCTCGCCCGAGCAGCGAAACGCGCTCTTCGACGAGATCGTCGCCCTGCAGAAGGAGCTTTCCGCCCTGCGCAAATAGCGAGTGGGCAAGAGGCGCCCGACCCTATCCATCCCACAAGAAACGGGAGCCCCTCGAGGCTCCCGTTCTCGCAAGTTCTTTTCCGCCCCTGCCTAGAAGATGACCAGCAGGTACACCATCGATAGCAAGATGGTGACGATCATGACCGGGAAGCACACCTTCATGAAGTACATGAAGGTGATGGGGTGGCCTTGTCGTTCGGATATGGAGCAGAGCACGACGTTGGCCGACGCGCCGATGATCGTGCCGTTGCCGCCGAGGCACGCGCCGAGCGAGAGCGCCCACCACAGCGGGGTCACGTCGACGCCGGCCGCCTGGATACCGAAGATGATCGGGATCATCGTCGCGACGAACGGGATGTTGTCGAGGAACGCCGACGCGATGGCCGACACCCAGAGTATGACTATCATCGTCAGCACGACGTTGCCGTGGGTGATGTCGACGATCCAGTTCGCGAACATCTCGATGACGCCCTGATGCTCCATGGCGCCGACGACCATGAACAGGAAGATGAAGAACACGATCGTCGACCACTCGACATCTCGAATCGTGTGCTCGAAGTCCTGGCTGCTTATGAGCAACATGATGGCTGCGGCCGTGAGTGCGATGATCGACGATTGCAGGCCCAGCTTGTCGTGGAACGCGAAGCCGATGGTCACGGCGATGATCATGGCGATGGAGATGCGGAACATCCGGTAATCGTTGATGTAGTCCTTGGGGTTGAGCTCCATGATCTCGGCCATGGTCTCCTGGGTGACATGCATCTTACGGCCGAACATGAACTTGAAGATGATGATTATGGCGATGATGATGATCACGATGATCGGGCCGTTGACCTTGATGAAGTCCATGAATGTGAGCCCCGCCTGCGAGCCGATCATGATGTTGGGCGGGTCGCCGATGAGGGTCGACGTGCCACCGATGTTCGAAGCCATGATCTCGGTGAGGAAGAACGGCACCGGGTTGACCTTGAGCGTGCGGCACACCATGAGCGTCATCGGGCCCATGAGGAGCACGGTGGTGACGTTGTCGAGCATCGCCGAGAGAAGCGCCGTGATGATGATGAAGAAGACCATGATCCGCCATGGATTGCCCTTGGCTAATCGCGCCGCCTTCACCGCGATGAATTCGAAGAGGCCGCATGGCTTCACCACGGCGACGTAGAGCATCATGCCGATGAGCACGCCGATGGTGTTGAAGTCGACGGCGGCGATTCCCACGTCGAATGTGATGGTGCCCGTGAGAAGCAGGATCACGGCGCCCGCGATGGCCGCGATGGCGCGGTGCCGCTTCTCGGACATGACGAGCGCCATGACGGCGACGAACACGACGATAGAGATGATTTGCGGTGTGGTCATTCCCCTCTGAACCTTCCCTGCTGAAAACCAGTTTCCCTTGTGCTCCATGCAACTTTTTGAGGGTATCACGCGAGCAAGTCGGTGCCCGGCCGAAATACGCATGTGGTCGTGTTTCTCTTGCAATTTGCAGCCGAACTTCCAAAATGAAAATGGGGTAGGTTTTCAACTAAATGGCACGGAGTCCGGAGGTTCCCATGGGTTGCTATGAACACGAGCAGGAATTGATCGAGCGCGGCGAGGCCCAGCGCGGCTATGCGGCGATGCAATTCTGTGCGGAGATCGACGCGGCGGCCAACCAGCTGACCGTCACCAGGCGCCCGGACTACACGAAGACGCTCTTCGCCCCCGAGAACGACGAGATCTACCGTGAGTTGTGCCGCTACATCGACATGCCGGCCCCGCGCTTCTACGACAAGCTGCCCGACCAGCTCGAGATCAACGGCTACACGGCGACCGACGTGTACCGCACGATCAAGCAGAACAACTGGCGCATCGTGGACGTCGACGCGCTCGCCGTCTACGACATGCTCGTCTCGCTGAAGACCGAGCCCGAGATCGCCGAGCGCATCCTGAACTTCCATCCCTCGTGCGCGAAGTCGGGAGCCTGCGGCAACATCTTCTAGATTCTGGAACGCTCCCCTGTAACCGATTGCAACTTCTGGAACGCTCCCCCGGGGAGCGTTCCACATTTGCCTACTCGCCGGACAGACGGTCGTGGATGATCTTGAGGCCGTCGAGGGTGAGCATCTTGTCGCAGTGGTCGATCGTGCGCGAGATGGGCGCGATGATCGAGTGCAGGCCGCCCGTGGCGATGACCGTGGCATCGTATCCCAGCTCGGCCTTGATGCGCTCGACGAGACCGTCGATGCGCTCGACCTCGCCGTAGGTGAGTCCGGCTTGCACCGCCTCGACCGTGCTCTGGCCGATCACATGTTCCGGCACCTCCACATCCACCTGCGCGAGTCGCGCGGCGGAGGCGAACAGCGCGTTGGCCGAGACGTACACGCCCGGTGCGATCACGCCGCCGAGGAAGGCGCCATCCGCATCGATGACCTCGATGTTGGTCGCCGTGCCGAGGTCGACGACGATTGCCGGCGCCCCGTATTTCGCGACGACTGCGATGGCGTCTGCGATGCGGTCGGGGCCGATCTCGCGCGGGTTGCGGTACTTGATCGGCAGCCCGTAATCCTCGCGGGCCGTGACGATATGCGGCTCATGGCCGATGAGGCGGCGGATCGCCACCTGCCACGAGAGCGTCAGCACGGGCACGACGCTCGAGATGATGGCGTCGGCGATGTGGTCGATGAGGCTGCTCTCGAGGTTGAGAAGGCCGTGCAGCTGCACGACGACCTCGTCCGCCGTGGCGTCCTTGTTGCTGGCGACGCGCCAGGACGCGCGCAGCTCGTCGCCGTCGTAGATGCCGATCACGGTCTGGGTGTTGCCGATATCGATTGCCAACAGCATGGTTCGCCTCCCGTCTCGCTGCGAGAAGTGTAGCAGATGGCAGCCTCGCGGCTTGCGTGGCAGCCTTGCGTTTTACGCCTTGGCTTCCTCCGCCTTGCGCCCGCCGCGCTTCTTGCCGGCACCCGATCCCCAGTTCACGTCCTCGCCGGCCTCCTGCGCGCGGACGACCGCGCCCAGGCGACGGAACTCGATGATGGTGAACGTGCCCGCGAGCAGGAACGACAGGAAGTCGGCGACGGGTGGGCCGAGGATGAGGCCGTGCAGCTGCTCGAGGCTCGGGATGAATGCGCCCACGAAGACCGGCAATGCGAAGTAGAGCGGGATGAGGAAGATGAACTGGCGCGTGAGCGACAGGATGATCGAGCGCGTCGGTCGGCCCGTCGCCTGGTAGTACTGGGCGATGACGATTTGCACCACCATGAGCGGCATGAGAATCGTCTGCATGCGCAGGGCGGTCACGCAGAAGGCGAGCAGGTCGCCTTGGATGCCGAACGCCGTGCAGATCGGCGCTGTGAACACCTCGATGACCACCCACATCACGAGGCAGATGATGATGCCGACGATGAGCTGCAGACGCAGCGTCTTGCGCACGCGATGGGCGATGCGCGCGCCATAGCAGTAGCCGAGGATGGGTTGGCCGGCGATCACGATGCCCATGACGGGGAACATCACGAACAGCGCCACGCGCTGGATGACGGCGAAGATCGCGAAGGCGCCCGTGTCGCCGATGGAGCTGATCGAGCCGTAGATCACGGTCTGGTTGTTGAGCACGAACGACATGATGGCCGTAGCGAACTGCGTGAAGAAAGACGCGGATCCAAGAGCGAGGATGCGAAGCGGTGTCTTCGACCGGAAGGGGAGGTTGGTGCGCTTGAGCTTGAAGGGGCTCTTCTTGCTGAGCACGAAATAGTGGACGACGCTGAAGCACGAGACGGCTTGTCCGAGCACGGTCGCGGCCGCCTGCCCGGGGACGCCCCAGCCGAGCACGATGACGAACAGGTAGCTGAGCACCGTGCACGCGATCGCGCCGATGGCGAGCGTCCATAGCGCGCGACGCGGGTCGCCGGCCGTGCGGATGAAGTTGTTCACGCCGAAGCCGATGATCTGGAAGATCGAGCCGAGCGAGAGAATCTGCAGGAACGTGCGCGCGAGGTCGTGCGTCTCCTCTGTGGCTCCCGATATGGCCAGGATCGGATCGGGGAACACGAACGCGACGAACACCGTTAGCGCCCAGGCGATGAGCGCGAGCAGCACCGTGTTGCCGAGCACGCGCTCGGCCTCGGGCTTGTTGCCCTCGCCGAGGCGGATGGCCGCCAGCGCGTTGCCGCCGTTGCCGACGAGCATGCCGAGCGACATGAAGAAGATCATCATCGGGTTGGCCACGGTCGCCACGGCCAGGCCCACGTCGCCTGCGCCCCAGCCGAGGAACACCGCGGTCAGGATGTTGTACAGGCCGTTGATGATGAGGCCGGCGATGGCCGGGATGCCGAACTCGAACAGCAGCTTGCCGATGCGCTCCGTTCCCAGGCGGTTGAACTGCGCGTCGGTCCCCTTGATGCTCTTGCGGTCGCCCTGTTGCTGGATATGTGCCTGCTCTTCGGTCAAGCCGTCGTCCTCTGTCTCCGATAAAGGTGTGCAGTAATGAACTTAGCAAGAGGGGAGGAGCGAATAAAGGAACAGCACGTAAGCGGGGAGAACAATACGCAAGAAGCAAGAAAGGCCGCCTGATGCGGCGGCCGTTGCTCTCTTGGTGGGCCCAGCAGGATTCCCGCTTGCTGCGCAAGCTGACGGGGGTGCGCTAAAGCGCCCCCGTTCTCGCTGAAAACGTGCTGCTGGCATGTTTTCCGGGCGCTCGAACCCTTTTAGGTTCGAATCCATGCGGCTTCTTGGCAACAAGAAAGGCCGCCTGATGAGGCGGCCGTTGCTCTCTTGGTGGGCCCAGCAGGATTCGAACCTGCAACCAAGGGATTATGAGTCCCCTGCGCTGACCATTGCGCCATGGGCCCGTTGCAATTTGTGATTCTAGCAGATTGGCGGCGATGGCCGATGGGGTATCTGGCCTGCATCATCGAGGGTCGAGGAGCGGGCCATCGCCAGGGGACCGCGTGACAAAGTTTGTTTTGCCGACCATTATTGTCAAATATCTATGTTCCTGATTGACATGATATTTATTCAAGAATAATATTCGTTCATGGTTTCGAGAAGGAGCAGATTTACCAACTAGCAGAAGGGATGGATTCGCATGAAGAAGAACCTGAAGTGGCTCATGACGATCGTCGCCTCCGCGGCGATTGTGAGCGCGTTCGCTCTCGCCGGCTGCAGCGGCGGTGGAGAGCAGGCCCCGGCCGAGGATGCGGCCGCCGATGCCGCCGCGGCTCCCGCCGATGGCGTCCAGCTGCAGGTGTTCGCCGCCAACTCGCTGTCGAAGGCGATGGACGAGGCCCAGGCGCTCTACACGGAGCAGACCGGCGTGACGTTCGCCGACACCCAGTACCTCAGCTCCGGCGACCTGAATGCCGAGCTCGAGGCCGGCGCGTATGCCGACATCGAGATCACGGCTTCCAACAAGACGATGGACGATGCCGAGGAGGCCGGCTACATCGATCCGGCTACCCGCATCACGATGTTCAAGAACGACCTCGTCATGGTGACGTCCGCCGATAACGCCGACATCACCGAGGTCACCCTCGACGACATCGCCACCGGTCAGTACACCGTGGCCATCGGCGACGACAGCGTCCCGGCCGGCAACTATGCCAACCAGGCCCTCTCGACCGTCGGCTGCTTCAACGATCCCGAAGGTGCCGTGGGCGCCGATAGCACGGGCAAGGCCGGCGACGCCGGTGACGCCGCCGCCTACGCGGGCACCCCGCTCGAGGGCAAGTACACGCTGGCCGATAGCGTCGGCAACGTCTGCTCGCTCGCCGAGACCGGCGATGTCGACATCGCCTTCGTCTACACCTCCGACGTCGAGCGCTTCGGCGGCGTGAAGGTCGTCGGCACCGTTCCGGCCGATACGCACAAGAACATCACCTATCCGGGTGCCGTCTGCGCGCAGAGCAAGAACGCCGAGGCCGCCCAGGCATTCATCGACTGGTGCATGACCGACGCCGGCGCTGCCGAGATCTGGCAGAAGTGGGCATTCGAGCTGGCTTCCGAGTAAGCGAAGCTCCGATAACCGCGAACGAGACGCGGCCGCAGCGAACATGCTGCGGCCGCGTTTGCATTTGGGAGCGGATTGGAATGAGTCAAAGGACAGCCATCCGACTCATTTGCGAGCCGTTTTCCCTACTTGCAGACGAAGTGAATCCGGTATGCGGGGATGCGGATGAGCAGCTCGTCGCCGACGCGGGGGAGGGTCGACGCGTCCTCCTGTAGCAGGCTCAGGCGCCAGAACAGATGCTGGTGGAGATATTTCATCGCGGCCTCGTCGGAAGAAGCCGCCGGCTCGGCTTGCTCGGAGCGATCGAGGAAGCGCAGGAGCGCCATGATCTCGAAGCGCGATTCGGTGATGCGGTCGACGCGGACGCGGAAGACGTTCGGCCCCGGCTCCGTGGCGCGTTCGATGTGGAACGCGCGGGCACCGGCCGCCTTCAGATCGTCGGGCAGATCCTCGTCCGACTCCAGCGTCACGCCCCAGCGCGGACAGTATGCGCTCCTCGGTCCTATCTTCTGCGCGGCGGTGGCGTTCTTGCAGCCCGAGAGGCGCAGCCCCGCCATGCTCTGCGGGTCGTCGATGATGCTGCGCGCCTCGCTGTACTCCATGATCCGGCCGTTGTCAACGACGGCGATGCGGTCGCAGAAGCTCAGGGCCTCATCGATGTCGTGGCTCACGTAGAGTATCGTTCCCTCGAAGGCGTCGAAGAGGTTCGCGAGGTTCTGCTCGAGCATGCCCTTGAGATGCGAGTCGAGCGCCGAGAAAGGCTCGTCGAGCATGAGGATGCCCGGCTGCGCGGCGAGCATGCGGGCGAGCGCCACGCGCTGCTGCTGGCCTCCGGAGAGCTGCGCCGGGTAGCGCTTGGCGAAGAAGTCGACGTCGAAGCGCTTGAGCTCGCGGTCGATGATCGCGCGGCGCTGCTCCGCGGGGAGCTTGCGCGGGATACCCGCGGCCACGTTGTCCTCGACGGTGAGGTTGGGGAACAGCATGTAGTTCTGGAACAGCAGGGCCGTCTTGCGCTCCTGCGGCTTGAGGTTGATTCCCGCCGCCGAGTCGTAGAACACGCGGTCGTTGACGACGATGCGGCCCTCGTCGGGCGTCTCGATGCCCGCTATGCAGCGCATCGTCAGAGACTTGCCGCATCCCGAGGCGCCGAGCAGGCCGACGACCTCGGCTCCCGCGTCGAATGCCATCTCGAGCGTGAAGTCGCCGTAGCTCTTGCGGATGTCCACGTGCAGGCTCATCGGGTCTCAACGTCCTTCCTGCGATAGCGCGTCGTCCTGCGGTCCCACAGATTGATGAACAGGATAACGATGAAGCTGAAGACGATGATGACGAGCGTCCAGAAGATGGCCAGGTCCGTGCGGCCGATCTTCCAATAGAAGTAGATGGAGATGGGGATCGTCCTCGTGATGCCCGCGTAGTTGCCGGCGAGGAACAGCGTCGCGCCGTACTCGCCGAGGGCTCGCGCGAACGAGAGCACCGTGCCGGCTGCGATGGAGCTCCAAGCCAGTGGGAGCATGATCTTGAAGAAGATCCGGCTCTCCTTCCAGCCAAGCGTGCGCGCCGCGTCCATCATGTTGGGGTCGAGGTTCTCGAAGGCGCCGCGCGCGTTGCGGTACATGAGCGGGAAGGCCACGACCACGGCCGCGATGACGGTGGCCGGCCAGCTGAAGACGAGCGGGAACCCGACGCTGTTGAACCACTGCCCGAGCGCCGTGTTGTTGCCGAGCAGGAGCAGCAGCAAAAAACCGCAGACCGTCGGCGGCAGCACCATCGGGATCGTGAACAGCGTGTCGAGCAGATCGCGCACGCGCGCCGAGGCGCGCAACGTGAGGTAGGCGGCGGCGAGTCCGAGGATGAAGATGAGGACGATGGCCGTCAGCGATGTCTTGAGCGTGACGATGAGCGGCGACCAGTCGAGCGTTGCGAAGAACCCGCCGATCTTCTCGCCTGTCGTCGGCTCGCCCACGATCGCGGCGTCGCCAGCGCCCACGAGCTCGGCGAAGCCCGCATGCGTGAGCGTCACGGCGTTGTCGCTCCCAGTCTCGGTGACGTCGCTTCCATCGCGGCCGATCACGCAATCGTAGCTGCGCCCGTCGGGCAGGTTACGGCCGAAGGAGTAGATGACGCCGTCGATCTCGATGGCCTCCTCCTCGGTGAAGTACCAGGTGGTGTCCGCGGCCAGCCCCCGGTTGCCGTGCGTGGTGACCTCGTCGATCGCCTGCAGCAGCGCGGTGAGATCGGCCTCATCGGTCTCGTCGCCGATCTTGATACCGAGCCGGTCGGCCGCCTTGGGCGAGACGTAGACCACCATCGTGTCGGTGGTGGCGATGTACATGATGTCGGTGGGCTTGGTGCCGATGAGGTACGAGTACCCGTAGTAGTCGCCGTCGATGGTCTTGTTCGAGCCGGCGTTCGCGCGGTTGAAGTTCTGGAGTCCGAAGGAGCAGCCGTCCAGGACCACGGCAGCCTCGTCGTAGGAGACGGTCGCGCCCTCGACCGTGGTCTCCACCGGGCTGCCGCCCTCTGCCTGGAGCGCGGCCTCCTCGGTGGGGTCTTCGCCCATGACCTCCTGCGCGCCGTCCGCAATCTGCGTGTCGGCCCATGCGCCGATCGGCATGCACACCGTGCATGCGACGACGATCATGAATATGCAGGCGAGTCGTTTAAGCAAGCGATTCTCCCGGGTGGTTTCCGTAGCTGCTTGATTTTAGCCCGTTAGCTCTTGATGCTCAATCAAAAATAGATGCAAATCAGGCGAATGCGGGCAAATCGCGTGAGACGAGAGCAGGACGGGCCGGGGCTGCCCCGGTTCTGGCCCGAAGCCGAATGGGTCGAGAGAGGACCGTCCCGATTTGACTCATGAGTCGAAAGAGGACCGTCCTTATCTGACTCATGCGCGCGTCCGCATGGTGTAGGATGTAACCAGGTATGTACGACTGGCTGGAGCAAGGAGGTTCCCATGCCCGATTTCAACGACATTCTCGACAAGGCCGGCGACATCGCCGCAGCCGCGAAGGACAAGGCCGAAGACATCATCGAGGACGCGAAGCCCGTCGTCGCCGATGCGGCGGAGGCCATCAAGGACAAGGCCGCTGACATCGCCGAGGATGCCAAGCCCGTGCTCAAGCAGGTCGGCGCCGCCATCAAGGATAAGGCCGCGGATCTCGCCGAGGACGCGAAGCCCGTTGCCGCCAAGGCAGCCGAGACCCTCAAGGACAAGGCCGGAGATGCTGCCGAGGCAGTGAAGAACAAGGCCGAGGAGGTCACCGGCAAGGACCTCGACCGCGACGGCAAGATCGGCAAGGGCGAGTAACCCACATAGCAAGCAGGCGTTAAGAGCTGGGGGATTGCATGGCAATCAGCGATGGCAACAACGCCCTTTCCCAGCTCCGGCGCTATCAGGAGAGCATGGCGAATACGGAAGTCTCGCCGTCTGCCCCTCCCGTAGAGGGGGTTGGCAGGGCATGGCTGCGTGAGCATGCTCTCGATGAGGTGCTGGAGCTACCCGATGACGTGGAGCGCATGGGTGCCGTGGTCTTCGACGAGACCACGCCCCGGGTGCTGAAGCTGGGCAAGGGCATAAGCAAGATAGATAGCGGCTCGTTTTTCAGGAGCGTTCTCGAGCACATCGAGATTTCCGAGGAGAACGAGTGGTATGCAACCGACGGCAAGGCCGTCTTCTCGAAGGACGGCAGCGTGCTCGTCGCGCTTGCCGTGCCGGTGCGGGAGTACGTCGTGCCGGCGCATTGCACGAGCATCGCGCCGAAGGCCTTCTTCCGCATGGCCTCGCTCGAGAGCGTCGTGCTGCCGGATGGCGTCGTCGAGATCGGCCTTCACGCGTTCTCGCAATCGGGGCTCCGGTCGTTCGCGGCGCCGCCCGCCCTGCGCGTGCTCGGGGACCGGGCGTTCTTCCGCTGCGCAGAGCTGCGCGATGTGACGCTCAACGAGGGGCTCGAGTCCATCGGCGAGGGTGCCTTCGCCAACACGCACGTGAGCTGCCTGCACATCCCCGGTTCGGTCAGCGAGCTCGGCGTCGACTTCGCGGCGAGCACGGGCGTCGATTTCGCCCATCCCGCGAGATGCCTGACCATCGGGGAGGGCTCGAGCCTGGTCATCGACGAGCATGGCGGGCTCTACCGCTGGCTCGACGACGGCCTGCACCTCGTGCGCATGATGAACCGCGAGGCCGAGACGTACACCGTGCTCGAGGGAACGCGCATCATCGATGAGAAGGCGTTCCTGCGCCATCCCGACCTCCGCGAGGTCGTCATTCCCGAGGGCGTCGAGGAGGTCGGCCCCGCGGCGTTCCAGGGCTGCGCCTCGCTGCGTGAGGTCCATGTGCCCGACAGCCTCCGCGTGGTGGGGAAGGAGGCCTTCTACGACACGTCCATCGAGAGCTTCCGCATTCCCGCGGCGCTCGAGGATATCGGCGAGCTCGCGCTCGTGACACGCGCCGCCGCCCATGGCGGCCTCACGCCCTCGCTCACCTCCATCGAGGTCGATCCGGGCAACGCCATCTTCCACATCGAGGGCGGGATGGTCATCGAATACCTCCCCGCAAGGGAGTCGTACCAGGTGCTCCAGTTCCTCGATGGCGAGGAGGTCGTTACGATCCCGGAGAACGTGACGCGCATCGCGCCGTACGCCTTCGCAGGCACGACGAGCATGCGCGAGCTGCATATCAGCGATCGCGTGCGCAGGGTCGGGGCCAACGCGTTCGACGTGTCGGACAACGTCGACCTCGTGCACGTCGACGTGGTGCGCCGTCCCATCGAGGGGCATCCCTCATTCGACCTGAAGTTCCCGCCGACGAACCGTGCGCTGCACGAGTTCCAGCTGGCGTTCAGCATGTCGACGCGCCTCGATATCGAGCGCATCCTGAAGCACTACGACGACGCCATCATCTACATGAGCGACTTCGGCAACGGCGTGATGCGCGAGGGCGCCGGCTCACATGCGCAGTACGTGCAGGCCAAGTCGATCATCGAGCGCATGCAGGACCCCGTGCTCATGAGCGACCGCGCGCGGCGCCTGTTCGAGCGGACGATCCGCGGCAACATCGCCGACATCTGCGTCGCCGTCGCACGCCATGACGACCGCGATGCCGTCGATGCGCTGCTCGACCTGGGCTTCCTCGACGAGCAGAGCCTGCTGGCGGCCATCGAGGAGGTCGGCGAGCTGAAGGACGCGGCGATGACGGGTTACCTGCTCGAGGTGAAGCGCCTCCGCTTCGGCGGGAGCGCCGTCGACTTCGATTTGTAAGACAAGACGCGGAATGGGTCGATGACGACTGCCATCGTCGACTCGTTCCGGGCATTTGGAAGAGCAAGACAATGGTTGATGCAAGAGAATCGCAGAAGATGAGGATGGAGCGGGCCGCCCGCCTCGCATGCGAGGCGGTGGACGAGTGCCGCGTGCAGCTCATGCTCAAGTTCCGGTTCCTCGACCTGGCGCTGTGGCGCATGCCGCTCGAGCCGGTCTTCACCCGGGTGCGCTACCCGCTCGCCACCAACGGGCATTCGGTGTACCTCGAGCCCGAGGCGGTGTTCGCGCGTTTCGAGGACTCGTTCGACGAGGTCGTGCGTGATTACCTCCACCTCATCCTCCACTGCATCTTCCGCCATCCGTTCGATAAGCAGCATGAGCAGCACCCCGCCTGGTGGCTCGCCTGCGACGTGATCGCCGAGAGCGTCGCGCTCGAGATCTGCGGGCGCAGGTTCGAGTCCCCCGATGATGCGCGCCGTCGCGAGCTGCTCTCCGAGTTCAAGGTCGTGCACGGCAAGCTGACGCCCACGGTGCTCTACGAGGCGTTCAAGCTGGCGATGGGCAGTCCGCAGGGCGATAGCTTCGCCGAGTGGACGCAGGCCCATCTCGTCGAGCTGCAGGCGCTGTTCGAGCGCGACAACCACGAGATGTGGCCCGGCTACGCCAAGGCCGAGAAGGGCAAGGAGCCCGACCTCGAGTTCATGGGCGCCGACTCGGTCCACACCGTGAAGGAGGACCTCAAGGACGCCGAGACGAAGTCGGTCGATGCGAGCGGCGGCGACGAGGAGTCCGAGGAGATTCCGGACCGCGACAACGACGCCGACGACGCGCGCGAGGGCGAGGAAGCCGAGGGTCCCGAGCAGGGCACGTCGCAGGAAGCGGATGTCGCCGACCCCGACAAGGGCGACGAGACCGACGAGGGCGGAGGGGTCGACGCCGAGGGCAAGATGGCGTTCGTGCCGGACGACAACTCCGACAACGAGCAACCCGAGGGCCAGGAGGAAGAGGACGAGGAGGCCTGGGAGGAGATCTCGAAGCAGATCGAGACCGACCTCGAGACGTTCTCGAGCAAATGGGGCGAGGAGGCATCCGGTCTCGTCGACGCCATCGCCCTGGCCAACCGCAGAACCTACGACTACACCGAGTTCCTGCGCCGCTTCGCCACGCTGGCGGAGGATATGCGCGTCAACGAGGACGAGTACGATTACATCTTCTACACGCTCGGCATGGAGCTGTACGGCAACATGCCGCTGGTCGAGCCGCTCGAGTACATCGAGTCGGATCGCGTGCGCGAGTTCGTCATCGCGATCGACACGTCGGGCTCCGTGCAGGGCGATCTGGTTCGCCGCTTCGTCGAGCACACGTTCGACATCCTGAAGGACACGGAGCGCTTCGGCGACACGGTGGACATCCACGTCATCCAGTGCGATGCCCAGGTGCAGGCAGACCTGCGTATCACGAACATGGATCAGCTCGACGAGTTCCTCGACACGTTCTACGTGACCGGGTTCGGCGGCACGGACTTCCGACCCGTCTTCGATTACGTTCAGAAACTCCAAGATGCCGGTGAGCTGCAGGACCTTCGCGGGCTCGTCTACTTCACGGACGGTTTGGGGACGTTCCCCAAGAAGCCGCCTGCATACGATGTTGCGTTCGCCTTCGTCGAGGACGAGACGACCGAGCCGCCCGCGGTTCCGCCCTGGGCCATGAAGGTCGTCATCGACCGCGAGGCGATCATGCGCGACTAAGAGCGGCAAAGGGTATCAAACGAGGCGGGGCCGGCTGGCAGGTTCAGAATCTGCCAGCCGGCCCCGCCTTTGCTTGATGGGTTTTGCGGGCGGCTATTCCTTGTAGGCGTGCACCAGGACGGCCGAGTAGACGACGTCCTCGTCGCCGGGAACCGTCTGCGCCTTCACGCCCTTCTTGAAGCCCTCGTCAGCGGGCACCTCGAACGAGTCGAGGAAGTCGATCTGCTTGAAGCCCGCCTTGGTGAGCGTGTCGACGAGCGTCTCGCGGCTGCCGGCAGCCTGGATGCTGTTGCCGATCCCGCGCGCCGCCTCGACGACCTCGGGGTTGGGCTCGCGGTCGGTCAGGATCGTCTCGAGGACGAACACGCCGTTGGGCTTGAGCACGCGCGCGAACTCTGCGTATGCGGCCTGCTGGTCGTAGAGCAGCGTCGCGACGTTGTTGATGTAGACCATGTCGATCGACGAGGCGCCGATGCCCGCGGACAGCAGGTCCTCGGGATAGGCGACCATGAAGTCCATGTTGTTCTCCGGCAGGCCGTTGTCGTGCGCCGCGCGCACGGAGCCGGCCTCGGCCTCCTTGATGTACTGCTCCGACCAGTCCACGCCGATGGCGATACCGCCGGAGCCGACCTTCGAGCTGATCTTGTACACGCCCTTGCCACGCCTGCACGCGACGTCGAGGACCTTCATGCCCTTCATGATGGTCGTCGGAAGGTTCATGCGGCTCATGCTCGCGAAGCCGTACTCGAACTGGCGGCCGTCGTAGTAGGCGGCGAGCTCGCGCTCGGTCGGCTTGGGCGCCTGGGCGTCAGCCGCCGTGGACAGCCCCATGTCGTCATCCGAGCCGCGCTTGGCACGCGTGTCGGTGCTGTCGCCCTCGTCCATGCGCAGCTCCTTGATGCGCTCGGCGAGGCTCGTGCGGTTCTGGTCGACCTGCAGCTCGCTGTTGTGCGCGTAGTAGCCCTCGCTGCCGTAGTGCGCGATGAACTGCGTCGTCGTCTGGCGCGTGGTGAGCTCGGCGAGGAAGACGAGCATCTCGCGGCCGCTGCCGTAGGCGGCATCGAGGAACTCGAACGCGTTGTCGATCTGGGACTGGGTGGCCTCGACGCCCGGGTTGATGAGCTCGACCTCGGAGCGGTACTGCTCGCTCAGCGTGTCGAACGCATGCTGGCCCGCGTGGGCGCCGAGCATGTCGCAACGGGCGATGAAGGCGCGAAGCCGCTCGATCGTCATCTTCGCGATGCGTAGGTCGTCGGAGCCGATCGTGTGCGCGTCGATCTTGCGCTGCAGCGCCTCCTCGCGGGCGGCGAGGGGAGCGGCGACCGCATCGGCTACCGAGCCGCCCTCGAGCAGGATCGGCTTCGCGCGGCGCAGCTCGTCGCGCAGCTCCAGGGTGACGGCCTCGCGCTCGAGGGCCTCGGCGCACGACTCGCCCAGCGCGTCGATGATGAGGCCGATCAGGGCGATGCGCTCGTCGAACTCGGCCTTCTTGGCGCGGTTGAGAATCGCGCGCCCGGCCTTGCCGGCGAGGATGTTGAGCACCTGGTAGTCGGAGCGGTACTTGTCGAACAGGTTGTAGTAGACGGCGAAGCGGTCGGCGATTTCCTCATCGCGCAGGAACTGCCCCACGAGGTCGCGGTCGATCGGCTTGCCCATCTCCTCGTACAGCCCGATGACCTCGGCGAGGTCCTCCCAGCCGCGCGCCGTCACGAAGCTCTTCTCGCCGCCGGGCTTGGTCTCCACGGAGTAGAAGCAGTTGCGCTTCGCCTCGAGGAACGTCGTGACCGCCGGGTGGATGCCCTTCTCCTGCGCGTAGCGCTTCCAGGCCTCGTACTCCGGCTCGACGTCGATCTCGCGCAGGCGGTCGAGCGTGACGATGTCGAACGTGTGCACGCTGCGGTTGTACTCGGGCGGGTTGCCGGCGCACACGATGACCCAGTCGGCGGGGATGGCGTGGCGGCCGAACGTCTTGAACTGCAGGAACTGCAGCATCGAGGGGTAGAGCGTCTCGGAGACGCAGTTGATCTCGTCGAGGAACAGGATGCCCTGGCGCAGGCCGCTTTGGGCCATGTAGTCGTAGATGGCCGAGACGATCTCGCTCATCGTGTACTCGGAGGCGTCGTACTCGAAGCCCTCGAAGTCGTAGTGCACGATGCGGGGCAGGCCGAGGGCGCTCTGGCGCGTGTGGTGCGTCATCGAGTACGAGACGATGCCGATGCCGAGCTCCTGTGCGATCTGCTCCATGATGGCCGTCTTGCCGATACCCGGCGCTCCCATGAGGAGCACGGGGCGCTGGCGTGCGGGGCTGAGGCGGTGCAGGCCGGCCTCATCGCGAGCGAGATAGGCCTCGACGGTGTCCTTGATCTGCTTCTTGGCGGATGCGATATCCATGGACGTTCTCCTTGTGTTGGTTTCCGCATGCTGGGGTACGCGTTCAATGGTAGCTGAATAACAGTTGTTCGTGCGCGAGGCTCATGCCGAGGGGAGCGTTCGGAGTGGATGAGAGCCCGCCGTGCTGGAGCGCTTCCCGGAGGAGCGTTCCGGCGGTTGGCCGCAGGTGGAATTGGAGTGCTGCCGGGGGAGTGCTCCAGTCCGTTTTCATGCTGTGGGGAAACGGCTCACGAACGGCTTACGAACGAATCCTGCAAAAACTGAACTTAATTTATGTAGATTTGCTGCCAAAGACCCTTCGGGACTCATTTTCATGTTTAAAACCCACATCATTCCAGATATGATAGGAACATGTTCTCCGTCGGCGATGGGGTCGCCTGGCGGGGGAGCGAGGTTGAGGAGGTAGTGCCTATGGCTGTGTACCGCTGCACGATCTGCGGCTACGAATACGACGAGGAGAAGGAGGGCGTTCCGTTCTCCGAGCTGGAGGCGTGCCCGATGTGCATGCAGCCCGTCTCGATGTTCGAACTCGTCGAGGATGGGGATGGAGCCGATGCCGCGCCCGCGGTGCAGGCCGCTCCGGCTGCCCCTGCGGGGGAGGGCGACCTCGCCTACGATCCCGCGTTCGCCCGTCGCGACGCCTCTATCCGCCGCATGTCCGAGATTCACGAGATGTCCGTCTCGGGTCATTCGATCCACGCCGCGATGGGCACGCAGCTGCCCATGCCCGGCTGGGATGACCTGCTGCTTCTCGGCGGCCAGCTCGCGCATCCGCCGCTGGACGATGGCGCGCCCGTCGACACCACGACCGTCATCGGCGCGCATGCCGCGAAGCCGATGGTCCTCGAGTCGCCGGTGTTCGTCTCGCATATGTCGTTCGGCGCCCTCTCGCGTGAGGCCAAGATCGCCCTGTCGAAGGGTTCGGCGCTCGCGCGCACCGCGATGTGCAGCGGCGAGGGCGGCATCCTGTCCGAGGAGCGCGAGGCCGCATACCGCTACATCTTCGAGTACGTTCCCAACAAGTACAGCGTCACCGACGAGAACCTGCAGGCAGCCGACGCCATCGAGGTCAAGATCGGCCAGGGCACGAAGCCCGGCATGGGCGGTCATCTCCCGGGCGAGAAGGTCACGGAGGAGATCTCGGCGGTGCGCGGCAAGCCGATGGGCCAAGATGTGCAGAGCCCGAGCCGCTTCGCGGAGATCACCGACCCCGCGAGCCTCAAGGCGCTCGTCGATGAGCTGCGCGAGCGCAGCGGCGGCCGCCCGATCGGCATCAAGATCGCCGCGGGCCGCATCGAGGACGACCTCGCGTGGGTCGAGGCTTCCGGCGCCGACTTCGTGACGATCGACGGCCGTGGCGGCGCGACGGGTTCGAGTCCGCTGCTGCTGCGCGATGCGACGAGCGTTCCCACCGTGCTGGCCCTGCGCCGCGCGCGGAAGTACCTCGACGAGATCGGCTCGAAGATGCAGCTCGTCATCACCGGCGGCCTTCGCGTCTCGTCCGACTTCGCGAAGGCCCTGGCTCTCGGTGCCGATGCGATCGCCATCGCGACGTCTGCGATGATCGCTCTGGCTTGCCAGCAGTATCGCATCTGCGGAAGCGGCAACTGCCCCGTGGGCATCGCGACGCAGGATCCCGAGCTGCGCAAGCGCCTCGATGTCGAGAAGGCCGCGCAGCGCCTGGGCAACTTCCTGAACGTCTCCACCGAGGAGCTCAGGACTTTCGCCCGTATCACGGGTCACGCATCCGTGCACGACCTCGGTCTCGACGACATCGTCACGACCGACCGCGACATCGCGGATTTCACCGACATTCCCCATGCGGCCTCGCCGCGTGTTGCCGCGCCCATCCCGGCCGAGGACCTCGTCGTGAGTGTCCCGTCGACGAAGAAGGGCGTGCGCAAGTTCAAGTGCATACTGTGCGGAGAGGTGTTCGAGGTTGAGGATGGACAAGAGCCTCAATGCCCCCGCTGTATGGCCCAGGGTGACAATTTGGAAGAGATCATCGAGGAGGAGAAGACCATGGCAAACCAGTACGCAGGAACCCAGACCGAGAAGAATCTGCAGACCGCATTCGCGGGCGAGTCCCAGGCGAGGAACAAGTACACGTACTTCGCGGGCGTCGCGAAGAAGGAGGGCTATGAGCAGATCGCAGCCCTGTTCCTGCAGACCGCCGAGAACGAGAAGGCCCACGCCAAGATGTGGTTCAAGGAGCTCGACGGCATCGGTGACACCGCTGCCAACCTTGCCGCCGCTGCCGAGGGCGAGAACTACGAGTGGACCGACATGTACGATGGCTTCGCGAAGACCGCCGAGGAGGAGGGCTTCAAGGCTCTCGCCGCCAAGTTCCGCATGGTCGCCGCCATCGAGAAGCGTCACGAGGAGCGCTATCGCGCGCTGCTGAACAACGTCGAGACCGCGGCCGTGTTCGAGAAGAGCGAGGTCAAGGTCTGGGAGTGCCGCAACTGCGGTCACATCGTCGTCGGCACCAAGGCCCCGGAGATCTGCCCGGCCTGCGCGCATCCGAAGGCCTACTTCGAGATCAGCGCCGAGAACTACTAGGCCCGCGCGGCGTTATGGCCGCAAACCCGTTAGAGAAATCGGCCCGGCTGCGATGGTGCAGCCGGGCCGAATGCTTTTACCGCGTGATGGTCGGGGCGGCGCGGTGCCATAGCCGACCTGTCTGCCGGGTAGCGAGTGGTGCTGCGCTCCGGTAATACGGTGCGCTATGCCCAGACGGCCCTCATGATGTCGGCATAGGCGTCGTCGATGACGCTTGCCGTGCGCATGACGATCTCGACGCACATGTCGCCGGCGGTGACGTCGTCGATGATGATGTCGGTGTCGGCCACGAGGTCGTTGTCGCCGTCGATGTAGAAGCGAATCCAGCGGAAGCGGTTGTGCAGGTCGTTGAGGACCTCGAGCATGCGCGGGATGCGCTCCTCGGGGATGTTCGCGATCGGCGCCGTGAGCACGTGCACGCTGTTGCCGTCATCGTCGAAGAAGACGCGCACGGAGAGGTGCTGGTACGTGAAGTCGCCGCCGCCGAAGTCGATGATGAAAACCGGCTGCGGGAGGTCGTCGTTGCGCGTGTACTTGATCTCGTTGCCGTCGAGGGCGTGCTCGAAGCTGATGGCCTGGGTTGCTGCGGTCGTCATGGTGACCTCCTAACTTCGTGTGGTAGCAGCATTATACGCTAAGCGCGCACGGGCTTAGTCCCATCTGCGGGTCTTGGTGGAGCCGGCTCCTCTGCGATCGCCGTCGGTCTCCGCTGCAATCTGCGCCGCGGCCACGCCAGGCTCCGCGGCGACTTTTGTCGCCGCTGCCGCCATCTTCTGCTGCGAACATCGCCGCGATCGCCGCCAGGTTCCACTGCAGGCGTTGCAGCGACTATAGCCGTCTTTCGTCGCATGGCTGTCAATGCTCCCATAAACCAAACGTGGGGCCCCACTCTGCACAGTGGGGCCCCTCGTCAGGGGGAAAGAGGGAAAGGAAGATTTATCCTTCGGTAAGGATAATACAGGGGCTCTAATTATTTGTCAACAAGAATAATTAGGAAGTTTTTCGCCGTCGGCAAATGGAAATCCGCGGCAAGGGCCGTGTTCCGCCGGATGAAAGCCGCTGTCATTCGCGATGCACATCCGAAGCCATGGAACCCCTTCGCCGGTGCAGTGGTTGCAAGCGGGGGATTCAATGCTAGAATGACAACTCGTCGGGAGCCTGCGCGGTTCCAAGACCTCCGGGCGATTAGCTCAGCGGGAGAGCGCTGCCTTCACACGGCAGAAGTCACTGGTTCGATCCCAGTATCGCCCACCATCGATTTCACCGGCCGTCCATGTGACGGCCGTTTTCATTTCTGCCCTCTGGCTCGCGGTGTCCCGCGTGTCGTGTGATGATTCCCGGAGTGCCTCGCCCCTGGGTGCCGCGCCCTTGGCAATTTTGTTCGAAAAAGGGCGTCTCACACGCCCTTTTTCGTGCCGAAATGTCAGAATCGGGCCTTCTAGACCGAAATCGACGCCCTTTTTCGAACGAAATTGTCAAACCGGGTCGATGGTCTCCCGGGTATGCGCCGCCCTGCGCCCGGCGGCTGACCTGCGCCGCACGCTAGGCCGGGCTGGCGACGCCTCGCCCCATGCGCATCGCACCTTTCATCCGGCGGCGGCCGGGCCTTGCGCAGCGTCGCGCGTGGTATGCTCTTCGGCGTATGTTCACATCTTGTTTGGAGTTGCCTTGATCCTGCAGGTCTCAGATCTTTCCAAGTCGTTCGGCGAGGACGAGCTCTTCAGCCGCGTGTCGTTCATGGTCAACGAGCACGACCGCTTCGCGCTCGTCGGGCCCAACGGCGCGGGCAAGACAACCATGCTCCGGATCCTCGCGGGCCTCGACCGCGCCGACGGCGGCACCATCACGCTCGCGAAGGGATCGACTGTCGGCTATATGGAGCAGGAGTCCATCGAGCTCGGAGCCGGCGTCCCCGTCCTCGCCGAGGTGCTCACCGCCGTGCAGGACGTCCTGGACATGCAGGCCAAGATGACGCGCCTCGAGGAGGCGATCTCCAGCAGCTCGGACGAGGACGAGCAGGAGGCGCTGCTGTCCGAATACGCCCGCGTCAGCGAGGCGTTCGAGCGCGGCGACGGATACACGCTCGAGCCCCGCGCCCGCAGCATCCTCATGGGACTCGGCTTCAAGGAGCGGGACTTCGAGAAGAAGTGCGACGAGTTCTCCGGCGGCTGGCAGATGCGCATCGCGCTCGCCAAGCTCCTCATGCGGCAGGTCGACCTGCTCCTGCTCGATGAGCCGACGAACCACCTGGATCTCGAGTCGGTACGCTGGCTCGAGTCGTACCTGCGAACGTATGGCGGCGCCGTCATCTTCGTCAGCCACGACCGCGACTTCATGGACGGCATGGTCGACCACATCCTCGAGCTCGACGGCACGCGCGCATTCTACACATACACGGGAAACTACACGTCCTACCTGCGCCAGCGCGAGGAGCGCATCGCGCGCATCGAGGCCGAAGCCGCGGCCCAGGCCGAGGAGATTGCGCGCATGGAGGCCTTCATCGAGAAGTTCCGCTACAAGGCGACGAAGGCCAAGCAGGTGCAGGACCGCGTCAAGAAGCTCGAGAAGATCGAGCGCATCGTGGTGCCGACGCGCGCCAAGCACATCCGGTTCAGCTTCCCCCAGCCGCCGCGCAGCGGCAAGCGGGTCATGGCGTTCGAGCACGTCGACAAGGCCTATGGCGATAACGTCGTCTACGATGGCCTCGACTTCGAGCTGTTCCGCGGCGAGAAGGTCGCGCTCGTCGGCCCCAACGGAGCCGGCAAGTCGACGCTGCTCAAGATGATCGCGGGCGTCGAGGGCATCGACGGCGGCAACCTCGAGGTGGGACACAACGTGTCCATCTCGTATTTCGCGCAGCATCAGCTCGAGGACCTCGACGAGCGCAAAACCGTCTTCGAGGAGCTCGATGCCGCGGCGCCGGGCTGGACCATCTCGGAGGTCCGCTCGCTGCTCGGCGCGTTCCTGTTCTCGGGTTCCGACGCCGACAAGCGCGTCTCGGTGCTGTCGGGCGGCGAGAAGTGCCGCCTGGCGCTCGCGAAGATGCTCGTGCGCCCCACGTCGCTGCTGTGCCTGGACGAGCCCACGAACCATCTCGACATCTCGAGCGTCGAGGTGCTCGCGGAGGCGCTCAAGAACTACGACGGCACGCTCGTGCTCATCAGCCACGACCAGCACCTCATCCGCATGGTCGCCAACCGCATCGTCGAGGTGATCAACGGCGTGCCGTTCTCCTTCGATGGCGACTACGACTTCTACCTGTCGAAGGTGGCTCCCGAGGAGCTACGCGACCAGGGCGGGACGGCGCATGGCGCGTTCAGCTCGCGGGATGCGGTGGACGGGTCCACCGGCAAGGGGCGGGCTGACGCAGTGGAGTCCGGTGCCGGGCAAGGCGAGGCGCGCGAACGCTCCGGCCGCGAGCCGCGCAGGCGCCATCTGGCGCAGGAGGCCTCGCAGCCCGGCGCGGCCGCAGCGGCATCCGGCGGATCGTCGGGCGGTTACCGCACCAAGGAGCAGAAGCGCGCGGAGGCCGAGGCGCGCAACAGGCGCTCGAAGCTGATTCGCGAGGACAGCAAGCGCATCGCCGCCATCGATGCCGAGCTCGAGAAGCTGAGCGCCCGCAAGGAGGAGCTCGTGGCGCTCATGGGCGATGAGAGCCTGTATGCCGACGAGCAGCGCTCCAAGGAGGTCTCGTTCGAATACAATGACGTTATGCGGGCGATAAGCGACCTCGAGAACGAGTGGATGGAGGTCTCCGAGCGCATCGAGTACAAGCTCTCGACGCTCGAGGATTAACCAGTCGCGCGGAATCGGGCCGCGCCGAGCTGGTGACGCATGTGACGACGACGGTGGCCGCCGACGTCACATGGAGGGGTCGCACGGCTGCGTCCGCGGCACGACGATTTGGAGGAACGAGTTTTGTCTGGCCTTTCCATATGGACGCTCATAAGCATCCTGTGCTTCATCCCGGCCATCGTGGTCCACGAGTGCGCGCACGGCTTCGTCGCGCACAGGCTCGGCGACCCCACGGCGGCACGGGCCGGACGCCTCACGCTCAATCCCCTCAAGCACATCGACCCCTTTGGCACGGTGATCCTGCCGCTCGTTCTCGCCGTGACGGGCCTGCCGGTCTTCGGCTACGCGAAGCCCGTGCCCTACAACCCCACGTATTTCAAGAACATCCGCGTCGGCGAGCTGCTCACGGGCCTCGCCGGGCCGATCTCGAACTTCATCATGGCGCTCATCGGCGCGGTCGTCGGGTTCGTGTTCTTCAAGACGGGCTCGGGCGATGTCGCCTATTGGGGCCTCAACATCGCGTTCTACTTCTCGCTCATCAACCTGTTCCTGATGTTCTTCAACCTCATCCCGATCCCGCCGCTCGACGGCTCGTGCATCATCGCGTTCTTCCTGAGCGACAACGGGCTCAGGAAGTACTACTCCATCCAGCAATACGCCATGCCGGTGCTGCTGGTCGTGCTGATCGTGGTGCCCTACATCACGCAGGTCAACCCCATCAGCATCTACCTCAACCACACGGCGTACGCGCTCGGGCAGCTCCTGTTCGGGTTCGCGATGTAGGGGAGGGGCGATGTCGTACCGGGTCAAGATAGAGTCGTTCGAGGGGCCGTTCGAGCTGCTGCTGTCGCTGGTGACGCAGCAGAAGGTCAAGATCGGCTCCATCTCCGTCTCCGAGATCGCCGACCAGTACATGGACCACGTGCGCGAGATGGAGCGGTTCGACATGGACGTCGCGAGCGAGTTCCTCGTCGTGGCGTCGACGCTGCTGAACATGAAGGCGCAGGCGCTGCTGCCGCTCGCACCCGTCAAGAAGCGTCCCGGCGACGAGGACGAGGAGGAGACGGGAGCGCTTACGCTCGTCGAGACGGCGAACCTGCTCGCGGCGCGCATCCTCACGTATTACCAGTACAAGCGCGTCGCGGCGATGCTCGGCACGCGCATGCAGAGCGAGTCGATGATGCATCCGCGCACCGCCGGCCCCGACGCGGAGTTCCTGGGCAGGCTGCCGGATTATCTGGAGAACGTCTCGCTCGAGGGGCTCGGCCTCGTGTGCGCGACGCTCATGGCGCGCCGCGAGACGTTCCTGCTCGATGCGGAGCACATCGCGGCCAAGCCGATCGCCGTCGAGACGTACGTGACGTCGATCTGCGACAAGCTGGCGCGTCTCCAGGGCGAGCGGAAGATGCAGTTCTCGGAGCTGGTCGCGGATGCGCAGGGCGCGCCGGAGATCGTGGTGTCGTTCCTCGCCATCCTCGAGATGTACAAGCGCGGCATGATCGACCTGCACCAGTCCGAGCCGGGGCAACCCATCGATGTGATCTACAACGACCCGTCCCGGTGGAGCGAGCTTGCGCTCCACGAGGAGGGCGACGGCGTCGAGGAAGCGGGGCGTTCCCCGGAGGAGCGTTCCAACGACACGGAGGAGCAACATGACTGACGACGTGCGCGATGAGGCCGTGAACGAGGAGGCCGTGGTCGTCGACGAGACGGCCGAGCCCGAGGAGAACGAGCCCGCGACGGCCGAATCCGTCGCCGTGGATGAGGATGTTCCCGAAGCCGACCCCCTGCTGACCTCGCGGCGCGGGGCCATCGAGGCGATGCTCTTCGTCTCGAGCGAGCCGGTCGCCGCGGCGAAGCTCGCCGAGATGATCGACGCGACGATCGGGGAGGTCGACGCCATCCTGTGCGATCTCGCCCGCGAGTACGAGGAAGGCGAGCGCGGCATCCAGCTGCGCGAGGTGGCCGGCGGATGGCGCCTGTACACGCACCCGGCCCATCACGACCTCGTGGAGCGCTACGTGCTCTCGTGGGACACGCAGAAGCTGTCGCAGGCCGCGCTCGAGACGCTCGCCGTCATCGCGTACAACCAGCCGGCGACGCGCGCGATGGTCGCGTCGATCCGCGGCGTGAACTCGGATGCCGTCATCTCGTCGCTCGTGGAGAAGGGCCTCGTGCGCGAGGCCGGGCGTGACACGACGATCGGCCAGCCGATCCTCTACGCCACGACCCGCACGTTCCTCGAGAAGTTCGGCCTGCGCACCGTGCGCGACCTGCCGCCGCTGGAGGACTTCGCGGCCAACGAGGAGACGAGGCGCCTCATCGTCGAGCGCCTGTCCGTGAACGCGTCGGAGAGCGTCTTCGCCGACGAGGACGATGCGGCGGAGGACGAGGATGACCTCATCTTCGAGATGGCCGACGAGGACGACGAGTAGCGACGAGACGAACCGAAGGGCTGTCCTTCGGCCCATTCGATGGGAGAAGCAAGATGACCGATGACGCGCGGCGCGATCCGCACGATTACCCGATGCGCCTGCAGAAGTTCCTGGCGCGCGCTGGCGTTGCCTCGAGGCGCGGTTCCGAGAACCTCATGACCGCCGGGCGCGTCACCGTCAACGGCGCGGTCGTGACGGAGCTCGGCGCGAAGGTCGACCCGCTGGTGGACAAGGTCGCCGTCGACGGCATCGAGGTGGTCTGGGGCTCGAAGCCCGTCGTCATCCTGCTCAACAAGCCGGCTGGCTACGTCTCCACGATGAGCGACCCGCACGCCCGCCACACGGTGGCCGAGCTCGTGCCCGTCAAGGAGTATCCGGGCCTGTTCCCTATCGGCCGGCTCGACATGGACACGACCGGCGTGCTGCTCTTCACCACCGATGGCGAGCTGGGCCATCAGCTGCTCGGCCCCAGGCACAAGGTGCCGAAGGTCTACGAGGCCCGCGTCGTCGGCAGGCTGACGGCGGGAGACGCGCGGCGGCTCGAACAGGGCATCGAGCTCGAGGACGGCCCGACGCTGCCCGCGAGGGTGCAGCTGCTCGCGAGCGGCCCGTGGGATGTGCGCATGACGCTCACGGAGGGCCGCAAGCGCCAGGTCAAGCGCATGCTCGAGGCGGTGGGTCATCCCGTGAAGAAGCTGCATCGCAGGGCGTTCGGCCCGATCACGCTCGCCGGTCTGCCCGAGGGCAGCTGGCGCGAGCTGAACGCCGACGAGGAGCAGGCGCTGCGCGACGCCATCCAGTAGGGGATGCGGCATCCCACGTCGCCGATGCGCTTCCGTGCAGTGCGAATGCCAGCGCCGGTTTGACGGGATCCGGAGACCTCGTCTCCCAGAATGCGGGGTTGTCGAAAACCGGGCCCGCCTTGCGAGGAAAACGCCCTGCAAGCCGGCCCGCCCGCAAGGAAAACGCCCTCCCGTGCCCCAGAATGCGGGGTTGTCGAAAACTGGGCCCGCCTTGCAAGGAAAACGCCTCTCCGTGTTCCAAAATGCGGGGATGTCGAAAGCAATCTACTCCGGGTATTTCGACAAACCCGCGTTTTGGGACAAGATTTTTCGACAACCCCGCATTTCCGGACAATCTGGAGAAGTCCGACTTTGACAACCCCGCAATTTGGGACAGGCGGGCTGCGAAAACGTGCGCGGGCGCTCCGTTTTTCGACAACCCCGCAATTCGGGACAGCGCCATGTGTGCTGTCGCGGTGGGCCCGGGTTCCCGGACCTCACCGGCGGTTCGCGGCCGCGTGCCACGTGGTCGGGCCCGCCGCATGTGGGGTTTGCTGACCGTGTTTGAGGCAGCGGCAATCAGCAAACCCGCATTTTGAGCTCCCATGTGGGGTTTGCTGACCGCATTTGAGGCGGCGCTAATCAGCAAACCCGCATTTCGACCCGTGATGTGGGGTTTGCTGACCGCTCCCGCGGCAGCGGCAATCAGCAAACCCCCCACATCTCCGCTAATCCGGAGGCCCGTGCTCCTATGCCATGCTTCTTCGTGGAGCTGCCCTGCTCCAATCATCCCACGTCGCCGATGCGACCCGCCCTTTACCGGCGCATCTGCTACCATTGATGCCATGGATACTTCTGGCCCACAAAGCGACCAAAACAGCGGCCCCCGATTGCCCGGCTGCCCCTTCGAGTGCATCCTCATCTACGGGATGGGCCTGATCGGCGGCTCGTGCGCGCGGGCGCTCGCCGCACTCGATCCGCGACCCCATGTCCTCGGCGTCGATGCAGATGGCGTCACGCTGCGCATGGCCCTCGACGAGGGCATCGTCGAGCAGGGCCTCGAGCCTGACGACCCCTCGCTTCCCGAGCTTCTCGGCGGAGGCGGCATCGACCTCGTCATCCTCGCCGCGCCCATATCGTGCGCCCGCGATGCGCTCGCGCTCATCGCGGCAAGCGGCTACCGCGGTCTCGTCACCGACACGGCTTCCACGAAGGCCGGCATCTGCGCGATTGCGGACGAGGTGCTGCCCGATCCCTCCCGCTTCATCCCGGGCCATCCCATGGCCGGCCGCGAGGTGGGCGGTCTCGATGCGGCGGACCCGGGGCTCTTCGAGGGCAAGCACTGGGTGCTGTGCCCGGATGAGCGCACGGACGGCGACGATTTCGCCCGCCTGCACGCGCTCATCACCGCGCTCGGCGCCCGCAGCATCTCGCTGCCCCGCGCCGCGCACGACGAGATGGTCGCCATCGTGAGCCACATCCCGCATATGACCGCGGCCGCGCTCGTGGAGCTAGCGGCCCGTCACGCGGGTGCCGACGGCGAGCTGTGGCGCGTCGTCGGAAGCGGATTCCGCGACACGACGCGCGTCGCCGCGGGCTCGCCCGACCTGTGGACGGGCATCGCCTTGGACAACCGCGCCGCCATCGCCCACGGCCTCGCCGAGCTCGGCGAGATTCTCGCGGGCTTCGGCGCCGCGATAGCGCGGGCGGATTCGGACGATCTCCACGCCCGGCTCGCCGACAGCGCGAGGGAGCGGAGGCGCATCCCGGCCGCCTGGGTGCCCAAGTCGGAGCATCTCGTGGTCGTCCGGGTCCAGATGGAGAACAAGGTGGGCATCATCGCCGAGGTTACCGCTCTCGCGGGAAGGCTCGGCTGCAATATCCAATCGATCGAGATCGACCATATCGACGCAGGCCGCGCGGTGCTCGAGCTCGTCCTGACCGACGAGGGTGATATCCCCGCGTTGCTCGGCGAGCTGGATGCCGGCGGGTTCGATGCGGTGCTGGAACGGGTTGGCGGCGGAGACGCGTGCGCGCGTCTGATCGAGACCGCGCAACCGGCCGCCCACGCCGCGGATGGAGAGGGGGAGGGCGCCTAGGCGCCGACCGAACATGCAAGACGATGGTGGCAGTATACGCGCATTCGATGGAGAGCTGGAGGTCCCTTCGGACAAGTCCATCTCGCACCGCGCCCTGATGATGGCGTCGATGGCCGAGGGCACATCGCGCCTCGAGCACGTGCTGAACTCGCGCGACGTGCGCAGCACGCTCGAGTGCCTGCGCGAGCTCGGCGCCCAGGTCGACGTGCTCCGCATGGACGACATGAGCTTCGACGCCCTGGTCACGGGCTGGGGCCGCCGCGGGCCGCGGACGCCCGACGCGCCGCTCGACTGCGGCAACTCGGGGACGACGACGCGCCTGCTGCTCGGCATGCTCGCGGGCTATGACATCGAGGCCACGCTCGTGGGCGACTCCTCGCTCGAGCGCCGCCCGATGCGCCGCGTCGTCAAGCCGCTCACGCAGATGGGCGCGCGCTTCACGAAGGACGGCGCGGCCTGGGATGGCGAGGAGGTCACGTTGCCCCTCACCGTGCACGGCACGTCCAGCCTGCAGGGCATCGAGTACGACTCACCGACGGCATCGGGACAGGTGAAGGGCTCCCTGCTCCTCGCCGGCCTCAACGCCGCGGGGACGACGGTGCTCACCGAGCCGTACCTGAGCCGCAACCACTCCGAGCTCATGCTCCCGGCGTTCGGCGTCGATGTCGATGCGAACACGCTGCACTACATCGTGAGCATCGAGGGCGGCCAGAGCCTGCATGCGTGCGACGTGCGCGTGCCGGGCGACCCGTCCTCGGCCATGTTCATCGCGGTCGCCGCCGCGCTCGTGCCCGGCAGCGACGTCACGATCCACAACCTCGGCCTCAATCCCACGCGCACGGCCGGCCTCGATGTCGCCATGCGTATGGGGTGCGATATCGAGATGGAGGAGACGGCCCTCGTCGGCGGGGAGCCCATCGGCGACGTGCGCATCCGCTATGCGCCCGCGCTCGAGGCCGTCCACGTTCAGCCCGCGGAGATCCCCGCCCTCATCGACGAGATCCCCGCACTCTCGCTCTTGGCGACGGTCGCCGGCGGCACGACGGTGTTCGAGGGCGTGCAGGAGCTGCGCGTCAAGGAGTCCAACAGGCTCGCGGCGGTCGTGAGCGGCCTCACGGAGCTGGGGTGCACGGCGCGCGAGGAGGGAGACGACCTCGTGATCGAAGAGGGCGCGCCCGAGGAGGACGAGACGCTCGACCCGCACGGCGACCACCGGCTCGCCATGACGTGGGTGCTCGCAAACCGATGCTTCGGCTTGGACGGGGATGTGCTCGACACGGCGTGCATAGATGTGAGTTATCCTAATTTCATCGCGCAGCTCGACGCGCTGCAGCAACCGCAGGAATAAAGCGACGCGAATGGGTCGAGGGACTGTCCTCCGACTCGTTCGAACGATAGGAGAGAGCATGATCATCGCAATCGACGGACCGTCCGGCTCGGGCAAGACGAGCGTCGCCAAGGAGGTCTCGAAGCGCCTCGGCTTCTACACGATCGACACGGGCGCGATGTACCGCGCTGTTACGTACCGCGGCCTGCAGGAGGGCTTCGACCTCGAGAACATCGCGACCCTCGACGGTCCCGACGCCCCCGCCGACGTGCGGGCGCGCATCGTCGAGATCGCCAACACCGAGCCCATCGCGTTCGAGTACGACACGACCGGCCAGCCCTCGAAGGTCTTCATCGGCGGCCAGGACGTGACGAAGCAGATCCGCACGCACGAGGTCGACGCGACCGTCTCGCTCGTCTCCGCGTGCTCTGACGTGCGCGCCGCGCTCACCGACCAGCAGCGCGCCATGGGGTCGAGGGTCGACACCGTTCTCGAGGGCCGCGACATCGGCACCGTGGTGTTCCCGAATGCCGACGTCAAGGTGTTCCTCACCGCGTCCGCCGAGGAGCGCGCCCGCCGTCGCGTCGCGCAGAACAAGGAGCGCGGCGTGGGCGACACGGACGAGCAGGCGACGCTCGAGCTCATCAAGTACCGCGACAAGTACGACTCCTCGCGCGAGACGGCACCGCTGGCCCGCGCGGAGGATGCGATCGAGATCGACACGACCGACATGACGTTCGAGGAGGTCGTGACCACGATCGTCGGCCTCATCGAGGAGAAGCGCGCCTAGCGGGCGCCGCGTGTTCGGGAGCCGGGAGCCATGGGCGAGCTCAACGAGAAACTCGATAAGTACTATGACGGCGCGCTGGCCGACCAGAGCACGTTCCTGCGTGGCGCGGTCGTGACCGCGCGCTACATCGTGGGCTCGGCCATCCGCTGGACCTTCCGCGCGCGCTACGAGAACCTCGAGGTGTTCGATAAGCTGCCCGAGGGTCGCGGCGTCGTCATCGCGGGCAACCACTCCTCTTACACCGACCCGATGTTCGTGTTCGACGGCATCTGGCCGCGCCGCGTGCGCTTCATGGCCAAGGGAGAGCTGTTCACGCACAAGATCCTCGACCACCTGCTCGCCTGGACGGGCGTGTTCCCCGTGTACACGGATGCGCGCGGCCGCAAGGCGATCAAGCGCTCTATCGCGTGCCTGAGGCGTGGCGAGAACGTGGGGATCTTCCCCGAGGCGACGCGCGTCAAGTACGACGACCCGCGCGTGATCGAGCCGAGCGAGGGCGTCGCGCTCATCGCGAAGATGGCCGACACGCTCATCGTCCCCGTCGGCATCAAGGGCACGATCGACATCAGCCCGCACGGCTCCAAGCGCCTGCATTTCCCGAAGGTGGTCCTGCGCTTCGGCGACCCCATCGACTGGCACGACTACAAGGACCTCGGCAAGAACGAGATGCTCACCGAGGTGACCGCCGAGACGATGCGCCGCGTGCGCCAGATCGTCGCGGACCTGGGTGGTGCTCCCGAGGTCATCCGCGTGGGGAAGGCCCCGGCGGCGGATGACGCCGCGGAGGCTGCCGGGGATGCCGGTGTCTCGGATCAGAAGGATCCCGCCCGGGACTCCGGGAAGGAGTAGCGCCATGGACATCATCGTCGCCGATCCCTCGGGAGCCTGCTACGGCGTCGAGCGAGCGCGGAACATGGCGCTCGAGGCCCTCGGGGATGATGCCGGCAAGGGTAACGTGCACACGTTCGGTCCCCTTATCCACAATCCGATCGTCGTCGCCGATCTCGAGGCGCGGGGAGCCCGCGTCGTCCGGGACATCAGCGAGATGGAGGAGGGCACGCTCGTCGTGCGCTCGCACGGAATCACCCGCGGGCAGTACGAGGAGGCGCAGCGTCGCGGCTTGCGCATCGTCAACGCGACGTGCCCCCATGTGCGCCGTGTGCAGCAATCCGCCGCCCAGCTGGCGGCAGAGGGGCGGTTCGTCGTCATCGTCGGCGAGAAAGGCCATCCCGAGGTGGAGGGCATCCTCTCCCATGCTGGGGAGCATGCCGCCATCGTGCTCGAGGCGAACGAGATTCCCGAGCTCGGCGAGGGCGCCCGCGTGGGCGTGGTCGTGCAGACGACCCAGTCTCCCGAGAAGCTCGCGGAGATAGTCGACGGACTCGGGGAGCGCGGTTACGACGTGGAGGTGCACGATACGATCTGCGCCGCGACGCGGAAGCGCCAGGAAGCCGCTCGCGGGCTCGCGGCGCAAGCCGACGTCATGGTCGTGATCGGCGGCCGTAACTCCGGCAACACGCGGCGCCTGGCCGAGATATGCTCCGAGGCGTGCCCGCGGACGCATCACATCGAGACATCCGGCGAGCTCGAGGCTTCCTGGTTCGCAGGCGCGCGCACCGTCGGCGTGACGGCGGGCGCATCGACGCCGCAGGCCCATGTGGATGCGGTCGTCAAGGCCCTCGAGGAGATCGCGTGATGAGCGACCCGATGCGCGGCGAGTCAAATGAGTCAAAGGGCGGTCCTCTGACTCATTCGCGAGCCGATTACGCGCCCACGACGCCTCCCGGGGCGACCGGGACCATCGTCGCGCACGTGGAGCCGGGTTCGCCGGCCGACGAGGCGGGCGTGCTCCCGGGCATGCGCGTCTTGAGCGCGGATGGCGAGCCGTTGCGCGACATCATCGACTGGTTCTGGCTTGCCGACGGATTCTCCGTCGAGCTCGAGGTGACCGACGGCATCCTCCATGGCACGACCGAGATGGTGCGCGAGCCGATGGAGAGCTGGGGACTCGAGTTCGCCGACAACCTCTTCGACGGGCTGCGGACATGCTGCAACGCCTGCACGTTCTGCTTCATGGCGATGCTCCCCGAGGGGATGCGCTCCGGCATGTACGTCCGCGACGACGATTACCGCCTGTCGTTTCTGCAGGGCAACTTCGTCACGCTCACGAACATGACGGACGACGACGTGCAGCGTGTCATCGAGCAGGACCTCTCGCCGCTGCACATGTCGCTGCACGCGGTCGACGCCGACGCGCGCCGCCAGCTCATGGGGCGCAACCATGCCCGCGGGCTCGAGGTGGCATGCGAGCTGCTCGACGCCGGGATCCGGCTCCACCTCCAGGTCGTGCTCGTGCCCGGCGTGAACGATGGCGCCGTGCTCGACGAGACGATCCGCTGGGCCATCGCGGAGGATAACGTCGAGTCGATCGGCATCGTGCCCCTGGGGTACACGCGCTTCCAAGACCGCTTCGACACATCGTTCGCCGAGCCCGCCGCCGCCCGCGCCGTCATCGAGCAGGTGGGCGCGTATCAGCGCGAGCTCGCGGATGCGGGCTGGGTGGGGAAGGTCCAGCTCGCCGACGAGTTCTACGTCAACGCCTATGGTGCCGATGCGATCGCGCACCTACCCGCCGCCGACGACTACGCCGGCTATCCACAGTACTTCGACGGCATCGGCATGCTCCGCGTCCTCGTGGACGAGTGGGGTGAGCTCGATTTTGGAACGCTCCCCGGGGGAACGTCCCAAAATGCGCTCATCGTGTGCGGGAGGTCGCTCGAGCCGGTGCTGCATGAGCTCGTCGCCGCCTCGCCGCTGGCGGACCGGGCCGAGGTGCTCGGCGTTGACAACCGCTTCTTCGGCGGTAACGTCGACGTGAGCGGCCTGCTCACCGGGGCCGACGTTGCGGAGGCGCTCGCGGAGCGCGTGGCCCGCATCGGTGAGGGCGGCGTGCGCGCCATACTCCCGTCGGCCATGTTCAACGACGATGGCCTCACCCTCGACGGCATGTCCGTGTCGGGTATCGAAAGCGCATCCGGCGTCCCCATCACCGTGGTATGCTATACGGCGAAGGAACTGATGGACGCGGTTCTGGGCGCAAGCATGCGTTCCGACCGCGTTGAGGGATAGATTCGGGGCAAGGATGTCTTTACCCATTGTGGCCGTCGTCGGCCGGCCGAACGTCGGCAAGTCGACGCTCGTCAACCGCGTCGCGCAAACCTCCGATGCCATCGTGCACGAGCATCGCGGCGTCACGCGCGACCGCTCGTACCACAAGGCCGATTGGAACGGACGCGAGTTCATAATCATCGACACCGGCGGCATCGAGATGAGCGATGACGACCGGTTCCAGCAGTCGATCCGCAGCCAGGCGTTCATGGCGGCGGACGAGGCCGACGCCATCATCTTCATGGTGGACGGCCGCAGCGACGTGACGAGCGACGACTCGGAGGTCGCCAAGCTGCTGAAGCGCACGAAAACGCCGGTCTTCCTCGTCGTCAACAAGATGGACAATCCCGACGACGAGACCGCGATCTGGAACTACCTGCAGCTCGGCATCGGCGAGCCGTGGCCCATCTCGTCCCTGCACGGACACGGGACGGGCGACCTGCTCGATGCGGTCGTCAAGGTCCTGCCGACCTACGATGACGAGGACGACATCGACGCGATCGACGTGGCCATCATCGGCCGGCCGAACGCGGGCAAGTCGTCGCTGCTCAACTGCATGACCGGCGCCGAGCGCTCCATCGTCTCGGACGTCGCGGGCACCACGCGCGACGCCATCGACGCCCTCATCGAGCACGACGGCAAGATGTACCGCCTCATCGACACGGCGGGTATCCGCAAGAAGAGCGGCATCGTCGAGGACCTCGAGTACTACGGCTTCCTGCGCGCTATCCGCGCCATCGAGCGGGCCAAGGTCGCCATCCTCGTGATCGACGGCACGCTCGGTCTCACCGACCAGGACCAGAAGGTGGCGGGCATCGCCCGCGAGAAGGGCTGTGCGCTCATCATCTGCCTCAACAAATGGGACGTGGTGACCGACCAGCGCGAGCGCAAGAAGATCACCGACCGCATAGAGGACCGCCTCATGTTCGTCGGCTATGCACCCGTTCAGCCCATCTCGGCGCTGACGGGGCGCAGCGTGCACCGCATCTGGCCGCTCATCGACCAGGTCGCCGCGAACCATTCGCAGCACATCTCCACGAGCAAGCTCAACGCGTTCCTCACGGAGATCCGCGACTTCGGCTTCACGGTCTCGGAGGGCAAGAAGCGCCTCAAGATCAACTACGTGACGCAGACGCGCCAGGGGCCGCCGACGTTCACGTTCTTCTGCAACCATCCCGAGCTCGTCGACGGTAATTACGAGCGGTTTCTCGAGAACAGGATGCGCGAGAAGTTCGACTTGACGGGCACCCCCGTTAGGTTCATGTTCAGACGCAAGGGGTAGGATTACATCTTCGATGGCGCTCCCGATGGGGGAGCGAGGGGGATAGGGACAGGACATGGGAGAGGGTCTGGTCATAGGTCTGGCGATCGTCGTCGGGCTCGTCATCGCCTTCCTCATAGGCTCGATTCCGGGCGGCGTGATCGTCGGCAAGGTCATGGGCGGCATCGACATCCGCAAGCACGGGTCGGGCAACATCGGCACCACGAACTCGCTGCGCCTGCTCGGTTGGAAGGGCGGCGCGCTCGTCTGCGTGCTCGACATCCTCAAGGGCGTTTGCGGCGGGCTGGTGATGCTCGGCATCATTCACGCGCTCGGCGGGGCCTTCGCGGCGCTGCAGGCCGGCGGCGCATCGGCGCAGACGGTGGACCTCATCGTCGACTGGGCGCGCGGCGGAGCGCTGATGCTCACCACGCTCGGCCACATGTACTCGCCATTCCTCAAGTTCAAGGGCGGCAAGGGCATCGCGACCTCGTTCGGCGGCTTCTGCGTGCTGTGCCCGTGGTGCGCGCTCGCGTCGCTCGTCGCGTTCCTGCTCGGATGCTTCCTCACGAAGTACGTCTCCATCGGTTCGATGGCCGGCGCCGTCGGATATCTGCTGTGCACGATCTTCGTCTACAACCAGCACATGCCGTGGATCGTCGTGGCGGTCATCGTCACGGCCGTCGTGTTCTACGCGCACCGCGGCAACATCGGCAGGCTCGCGCGTGGCGAGGAGTCGCGCTTCTCCGTGGGTTCCAAGAAGACGATCGAGGAGGCCCGCGAGAAGGAGCAGCAGGGGAAGTGATCGTGTGGGGCGCTCCTTGGGGGAGCGTTTCAACTTGATAAAGGGGTCGGACCCCGATGTCATGGCAAAGGGGTCTGGCCCCTTTGTCGGGCCGGAAAGGAAACCTGATGGGTATTTTGATGGCTCCGTCGATTCTCTCGGCGGATTTCATGAACCTCGAGCGCGATGTGCGCAACATCTCCGTGCACGGGGCGGATCTCATCCACTTCGATGTGATGGATGGGCATTTCGTTCCCAACCTCACGCTCGGCGTCCCGTTCGTGAAGGCCATGAAGAAGATCACCGACACGCCGCTCGACGTGCATCTCATGATCGACAATCCCGCCGACCAGATCGACTGGTACCTCGACGCCGGCGCGGACATCGCGACGGTCCACGTGGAGGCCTTCGGCTCGCCGCGCGAGTGCCGCGATCTGCTGCACCACATCCGCGAGCGCGAGGTCCGCAGCGGCATCGCGATCAGCCCGGACACCCCCGTCTCGGAGCTCTACGACGTCCTCGACCTGGCCGACGTGCTGCTCGTCATGAGCGTGCATCCGGGTTTCGGCGGCCAGTCGTTCATCGAGTCGACGCCCGATAAGATCTCCGAGATCGTCGAGTTCTGCTCGCAGGAGGGCCTCTCGCCCCTGATCGAGGTCGACGGCGGCATCAACGCGAAGACGGCGCCGCTCGTGACGGAGCGCGGCGCGACGGCGCTCGTGGCGGGCAACGCCGTGTTCGGACAGCCCGACCACGTGGTGGCCATGGAGGCCATCCGCGCCGCCGGCGAGGCCGGCGCAAGGTAGCGCGATACGTCGAAGGACCGTCCTTCGACTCGTCTATTTCATCGAAAGCAGGGGACTGCCGTGTCCGATTCATTGCGCAGATATCTCGACTATGCCGCGACGACGCCGCTCGACGAGCGTGTTCTCGAGGCCATGATGCCCTTCCTCGGCGGCCCGTCGGGGATGTTCGGGAATGCGAGCGCGCTGTATTCCGAGGGCAAGGCCGCCCATGCCGCCGTCGAGGATGCCCGTCGCATCGTCGCAGGGCTCATCGGCGTGCGCGACCCCTACGAGATCGTGTTCACCTCGGGCGGCACCGAGTCGGACAACATGGCCGTGCGCGGAATGGCGCTCGCGGCTCGTTCGCGCGTCGGCAAGGCGAAGGGCCCGGGGCATGTCGTGGCATCGTCGTTCGAGCACAAGGCCGTGCTCGACGCCGTCCGCTCGCTCAAGGCCGATGGCTTCGAGGTGACGTTCGTCGACCCCGATCCGAGCGGCTTCGTGGCGCCCGCCTCGCTCGAGGCGGCCATGCGGCCCGATACGCTCGTCGTGAGCGTCATGATGGCGAACAACGAGGTGGGAACCGTGCAGCCGGTTCGCGAGCTGGCGGAGGTCTCCCATGCCCGCGGTGCGCTGTTCCACACCGATGCCGTCGCGGCGGTGGGGAAGGTGCCGGTCGACGTGGCCGAGCTGGGCGTGGACGCCCTGAGCTTCACCGCGCATAAGATCTGCGGTCCGAAAGGCACCGGCGCGCTCTATCTCTCCAAGCGCGCTCCGTTCTCGCCGATTCTGCATGGCGGCGGGCAGGAGCGCGGCAAGCGCCCCGGCACCTACAACGCCGCCGGTATCGTGGGTCTCGCCCGCGCCGTCGAGCTCGCATGCGGAACCGATGCGGTTGCCGAGGCGAGGCGGCTGTGCGCGATGCGCGACGCGTTCATCCAGCGCGTGGCGGATGGGGCGGGGAGCGGTTTCCCGGCTCATCGGGGCGGGGGAGCGATCGCACGCCTCGCCACCGGCATCCCGGATGGGGATGTCTCGCGCCATCTTCCCGGATTGGTGCCGCTGCTCTTCGCGGACCGCTATTCCGAGGATCTGGTGATGGACCTCGACCTGCTGGGGTTCGCCGTCTCGGGCGGCTCGGCCTGCACGGCCAGCCAGGCCAAGCCGAGCCATGTCCTCAAGTCGATGGGCTACGACGACGAGGAAGCCTCGCGCTTCCTCCGCGTGAGCTTCGGCCGTTTCACGGAGCAGGCCGACCTCGACGACCTCGCCGACGCGCTCGCAAGGTGACGGACCCGCCTTGTTTGGCAGGTCCGGACATTAATTCAGTCTCCTCGTTGACTGCACCTCCCGTTCGGTGCACAATGGAACTCCGATATAGAACATATGTTCGATAGTGGGAGCCAAGAGAGGAGGTGCCATGCGTCGGTCCATCCTGCATGCCGACATGAATTGCTTCTACGCCACCGTGGAGCAGCACCGGAACCCGGAATTGCGCGGCCTGCCCATCGCGGTCGCCGGAGACCCGGAACGGCGCAACGGCATCATCCTGGCGAAGAGCCGCGAGGCGAAGGCATACGGCGTGAAGACAGCTGAGGCGATCTGGCAGGCGCGGCAGAAGTGCCCGAGCCTCATCCTCGTCCCGCCCGATTACGCGGCATATCGTCGCTACTCGCGCCTCGCGCGCATGATCTACTACGACTACACGAACCAGGTGGAGCCGTTCGGCCTCGACGAGAGCTGGCTCGACATCACCGGCTCGCTCGAGCTGTTCGGCGGCGACGAGATGCTCGTGGCGACCGAGATATCGGAGCGGGTGAAGTCGGAGCTGGGGCTCACGGTCTCGGTCGGCGTGTCGTGGAACAAGGTGTTCGCGAAGTTCGGTTCGGACGAGGATCGCGGCGACGGCATCGTGCGCATCACGCCGGAGAACTACCGGCAGGTCGTCTGGCCCTATCCCGTGCGGGAGCTCATCTACGTGGGGCCGGCGACGGAGCGCAAGCTGCGCGAGCTCGGCATCCTCACGATCGGCGAGCTCGCGACGGCATCCGAGCGCATGCTCGTCCATCGGCTCGGCAAGATGGGCGGGGTGCTCCGCGCGTTCGCTAACGGGTTGGACTGCAGTCCGGTCAAGGTGCTCGACCCATGTGCGGGGGATACGCGGCGCGAGATCAAATCCATCGGCAACGGGCTCACCGCGCCGCACGATATCGTGGACGAGTCGTCCGCCAAGGCGCTCGTGTATCTGCTCGCGGAGTCGCTCGCGCAGCGCTTGCGCGAGGAGGGGTTCCGCTGCCGCGTCGTGGCCGTGAGCGCGCGCGATGGCGGAGACCTCACTTTCTTCGGCAGGCAGGTGACGCTCCGCGTGCCCACGAGCATCACGGAGGAGATAGCGCGCACGGCCTTCGAGCTGTTGCGCGCGAACGTGCCATTCGGTCCATCCCACCCGCTGCGCGCGATCGGGGTGAGGGCATGCAACCTCGTGCCGGTCGAGGTGCCCTTGCAGGGCGATCTGTTCTCCGACATGGAGCGTCGCGAGGGCCTGGAGCGGCTCGACCACGCGATTGACGGGCTCCGGAACCGGTTCGGCAACGCATGCGTGCGCCGGCTCGCCGAGCTGGCCGACGATACGCTGACGGATCTCGACATCAAGCGCGATAACGTCGTGCATCCGGTCGGATTCTTCCATGGGGCGGCCGGATGAGCCGGAGGAGGTGATGGCACGTGGCGGCGAAGGGCATAACGGGTAGGGAGAAGCGATACGTCTCGGTCGTGGCGCATCACGACGAGGACGGGCGCGTCATCCCGTTGTCCATCGAGTGGGATGACGGGCGCGTCTTCCCCATAGACGACGTCCGCGACGTGCGCCGCGCCGCCTCGCTCAAGACCGGTGGGGATGGCATGCGCTACACGATCCGCATCGGCCGCAACATCACCTACCTCTTCTACGAGGACCCCCGCTGGTTCGTGGAGGAGAAAGTCGTCGAGATGCCGTGACGAAGGAGATGGTCGTTGCTGACGGCACTCTTCCATCGCCGTAGAATAGACATGTCCATCAGGTGAGGGGAGGCCCCATGGCCGCTGAGAAGAACACGGGGAAGAAAACGGCGTCGAAGCCGCGCAAGCGCAGGAAGCCCTCGGCGAAGGTCGCGGAGCGGGCGAGCATCGTCATGGAGCGCATGGCGGAGCATTATCCGAGCAGCGGCGGGTATCTCACATCGGAGAACCCCTTCCAGCTGGTGATTGCCGTGCTGCTCTCCGCGCAGACGACCGACAAGGCCGTCAACAGCGTGACACCCGAGCTCTTCAGGCGATGGCCGACCCCCGAGGCGCTGGCCGCGGCCGACGAGCTCGAGATCCAGGAGGTCATCCATCCACTCGGCTTCTACAAGACGAAGGCCAAGCGCTGCATCGAGTGCGCGGCCACGCTGCTGACGGAGTTCGGCGGCGAGGTGCCCCGGACGATCGACGAGCTCATCAAGCTGCCGGGCGTCGGTCGCAAGACGGCCAACGTTGTGCTCAACGACGCATTCGGGATCGCAGAGGGCGTCGCGGTCGACACGCACGTGGGCCGCATCGCGCGCAAGCTGGGCTTTTCCAGGAACACCGACCCCTCGAAGGTGGAGCAGGACATCCTCTGGATCTTCCCCGAGAGCGAGTGGACGCACATCAACCACCGGTGGATAGCCTTCGGGCGCGAGGTCTGCGACGCGCGCAAGCCGAAGTGCTCCGAGTGCTGGCTTTCCGACGTCTGCCCGAGCTGCAAGGTGCGGTGATGCGGGTTGGTGGCCGTGCTGCAGCGGCCTATCTGACTTGAGCCATGAGCCCGGCGGTGCAACGTCGCTCGAGCTCCTCTGCTGGAATCGGCTGGCCTGCATCGATCCACCAGCGGAGCGTCTGCATCATCCCGCCCGCGTAGTACAACGCCGCGAAATCCGCCGGCACATCGAGCTCGATTCCCTCGTTGCGCGCGTATGCATCCAGATGCTCGAAGATCCCGACCGCTATCTGCCTCGTGAGCATGTCGATGATCTCCACCTCCGCGCGCCTGCCCATCGCGTTGCGCGCGAGGTCGTGGTTCCCGTTGACGAACGAGATGAGCTCCCGGTGCATGTGGCGCGCGTATTCCTCTAGCCCGAGCTGGGCGGCGTCCTTGTCGATGTGCTCGAGGAACCTGTCGGTCATCGACTGCAGGAATGCCTTCATGAATGCGCCCCGGTCGGGGAAATGCCGGTAGAACGTGGCGCGGTTCACCGTCGATCGCGCGCATATATCGGTTACGCTGATCTTCTCGAACGGCATCTCCCCAAGCAGCTCCTCGTATGCATCGAAGAGCATCCTCCTCGTGCGCTGTATGCGGATATCCATCGCCAACCCCTTTCGGAAGAGCTGCGGCGATACAGTTTGCAACTTCTGTTGCAAAAGCAACAGCATTGTATAACTGTGACCTATTCCTACCGTTTAACAGCTGAGATGATGGTATCACAGATGCGACAAATGTCGCGTAACGATATCTGAAAGCATTAAGAGAGAGGGAGCATCATGGCAATGGAAGTCTACGAGGCAATCATCAAGATCCCCATCGGCAAGAAGCCCTGCACGCTCACGATCGATCGGAAGGGCGACGGAACCTTCGAGGGCGACTTCACCGTGCTCGGTTCGACCGCACCCGTTTCCGACGGGAAGATTGACGATGAGGGCAACTTCAGCTGCGGCTGCACCATAACCACCATCCTCGGAACCATGGAGGGCGTCGCGGAGGGTCGCGTGCACGATGGCCTGATCGAGGGCGTTGCCAAGGCGCGCATCGGCGTCCTCGAGATGAAGTCGCCCGAGCTTTGGTAGGAGCCGTCGGTTCTAAACGCAGGTTCAAGGCTTTCTATCTGGGGAGAGGGGAAGCAATGCAGAAATCATTTGTGAGCGAGACGCTGCTCGCGCGCGATGTCGTGGAGCCGGGCGATGTGAAGCTCAACGAGCGTGGCCTGAGCTATTTCGAGCAGGAGAAACCCTGGCGATACCGGGAAGGCTCCTTCGACGTGACGCGCGGCTCGGCATGGTCCGCACCCGGCTGCCACCTCGGGTGCGGCGTGCTCATCTACAGCAAGGACGGCGAGGTCGACCACGTCGAGGGCGACCCCGCGAACCCGTATAGCCAGGGGCGGCTGTGTCCCCGCTGCTGCGCGGTTTCCGACTTCGTGAACCACGAGAACCGCATCCTGTACCCGATGAAGCGTGCGCGCGAGGACCGGGGCAAGGATGCATGGGAGCGCATCACCTGGGATGAGGCGCTCGACACGGTCGAGAGGCGGTTCAACGAGTACAAGGACGAATATGGTGCCGAGAGCGTGCTGTTCATGCAGGGCACGGGCCGCGACATCGCCGCCTACATCAGCCGCCTCGCCTGGTCGTTCGGCAGTCCGAACTACTTTTTCAGCCTCTCGAACGTGGCCTGCTTCGGGCCGCGTATCTTCGCGAGCATGATGACCACGGGCTCCTTCATGGTTGGCGACTACTCCCAGCAGTTCATCGACCGATACGATAACCCCGAGTGGGTCTGTCCGGGTGTCGTGGTGGTGTGGGGCAACAATCCCGTCGTCGCCAACTCGGATGGCGCTTACGGCCACTGGGTGACCGACGTCCTGCAGCGCGGCGCCAAGCTGCTCGTGGTGGACCCCCGCCTGACATGGCTCGCCGCGCAAGCCGACGTGTGGTGCCGCGTGAGGCCGGGGTCGGACCATGCGCTCGCCCTCGGCATGGCGCGCGTGATGATCGAGGAGGGACTCTATGACGCCGATTTCGTCGACTGCTGGTGCTACGGGTTCGACGAATACGCGCAGGTATGCGACGAGTGGACGCTCGAGCGCACATCGGAGGTCACCTGGGTCGATGCCGACTCGATCGTCGCGGCCGCCCACCTCATCGCCGACAACGCGCCCGCGCTCCTGCAGTGGGGCGTCGCGCTCGACCAGCGCGAGGACTGCGTCGACGGCTCCCGCGCCGTCCTCGACCTCTTCGCCATCACCGGCAACCTCGAGAAGCCCGGCTCGAACGTCATCGGCCCCGAGCTCCTCAAGTACATCACCGGATGGGGACGCGACCTGCTGCCCTTCGATGCGGAGGAGAAGCGCATCGGTGCTAACGATCTGCTCGTCTACAAGCTTGCGCTGCAGGTCGGGTCGATGAACCTCGCAATCGACCACCTGATCGAGCAGCCCGAGGACTATCCGGTGAAGGCCTCGTGGCTCCAGACGATCAATCAGATCGCCTGCGGTGGCGTTGACAACGAGCGGACCCTGCAGGCGTTCGGCAACCTCGAGTTCAACGTCGTGGTCGACCTGTTCATGACGCCGACGGCGATGGCCTACGGCGACCTGTTCCTGCCCGTGACAACCTATCCCGAGCGCAACGGCATCCGCTGCGGCGACGGGACGCAGCGCGGCGAGACCATCAACGCCGCGGTCCCGCCTCGCGGCGAGACGAGGAGCGACATGGAGATCAACCTCGAGCTCGGCCGCAGGTTCAATCCGGAGGCGTGGCCGTGGGAGACCGTCGAGGACATGTTCAGCAGCATCCTTGTCGAGACCGGCATGGACTTCGAGGGGGTGCGCGCCACCGCTCCCAGCTACCTGCCGTTCGAATATCGCAAGAACGAGACGGGCAATATCCGCCCGGATGGCAGCGTGGGCTTCATGACGCCGACGGGACGCGTCGAGCTCTACTCGCGCGGTCTCGAGTTCATGGGGTTCGACCCGCTGCCTCACTACATCGAGCCCCCGATGACACCGTTCTCGCAGCCCGAGCTCTACGAGGAGTATCCTCTCGTGCTCACGACGGGCGCGCGCAGGCACAACACGTTCCATTCGGAGAACCGCCAGGGTGGCCGGCTGCGGGCAATCCATCCCGAGCCGACGATCCAGCTCCATCCCGATGCGGCGGCGCGTTTCGGCGTGCGCGAGGGGCAATGGGTGTGGGTCGAGGGCCCGGTCGGCACGACTGGCCGCACGGCGCGCGCCAAGCGCGTGGTGGAGCTCGCACCCGGTCAGGATGCACGCGTCGCCTCCACGGACCATGGCTGGTGGCATCCCGAGGGCGATCCCGAGAACCTCTATGACGTGATGGACCTCAACATCAACAACCTGATTCCCTGGACCACGGGCAAGAGCGGTATCGGTGCGAACTACAAGTGCCTGCTCTGCAAGGTGTATCCGGTTCGGGATGAGAGCGAGAAGGGGGAATAGCCATGTCGGGAAAAGCGCTGCTTGTGAACTACCGCTGGTGCTCGGGCTGCCATTCCTGTGAGGTGGCCTGTCAGGTGAAGAACGACCTTCCGGCCGATAAGTTCGGTATCAAGGTCAACCAGGTCGGTCCCTGGGAGGTGGCTTCGGGGAAGTGGCAGTACCGGTTCTTCCCCGTGCTCACCGACCAGTGCAACCTGTGCGGCGATCGCATCTCGGAGGGTAAGCTGCCCAGCTGCGTCCAGCATTGCCAGGCCAATTGCCTGCAGGTCCTCGATGCGGGGGAGGCCGCGCGCATCGCCGCCGAGAATCCGAAGATGCTCATGATGACGCTTTAGGTCACTCGGTGATGAGCTGGGCGGGGGGGGGGGGGGGGGCCCGCCCCCCCCCCCCCCCCCAAAAAACACAAC
>JBMNUM010000011.1:0-61775 GCA_050946275.1 Coriobacteriales bacterium
GGATGGAATCATGAAGGCACTGCTGGTCAACGGATCGCCGCATAAGAACGGCTGCACGCATACCGCGCTGAACATCGTGGGCGACAGCCTGCGCGAGAACGGCATCGAGGTCGACGAATTCTGGATCGGCAACAAGCCCATCGCCGGCTGCATCGGCTGCGGGACCTGCTCCAAGGGCGAAGGATGCGTGTACAAGGACGACAAGGTGGCCGAGTTCCAATCCATCGCCGGCGATTACGACGCCTTCGTGTTCGGCTCCCCCGTCTACTACGCGGGCGTGGCGGGCTCCATGAAGAGCTTCATGGACCGCGCATTCTACTCCAACCGCGGGAACGTCAGCTTCGCGCGCAAGCCCGCCGCCGTCATCGCGAGCGCCCGCCGCGGCGGCACGACCGCGACGCTCGAGCAGCTCGAGAAGCACCTGCAGATCACGCAGATGTACCAGGTCACAAGCTGCTACTGGCCCATGATCCACGGCAATACGCCCGAGGAGACCGTGCAGGATGAGGAGGGCGTGCAGACCATGCAGGTGCTCGGCGCCAACATGGCGTGGCTGATGAAGGCCCTCGAAGCCGCACGGGCCGCCGGCATCGAGGAGCCCCCTGCCATCAAGAAGGCGCGCACGAACTTCATCCGCTAGCACGCACGGTGAAGGCAACCCCTATCTTCGACTCATCACCTCATCGCTACACGACGATGAGGTCGGCACCCGTCGAGTCATGGTCGGCGATCGCGACCGACCTGATCGCCGGATTATCGTACGTCGAATAGTAGTAGGTGTTCGTGCGCGTGGAGATGCCTCCCGTGTACACCGTGATCTCGTAGTCCCCGTCACCATGCGTGCCGCGCCGTCGATCATGGCGACCCCGCCGAGCGTGTGGAACATGCGGCTTACGTTCTCCTCCTCGGTATCCTTCGCCGGATAGTGGGAGTTGAGGTACGCGGCCCGCACGAAACGCGAGGGCGAATAGTAATCGCCCGGCAGCCCGCGCATCCCGCCGCCCGAGCCGTAGGGCGCGAGCTCCGCCGCATTCTACCGCACCGGGGCGGGCACATCGCTGACGACGTTGATGTAGTTGTGCAGGTTCTCGGCATGCCAGGCAAACCCGGGCTGGTTGGCGAGCACGTCGACATCATCGTGGAAGACCTGCAGGCCAGCCGCCGTCTGCTCGACGACGATGCTGCGCGTCGCGTCGCCGATGATCCAGTGGAGCAGCGACGAGGGGAATTGCTCGTTGATGGGCTTGTCCACGATGACGACGTCAGCCAGCGCTTCCTCGACCGCATCGACGCTCGTGAAGCATGCGGCGACCCAGAGCGGGAACTCGTAGGCGGCGACGTTCACCTTGCCCTCGACGGGTTCGGGCGCATATTCGGCATAGCCGGGGAAGTTGAGCCCCGCCACGGCGAGTCCAGCCGTGTTCGCACAATCGAAGTACAGGGGAACGCCCTCGGCAGCGATGCCCATGCCGATGATGGGTTCGGCGATACGCTCGATAGCGCCAAACGGGGACCTGGGCTCATAGCCGGTCGGCGTAATCACCACCCGCTCCCCGTAGCCACAGCTCCAATCGAGGTTGCGGGCGAAATACATGTTGCCGTCGTTATCGGAGAACCTGATACCCGTGCACATGAGCAGCCTTTCTCGGAGAGACGTCATCTACAGCGATTGTACTCCGCCCCGAGGCTGCAAAGACCACATGGCAAGGGAAACATCCCTTAGCCAAGCGAGCCAACGTCGACTACGCGTTAGCGACCCTCTCTATAGTCCAGCTGCTATGAGGGCCGCTCCGAGAGCTCCGCAGTACTGCGCGAGCTCGGGGACCTCGATGGGTTCGCCCGTCTGCTTTTCGAGCGCCAGCACCAGGCCGCGGTTCCTCGAGACGCCACCCGTCATCATGTAGGGTGCCTGCCCCCGCACGCGCTTCGCGAGCGCGCCCGCGCGGGCGGCGACGGACTTGTTGAGTCCGTGCACGATGTCGTCCACAGCCACGTTCTGCGCGATGAGCGAGATGACCTCGCTCTCCGCGAACACCGAGCACGTGCTCGAGATGACGATATCCTTGCCGTAGGAGATGCCGCGCCGCGCCATCTCGTCGATGTCGAGCTGCAGCGTGTGGGCCATCATCTCCAGGAAGCGCCCGGTGCCTGCAGCGCATTTGTCGTTCATGGCGAAGTCGATCACATGGCCCTCGTCGTCGATGCGGATGACCTTGCTGTCCTGCCCGCCGATGTCGATAATCGTGCGGATGGCCGGATTGAGGTGATGGGCACCGCGCGCGTGGCACGTGATCTCGGTGACGGAGCTGCCGTCCTCCCGCGTGATGGCCGCGCGACCGTAGCCCGTCGACACGACGCCGTCGAGCTCGTCGGCAGCCAGCCCCGCGCTGTCGAGCGCCTGCGCGAGCGCACGCTCGGCGCTCGTGGTCGAACCGGCTCCCGTCGGCACCATCGCGGTGGCGACCACCTCGCCCTCCGCCGTCACGATGACGGCCTCGGTGCTCGTCGATCCGCTGTCGATTCCGGCGAAGAGCCTGCCCTCGCCCTTGCTGCCCTTGTTCATCGAAACACCTTCCTCCGGTGCCATCTGCTGCATCAGCATCTCCGCGAACGACTCGATGCGCGTCGCGAGCTGCCCTGCGCTGCCCGTGGTGTAATCCGACTCGATCTTCACCGTGGGAAGCGTCGTCTGCTCCATGATCTGGCGGTACTCGAGGCTGTAGAAGTCGCAGAACTTCACGCCGTGGTAGATGATGCCGCGCAAATCGGGGTCCTCGAGGATGGCGAGGCGGCCCGTGCCGTCGACCATCCTCATGCACGGCTCCTGCGCGATCAGCCGCTCCGCGTACCAGCGCAGCAGCTCCTCGCCGTGCAGCTCGGTCGGGGGCTCCTCTCCCGCCACCGATCGGTTGTTCACGCATGTGACGTTGCGCACCGCGATCGGCATGAGGCCCGCGATGCGCTCGTAGAGCTCGTCGCCCAACCGCGCGCCCATGATGGCCACATACGGCTCGCCGTGGGTCGGGCGCGAGCCGGCAGCGCCTGAATCGTCGAAGGCGGCACGGAAGGCATCCTCGTCGAAGGCCGTGCCATGGGCGTTGCCGTAGGCCAGGCCGAGCGTGCGCATCTCGCGGACGAGCCAGTCGACCGAGCACGTGCCCCCGCAGCGTGGCAGGTCCATGCACGAGCAGAAGTCGAGCTCGCCGCTCGCCTCGAGCACGTCGTGGACGCTTCGCAGCGTGTCGCAGCAGTTGACGAGCGCGAGCTCGCGGACATCGCCGTCGAGGACGCTCTCGAGCACCGTCTTGCCGAAGCCGCAGATGTTGGGGCCTGCGACCTGCTCGGCCGCGTCGAAGCCCGCGCGCATCTCGTTGAGGATGCGCGGCTCCGCGCCATAGGCCGCCAGCAGCTCGACCGGCGTGTACTTGCACACGTAGACGAGGTCGCTCATGCGCGCCTCCCCTCGAGCATCTCGAGGAATGCCTCGAGGCGCGTGCTCATCTGGCCCTCGCCCCCGTGGGCATGGTCGCATCCATCGCCGTCGAGGAGCAGGAACGGGAGCCCCGCCTCCTCGAAGCGCCTCTTCGCCATCTGCGAGATGCCCATCGTGTGCTTGCAACCCCAGTGGTTGAACCACACCACGCCGTCGGCCCCGCAGGCCCGCGCGTTGGCGATGCCCGCATCGATGCGGCGCGAGGAATTACCGTTCATGATGTTGAACACGAGCCGCTCGGCCATCGCCATGTAGGGGTCGTCGGTCGATGTCGGAGGCGCCACCGACTGGGCGAGGTCGCATCCCACGATCTGGGCATCGTCGTGCAGGATCAGCGGTTCGAGGGCGTCGGAATAGTACGGGATAGCATGCATCCAGTAGAGGTGCGTGCCGCGCTTGGGCGGCGCCGCGATCGCGTCGTCGATCTGGAGCTCCATCAGGCGGCTGACATCTTCCGTACCGAGCAGGACGTTGTTCGTCATCGTACGGTAGAACGGCGAGACCACGTCCGTCGGAATGAAGCGGTCCGCGCGCAGGCGCATGTAGGTGTCGAGCGCCTCGAGCTGCCTGCTCGCGCGCTTGGTGCGCTCGCGGAGCGCATCGCCGTCGATACTGTTGCCCGTCACGTCCTCCAGGAACACCTTGAGATCGCGCAGCTGCCCGGCAACATGCTCGATGCTGGCGGGGGTCTGCGAGCGTGGAACGTCGATCGCGAACGACGGCACGTCGTAGTGGCGCGCAAGCTCGCGGAACGTCAGCAGGTTGGCGTCGCACAGCAGGCTCGTGTACACGATGCAGCGCGGCGCGGGGAGAATGCCCCGGTAGGCCGCGCCGAGGAACGTGCGGTGGAAGCTGCACAGCGTCTCGGGCGCGCCGGCCTGCTCGGCGGCCTGGATGCAGCCCAGGCCGGCCTCCGACGCAGCGGTGTAGCACGAGTACGCCTCGACGTTGTAGGGATTGAGCCCCGCCTCCTGCAGCAGCTCGCAGGGCACGAAGATGCTCACGATCGCCGAGCGGTCCGGCTTCCGGAGCGGCAACAGCATGTTGCGCATCATCATGTCGGCGAGGAAGCGATCGGCCTGACCGAGTTGCTTCACGGGAAGGTAGTGGAACTTGGCGCCCATCGCCTGCCAGCCGATGCGCATGAGGCCCCGCGCGGCGCCGGGGCGCGTGTCGGCGAGATACTCGACAGCTCGCCCGAAGGTCTTGACGACGTCCACGCAACCCTCCCTTCGTTTGCGATTGGAACGCTCCCCCGGGGAGCGTTCCAATTGTTCTCCGCGCGTGACTTCTGGAACGCTCCCCGGGGGAGCGTTCCACGCAGGAGCGTGCAATTCGTCTCACTCCATTAAAGTCGAGTGCGGCTCACGGTGCACCAGTCCAGCCGCCAGCGGCAAAGCGCGGTGATCCCGCACATGACAAACAAGGCGGGCTGTTTGTCAGGGCTGTTTGTCAGCTTTTCTCGGGCTTCTTGCCGACACCGGCGAGCTCCAGATCCTTGATTTATCTGCCAAACATGCGCGGGCATGCCGCCCATTGCGCACAAGCCGGGCGGGCGAAGGTGTCGACGCCGCCCGTGCGACACAGCGCGTCCGACGTTGGCCTAGCGGAGCCCGGTCCTCCGCATCAAAATGCGGGTTTGTCGAAAACCGATCCCTCTTTGCACAGAAAACGCCCTCCCGTGTCCCAAAATGCGGGTTTGTAGTTTGTCCAAGCCCGGATCACGGCCAGCGCCCCTTCGCAGTGGGGGTCAAAATGCGGGTTTGTCGAAAACCGATCCCTCTTTGCACGGAAAACGCCCTCCCGTGTCCCAAAATGAGGGGTTGTCGAAGCATTACGCTCCGGATTTTTCGACAAACCCTCATTTTGGGACAAGATTTTTCGACAAACCCGCATTTTTGGACAGGATGGAGAGATTCGCTTTCGACAACCCCGCATTTTTGGACAGGCGGGCCACGAAAACGTGCGCGGGTGCCCTGTTTTTCGACAAACCCGCATTTTTGGACGGGAGCCGGGGTTTGGACAGGCGAAGACGTGCTCCTCTGCCCCCGCGCGTCGTGTGGCCGGCGGCATGTCGCCGCTTTTCAAAGCAGAGAGTCCTCGAAGATTTGGTCTTGAACGCATAGCGGCTGCATTCAACTCCACCAAAATCGCGGACTTGCGGCCATGACAAACACGTCTGACGTGATTGTCAGGTTTTCTTGCCCCCGCCGGCCTTGATGTCGAGGGCGTTGTGGGGGCAGGCGCTCGTGCGCCTGACGTGTTTGTCAGCTTTTCTTGCCCCCGCCCGCCTTGATGTCGAGGGCGTTGTGGGGGCAGGCGCTCGTGCACTCGCCGCAGAGGATGCACTCGGTGCCGTTCAGGCGACTGCGGCTCGGGTCGAGCATGTCGACGTCCATCGGGCAGACGCGCCGGCACGCGTCACAATGCACGCACTTCGACTCGTCGCACACGACGCGCATGATGCTCACGCGAGCGCCGGGTTTCATGAACACGCCGACCGGGCAGATGTACTTGCAGAACGCGCGGTTGTCGTGCAGGGCGGCGGCCAGCGCGATGCCCACGGCGTAATAGGCGATGTTGCCCACGATGAACATCTTGAAGTAGAGCTGTTCGCTCGCCACGTGGAACACGAGCGTCGCGCCCACGAGCAGCAGCGCGGCCGCGAAAAGCGCGTAGCGGATCCAGCCGATGCCCTGCTTGCGCCCGGGCGAGCGCTTCCACGGCAGCAGGTCGAGGACCATGACGGTCCAGCAGGCGTAGCCGCACCAGCCGCGGCCGAACAGCACGGGGCCGGCGATCTTCGCGACGAGGTAGTGGATGGTCGCGCCCTCGAACACGCCGAGGAACAGGTAATACCAGAAGCCCTCGACCTGCATGTTCTCGTGCCCGATGAGCCCGACGAACACGAGCAGGTAGAGGCCCACGGCGAACTGCACGAAGCGTCGCGCGTGCTTCCACCTGAGCGCCATGAGGATCGCGCCCACCGCGATGCACGTGCCGATGTACGTGAAGTTGAAGAGATAGAAGATGTTGTCCTGCGTGAGCCACAGGACGATGGCGATCGCCTCGAAGACGACCCAGATGGCTATGGCGGGAACGAACTTCCGCACGCCTGCACTCCCCTCCTGACGAGTCGGATGAGCCGGACTGTTCCGCGGCTCACTCTACTCACTATACTTGTTTCATCCGTACATGGAGGAGCTGCGATGGAGACGAACCTGACATGCGCCGACTGCTCGGCGCTGGCGTGCAAGCGCGTCGACGACGAGGGCTACCCGGCGTTCTGCCCGACGAGGGGCTTTTGCCTCGCGGACGATGCCGAGTTGCAGGAGGAGCTGGCCGACGAGGAGACCTGGAAGGTCTTCGAGGCATCGGCCGTCTCGGCGTACGAGGCGTACGACCTTAAGCTGAGCCGCATCGAGGAGATCATCCTGTTCGCCCGCGAGATGGGCGCTCGCAAGATCGGCATCGCGTCCTGCACGACGATGGCCCGCGAGGCGCATGCGGCGGTGCGGATCTTCCGAGAGGCGGGCTTCGAGGTCGTGGGCGCGATGTGCAAGATCGGCAGCCTCACGAACGAGGACCTCTCGCTCACTGTCCCGCGCCGCCTCGACCGCAAGACCGTGATCTGCAACCCCATCCACCAGGCGCGCGTCCTCAACGAGGCCGGCACCGACCTCAACGTCGTGATGGGCCTGTGCGCCGGGCACGACTCGCTGTTCTTCAAGCACGCCGACGCGCTCTCCACGATGCTCGTCGTCAAGGACTTCAAGCACGACCACTGCCCCGTCCTCGCCCTGCGCTAGCGGGACGATTCTGACCGGGTCGAAAGTGTCCCACTATGTGTCGTCGCGCGCTATACTGATTGGAAGTCCGCGCACACACGCTCAACGCACCAGGCGGATGTCCATCGGAAGCAGACGAGGACGGAGCTGGGTGTGGAGCTTCTCGAGCAGCGGATCAGGCGCGACGGAATCGTGCGGGACAGCGACGTCCTCAAGGTCGACAGCTTCATCAACCACCAGGTCGACCCCGCTTTCCTCGACGAGCTCGCCGCGGAGTTCGAGCGGCTGTTCGCCGACCGTCCCATCAACAAGGTCCTCACCATCGAGTCATCCGGCATCGCCATCGCCTTCGCCACCGCGAACCGCCTCGGCGTGCCGTTCGTGTTCGCCAAGAAGGCGCAGACCCGCAACATCGCGGGCGAGGTGTACACGACGGAGGTCGAGTCGTTCACGCACGGCCGCACCTACGACGTGTCCCTCTCCAAGCAGTTCCTCGGTCCGGACGACCACGTGCTCATCGTCGACGATTTCCTCGCCAACGGCTGCGCGCTCGAGGGACTGCTCGACATCGCGACGCAGGCCGCCTCGACGGTCGAGGGCATCGGAATCATCATCGAGAAGGGCTTCCAGCCGGGCGGAAAGCGCCTGCGCGCGCAGGGCCACCGGCTCGAATCGCTCGCCATCGTGAAGTGCATGGACCCGGAAACGGGTGAGATAGAGTTCGAATAGGTTCGGGTACGACACGAGTGGAACGCTCCCCGGGGGAGCGTTCCAGAAGGTGCAAGGGAACAGGAGGAGCGCATGGACATGAAACTGCTCGACGTGGCGGCCGGCAGGGCTTATGCCGACACCGTCATCACGGGAGGCAAGATCGTCAACGTCTACACGGGCGAGATCTACGACGGCGGCGTCGCCATCTGCGGCGACAGGATCGCGGCCGTCGGAGACGTCTCGTACTGCATCTGGGATGACACGACCGTCATCGACGCCGGCGGCGACTACATCGTGCCGGGCTTCATCGACGGGCACATCCACCCCGAGAGCTCCGACCTCTCCATCCGTCCCTTCGCGGAAGCCGTGCTGAAGCACGGCACGACGTCCATCATGACCGACCTTCACGAGATCGGCGTCGTCTCGGGCCTCGAGGGCATCGAGGCCATCATCGACGAGAACGAGATCACCGACCTCTCGCTGTACTTCGTCGTGCCCTCGCACGTGCCGTTCTCGCCCGCGCTGGAGACCAGCGGCGGCGTGTTCGACGCGCAAATTATCAAGAAGGCGCTCCAGCGCGACGACGCCGTGGGCATCTCCGAGGTCGTCGGCCACTACATCCTCGCCGGCTTCCCGGACCTCATGGAGTCGCTCGACGACGTGCGCAAGCCGGGCCTCACGGCGCAGGGCCATCTGCCCGACATGACCGGCCCCAACCTCAGCGCCTGCCTCGCCGCCGGCGTCTCCACCTGCCACGAGGCCCTCGACGGCCCGCAGATCGTCGAGCGCCTGCGCGGCGGCTGCCACGCGATGCTGCGCGAGTCCTCGGCGGCCCGCACGCTGGCCGACCAGGTGAAGTTCCTCGTCGAGAGCGGCGTCGACACCACGTACGCATCGATCGTCTCCGACGACCTGCACTGCATCGACCTCGCGACGACCGGCCACCTCGACCACCACATCAGGGTGGCGCTCGAGGCCGGCCTGCCCTTCGTCAAGGCCATCCAGATGGTGACGCTCAACGCGGCCCGCTGCTTCGAGCTCGAGCGCGAGATCGGCGGCCTCGCCCCCGGCAAGCGCGCCGACATCAACATCGTGCACGGCGACACGGCCGAGACGTTCGAGGTGCGCTCCACGTGGTCGGCGGGCAAGCGCGTCACGGCCGACGGCGAGCTGCTCGTCCACTATCCGGTGGCCAAGCATAAGCCGTGCGTGCTCGGCACCTGCACGCTGAAGAACCCCATCACGCCGGACAGCTTCAAGATCGCCGCGCCCGAGGGTGCATCCAAGGTCAAGGTCAAGTGCATGGACACGCTGCCCTGGATTCCCATCACCCAGCCGCGCGAGGTCGTGCTCGACTGCGTCGACGGCTACGTGGCCTGCGACGTGGAGCAAGATGTGCTCTACATCGCACAGGTCGAGCGCTACGGCAAGAACGGCAACGTGGGCAAGGCGTTCATGGGCGGCTTCCACCTCAAGAGCGGTGCCATCGCATCGAGCGTGGGCCACGACAACCACAACATCATCGTCATGGGCACGAACTTCGAGGACATGGCCGTCGCCGTGAACCGCATCGTCGAGATCCAGGGAGGCCAGTGCTTCGTGGAGAACGGCGCGGTGGTCAAGGAGATCTCGTATCCGGTTTGCGGCCTGCTCTCCGACCTCTCGTGCGAGGACCTCGCCGAGGAGAAGAACGAGCTCAACGCGGCGCTTGCCGAGCGCGGGTGCATCATCCCGATCACGTGCATGTTCCTGTCGTTCATCTGCCTCGCGGCGCTGCCGACGCTGGCGATCACCGACCACGGCTTCATCAACGTGCTCACGATGCAGATCGAGGACCCGATCCTCGGCACCGTGGCGTAAGACAGCTGCACCGACAACAACGGCAGCCGCCAGCGTCGCATGCTGACAACGGCGGCTGCCGCGTTTGTCAACTGGGAGGAGATGGACCATGCCCGGCATAGAAAAGGCGTTTCTCGGGTCGTTTTTCCATACGCCCGTCTATGGGGAGTTCGAGTTTCTCGAGGACGCCCTCATCGAGGTCGATGACGGAGGCGTGATCGCGGGCGTGCTGCGCGCCGACGATCCCCGTCATGACGCAGCTGTCCGCTTCCATCGCGAGAACGGTTCGCTCGTCGAGCTCGGGCCGGGGCGCTACGGCCTGCCCGGGTTCGTCGACATCCACGTGCACGCCCCGCAGTGGCCACAGGCGGCGCTCGCCCTCGACGAGCCGCTCTACCAGTGGCTCGAGCAGCGCACGTTCCCGCTCGAATCGCGGTTCGCCGACCTCGACTTCGCCCACCGCGTGTACACCGACCTCGTGGAGCAGCTCGTCGCCCGCGGCACCACGACCGCGGTCTACCTGGGCAGCGCGCACCTCGAGTCGACCATCGAGCTCGCGCGCATCTGCTCGGACATCGGCCAGCGCGGCCTCGTCGGCAAGACCGTCATGGACGACCCCGTCGCCAATCCCGAGTACTACCGCGATGCGTCGGCCGCCAGCGCCATCGCCGACACCGAGACGCTCATCAACGAGGTCGAGGGCATCGGCCGCTCGAGCCATGCGGGCGTCTGGCCGGTGGTGACCCCGCGCTTCATCCCGAGCTGCACGGACGAGGTGCTCCGCGGGCTCGGCGAGGTGGCGGCGCGTTACGACGTCTACGTGCAGACGCACTGCAACGAGGGACAATGGGAGCACGACGTGGTGCTCGAGCGCTTCGGCAAGACCGATCCGTACGCTCTGAACGATTTCGGGCTGCTGCGCGAGCATTCGATCATGGCGCACTGCCCCTACCTCACGGAGGACGAAGGCGAGCTGTTCGCGGAGCTCGGCGTGTCGATCGCGCACTGCCCGATCGCGAACTCGTACTTCTCGAGCGCGGTGGCTCCCATCCGGCGGTTCCGCGAGCAGGGCATCCACGTGGGCCTGGGCACCGACATCTCCGGCGGCTACAGCCCGAGCATGTACGAGAACATCCGACAGGCCGTGCTCGTCTCGCGGCTGCTCGAGACGGGCGTCGATGCCCAGCGGCCCGAGGCCGAGCGCGGACTCGGCGAGGCGCGCATCTCGCTCGTCGAGGCATTCTGGCTGTCAACCACCGGCGGAGCCGAGGCGCTCAGACTGCCCCTGGCCGTGTTCGAGCCCGGACGCGCCTTCGACCTGCAGGTCGTCGGCGTGGCCCGGCGCGACTCCGACCTCACCGGATTCGAGGTCTTCGATGCGCCGGAGGATCGCCTCGCGCGCATCCTCTACCTCTCGACACCCGAGAACGTCCGCCAGGTCTACGCGCAAGGACGCCTCATCCGCGACAAGGACAAGAACTAGCGGGCTGCTTCCATACGAACCGCAAGCTTGAGGCCAGTGACAAGAAAATGCGAGTTGGTGGCACAATTTGACAAATCCTCGGACGGCGGGCCTTGCCTTTCGGGTTGGAAGAGGCGCCGCATGCGCGAAAACCCCGAAATAGCCGCCATCTCCCGCCCTTAGCGCCCCAATTTGCGTCGACCGAGAGCCGATCCGGATCAGGATTTGTCAAATCGTGCCACTTTTTACGTTTTTCCTGTCAAGCGAGCCAGAAAACTAGAGACAGCCCCCTCTGCCCCGAAGCGGGGCGGTTGGGGGCTGTCCCTGTTTGTTCCGCTTGCGCTAGGCGCTAGGCTGCGAGGATGGCCTCCAGGGCAGCGAGCTTCGCGCAGCAGCAGAAGAGCTCGGCCGCGAGCTTGAGATCGTCGAGGCTCGGGTACGTCGGGGCGATGCGGATCGCGGAATCCTCCGGATCGTAGCCATAGGGATACATCGCACCTGCCGGCGTCAGCTTCACGCCCGCCTCGGCGGCCAGCGCAACCGTGCGCTCCGCCGTGCCCTTCAGGCCGAAGAACGTGATGAAGTAGCCGCCCTTCGGCTCCGTCCACCATGCCGCGCCCGTGTCGCCGAGGTTGCGCTGCAGCGCCTCGAGCACGGCCTCGAACTTCGGGGCGATGAGCTCGGCCTGCTTCTGCATGTGCGCCTCGAGCGAACCGGGCTCCTTGAAGAACAGCACGTGGCGGAGCTGGTTGATCTTATCCGGGCCGATCATCGAGTACTTGATGAAGCCCTTGATGTCGGCGATGTTCGCGTCGGAGGCGGCGACGGCCGCGATGCCCGCGCCGGGGAACGTCACCTTCGACGTTGAGGCGAACTCGTAGTACATGTCGGGATTGCCCGCGCGCTCGCACAGGTTCTTGATGTTGCGCACCATGCGCGGCGCCTTGTTGAGATGGTGGATCGCATAGGCGTTGTCCCAGAACAGGCGGAAGTCGGGAGCCGCCGGCGAGAGCGTGGAGATGCGGTTCATCGTGTCGTCGGAGTAGCTGAGGCCCAGCGGGTTCGAGTACTGCGGCACGCACCACATGCCCTTGACCGCCGGATCCTTCACGAGCTCGTCGACGAGGTCCATGTCCGGGCCGAACTGCGTCATCGGCACGAGTTCCATCTGGATGCCGAAGTGCTCGCAGATCGCGAAGTGACGGTCATAGCCGGGAGCCGGGCAGATGAACTTGATCTCGGGGAGGTCGTCCCAGGGCTCGGAGCCCATGATGCCGTGCGTCATGGCATGCGCGATGAGCTCGTACATGATCGTGAGGCTCGAATTGCCCATGACGATGACGTTGTCCGACGGCATGCGCATGATGGAGCCCATGAGCAGGCGGGCCTCCTTGATGCCGGTCAGACCGCCGTAGTTGCGCACGTCCATCTCGGCCGCGTTCTCGAAGTCGAAGTCGGAGCCGATGATGTCGAGCATCGGGCGGGAGAGGTCGAGCTGCTCGGGAGCGGGCTTGCCGCGCGACATGTCGAGGTTGTACCCAGCCGCCTTGTACTCCTCATACTGCGCCTCGACGGCGGCCTTCTCGGCCTCCAGGGCCTCCCGATCCATCTCCAAGTAAGTCATCTCAGTTCCTTTCCAATAATCAAAGACATACATCTCGTTCGTAACGTCAGCAAGGGCGCCGCTGCCAAGTGCGATAGGCCCGCCGCGCGTGAGAGCGTGCTCCGCACGCGACCGGAAGCGAACAAGGGCCTAGCGTGCCGGCAGACGCATCCGCAGCGTCAAGCAGTCCGGGCGTTCGGCAAAACGCCCGGAAAGCGCTACACCTCCCAGGCGCTGCGGCCCTTGAGGGCGCGGGCGCCGATGTCCTTGCGATAGGTCATGCCCTCCCAGCTGATGAGCTGGCAGGCCTCGTAGGAGCGGTTTCGCGCGGCCTCGAATGAGTCGCCGAGCGCCGTGACGTTGAGCACACGGCCGCCGTTGGTGACGATCTTGCCATCGCGCAGCGCGGTGCCGGCATGATAGACCGTGACGCCCTCGAGCGCCTCGGCATCGGCGATGCCGGAGATCTCGAAGCCCTTCTCGTACGAGCCGGGATAGCCGGCGGAGGCGAGCACGACGGACACGGCCCACTGGTCGTCCCACTCGAGCTCGATGTCGGCGAGCGCACCGGAATCGCATGCGATCATCACGTCGACGAGGTCGGTCTTGAGGCGGGGCAGGAGCACCTGCGTCTCGGGGTCACCGAAGCGCGCGTTGAACTCGAGCACCTTCGGGCCGTTCTTCGTGAGCATGAAGCCGCCGTACAGCACGCCGCGGTAGTCGATGCCCATGCCGCGCAGCGCCTCGATGGTCTGGTTGAGCATGCCAACCATCGCATCGTGCTCCTCGGGCGTGACGATCGGCACCGGCGAGTAGACGCCCATGCCGCCCGTGTTCGGGCCCTTGTCGCCCTCGAGCGCGCGCTTGTGGTCCTGTGCCGGGGCCATCACCTTGACGATGTTGCCATCCGCGAAGGCCAGCATCGAGCACTCCGGTCCCTGCAGGAACTCCTCGATGACGACCGTGTTGCCCGCCTCGCCGAACCTGCCGGCGAAGCACTCCTCGACGGCGGCGCGCGCCTCGTCCATCTCCATGGCGACGACGACGCCCTTGCCCGCGGCCAGGCCGTCGGCCTTCACGACGATGGGAGCGCCCACCTCCTCGAGGTACGCCAGCGCCTCGCCTCGGCTCGTGAACGTGCCGTATGCGGCCGTCGGGATGCCCGCGTCGCGCATGAGGTTCTTCGAGAACGTCTTCGAGCCCTCGAGCTGGGCTGCCTGCCCGCCCGGGCCGAAGACCTTGATGCCGGCCGCGCGCACCACGTCGCCCACGCCGGCCACCAGCGGGGCCTCGGGGCCGATGACCACGAGCTCCACGTCGTTCTCGCGGCAGAACGCGACGACGGCCTCACCGTCCATCTGGTCGAGCGCGACGTTCTCGGCGATCTGGCCGGTTCCGCCATTGCCGGGCGCCACGAACACGCGCTCGCTGCGCGGCGACTCGACGATCGATTTCACGATGGCGTGCTCGCGCCCGCCGCTACCCAACACCAGGATATTCATCGCAACTCCTTGTCCATCAACATCCGACGATGAGCCGAAGCGGGGCTGCCCGCTTCTGACTCGCCAGATTCTGGAACGCTCCCCCCGGGGGGCGTTCCAAAACTCACATCATGTCACGCGAGGCGGATAGCACGTCCGCGATGTCCGCGATGCCGACCATCTGCCGCGTCTCCGAGGCGAACGATTTGAGGAACACCTTCCCGTACCATTTCGTCTGGAGCCTCCGGTCGCCGAGGATGAGGAAGCCCGCGTCGTTGCGCGAGCGGATGAGGCGACCGGCAGCCTGCCTCGTGTCGATTATAGCCTGCGGCAGCACGAACGCCTTCCAGGCATCGTTTTGCCGCGCGTTTCTCTCCTGGTAGAGGGGGTCGTCGGGCCGCGAGAACGGCAGTTTCGGCAGCAACACGCACCTTAGCGTGCGCCCCGGCGCGTCGAAGCCCTCCCAGAACGTGCGCAGCGCGAAGAGGCACGAGTCCTCCTTCGCGGTGAACTCGTCCGTCAGCACGCGCTTGGACTTGCCCACGCCCTGGCATAGCAGCTCGATGCCCTCCGCCTTCATGATCGGGCGGAGCGCCTCGTACACGGCCAGCATCTCGCGCTTGTTCGTGAACAGCGTGAGGATGCCGCCGCGAAGGCCCAGGTGCACCTCGCGCACGAGGTCGACGAGCGCGTCGTCGTACCCGGCGCTGCGTGGCTCGGGCAGGTCCTTCACCACGAGCATCCGCATGTTGTCGTAGAAGCCCTCGGACGGCTCGAGATGCCGCGTCGCCCACATGCCCTCCTCGAGCCGGTCGAGCCCCACGCGGTGCACGAAGTAGTCGAACGACTTCCCCACCGCGACGGTCGCGGACGTGAGCACGGCGCTGTTCGTCTCGGGGAAGAAGCGCTCGGAGAGCACGCCTCCCATGTCGACGAGCGCGGCATGCAGCGCATCGGAGCGCCGAGAGCGCTCGCCCCGTTCGTTGTGGATGGTCGCGTAGTAGTAATAGTCGGCGTTGGAGCCGTCGAGCACGAGGGAGAGGCCCTCGATGAGCTCGCCGAGCCGCATGGTCGCCGAGGACAGCTCGGCGTTGAACTCTGCGAACTCCTCGTACTGCTCGGCAAGGGAGAGGATGTTGCGGCAGGCGCGCACGAGCTTGTCGACGTGCTCGAGGAGGGACGTCCCCGCCACGCGCACGACCTCCCATTGCTCGGTGTCGCGCAGCTCGTCGTTGATCCACACGTCGCTGACCGAGTACGCGCGACCGGAGCCGAAGCGCGCCAGGCCGCGCACGGTGTCGAACAGCGCGTCGCACAGCTGCTCGGTCGGCGGGATGGTCTCGATCGCCGAGGAGAGCGACCCCATGAGCGCCGACCCGCCCTCGGTGACGATCGCCTGATGCTGCATCTGCGTCAGCACGCCCTGCGAGCCGCCGAGCTTGCGCAGCAGCGCCATCGTATCCGAGGCGCGCACATCGAGCGAGAACTGGTCGCGCGCCTCCTCCTCCATACCGTGCGCCTCGTCCACGATCCAATAGCGGATCGGCGGCATGATGCCCTGCTCCATCGACATGTCGCGGAACAGCAGGGCGTGGTTCGTGACAATGATCTCGGACTCGTTTGCCTTGCGCCGCGCGCCATGCAGCAGGCAGCGCTTCGGGAAGAAGGAGCACTTGCCGTGCAGGCACTCCTCGGACGAGCAGACGATGTTGGCCCGCGCGAGGGCCGAGAGCGACGCGCTCAGCGAGTCGAGGTCGCCCCAGGTCGACTGCGCGACCGAGGCGATGACGGCGCACACGGTCACGACGTCGTACTCGGAGCTCTCCGCATCCATCTCGCGCGCGAAGCGCATGAGCTTGCGCAGGCACGGGTAGTGGTCGTAGCCCTTGAGCGCGATGTAGGTGAGCTCGGATCCGGTCTCGGCGAGCAGCGCGTCGCGCAGGAGCGGCAGCTCGCGGAACATGAGCTGGTCGAGCAGGTTGTTGGTCTTGGTGGCAACGCCCACGCGCGCGCGGTTGCGCTTGGCGAAGAGCGCGGCGGGCAGCAGGTAGGAGACGGACTTCCCCACCCCAGTCCCCGCCTCGATGACGCGGTGCGTCGAGCTGTGGAATGCCTCGGCGACGTCGAGCGCGAAGTCGATCTGCTCGGGGCGCGCCTCGAAGCGCTCGTACATCCTGCCGACGATCCCACCGGGGGAGAACGCCTCCTCCACCTGCTCGCGCGTGACGGGCGCGAGGTCGAGAACGGACGAGCCGGGGTCGATGAGCGTGCCACCGGGATTGGCGTGCCGTGCGATGGCGCGGTCGCGCAGGGATTGCATCGAGAAGCGCACGTCGACCATGTCGGCCGCCGCCTGCTTGACGAGGTGGCGCAGCGGCCACTCGAACCCCGGCGCGAGCTGCGCCATGAAGGCGAGCGCGTCGTGGGGCAGGTCGCCGAGCGCGACGAGCATGATGCGCCACAGCTTGGCGAGCGCCTCGACGTCGCCGATGGCGCGGTGGTTGCCGCGCGGCACGCCGAACGCGTCGCACATGGTCGTCTGGTCGTGCGAGATGAGGCGCGGCAGCGCGATGCGCGACAGCGACAGCGTGTCGATCCAGCACGTACGCCTGGCGAGCGGAGACCGCGCCGAGGCGTAGCGCTCGATGAAGCTCCTGTCGAACCGCGCGTTGTGCGCGATGAGCATGCGGTCGCCCACGAACGCCTCGAGCCGTGCAACGGCATCCGCCGGCTCCGGCGCCCCCGCGACGTCCTCGTCCGTGATGGACGTGAGGTCGACGATGATGTCGGGGATGCGCTTGCCCGGGTAGACGAACGTCTGGAACGTGTCGACGACCTCCGGTCCGCAGACGATGGCGGCCGCGATCTCGATGAGCTCCTCCTCGTCCACCTTGAGGCCGGTCGTCTCGGTGTCGAGCACCACATATTCGGACTCGACGAGGCCGAACTGCGCAGTCCGCGCGCGCTCGGCGAGCGTGGCGTAGGACGCGACGGCCTCGTCATCGGTGCCGTCGATGATATAGCGGGAGATATCCGGGGCGAGAGCGGGCACGCGGGGCTATCCGATGTTCTTGCGGTAGCCGACCATCGGGAAGTCCCTGCCACCCAAGGCGACCTTGCCGACCTCGCCCTTCTCGAAGCCGAGGCTGCCCCAGAAGCCGTTGTCCGTGAACGCGAAGGGGAACGCCTGGAGCGTCTCTATCCCCTCCGTCGTCCTGCGCATGTCGTCCTCAATCGCCTGGACCAGACCCATGCCCGCGCCCTTGAGGCGATAGGACGGGTCGACGATGACGTGCTGGACGGTCCACGACGTGGGCTCGGGCCACCCGGTGACGACGAGCGCATAGCCGCGCAGGGCGCCATCGTGATAGCCGCGGTAGATCAGCTTGTCGGAGAGGTCCTTCTCCCGAGGCCAGAGGTTCAGCTCGTCCTCGAGCGAGATGTCGACCCATGCGAGGCCCGTCGCCCCCTTGAAAAGCGTGATGGCGTCCTCGCGAATGCGATCGAGCTCGCGCTTCTCGAGCGACGAGAGCTGCGTGGCCGCAACGCGTGACACGTACGGGCTATTGAGGTCCTCGCGCAGGTCCTCAAGCAGGTCTTCGAAACCCATTGCGGGCTCTTCGCCGGTGGGCAGTGGCTTGGCGGCCATATCACATCACCTCCGCATCGTCGTAGATTAATCATTCTACCATTTCAGGAATAACGGGGAACACCCTGCGACGGCCCACATCCATCCCGCCGTGGCTCCTGGACGACCCCCCCAGGGCAACCAAAGCGCGGCAAATCACCGCATAGCTGGCAAAAGGACCGATAACCCGCATTTTTCGTCAGCTATGTGGTGGTTCGGGTTGATGCGCAATCGATGGGTCGACGATGGTGGTCGTGATCGACTCATTCCGCTTGCTTAAGCGAGGCCGAGGAACTCCTTCATGCGGGGCAGCTCCTCCATCGCGCGGGCGTAGCCCATCTGGTAGTTCTCCTCGAGCAGGGCGACGTCCTCCGTTCCGCTCTTCGCCGTGATGCCCTCCGCGTAGAACACGTAGGCCTTCCCCTCCGCCTCGAGGCGCTCGATCTCGTCGCATATGGCGTTGTACCGCACGGGGCGGGTGTCCAGCGCCTTGCGGACATGGGGACGGCGCGCGAACACGAGCCCCAGGGGATTGCCGCCCTCCTTCTTGCGATACGCGCGCGGCTGGGTGCGCACGATGAAGAACTTCTCGAAACCGTCGCGCTGGGCCCTGGGCAGGATGAGTCCCGCGCCCTCGCCAAGGCCACCGTCGTAGCAGGCGAAGCCGTCGACATCCGGCGGGACCATGAACATCGGCAGCGTCGAGGACGCGCGCACGCGGCGCATGAGGCGACCGAGCGTGAACATGTCGTCCTTCGTCCAGTAGATGGTCTCGCCCGTGTCGCGGCGGAAGCCGGCGATCGTCATCTTGGCGGGATTGGCCATGAACGTCTCGAAGTCGAACGGCAGGACACCCTCGGGCTTGCCGGATTCCTCGTAGATGTACTGGGCGTTGAAGTAGCCCTTGTGCTGGAGCCATGTGCCCCAGTTGCCCATCTGCGGGTCGCCGATGAAGTCGACGAATGACTCCTTCGCGCGCCAGATGTCGCGCGAGATGTAGTTGGCCGTGTTGCTCGACCCGGCGGAGATGCCATAGACGTTATCGAAATAGATGCCGTTCTCGAGCAGCACGTTGACGACGGCGCACGTGTAAGACGCGCGCATGCCGCCGCCCTCGAAGATGAGCGCCGTGTCGAATACGTTGTTTTCCAGCGATTCCATGGTGGGCACTATAGCACACAAAAGTGCTGGGGTTACAGATGCATCGGAGAGCGCCTGCAACGCGCCTCTAAGAAGCGCTCCGGTAGGTGATGCGGGCCGGCATTGGGACACCCCGCCGAACGTCCCCGGCGTTCCAGGATTTGACGTCGACTCGATAGTGGAACGTTCCCCCGGGGAGCGTTCCCGAGGCTCGTTCCATCGCCCTTTTGCGGATGGAAAAGATTTACGGGTGCAAATACCCTTGCAGCATGCTATTCTTTGCATCTTGTAAATAATTGACATGCTCTTATAGTTACAAATCAATTTATTTGCACGATGTCACTAATAGCAATAGGAAGGGGTTGGTATGAAGAAGGGTATCCGCAAGTGGGCCTTGCCGATGATCATGGCATTGGTCCTCGCTGCATTCCTGGGACTCGCGGGATGCAGCTCCTCCGGCACCGATGATTCGGCTGCCGATGCGTCCGGCGAGGCCACCGAGGCCGCCGGCATGGTTGACGCGCTCGGCGTCGATCACACGCCGCTCGACATCTCGAAAGTCGGCACCGACGACTACACGATTCGCCTGAACATGACGAAGAACAACCCGAACCCGGTGGCGGTCATCAACGCCTACCAGGAGGGCTACTTCGCCGAGGAGGGTTGCAACGTCGACCTCCAGATCGTCGAGGACATGGGCACCGCCTACTCCTCGGTCGCGACCGACAAGGCCGACATGGTCGTCGCCATGAACCTCGCGCTCAACCGCATCGCCGAGGGCGAGCAGAACCTGTACATGGCCGGCGGCATCATGTCCGAGGGCGGCGCCTGCTTCGTCAAGGCCGACTCCGACATCACCCTCGAGAAGCCCGAGGACTTCAAGGGCCTGACCATCTGCGGCATCCAGGCCCACTCCGAGCTCGTCGTCATCGAGGCCTGGCTGCTCAACAACGGCCTCGAGCGCGGCACCGATTACGATGTCATCTACAGCGAGGACATGGCCGTCAACATCGAGAACGTGCAGAACGGCACCGCGGACGTCGCCATCCTCAACGGCGTGCCCGTCTACATGATCGGCGTCAAGTCCGGCTGCAAGGTCGCCGCCCTCAACGAGGACCTGGTCGGCAAGTACCCGTGCTGCCGCGTTACGGTCAACAAGGCCATGGTCACCGAGCACCAGTACGCCCTCGCGCAGTTCCTCGTCGCCGAGCTCCGCGGCTACGAGCTCTACAAGAACGACAAGGAGGCGACGGTCAAGAACCTGGCCGACTTCACCGGCGTCGATGAGGAGTCCCTCGAGGCCGTCTACTACGGCACCGATGACTTCCGCACCCCGATGGAGATCATCATGGATCCGCAGGTCGACTACATCAAGAGCTACTACAAGGACTACCAGACCGATGGGTTCATCGCCGAGGACGCCCCCGCTCCGGACGACTTCTTCTACAACGAGTCCTACGTCGCGGCCCTCGAGACCCTCGCCCAGCGCGAGCCCGACAACGCCCTGTGGAAGGAACTGCAGGACCAGTACAAGGAGTACAACACCACGTACCCCTACAACCAGTAGAAACCTGACGCAGGATAACCCTGCGCACATGTAAGGCCAGCATGCGGGATCGCCGCCGACGTGGCGGTCCCGCATGCTCTATGAATAGAAACGGAAAACGGCACGTGGGAAGAATCGAAGGCAAGAACCTCACCTACCGCTACGAAGACGGATTCACCGCGCTCGATGACCTGGACTTCACCATCGAGGACGGCGAGTTCATCTGCGTCGTGGGCCATTCCGGATGCGGCAAGACGACGCTGCTCCGGCTTATCTCGGGACTGGCGCTCGCGTCATCGGGCGAGCTGACCATCGACGGCACGCCCATCGTGGGACCGGGCCTCGACCGCGCGGTGGTCTTCCAGCAGTACTCGCTGTTCGCGTGGAAGACCGCGCTGAAGAACGTCGAGTTCGGACTCGCGCAGGCGCACCCGGAGTACTCGAAGGAGCAGATCCGCGAGGTGTCGAAGAAGGCGCTCGAGAGCGTCGGCATGGGGCACGCCATGGATTTCTACCCCTACCAGCTGTCCGGCGGCATGAAGCAGCGCGTCGCCATCGCCCGCGCCTTCGTGCTCGACAGCGGCACGCTGCTCCTCGACGAGCCGTTCGGCGCGCTCGACCAGTACCGCCGGTCGCAGCTCCAGAAGATGCTCCTCGAGCTCTGGGCGAGCGGCGAGCACCGCAAGACGGTGATCTTCGTCACGCACGACATCGACGAGGCGATCCTGCTCGCAGACCGCATCTTCTTCATGAGGCCGGGACGCATCGAGCGGGTCATCGACGTCGATTTCGACCGGCCGCGCGACGCGGAGGAGCTCGCCTCCGATCCGCACTATGGCGAGCTGCGGCGCGAACTGCTCCGCCTCTTCTCGCTCGACGTCGACGCGCTCGAGATGGACCGGGAGGTTAGCCATGGAGTTTAAGAAGATGCTGTCCCCCTCGTTCATCCTCTCGCACGTGGCGCTCGTCGCCCTGTGCGTGCTCATCGCCGTGCCCGGCCAGCTCGCCACCAAGAGCCCGCTGGGCCTCTACCTCGCGATCGCGCTCGTCGAGGTCATCTTCATCGGAATCCAGCTGTACAACCTGCGCAAGGGCAAGGTCAACAGACATGCCGGCGAGCTGTACCTGTTCATCTGGTGCGTCATGATTGTCTGGGACATCTGCACTGCCAAGCTGCAGCTGCTCAACCCGGTCGTGTTCCCCTGCCCCGAGAACGTCTTCGCGGTCTTCCCCGCCAACTGGCAGGAGATGCTCGTCAACGCGGGGTACTCGACGGGCATCCTGCTCATCGGGTTCGGGCTCGGCACGGTGCTCGGCATCCTGTGCGGTCTGTTCGTCGGCTGGTACCCGCGCTTGCGGACGTTCTTCTTCCCGCTCGCGCGCCTGCTCGCGCCCATCCCGCCGATGGTGTACGCGCCCTACGTCGTCATCATCTTGCCGTTCTTCGAGCTCACCTCGGTGACGCTGGTGGCGCTGGCGATTTTCCTCGTCGTGTTCCTGAGCACCATCATCTCGGTGAGCCAGATCAACGAGAACATCATCGACTCGGCGCGCACGCTCGAGATCAGCGGTCCCAAGATGGTCCTGCAGATCCTGCTGCCGTCCGCACTGCCCTCGTACGTCGACATGCTCAAGGTCAACGTCATCATCTCGTTCATGATGCTGGTGTTCGCAGAGTCTGTCGGCTCGAACTTCGGCATTGGGCATTGGATCAGCCTCTTCACCCATTACGGCGACTACGCAAAGGTTTTCGCGGGCATCTTCGAGATGGCAGCCGTCGTGCTGATCATCAACGTGATCGTCGAGAAGATCCAGGCCCACGCCATCAAATGGAAAGCAGACTAGCGGCGGGAAAACCTCGCATGCTAGCGGCGGCCACGGGGTACCTCGCGCCGGGGAACCTCGCACGTTAGCGGCGGGGGCCTCGCATGCTAGCGGCGGCCACAGGCCGCCTCACGCCGGGGAAACCTCGCACGTCAGCGATGGCCACGGGATACCTCGCACGCCAGCGGTGGCCACAGGCCGCCTCGCGCCGGGGAACCTCGCACGTTAGCGGCGGGGGCCTCGCACGTTACCCGCAGCCGCAAGCCGCAACGCAGACGACCGGGGTTCCGGTGGACGCGCTACGCGGAAAAATGGCTCGGTCCCTTGGCAATTTGGCACGGTAAAGGGCGTCTCGGGCACCCCTTACCGTGCCAAATTGCCAAGAATGGGCTCTCGGGACCGAAAGTGACGCCCTTTTTCGAACAAAGTTGCCAAGCCAGCCCCACCGCACGACGCTGACCATTCCGAGCGCCAAACCACGGGTGTTGACGACCATGCACCGCGCCCCCACCGTAGGGCGCCGACCATTCCGAGCGCCAAATCGCGGTTGTTGACGACCATGCACCGCACCCCCATCCCGCGGCGTTAACCATTTCGTTCGGAAAAGGACATACGAAACGTCCTTTTCCGAAAGAAATGGTCACGCCTCGACTTGAGGGCCGCCCCGTGCGGCGGGACGCCTCGACTTGGGGTTTGCCCGGTGCGGCGGGATGCCTCGACTTGAGGCCCATCCCGTGCGACGGGCGGAGGGCGGGGTTTGCGGGGGCGCTCGCCGCCCGAGATCCCAGCGCCGTATGCGACGCGGCGGCCCCGGCGGGCGCGAGCCGGCACGTCACTCGCGGCTGCGCCGCGGATTGCGACTACTCCTCGTCGTCTTCGCGGAGGGCTTTGTCGAACTCGCGTTTGAACTCGCCGAACGCTCGACCGAGGTCACCGATGCGCTTCCCCACGGCATAGGCGCCCTTGCCGATGGCGTCCTCCGCCTTGGCCGACTTGGAAGCGGCTTCCTGCCCCCGCTTCTCCGGTTTCTCGCCGTGCTTCTCGTCCATATCGGGACCCTCCTCTCCCAGCGATTCTACCACCTCCCGCACGAAAAGCCTTTCGGCCATCAATTCGGGCTAGCGATGGTCGCGAGGACCGTCGCCACAACCGCGCAGACTATACTGGATATGCAATCGAACGCACTCATCAGCCACAGGGTGGAAGCCGAAGGGAAGTGGAACATGGAGATCAAGTCCGACATCGAGATCGCACAGGCCGCGGAGAAAGCGCATATCCGCGATATCGCCAAGACGGCGGGTATCGACGACGCCTATCTCGAGCAGTATGGCAACTACATGGCCAAGGTCGACAACATCGCCTTGATGAAGGACATGGCCGACAAGCCCGACGGCAAGCTCATCCTCGTCACCGCCATCACGCCCACGCCCGCCGGCGAGGGCAAGACGACCACGTCGGTCGGCCTGGCAGACGGCCTGCGCGTCATCGGCAAGAACGCCATGGTCGCGCTGCGCGAGCCCTCGCTCGGTCCGGTCTTCGGCATCAAGGGCGGCGCTGCAGGAGGCGGCCACGCGCAGGTCGTTCCCATGGAGAACATCAACCTCCACTTCACCGGCGACTTCCACGCCATCGGTGCGGCGAACAACCTCATCGCCGCCATGCTCGACAACCACATCCAGCAGGGCAACGAGCTCGGCATCAACCCGAAGTCCATCACCTGGAAGCGCGCGGTCGACATGAACGACCGCCAGCTCCGCAGCATCGTCGACGGCCTCGGCGGCGAGAAGCAGGGCGTGCCGCGCCAGGACGGCTTCGACATCACCGTGGCCTCCGAGGTCATGGCGGTCTTCTGCCTCGCGAGCGACCTCATGGACCTCAAGGCGCGCCTCGGCCGCATCGTCATCGCCTACACCTACGAGGGCAAGGCCGTGACCGTCGCCGACATCAAGGCGCAGGGCGCCTGCGCGGCTCTGCTCAAGGACGCCATCAAGCCCAACCTCGTGCAGACGCTCGAGCACACCCCGGCCTTCATCCACGGTGGCCCGTTCGCCAACATCGCGCACGGCTGCAACTCCGTCGCCGCCACGCGTGTGGGCCTCAAGCTCGCAGACTACCTCGTCACCGAGGCCGGCTTCGGCGGCGACCTGGGCGCCGAGAAGTTCCTCGACCTCAAGTGCCGCATGGCGGGCCTCAAGCCCAACGCGGTCGTGATCGTCGCGACGGTCCGCGCGCTCAAGATGCACGGTGGCCTCGCCAAGAGCGAGCTGGCCACCGAGGACCTCGCTGCCCTCGAGGCCGGTCTGCCCAACCTCCTGCAGCACGTCGGCAACATGCAGGACGTCTTCAACATGCCGGTCGTCGTGGCCATCAACGCCTTCCCCACCGACACGCCCGCAGAGCTCGAGCTCGTGCAGGCCAAGTGCGCCGAGCTCGGCGTCAACGCGGTTCTGGCAGAGCACTGGGCGAAGGGCGGCGAGGGCGCCCGCGCGCTGGCCGAGGAGGTCGTGCGCGTCATCGACGCCAGCGACAACGAGCTGACGTTCGCCTATGACGTCGAGGACTCCATCGAGGCCAAGCTCGACGCCATCGCCACGAAGATCTACCACGCGGACGGCGTCGACCTCGTCGGTAATGCCCCGGCGCAGGCCAAGCAGCTCGACGAGCTCGGCTTCGGCAACCTGCCGATCTGCATGGCCAAGACGCAGTACTCGTTCTCGGACGACCCCGCCAAGCTGGGCGCGCCGCGCGACTTCCGCATCACGGTGCGCAACCTGAAGGTCTCCGCAGGCGCCGGCTTCATCGTCGCCCTGACCGGAGACATCATGACGATGCCCGGCCTGCCGAAGGTTCCCGCCGCGGAGAAGATCGACGTCGACGCCGACGGAAAGATCACCGGCCTGTTCTAATCACCGGCTCGTTCTAAATACCGGCGGCTTCATAGGTCGTTTGTAGTTCCAACGCCCCTCCAATCTGTGTAAGATGGAGGGGCGAACCATATGTAAAACCGAATCGCGGGAGCCTTTGCATGAGCTATGTTGACCAGCACATAAGCGTTTTCACCGATGCACTTGCCGATAAGGCCCCCGTCCCCGGCGGCGGCGGCGCATCGGCACTCGTCGGTGCCATCGGCAGCGCATTGAGCAGCATGGTGGCGAGCATCACCGTGAGCCGCATCGACGATCCCGAGCTCCAGCAGGAGATCGAGGATCTCCTCGTCGAGTGCGAGAAGACGCGCTCCGACCTGCTCGCGCTCGTCGATGCCGACGCCAAGGCTTTCGAGCCGCTGAGCCGCGCGTACCGCATCCCGAAGGACAACCCTGACAGGGCCGAGATTCTCGAGAAGGCCCTGCACGATGCCTGCGTGACGCCCATCCAGATCATGCGCGCCTGCTGCGAGGCCATCGGCGTGCACGAGCGCATGAGCCAGCTCGGCGCCGGGACGGTCATCTCCGACGTCGGCGTGGGCGTCGCCTGCGCGAAGACGGCCCTCGAGGGCGCATCGCTCAACGTCTTCATCAACACGAAGCTCATGAAGGATCGCGCGTGCGCGGAGCGCTTCGAGGCCGAGGCCCAGGAGATGCTCGACGAGTACTGCGCGAAGGCCGACGCCGTCTACCGGGCGACGGTCAAGAGGATCAGGGGATAGCACATGGCCACGATTCTCGACGGCACCGCGGTTGCCTCCTCCATCAACGAGAACCTCCACGCGCGCAGCGATGCCCTGCGCGAGATGGGCATCGCGCCCACGCTTGCCATCCTGCGCGTCGGCGAGCGCGATGACGACGTCGCCTACGAGATCAGCGCCGGCAAGCGCGCGCGGCTGTGCGGTGTCGACGTGCAGACCAAGGTCCTGCCGGACGATTGCACGCAGGCGCGAATCGAGAAGGCGCTCGCCGAGCTCAACGAAGACCCGGCGGTGCACGGCATCCTCATCCTGAGCCCGCTGCCCAAGTCGCTCGACGAGAAGGCGCTCATCGCGATGATGAAGCCGAGCAAGGACATGGACGGCGTGACAGCTCGTTCGATCGCGCGCTCGTTCCTGCACGTCGGCGAGGGCTATCCCCCCTGCACAGCGCAGGCGTGCATCGAGCTGCTCGACCACTACGGCATCAACGTGTGCGGCAAGAACGTCGCCATCATCGGCCGGAGCCCGGTCGTCGGGCGCCCCCTCGCCGCCATGCTCATCGACCGGCACGCAACCGTGACGATCTGCCACACGCGCACGGTCGACACGCCCTCGATCACCCGGAGGGCCGACATCCTCGTCGTCGCCGCAGGACAACCCGAGATGGTGACCGCGGACTACGTCAGCCCCGGGCAGGTCGTCGTGGACGTCGGTATCACGTGGAACGAGGAGCGTCAGAAGCTCTGCGGCGACGTGCTCTTCGAGGAAGTCGAGCCCGTCGTCGACATGATCACACCAGTGCCCGGTGGCGTTGGCTCCGTCACGACGAGCGTGTTGATCGAACACGTCGTCGATGCCGCGGAGGCGAGCGCGACGAAGCAGTTCAGCGAGAAGCGATAGGGTGGGCGGCGAGGTCCCGCGCTAGGCCAATGCATTCCTAAGGAGGAAACGGTGGAGGACTTCTACATCATCGGCGAGAAGATCAACGGGTCGATTCCCAAGACGAGCAAGGCCATCGACGAGCGCGACGAGGCCTACATCCGCTACCTGGCCAAGGCGCAGACCGAGGCCGGCGCCGACTACCTCGACTGCTGCGCATCGCGCACGGATGACGAGCTCGGACTGCAGGAGTGGCTCATCGGCCTCATCCAGGAGGAGTCGAGCCTGCCCATCTGCATCGACAGCCCGAGTCCCGAGACCTGCGTCGGTGCCATGGGATTCTGCAAGCAGCCCGGCATCATCAACTCCATCTCGCTCGAGGGCGATAAGTGCGACATCATCCTCCCGGCCATCAAGGATACCGACTGGAAGGTCATCGCGCTGCTGTGCGACGACAGCGGCATCCCGGAGGACGCCGAGGACAGGCTCGACGTGTTCGACCGCCTCATGGAGACGCTCGACGGCCACGGCATCGCACCCAACCGCGTGTTCATCGACCCGCTCGTCGAGACGCTCGGCGCCAACGAGGAGTCGCTGCTGTGCTTCGCCGAGGTGACCCGCGAGGTCAAGAAGCGCCAGCCGAAGATCCACGTGACGTCCGGCCTGTCGAACATCTCGTTCGGCCTGCCGTACCGCCGCATGATCAACATGGCGTTCCTCGTGCTCGCCATGCAGGCCGGCATGGACTCCGCGATCATCGACCCGCTCATCGGCGAGTTCCAGGGCGTCATGTACGCGGCCAACGCGCTGCTCGGCGTCGACGAGATGGGCCTCGACTACATCGGTGCCTACCGCGAGGGCCTCTTCGGCGAGCCGCCCGTCGTGAAGTAGGCGCTAGGCGAACAAGCTATCGATCGAGGCGGGGCCGTTCGCAACGTATGACGAACGGCTCCGACTATATTGTCACCTGCTACCCGAAACCAATAGTTGAGCATGTCATATATGGGGTAGCATTACTCCTATGGATACTCAGCTGAACATTCGGGAGCAGATCCGCTCCTACTACAACGACGTGCTCTCGGGAACCGACGACCTGCGCACCAACGCATGCAGTTGCGCCAACGAGGCGCCGCCACGCTACGTTCTCGACGTGCTGCGCGAGATCGACGAGGACATCATCGCCCACTTCTACGGATGCGGCTCGCCCATCCCGCCCGCACTCGAGGGCGCAACGACGATGGACCTCGGCTGCGGTACCGGACGCGACGTGTTCATCTGCGCGAAGCTCGTGGGACCCGATGGCCACGTCATCGGCGTCGACATGACGCCCTCGCAGCTTGAGTTCGCCCGCTCGCACACCGCAGTGCAACTCGAGCGCTTCGGCGCGCCGGTCGGCAAGATCGACTTCATCGAGGGCTTCATCGAGGATCTCGCGGACATCGCCGACGAGAGCATCGACCTGATCACCTCCAACTGCGTCATGAACCTCTCGCCGTTCAAGGAGCAGCTCTTCGCGGAGGTGTTCCGCGTGCTCAAGCCGGGTGGCGAGCTGTACTTCAGCGACGTCTTCAGCGACCGCCGCGTGCCGGAAGAGCTCATGAGCGACCCCGTCCTCGCCGGCGAGTGCATCGCCGGCGCGATGTACCTCCCCGACCTCGAGCGCATGCTGCGCGCATGCGGCGTCAATGTGCTCCTCATCGTCGACGAGCACGAGATGGAGGTCGGCGACATCGCGATGGCGACGAAGCTCGGCTGCGCCGGATTCAAGTCATGCACCGTGCGCGCCATCAAATGCCACGACCTCGAGCTGACCGAGGAGGACTACCAGCAGACGGCCACATACCTCGGCACGATGCCGGAAAACAGCCGGTATTTCGACTGGAGCTCCGAGATCCGCTTCATCAAGGGCAAGCCGGTCGCCATCTCGGGCAACACCGCGAAGATGCTCGCGGCGAGCCGCTACGCGCGCCACTTCGAGATCACGCCGCCGCGCATGCACGTGGGGCCGTTCGACTTCGAGAAGGCGAACGAGGCCCTGCGCATCAAGACGCGCCGCTCCCCCATCGGACTCGACGAGCTCGAGGAGCTGTGCGGCAAGCGCGGCATCGAGCCCTTCTCCCAGCACGTGCACGACAAGGGCTTCCTACAGACGACCGAGCTGCACACCATGCAGGTCAACATGGGCTACAAGTGCAACCTGGCCTGCAACCACTGCTACATCGAATGCGGCCCGGCACGCAAGGAGCTGATGAGCCGCGAGACAATGGAGCAGGTACTTGCCGCGTTCGCGGCCGGCACGTTCAAGACCATGGACATCACCGGAGGGGCGCCCGAGATGAACCCGGAGCTCCCCTGGTTCATCGAGCAGGCGTCCGCGATCGCCGACGAGGTGATCGTGCGCTCCAACCTGTGTATCCTCGACCAGCCCGGATACGGTCATCTCGCCGAGGTGTACAAGGCGAACAAGGTGAAGCTCGTCGCATCGCTCCCCTACTTCGAGGAGCTCGGCTGCGACGGACAGCGCGGCAGCGGCACGTTCCGCCGCATCATCGAGGCGTTGAGGCGGCTCAACGAGATGGGCTACGGCATCGACCCCGAGCTGCAGGTCGACCTCGTCTACAACATCGATGGCCCGTTCCTGCCGCCCGACCAGGGAGAGCTCGCCGAGTACTACCGCTACGAGCTCGAGCGGAACGAGCACGTGAGGTTCAACGGACTCTACGCGATGTCGAACTTCGCGCTCGGGCGCTTCGCCCGCAGGCTCGCGAACGAGCGCAAGCTCGGATACTACCTCGGCCTGCTCGCGGACAACTACAACGGAGCCGTCGTCGCGAGCATGATGTGCCGCACGCAGGTGAGCGTCAACTGGGATGGCTCGCTGCGCGATTGCGAAGCAAACCACGCGCTGTGCACGGGTTTCGACGGCCCGGCCCACGTGAGCGACATCGCCGCGGCTCCTCTTGGCGAGCGCACGGTCGTGACAACCCCGATCTGCTACACCTGCGCGGCCGGCCACGGCACGTCGTGCGGCGGCAGCCTCATGGAGAAGTACGCCCAGTAGCGCTGTGGACAGGACCGACCCCCGATTGTCCCACGATCCGCGGCCAGGGGCGGCCCGCCCATTTCTTTCGAAAAAGGATGTCCGTAAACGCGAAAAAGGGTGATTCTCGACCATTTCTTTCGAAAAAGGATGACTGAGACGTCCTTTCTCGAAAGAAATGGTCGGGGCAAGGTGAAACTGGTTCCGTTTGTCTGCGCGCGGCTCACTCGCGGATGATGTTCCCCAGGCGCTTCTGGTACTTCTTGTTCTTGAGGTATTTCGCGAGCAGTCTCTGCTCCTTCTCGCGCTTCTTCTCGGGAAGGTCGGGGTCGTCGGGGGCGATGGGCTTCACCAGTATGCTCTCCAGGCCGGCCTGATTCGCGCCGAGAATGTCGGTCTGCATGCAATCGCCGATGCACACGACCTGCTTCTTGGTCAGCGCCAGCACGGTGAGGGCGCTCTCGAAACCGCTGATGTCGGGCTTCCCCGCCGAGCTGATGAACGGCATCTCCATGTCGCCCTTGAAGCGCCTGATGCGCTCCGCAGACTCGTTCGAGAGCAACAGGGTGCGGAAGCCGATGCCTCGGATCTCATCGAACAGCTCGACGACTTCGGGAGTCGCATCGGCCCCGAACGGGACGAGCGTGTTGTCGATATCGAAGACGATGCCCCGGTAGCCCAGCTCGTAGAGCTTGCGATAGTCGATGGCAAAGACGCTCTCGACGTACTCGTGGGGGAAGAACTTCTCGTGCATCTGCGGCTCCTGCGTTCGGTGTCCCTTACCAGTATAGGCGAGAGACGGGTCTCCTCCCGTCACAAAGCGACTCGCTCGCGGCCTCCATCCCCTTCCGCCTATACGGTGCGCTATACTAGACCGCGTCTAATAATGATGAATGACAACTACGAGAAAGGCGACATCATGGATTACAGGGCTTGGTACACGTTGGACATCGATCCCGTCGATTACTACGCGCAGATCGCGCAGGCCGAGGGCCGCGACCCGCTGGCCACGGCGCGCACGCGCGACACAGACGCCACGATTCCCGGCGAGGCCCGCTCGCTGCTGTTCAACGTCTCGGCCGAGATCAAGAACACGTTCAACGAGTTCGGTTCCCCGATGCCCCCGCTGATGGAGGGCTGCACGGTCGTGAACCTCGGCTGCGGGTCGGGCCGCGACGTGTACCTGGCCGCCCAGCTCGTGGGACCGGAGGGCAAGGTCATCGGCGTCGAGCCGAATGCCGAGCACCTCGCCATCGCCGAGAAGTACCTCGACAAGGAGATGGCGCAATTCGGCTACGACAAGGCCAACGTCGAGCTGATGGTCGGCGTCCCCGAGGATCTCTCGGCTATCGCCGATGGCACCGCTGATATCGTCATCTCGAACTGCACGTTCAACCTTTCGCCGAACAAGGAGGCCTACATCCGCGAGGTCTTCCGCATCCTCAAGGACAACGGCGAGTTCTACTTCACCGACGTGTTCACCGACCGCCGCATCCCCACCGAGATCGCCAAGGTTGTCGCCAACCGCGCCGACCGCCTCGCGGGCGCCATGTTCGTCGGCGACTTCCGCCGCCTCGTGCAGGCCAACGGGTTCAACGACCCGCGCTACCTCATGAACTTCAAGACGCCCGTCAACGATGCCGACCGCGCCCGCTACGGCGCCGTCGCCTTCGCCACGCTCACCGTCCGCATCCTCAAGTCCGAGTGGACCGAGGACGTCTGCGAGAGCTACGGCGAGACGGTCACCTACGACGGATCGCTGCCGGACTACCCGGACTTCTTCCTCTTCGAGCACAACATCAAGTTCCCCGCGGGCAAGGATTGCGTCGTTTGCGGCAACGTGTCGGGCCTCGCGAAGCATAGCCGCTACGCCAAGGTCTTCAAGGTCGTGGGCGACCGCGCAACGCACATCGGCGACACCCACCACGCCTACGATGCGCTCGTCATCGACGCGCCGGAGTACACCGGCGTCTACGACGAGGACGACCAGCCCATCCAGGCGAGCTGCTGCTAGGTTGGGGCTCCGGCCGTTCTTAGCCGAACGGCCGGACGTGCCGGCGCCGAGGCGCGCTGTAGCGCACAAGCTTGCCGCTCGACAAGAACCTGGCATGCAAGAGCACTGCTAGAACCTTGTTTCACGGCAATCTCGCACACTACGACGCCCCTCACTGGCGTTACGAACGAAATGCGGCCTTGCTCCTTGATGTACCATTCTTACTCGTGCCTTGGATTTTGAACGGAGTCTTCATGCCATACGATACTTTCAGCACTTATGCCGGCGAGCCGATGGATGCGGCTTCCGTGCCGCATTCCGGTGATGTACCCTCGGAGAAGATCCGCTTCATGGTGGTCAGCGGCTTCCTCGGAGCCGGCAAGACGACCACGATGATCGCGCTCGGCGAGCACATGAACAAAACCCATGGCAAGGTGGGCATCATCGCCAACGACCTAGGCGCGAACCTCGTCGACACGAACCTCACGCAGACGAGCGGCTGCACCGTGGAGGAAATCGCCTCCGGCTGCATCTGCTACCAGATGGACAACACCATCGACAAGATCCGCCGCCTGCGTGACCGCGATGGCGCCACGTTCGTCATGAGCGACATCCCCGGATGCGGCGTTGGCGCGCTCGACCACGTGTACCACCGCCTGCACCGCGAGAACGACGACGAGTTCGTGCTCGCGCCCTTCACGGTGATCGTCGACCCGGAGCGCCTCAAGATGATCATGCCCGAGAAGGTCGACATCAACCTGCCCGAGGAGCTCGTCTACCTGCTGCAGCTGCAACTCGAGGAAGCCGACCTCATCGTGCTGAACAAGATCGACCTGCTCACGGACGCCGAGCAGCAGCGCTACGTCGACTTCCTGCACGAGGCATGCCCCGACGTGCCTGTGCTGTGCATCTCGGCTCTCGAGCGCACGGGCATCGAGGAACTCGCGCAGTTCGTCACGACCGGCGTGAGCGCGCTCAAGAACTTCTCCGTGCGCGACGACGAGAAGTTCGCCGACGCAGAGACGAAGCTCACGTGGTACAACCGCCGCATGTTCTTCAAGACGCTCGATGACTCGAAGATCGACTGCAACGCGGTGATCGACGACATCATCGAGGGCATCCGCATGGGGCTCATCGAGCGCAAGCGCAACGTGCCGCACCTCAAGACGTTCGCCACGGCGGGCAACGGCGACTTCAACAAGTGCTCGCTCATCGGCGTTGACTACGACATCGAGCACACGCAGGAGTTCCTGCGCGACCACAAGAAGATGCGCATGATCATCAATGCGCGCGCCGTGTGCGAATCGCGTCCGCTGGCGCGCATCATCGACGACGCGCTCGACGACGTGTGCGAGCGCTACAACCTCGACTGCCAGGTCTTCTTCACGGAGTGCTTCGGCATGGGAGACGAAGGTCGCTAGAAGCGCGGTCGCCCAACGGCGCAACCCGCAAGGCAAGAGAAGCGGTGCCCGCTACCTGCGGCGGGCGCCGCTCTTTATTCCGTCGGAGCGGAATCCATTCGGCGCGGCTCAAGCGGTATAGTTCATCAATAGAAAACACATGCACGACTAGCGGAGGACATCATGACGGAAAACACCATCGCCGAACAGGCGTCGTCCGGCCAGGTTCCGGAGAAGAGACTCGAGATCGCCCACTTCACAGACCCGATGTGCTTCTGGTGCTACGCGATGGAGCCGGAGGTTCGCAAGATCCGCATGCTGCTCGACGGCAAGCTCGATTACCGCATCGTCATGGGAGTGCTCTCCTCGGACGTGCAGGATTTCGGCGGGAACGACGATTGGTCCGAGATGCAATACTCGTTCTTCCGCATAGAGCTGGCCGACCATCTTACTAAAGCCGCCGCGCAGGTCGGCATGCCCTTCGCGGCGGACTACCTGCAGTCATGCAGCCCGGAGGAGCTCGTCTCGCTTCCGATGTGCAAGGCATATTGCGCGATGAAGATGCTCGACGAAGGCTGCGCCGAGGTCTATCTGCGGCGCATGCGCGAGTGCGTGTTCGCCGAGGGTCGTGGCCTGGGAACAACCGACCAGCTGGTCGAGCTGGCAGAGGAGTTCCCCGTGGACGCCGTGCGCTTCCGCACCATCTTGGAAACGGACGAGATGGAGCCCATCTTGGCCGAGGGGCTGAGCGAGTGCCACGACTGGGGCGTAACCGCCTTCCCCACCCTGCTGATGCAATACGGAGACAGCAGGCTCATCATATCGGGATACTGTAGCTATCAGCAGCTTAGGCAGGCCATCCTGCAGGTGACGGGCGGCGCTGTCGATCCCGGCGAGGCGACGTACTCCCTCGAGGAGCTCGAGGCCTACATGGAGCGCTTCGGCAAGGCGGCGGCGCGCGAGATCAAGGTCATGTTCTCGCTCGACGACGACCAGCTCGCCGACGCCATCATGGACCTGGTCAGCACGGGGCGCTACACGACCCAAAGCTGCCAGACCAGCTTCTTCGCAGTGTCGCGCTAGAAGAGTTACACTTATCGGGTGGTAACCATCCGACTCGCCCGCTCGGGGCGAGGCCGTATCGGAGAAGCTCATGTCGGCCCGGGAGAACACACCGAGACAATCAGGCTGGACGACGAAGGCGCTCGTCATCGGCATCATAGCCGTGGCGGCCGTCCTGGTGTTCGGCAGCTGGTGGATGAACCAGAGCGCCCGCAACGCCACCGAGAGCGCCGTGCGGTCGGTCAGCATGTTCTACCTCGATGAACTGACGGGCAGGCGCGAGCAGGTCGTCGAGTCGAATATCAACAGCAACATCGACACCTTGCAGATAGCCGTTGAGCAGCTGACACCCGAGGATCTGAGCGACACCGAGCACCTGCAGGCGTTCCAGTCGGAGATGAAACAGCTCTTCGGCCTCGAGAAATTCGCATTCGTCGGCGAAAGCGGCCTGATCTACACGTCCACGGGAACGCAGGACAACATCGACGAGTACTCGTTCGACCGCGAGGCCATGACCGGCCCCGAGGTTTCCGTCAAGGACCTGCAGACCGACAACCCCCTCATCATCATCGCGATTCCGCTCGAGAACGTCTCGGTGTCCGGCGACCCGCTGACCATATGCTTCATGGAGATGACCTCCCAGAGCATGACGGACGGCCTGTCACTGCAGTCGGATGCCAACGAGACGACGTTCTGCAACATCTACACCAACGACGGCGTGGCCCTCACCAACATGGTGCTGGGCGGTCTGGCCAAGGAGGACAACCTCCTCGAGGCCCTGAAGCACGCCAAGTTCGACCAGGGCTACTCGCTCGAGACCATAGTCGACGACTTCCACAACGGGCGCGGCGGAGTCGCGTCGTTCACCTACAACGGCACCCGGGAAACGCTCGACTACATGCCCGTGAAGGGCACGGACTGGATGCTCACCTACCTCATCCGCGAAAACGTCATCACCGAGCAGGTCAGCCACATCTCGGACGGCATCGCGATGAGGGGCATCCTGCAGACGGTGCTCACCGCAGTAGTGCTGGCTGCGGTGGCGGTCATCATCCTGATGCAGATCCGCCGCAACACGCGGATGCTCTACGAGAGAGAGGCCGCCGAGGCCGCGAACCACGTGAAGCAGGAGGAGATGGAGCAGCGCCTCGAGCTGCAGGAGAAGCTGCTCGAGCAGGAGAAGCACCGTGCCGAGCAGGACAAGATGATCACCGCGCTGGCGTCGGATTACCGTGGCGTGTACTACGCCGACCTCGATACCGGGGAGGGCGTCTGCTATCAGGCCGATACCCGCAACAAGAGCAAGATCGCGGAAGGCGATCGCTTCCGCTTCCACGATGCTCTCGTCGAGTACGCCCACGAACATGTGCACGAGGCCTTCCGCGAGGACTTCCTGAAGTTCATCGAGCCGGAATCCATCCGCACCGCGCTCGAGGCGGAGCCCGTCATCAGCTTCCGCTACCTCACCGACCGCGATGGGCGCGAGGCCTACGAGATGCTCCGCATGGCCGGCGTGCGCCATGTGGAGGACCGCGACGACGGCATCGTTCATGCCGTTGGCGTCGGGTTCACCGACGTCGATGCCGAGACGCGCGAGCAGATGGCGCAAAGCCAGGCGCTCAGCGATGCACTGACCGTCGCCGAGGAGGCCAGCAAGGCGAAGACGGCGTTCCTGTCGAGCATGAGCCACGAGATCCGCACCCCGATGAACGCCATCATCGGCCTCGACAGCATCGCGCTCGCCGACCCCGACCTCACGGACAAGACGCGCGACCACCTCGAGAAGATCGGCGATTCCGCACGTCATCTGCTGGGTCTGATCAACGACATCCTGGACGTGTCGCGCATCGAGTCGGGCCGCATGGTCATCAAGAACGAGCAATTCTCGTTCTCGAAGATGCTCGAGCAGGTCAACACCATCATCGGCGGCCAGTGCGACGACAAGGGTCTCGAGTACCGCTGCTCGATCACAGGTGGCGTCGACGGAGCCTACATCGGCGACGAGATGAAGCTCAAGCAGACGCTCATCAACATCCTGGGCAACGCCGTCAAGTTCACGCCGGAAGGCGGCAAGGTCGAGCTGGGCATCGAGCGCATCGCGCATTTCGGCGGAAAGTCGACTCTGCGCTTCACCATGAGCGACACGGGAATCGGCATGAGCGAGGAGTTCCTGCCGCGCCTCTTCGACACCTTCAGCCAGGAGGATTCCTCCAGCACCAACAAGTACGGCAGCACCGGACTGGGCATGGCCATCACGAAGAACATCGTCGAGATGATGAACGGCACCATCGAGGTGACGAGCAAGAAGGGCGAGGGAACCACGTTCACCGTCACGGTCACGCTGCTCGATGCCAGCGACTTGGGCGATGACAACGACGAGCTGCGAATCGATCCCGAGAAGCTCAACGTGCTCGTCATCGATGACGATCCCGTCGCATGCGAGCACGCGAAGGTCGTGCTGGAGGAAGTGGGCATCGGCGTGTCGACCGCCCTCTCCGGCGCGGAAGCCATCGAGACGATCCGCCTGCGCCACGCGCGACGCACCCCGTTCAACCTGATACTCGTCGACTTGAAGATGCCCGAGATGGACGGCATCGAGACCACGCGCCGCATCCGCGAAATCGTCGGCAACGAGTCGGCCGTCATCATCCTGACTGCCTACAACTGGGACGACGTGCTGGTGGAGGCCCTGGACGCCGGCGTCGACAACTTCATCGCCAAGCCGCTGTTCGCATCGAGCGTGCTCGACCAGTTCCGCGACTCGCTGAAGAAGAAGCAGGTCGCGCGGGGCGAGGAGCGCCGCGCGGAGCTTGCCGGCCGTCGCATCCTCGTGGCCGAGGACATGAGCATCAACGTCGAGATCCTGAGGATGCTCATGGAAACGCGCCAGGTCGAGATCGAGCACGCGGAGAACGGCCGCATCGCCGTCGATATGTTCGAGTCGCACCCGGCCGGGTACTACGATGCGATCCTCATGGACATGCGCATGCCCGAGATGGACGGCCTCACCGCAACGGCCACCATCCGCGCGCTCGACCGCGACGACGCGAAGCGCATCCCCATCATCGCGCTCACGGCCAACGCGTTCGACGAGGACGTGCAGCAAAGCCTGCAGGTCGGCATGAACGCGCATCTGAGCAAGCCCGTCGAGCCCGAGAACCTCTTCGACACTCTCGAGCTGTTGATCGAGGATTAGCAACCAAGGGGCACGGGAATCAACTTAGCGTGACCATGCCATCGGGGAATATGGCTGAAATTCTAGGTATAATGCATGCTGCAAGCATATTGTTCGGCGACACGAAGGAGTAATCATGGAGTTTGATGTCCAGTACGATGTCGTTGTGTGCGGTGGAGGCGCATCCGGCAAGTCCGCAGCGTACACGGTTGCCTCCGAGAGCGATCTGTCCGTCTGCCTCCTCGAGAAGATGGATGCCACGGGTGGCGGCGCCCAGTATGCGGAGGGCATGTGCGCCTCCGAGTCGAGCGAGCAGAAGAAGCGCGACAAGCCCGACTATCCCGGCCCGGGCATGCCCGAGGATGCTCACTACCCCACGCACGAGGAGCACTTCCAGCGCTACATCGACTACACGCACCATCGTGCCAACCCCGATGTCGTGCGCGCGTTCGTCTGGAATTCCGCCGAGACGATCGACATCATGAAGTCCATCGGCGTCGAGTTCGACATGGTCTCCATCTATGCGGTCGACCAGGACAACGAGCTCTACACGTTCCACCGCCCCGTCGGCCTGGGCGCCCGCGTGCAGGAGCTGCTGCACCGCGCCTGCGAGAACGCCGGCGTCGACATCTTCGTGAGCACGCCCGCCAAGGAGCTCATCTTCGATGAGAACGGCAGGGTCGCCGGTGTCAAGGCCATCGACGGCGATGGCAACGAGCTCAACGTCGGCGCGAAGGCCGTCATCCTGGCGACGGGCGGCTTCGGCCAGAGCCCTGAGCACATCAAGAAGTACTCGTGGATGCCCCAGCTCGCCGAGACGGACAACCGCATCCTTCCGCTCGAGTCCACGGGCGAGGGCATCGACATGGCGCTCTCCGCCGGCGGCGACACCGACGCGATCGGCGTCGTGCAGATCGCACCGAGCGTTCTCGGCAAGATGCTCGGCACGGCCCTCCACGGCCTCGGCTTCCAACCCAACCTGTGGTTGGACACCAAGTGCCGCCGCTTCGTCGACGAGTGCATCTCCAAGACGTTCGCGCTGTCGGGCAACATCATCGGCATGCGCCACGACGGCATCGTCTGGTCGCTGCTCGACGCCGAGACCTTCAAGCACTATGCGGAGGTCGGAAGCGACATCGGCCTGGGCGACTTCATCCCGTACAAGGAGCCCATCGCCAACCTCGAGGCCGAGGTCGCCTCGTCGCTCGAGGCCGGAGACGGCGCCGTCTTCAAGGCCGACACGCTCGAGGACCTGGCCGCGCAGATCGGTCTGGACAAGGATGCCTTCCTTGAGGCCATCGAGTCCTACAACGCGAAGTGCGACGCCGGCTACGACGATGAGTTCTTCAAGGATGCCGAGTACCTGCGCCCGATGCGCACGGCCCCGTTCTACGCGGTGCACATGGCGCCGTGCATCCTGTGCACGGATGGCGGCATCCGCGTCAACGGCGACATGCAGGTGACCAACAGCGCCTACGAGCCCATCGCCGGCCTGTACGCAGTCGGCAACGAGGCCTCCGGCCTGTTCGGCGACGTCTACAACCTGGACTGCCCGGGCACCACGAACGGCTTCGCCCATACGTCGGGCCGTCTCGCCGGCCGCGCCGCCATCAAGGAGATCCAGGGCGCATAAGGAGCGCTTCGGTATCGCCAGCTAGCCACAAGGGCGGGCGCCATCTCAACGATGGCGCCCGTCTCGCTTTGCCGTGGCCCGCGCATGGCCGGGCACGGGCTTCGAGCGATGCGCGACGACCCCGCCCCATCCGGCCCGCGATGGCCCCGCCCGCGGCGGCCCTGCCTCATCCACGCGATAGCCCGACCCGCGGCGGCCCCGCCTCGTCCTCGCGATAGCAAATTAGTGTACACGGATGCCGATAATCACAAGAAAAGTGCCCTACTTATGTAAAGCTGATGCCATCCGTGTACACTAATTCACCCTCACGTGCGATGAGCCGATTGCACAGGGATGGGGTTGAACGACCACCCATTTTCAGGGGGTCATTCAACAAATGCCATGTGTCCTCCCCGATTCCCATCTCAACCGTCGAGCGCAGGGTGCCCTGCTTGCCCAGCTTCAATCCAATTGTCGGTTGTTGCTTGCGAGCGTGTGTTCCATTGATGGGACTGCATGAGGACAAACGAGAGGATGGGGTTGTTGCGGGCGGTCGGATTCTTGGTTACGAAGATACCGTCTTCGTAAGGTTCCCCTATCGCACGATAATTATCGAGAGGTAGGGTAGCTCATCGGGGATTGCATCTGCACCGCGGTGGATGCGCTCGTTTTCCAAGCCGCAGCGCTCGATTGTGATGACCTCGCGGCCGCTTGTGCTGATTGCTTCTTTGATCGCGGGCAGGTTGGCCGAGGGCTTCATGAAAACGCAAGTGCCCGGCTGGGCTAGTTGATCGGCAAGGGAAGCGACGTCCGCGTGCGCTGCCGGGATGACGCGCAAGGGTTCATCCCACTGAGCCAAGGGGATGCCCGCGCGCGCCGCGGCTGCGCTGATCGAGGTGACTCCGCTCACGAGCTTCACCTCGAATCCGCGCTCTCCCAGCAGGTCCTGCAGATAGGAGAACGAGCAGTAGAGCGTCGGGTCGCCAAGCGTGAGATAGGCAACGTCGAGGCCTTGGTCGAGCAGCTCCGCCACTGTAGCTGCCGAGGCGGCATGCGCCGCAGCTAGCTCGCCGGGCTCCCTGACCATGGGCGCATCGAGGGGCAGGGACCGCTTTTCCGCGATTTCGGGAACCGCCTGCGCGGCGATCTTGAAGGCAATCGTTTCCTCGACGACCTTGCCAGGAGCCGCCACCACATCGACCTCGCGCAAAATGCGCACAGTCTTGAGTGTCATGAGCTCCGGATCACCTGGACCGACCCCGATGCAGTAAATCTTTCCGCGCATGCTTCCTCCCGGTCGTTGTTCGACATGGGTATTGTATCGCCCTTTTCGTGAGCTCACCCACGACCTGAGTGCTTCTTTACCATAGTTCAAAATATGGATTTGCACTAATTACAGCTAGTATTTATCATGTTCGTAATAATTTGAGAGGAGGCGTACATGAGAGAACAGATAACCTACGCGTTCATAAACCTCAAGGGCGCGAGTCAGTTCGGGGAAGCCGTCAGGAGATTCCGCAAACTCCGCGGCCTCACCCAGCAACAGCTCGCTGACCTGACAGGATGCAGCATCATGTACGTCTCGCAGCTCGAGAGGGGCAAGGAGACCGCGGAGCTCGGCAAGGCGCTCAAGATACTCGACGTGCTCGACGTAGACATCTCGTTCAGCAATCGAGGCGATGGCGCGTAGGGAAACAGGAATCCTCGGTTTTCAAGTCGTCTATATTCCGTCCGAGTGAGCTCAAACCACAGCCACATCATATGTATGCAGCCCTAGGACTCATGCAAAGCCCAGCGAGAATCTTCTTTCTTTTGCATTTGACAATATAAGATTTATCTTATATTAATTCTAAAGGAGAGCGATGTTCGAAGTCATCCTATTCGAAGACGCAACAGGAACCAGTCCTGTTAGCGACTTCATTGTCGGCTTAGAGAACCGCAAGCTTCAGGCGAAGATCATCGGTGCTCTTGAAGTCCTATCCGAGAAAGGCGTTGCTTTACGCGAGCCTTATAGCAGGCACCTTGGCGACGGCATTTTCGAACTACGGTGCGGAGCTGCAGGCGACATAGCTCGGTTGCTGTATTTCTATCACAAGGGAAAAGTAATTGTGGTTACCAATGGTTTTGTGAAGAAGACAAGGAAGACTCCCCCGAGAGAGATTCGTCTAGCCAAGAAACGTCGCGATGAGCACATGGCACGAAAGGAGCTCTAACATGGCAACGCTCAAAGAGCTCAAGCAGGAGCTGATGGAGGATCCCGAGTTCGCGCAGGCTTATGAGGAGATTCAGCCTGAGCTGGCGGTCATGCGGGCCATTGCCAGCGCCCGCGCGGAGCAGAATCTCACTCAGAAGCAAGTCTCCGAACGTACCGGCATCGCCCAAGCGGAAATCAGCAAGCTGGAAAACGGTACGAGGAATCCCTCGATTCGGCTGCTCCAGCGCCTTGCGGACGGTTTGGGCTATACGTTGAGAATCGAGTTCGTTCCGAAGGGTGCAGAATAAGCCGGCACCCACCATCCCGTTTTGCAAAAGCAACGGGCGCCCGAATCGCTTCGGGCGCCCGTTTTTCGATTCACTTGCGCGCTGACGGCTACTGCTTGGGAGCCTCCGTCGGCTGCGCGGCCTGCTCGGGAGCAGCGGTGATCTTGTAGTCGTGCGGCTCCTTGACGACGACCTTGCCGGCCTTGGCGGCCTGCTTGGCCTTCTTGGCCTCGAGCTGGGCCTCGTACTTGTCCTGGCGCTTGGTCTCGAGCCTCTTGAGCTTGATCGGGTACTTCTCGGGAGTCTCGTCCATCAGACGCATATCGAGGTACTTACGACGCTGGATGTTGTCGTAGCCCAGGAAGTAGGCCTGCCACGGCGAACCACCGAAGAGATCCCAGTTGTTCGGCGGGGCGATGTAGCCGCGGAGCTTCCACTCCTCACCGTACTTGTGATAGCGGTGATAGGCGCGGTACCAGATGCAGAGACGCTCGTTCGGGAAGACCTCGCACCAACCGTCGTGGCTGCCGCCGCACGGTCCGTTGCGCTGGCACTTGACGCACTGGGTCATCGGGCAGATGTAGGTCGTCGAGGGCAGACCGCAGTCGCCGCAGTCCATGCAGCCGAACAGGAACGACTTGCCGGTGTGCTCGATCGGATGGTGACGATGACGGCCCTTCTTCAGCTCCTTCTTGTACATGAACTTCTGCACGAACGGGAAGGCGTTCTTCTCGGGCACGAACATGAACTTGTGGAAGACGCGAGCCAGCTTGTAGGTCTTCTGGACGGCCTTGTCCTTACGAGCCGGAGCAAGCTTGGTGCGGACGTTGCTGTTGAGCTTCGTGACCGGATCCTGCTCGTAGAGGTAGAAGCAGCCCGGCTCGCCGTAGCAGAGCTCGCGAGCGCAATCCTCCCACGTGGCCTCGTAGCCCTCGGCCATGTCGAGGATGTCGGCCGCAACCTGCGGGGTCAGACCGATGCCACCGATGTGGACGCCGCGATAGCCAAGGCCCTTGGCGATGGCGATCATCTTGGCGGCGCGGATGAAGCGGGCCTGCTTGCCCTTGTCGGCGGCCTTGGCCTCCTCGGCCAGGACCTCGAGCATCGCGGGGCTCACGTAGCAGCCGGGGAAGTTACCGGCGGCCATCGACTTGCCGACGCCGTACGGGAGCACGAAGATGTTGGCGATGACCGGGATGTGGCCGAAGCCGTCCTCGCGCATGACCTGGATGAGCTCCTGCATCTTGCGGGCATCGAAGCCGATCTGGCTGATGAAGAAGTCAGCGCCAGCAACGCACTTCTTGTAGAGCTTGGCGTACTGCGGAATGGCCTCGCCCTCGGTCCACTTGAAGGGGTTGACGACCGCGCCGCAGACGAAATGGGTCTGCTTCATCTGGACGAGCTTGCCGCGGGCGGTCCACGAGAAGCCGTCGTTCATGGCCTTGGCCATCTGGATGAGCTGCACGGAGTCGAGGTCGAAGTCGGGCTTCGAGGTGCCCTCCCAACCGCTGATCGGATAGTCGCCGGTCATGCAGAGGATGTTCTGGACGCCGGAACGCTCGAGCGCGCTCAGCTGGCTCTCGATCTGGTTGCGGCTGCGGTCCTTGCACGTGAAGTGCACGAGCGGCGTGATGCCCAGGTCGAGAATCTCGGTGCCGAACTTGTCGGCCAGCAGCGCCGGGTTACCACTCGGATTGTCCGTGATGGAAATGCCGTGGATGCGCTTGTTCTCGCCGACCTCCTTGGCCTCCTCGATGAAATGCGCCTGGGAATCCTCGACGGCTCCCCTGCCAGGAATGAGCTCGTAAGTGACGAGGAACTCGCCATTGTTCAGAGCCTCGGCAATCCTGTTCTCCATATCTTCCCCTCTACTCCCAAAGAAAAAATCAAGTTTCCTGATCCATGCAGCGGTGCCGTGCAGGGCCGTGCGACCTCAAAGCAGCTTCTACGCCGCATAAACCTATACAATGGTACATTCTTTGCACCTCAAAATGAAGGGCGGAAACAATCGGCGATGCAGACCGTCCCGCCAAACGGGCGGATATGCAAGTGAAACATTCCAAAAATAGAGGATTCGCCCAACCTGTGAGCAAATCCTCCACTGGAATCCAGGTTGGCGGCACCCCGCTACGGCCTACACGCTCCAGGTGATGAAGGCCCAGTTGGAATAGCGCTTGTAGTCGAGCATGAGCGCATCGGGGTCGAGGGGATCGTCCGCGGGAACGAGATGCTCGCGGATGAACGCCTCGGCCGTCGCGCGCTCGGCATCCGAGAGGTCGCGGAGACGCGAGAACGCGTGCTTGATGGCATCCTCGGGCGTCGAGAACAGGCGCTTCTTGTCGGACTGGATGACCCTGATCTCGGGGAAGATACCCTGCTGGAACAGCATGTTCACGCAGTAGGGCGCGTCGAAGCGCGAGACCGGCTTGCGGCCGATTGCCTCGAGCAGCTTTGCATCCTCGCCAGGCGTGTTGCCGGTGCTGAGCGTTATCGCGACGCGCCTGCGGGCGACGTTCGAGAGCTTGTCGAGAGCGGCGCCGAGGTCGGAGACCATGATCGAGCGAGATGCGATGGCGACATCGACGCACTTCTCGTGGATGCCCCGAGCCGCCCAATCGTCCTCCCATGACATGCGGACGGGTCGAACGTTGCCGATGCCCCGGTCCTCCATGCCCTTGACGAGGTAGCTCAGCATCCCCTCGGAGAAGTCGGCTGCAACGACATCATGGCCGCCCTCGGCGATTTGCAGTGCGAGCTCGCCCGTGCCGCACCCCATGTCAAGCACCGACTCGCCGGGCTGTAGGTCGAGGTACGACAGGAAATCACGCGAGTAGTTCGAGACCGTGCGCGCCGAGAACGATGCCGCCCGGGCATCCCACTCGGAAGGGTCATCATTGTGACCGCGGCTATCCTGCAGGTCGATCCAAGACTGACGCCAGTCAACCTCGTCGAAGCGGGTGATGATCATATGCGCACCCCTAGGACAGGAAGTCCTCGAGGATGCGCTGCTCAGCCTCCTCCTCGGTGAGCCCGAGAGTCTCGAGCTTGATGAGCTGCTCGCCGGCGATCTTGCCGATGGCGGCCTCGTGCATGAGCATCGCGTCCTCGCTCTGCGCCTCGATGGCGGGAACGGAGGTGACCACGGCACTGTCCATGATGATGGAATCGCACTGCACGTGGCCAGCGCACTGGGTCTTGCCGATGACGAGCGGGGCGAAGCGCTGCCTGGAGTTGCCGGCGGCGACGCTTCGGGACGTGACCTGCACGGAGGCATCCTCGCCCTCGAGCTCGATCTTCACGTTCGACTCCGCGGTCTGATCCTCATGGGTGTAGAGCTTCTCGGTGAGGACGAGCTTGGCATGCGGCCCGATCTTGGCGTTCGTCTCGCGCACGGCGGACGTGACGCCCTTGATCTGGTCCATGGCCATCTCGCAGTACGAGCCCTCCTCGAGCTCGACGTTCGTCACGGGATTCAGGATGCGCGCGCCGGTGCCGGAACCCTCGCCGTAATGGCGCTCCATGTAGAAGACGCGGGAGTTCTTCCCGACGTAGAACGAGTGGATGCCATCGTGCTGACTCTTCTTGCTGCCGGCGTTGTGGATGCCGCATCCGGCGATGATCGTCACATCGCAGTTCTCGCCGATGTGGAACGTGTTGTAGACGACGTCCTCGAGGCCCGACTTCGTGATGATGACGGGGATGTGCACGGTCTCGCCGCGCGTACCGTCCTTGATGAAGATGTCGATACCCGGGTTGTCCTTCTTCGTCTCGATCGTGATGTTCGCGCTCGACGAGCGCTCGACGAGCTCACCGTCCTTGCGGATGTTGAACGCACCCGTGGGGCGCGCGTGGATGTTCGCGATCTCGGCAAGGAGGCCCTCGTCGATCTTGTTGAGTTCAGCCATGTCTGGTCCCCTTTCCTCTTAGCGCTTGAGCGAGACCGACTCGATGCGCGGGATGAGCGTGCAACCGGGATTGACCTCGTAGCGGGAGTTGAGCTGGTCGATCATCTCATCCTTGGGGCCGTGCTTCTCGACGCGGCCATCGCTGATGAGAACAATCTCGTCGGCGAGGTCGATGATGCGCTCCTGATGCGAGATGATGACGATGGTGTTCTCGGGGTTCGCGGCGTGGACGGCCTTGAACGTCTCGGTGAGGCGGTCGAAGCTCCACAGGTCGATACCCGCCTCGGGCTCGTCGAAGATGGCGAGCTTGGGACCGGAGGCGAGGATGGTCGCAATCTCGATGCGCTTGAGCTCGCCACCCGAGAGGCTCTTGTCGACCTCACGGTTGAGGATATCGCTCGAGCACAGGCCGACCTGCGAGAGGAACTCGTTGCACTCGCACGAGGCCATGGTCTTGCCGGCGGCGATCTCGAGCAGCTTGCGCACCGTCATGCCCTTGAAGCGGGCCGGCTGCTGGAAGCCGTAGCCGATGCCGAGGCGAGCGCGCTCGTAGATGGGCATGTCGGTGATGTCCGTGCCGTCGAACTCGATCGTGCCGGACGTGGGCTGCCTGACGCCCATGATCAGCTTGGCGAGCGTCGACTTGCCGCCGCCGTTCGGGCCGGTGATGACCACGAACTTGCCGTCGTCGATGGTCAGCGAAACATCGTTGATAATCTCGAGCTTCTGCGCTCCACCTTGTTTCGTCTCGTCGACGGAAAAGGTCAGGTTCTTGATATTCAACATGGATTCAAAACCCCCTTGAAGCACGCTGTTTCCTTTTTCCTTCCCCATTTAACACCACCGGGGTATAGATTCTGCCGTTGTATCCCCTGACAGGTATCAGGGCGTCGCAGTGGCTGCCGCCGGGGCCAGTGAGCGGGAGATGTGAAGACTCGCGACGCCGATTCGCAGCTCCGAGTCATCGCCGAGACGTCTCGTGCCGAGCAGGGGAACTCCGTCGAGGTAGGTCATGTTCTTCGACTCCAGGTCACGCGCCCATAAGAATCCGTCGACAAGCTCGATGCGGGCATGATGGCGCGACACGCGAAGGTCGGCTATCACCAAGTCGTTGTCGCGCGAGCGACCAATCGACACAGCCGGATGCGAGGAAACGACCAGCGCGGACGCACCAGGCATGCCAGGCTGATCCAGCTCGATTGTCCACCCGGGACCTCCCCGGGCATCCGATGCATCCGCGGGCGTCTCGAGGCTCGAATCGATGGAATAGCAATAGACATCACCAAGAGAATCGAATTGCCTCTCGATAGTCCGTGGGGAACTCGGCGCATCTCCGTGGGGAACTCGGCGCATCTGCGATTCTAAGATGCTTGCCTACCGGCAGCGGAGATGACGCGGTTTCTCCACCAAGCGCTTGCGATGACGAGATCTCATCGGCCACCAGCTGACCCCGAATCTTTTCCCAACCAGATCCGAGCGGGTGCATGCACTCGTAGCAGGTGTCCATATCCTCGAATGCCAACGCTCCGCAACATGGGCATTTCCTCATGTCAACCATCCTCCTTTCCAGCCCCGCCGATCAGCAGGGACATCCGTTCGCCTTCCCCGGGCCAGGGCGCACCCTCGTTCGAAGGCCGCTCGATGACGAATGCCGCCGCCGAGCATGCAGCCAGACGACCGGGACGCAGCCCACGCACGGAACGCACCACACGCCCCCTCTCATCGATGAACGCGATATCGGTGCCGCACCCCATGAAGAAGGTGTGCACCGACGAGCAGGGAGCGAGGCACAGGACCTCATCCGGCCCAAGGTAGCCTGGTCCTCGGCCGATGAGCCCCCTCGCCCGCTTCCAGAACGTCGATGCCACCTTCACGCTGAACCCCACGCCTTCCATCACGACCACCCGCTTGGATTGAAGGGATCGACGATGTAGGTACACGTGTGCTCGAGGTGCGGGAAGCCGATGCCGAACGCTCCCCGGGGAAAGAACGGGGGCTCGTACGTCATCGTGCACGAGTAGCGGCGAACCGACGGAAGCAGCGAGAACAGCAAGCCGCGACCCGTCCCATAGTCGGTACCGGTCAATGCACCGAGCTCGCTCGACTCGACGCTCACGCGCACGCCACTTCCCTCGCCGAAGGACTCGTTGATGAGACCGGATATAGCCGACGTGCGGGAGGCGGCGCCGTATTGCCCGTAGCCTGGCGAGATTCCCTCGACACGCACCGCCTCGGCAGCCGCACGATCGAACGCTGCGCACGTCTCCATATACGCGACGAGATTCGCGCATATCGCGGCGACGATGAGCATGGCAGGTATGAGAGCGACGAGCTCGACCGCCATCTGCCCGCCGTCATCGCGTAGCGCAGCGATTCCCCGCCGAACTTTCGCTCAATGCGTTCCGGAGGGCTTGCCCCGGGCTCGCTTCCCTCGAATCGCGGCAATCTCATGCTTGGTGCGCATACGATCAGCCCCTCATCGCACTTTGCAGGGTGGACAGGATTGCCCCGGGCACCTCCGGTCGATTACGAGGAATCTGAATGGTGATGGGCGTGTCGAACGGACCTTCTATGGTCAGCTCATCCGGCATCTCTCCCGTCCCCAGGTATCCTCGGGCCAAGGCGAGAACCTGGGCAAGCGATGACCCGGTCCTTTCGAGGACATGAGATGTGTTGACGACGACGGGTTTGGGCGTCGAGAGGTCGGGCGGGGATATCCCCAAGCCGTCGATGACGCCGAGGAGCTTGTCCTTCGCCCATGTCCCGAGCCCGAGGCTACCCAGGACCGGTATGGAGTTCAGCGTCTTTTCGATGCCGTTCGATACCGCATCGACTCCCGAGACGTAGAAGTCCAGCGCCCCGCCCCAGATGTCAACGAGCCAATGCATGCCGCCCGCAATCGGCGACGCCGAACCGTTCGCAGTGGTGTCCTCGTACAATGCGTCCATCATCGAGCTGATGATGTTCTCCCCCTCCCGGGGCGTATCCTTGCCCAAAGCGGCAGCCGACACGGCCACCCGAGGCCCGATTCTGCCACGGGACCCGACGAACGACGACGCGAACGCCGCGGGCACCTCGTGAGACGAAAGGTCCGCGACCACGCAGATGCACCCGTGGCGTCCAGGCGGCTTCGGGTTGTAGCGCTTGCCCTTTGCCGAGAGCTTTTCCATGGCCTCACCGAACGTCTCGAAGGCCTTCCCGGCCTCGCCCTTCGCAGCCCGTTCCTCCCGCGCTGCCTTGCGCGCCTCGCCCTCGTACTCACGAGCCGCCTCGGCGACGATCCGGTAATGGTACTCGAACCCGTTGTCGATCGATGCAGAGGGCGCGCCCACCTTGCCGAGCGTCGACGCCGCGAAGCCGCACGTCTCGCAATGCTTGCATGCGCCCGAGTCGAGCTGCGCTACCGACCCGTATCCGGCGATACCGGCTGCGGCTGGACACGAGGCACATCCATGCATCACCCCGTCTGCGGAGATGGGCCACACCGCATCGGTGTACAGACGCGTGCCCCTCATCTCCGACGTGTTCTTGGGGAGCAACGGGAAGTAGGCCGAGAAAGATTCCCCCTCGTTGACATAGCCTTGGCCCAGCAGCTCGACCGCATAACCGTAGTACTGTCGCCTGCACGCGGAACGAACCTGCTCCTCGAGCGAAGCGCTCTCGGGCGCCTCGATAGCGAGGCGCCTATTGTAGTAGGCCCGTGCACGGTTAAGGGCGACGGTGAACGACCAGTTCTCGACCGAGGAGTAGAACGGGTTGGAAACGCCGCTCATGCCGGCAAGCGTCTTGGCACGCTGATACATGCAGTAGCCGGGACTGTTGCCGCAATCCGCCATATAGGCCCTGAGCTTTGCCGCATCCATCTCCTCGAGAGCCTCCCCCATCTCCGAGGAATGCTTTGCAACCTCGGCGTTGCCCTCCTCGATCTCGTCGGCTGCCTCGTCGAGCTCCGATCCGCTATCGATCGAAACGGCATCCCCCGTGATCGGAAGCAGCACGGCGGTGCCGACAAAACTCGCCGAGTCGGACTCGCCGCCGTTCCTCGCGATGACGGTGGAGGCGTTTGCCGCCGCGATAATGGGCAGCGCCCGCTGCAAGCCATCGAGCACCTTACGGGCACTCGAGGCGAGCTTGTCGCGCGCATCGGCAACCTTTCGGGCCAAGCCCATCAACTCCATCCCGATGGGGACCGTAGGCGGGATGCAGCACAGAACCGTCGCAACGCCAAACATCGTGAGCGACATGAGGGACATGGAGAGCACCGTGGCGTCGGCTGCCCTCGCGAGCACGTAGTATTGGGCCACGCTGTTCTCCGCTGCAAGCGCACCCGCATCTGCGGCGAACTGTATGTCGGGCGACTCCGTGTTGACCCAGTAGACTTGGGCCGCGCTGAAGAGCAGCGCGCACACGAGCAGGAGCGACACCGCGACGGAAAGTGTCGTAAAGCCCCCATCCTCGTCTAGGAAGGGGTCTCGCGAAGAGTTCCGGGCAACCCCCTCCGTTCCCGCCTCCTGTAGAAAGCGGCGGACACCTTCTTCACGTCTCGACATCGTGCACCTCCTTCTCAATCCCATTGACCGGTCCATTCTGCAGGGCCGGTGCCCTGCGCGAGTACCCAATCGGGGCTGCGTTCGTCCCGTCGCCTCAACCGAGAAACCCAGGTTCCCCTCCCCATCGGATAGACCCGCGGCTCCTGCGAGCAACCCCATGAGGGGAAGGGGCCTCACCTTGTTCTCGATGACCACACGAACCTCACCGGAGGTCTCGCTCCCCTCCAATTCGATATCCCATCTGTCGCCGCCCACGTGGAAGACATCGCTGCCAGGAATGGCGGCGAGCTGGTCTTTCACCACCTGCTCGTATCCCACATCCGGTGCTCCCGACGCACGCGTCGAGAGCATGCGGACCGCCTGACCCGCCGCAGCCGACATCACCATACGGTCATAAAGGACGATGATCGGCTGGCAGAGCAGCACGAGCAGCAGGAACACGACGGGCACGAGGACCGCGGCCTCGACGGTCGCCTGGCCACCATCGGCCTCTCGTCTAGAAGAGCGAGACATAGCGCACCGCCTCTTTCGATGCGTCGATCGAATACGCACCGTGCTCGTTGGCGGCATCTACGGCAACGCCCTTGCCGATCGCATGACCAAGGACACCCAAACCGAGCGAGACAGCAAGGAAGGCGACGGCGACTATGACGAACTCGACCGTCGCCTGCCCGCTATCGTCCCTTCTCATTGAGACCCCTCCTCCCAATCAGGTGCTTCGTGCATCACGATGGTCGCCTCGAGGTCGCGGTCGTCATCCGCATCCCGTGCGGGAAGCAAGGTGATGACGAGAGAACCGGCGTCGTCGGGCAGGCTGCACACGCAGCCCCATGCGCTGCCACCCATGTCCAAATACCCGGATTCGACCAAGCTGGCCCCGCTGGCCTCAAGGAGCGGAAGCAGCGTCCGGGCGGCATCCTCCGCGGCGCCACGCACCCGATAGCGCCATGTGGTGGTGAGACCATCGGCTTTGGATTCGATGGGGTTCCACTCGAACGGCACATCGATCGGCGGCTCGGGCATGTCGAGATTCAGATCGCGCGTAGAGGCCGGGTTACTTGCATCCGCCCTTCCGGCGTCATCGGCACCACCCGCCCGAATCTGGGAGGAAGGGTCGATGGCGGCCGGTTCTCTCGGCTCGACTCCAATCTGGACAACGGGATCTTCCTTCTGGCCAACCTGCATTGCAACCACCCCCGTGACGAGAATCGCGGCGACGCAGACAAGCGCCGCGACCCCTATTACGATTCGTCTTCTCATAGCGAGTTGATTCCGTCGGCGATAGCGTTCCACAGTTCCTGCAGCCGACCGCGGAACACCGTGACGGCCAGTATCGCGATCACGACCAGCACGCCCACCAAAATCGCGTATTCGGTGGTTCCCTGGCCGGCATCATCGGTACGATCGCCCGAAAGCGATGCCAATGCCGCCGCGAGCATCGCCCGGAAACGGATATCCATCTTGATTACAGACTCCAACATCGTCCTTGCCTCCTCACATTTGCTCGAGCAATTCCAAAAGAAACGGACCGGCGATCAATATCAGCATCGCCGGCAGGATGAACACACCGGTGGGTAGAAGCATCTTCGTGGGGGCCTTTGCCACAGCCTCCTCACGATCGGCACGAGCCGCATCCCGCACGTCACGTGCAAGCTCCTCGAGGGCGGGCGACAGCCGCGCTCCATAGCGCATGGAGCGCGCGACTGCGCCCGCGAACCTCTTGAACGCCTGGCTTCCCAGCTCCTCAGCCAGATTCGAGAGAACCTGGTCACGACTCTCTATGCCGGTTGCCATGAGGCGGGCCGCTGGTCGGCATGCCAGCGCGAGCCCCGTGTCGAATCGCTCGGCATACAGGGAGAAAGACGCCTCGAAACTCATTCCTCCCTCGATTCCAAGCCGCATGACATCCATGAGCTCCGGAAGGTCACGCGCGATGTCGATGCGCCGTGCGCGCGCCTTGTGTAGCTGTGCCTTGAGACCATCGAGGATGGCCGCGATTCCGTGAGGGGCGAGCGGCTGGTCGTCCATCCCGCCCCCGAGCATCGAGCGCACCGCGTCCCTGCGTTTTCGGCCATCTCGTTGCTCGAGGTGCTCATGCACGAGGATTGCCGCAGAGCACGCGGCTGCCGCCACGGCAAGCAACACGAGAACAGGTCCCATCGCCATCACCCCACCTCCACATCGAGGATCTTGCGAATCGCGAGGATTCCCACCAACTCCAACAAGCAGGCGACGATGAACATCGCAAGACCCACGGGCGAAGCGAGGAACCCGGTTAGGTACGACGGGTTCACCAACGCCATCAGCGCGACGACGGCGACGGGCATGACGGATACGATCTTCGCCGAGAGGCGCGCTTGCGCGGTCTGCACCTCGAGGCTCCTCTTGAGCCGAAGAGAGGCCGAGACGCTCGCAGCCACATCCTCGAGCAGCGGCTTCATCGGGGCACCCGTCGCATGTTGTATCTCGAGCGCTATCGATGCGAACGTGAACGGGCGCGCATCTTCTCCCCCACCCCGAAGCCGGGCGAGAGCGTCTGCGGCCGACATCCCCGCCTTCATGCTCACGGCAACCTCACCCAGCCGCGGGCCGAGAGGCGCGGGCACCTCCGAAGCCGCGTGCTCGAACGATTGGACGAGCGTGAGCCCCGAACCGTAGTACACGGCGAGGGCTCGCATGGCATCGGGCACAAGCTCGTTGCTCCTCGACACCATGGCCGCTAGGGAACGCGCCACGCGCGCATGCAGGAGGACTCCGGCAAGCACGACAGCCAGCAGCGAGGATAGCCAGGATCCAGTTACTAGCAGCACCACTGCGAACAGGATGCACTCGAGCGCGAGAAGGGTCTGGCACGTCCCGAGCTTCGTCGCCTGGATTCCACGTTGTCTCAGAATCGACACAAGCCGGTCCAGTTCATCTGATACCAGCCGCCGAGCAGATAGCCACCTCGCGGGGCGGCGCAACGAGGGAATCCCGCTCTCGAGGCAAATCGTCAATGCGGAGATGGCATAGCCTCGAAGATCCAGCACGCCCTTTCCCTCTCGAAAGGCCCCGTTGCCCGGCACCTGCCGCATGCGCGCACGGACAGCCGTCCGCGTGGCGAAATCACGCATGCCGACGAGAGCACGGGGAACGAGTAGCGCGCAGCAAGCTCCACCCGAGACCGCGGCGATCACCGGCATGATAGAGACGACTCCCATGCCCTCACCTCCTCGGGCAAGGCGGTGCCAGCGTCCACTAGGTCATTGATCCAGATAGGTGGGTCCCAACGATAGACACCCTCATGCCTATCCCAACGCGCGCAGTGGCATGGAGCGGGGTTTGCCACATCGTGGTTGAACGAGGCTATTTCCACCACCTTGCGCGATCCATCGGCCTGGCGCTGCAAATGAACTATGAGGTCGAGTGCGGCTGCAACCTGCCCCTCTATCACGTCGACGGGGAGTTCCGAACCGAAACGAACCATCATCACCAAGCGTCTCACGACGTCCGCCGGCGAGTTCGCGTGAAGCGTCGTCAACGAGCCATCATGGCCCGTACTCATCGCCTGAAGCATGTCCAATGCCTCCGCGCCGCGACATTCGCCCACGACAATTCGATCCGGCCTCATGCGCAATGCGTTGATGACAAGGTCCCGAATGGTTATCTCTCCCTCTCCCTCCGTGTTCATGGGACGAGATTCCAGCCTCACCGTGTGGGGATGCCAGTCGAAGCGAAGCTCGGCAGCATCCTCGATGGTGATGACCCGCTCCCGCGGGGATATCTCACGGGAAAGCGAATTGAGAAACGTCGTCTTGCCGCTGCCCGTGCCACCGGAGACGGCTATGTTCTTCCGTGCGGCAACCGCCCAAGATAGAAAGCGTGCGACAGAACGGTCAATCGTCCCTATCTCGCACATCTCATCGAGCGTATACATCTGCTCGCGGAACTTGCGGATGGTCACATAGGGCCCATCAAGTGCCAGCGGGGGCAGGACGACGTTGATTCGATGGCCATCCCTCAGTCTCGCGCTCGCCATGGGGCTCTGCTCGTCGACCCGCCTCCCAACCGGACCGAGGATCTTGTCGATGACGAGCCTGACTTGCGATTCGTCGGAAAACCGCACACCGCTCTCATGCAGGATGCCTTCCCGTTCGAAGAACACGGATCCTGGACCATTGACCATGACCTCGGTGATCGTGGGGTCGTCGATGAGCGCCTGGATCGGCCCGAGACCGACTATCATGTCCAAGACACCCCGCGCGACTGCCGGGCGACGGATGATCGGAATCCCCAGATCGCGGGTCTTGAGAATCATCTCTATCGCTCCACTAACCTCGCGGTATGCACGCTCGGAATCGTTATCGAGCATCTCGGCGATGCGGCCACCCGGTAAAACCTCGTAGAGCGCATCGCGCAGACGTCGGGCATAGGACCCTTCTTCGAGCACGCCCGCGTTGGCCATCGGCGCTCCAGATGCCAGCTCGACCCTCTCCAGCAACGACATATCGCTCACTCCCCTCGACGTGCCCTGCCGCCACGGCGCCAAAGCACCCTAGACCCTGCACCTGCCATCGGCGCATCGACGACGAATCCGAAACGCGAGAGGAGCTCACGCGCCACTAGCGACGACGATTCGACCGCAGGATTCCGCGCACCGCGGAGAGACGAAGGCATGCCGAGGGCGAAAGCATCTTCAATCTCACGACCTCCGTCGAGTACCTGGAGGACATTGTCGACTCCAAGGGCGAGAGCGCAGTCGTAGCCGCTAATCTGCTCACGAGGATTACAGCGATTCACCAGAAAGTTGAACTTCGAGGACGGCATCCCGAGACGCGAGGCGAGCTCCATCGCCTCGCGACAGCTGACAACGGAAGCAGGTCGCTGATCCATCACGAACATGACCGCATCGCACGCATCCATGATGTCCGCATGAGAATCGGTCCAATGTGTTCCGGTGTTGACGAATATGGCGTCGAACTCGGTTTTCGCATCGCGGAGGAACTTGCCGACGCAAAAATCCGATTCCTCGGCATACTCGGGCAGCGTATCGACGTGGAACAGGGAAATCGCATCATCGGGTACGCCCGCGAAGTCCCATATCGTGTTCATCTCCTCGAGGGGAATCTTCTCGAACAAGTCATCATTCGCGCATAGATAGGAGAGGTCACCGAACTGCATGTCCATATCGACCAAGGCAGTGCGAAATCCGGCCATATGCGATGCCATGGCGAGAAGTACGCACAGCGTCGACTTGCCGACGCCGCCCCTTCCCGACACGAGGCTTACTGCCATCGAGCGCGATTCGCCTCCTGCAAAACCCTGGGGAGCCGATTGGGTCATGGCTCCATGCGACCTCACGCGGTCTCGCGCCTCTGCGGGACTGACAAGCAGCTCCACGCCGGCAGAAGAGGCACGACTGGCCATTGAGCCGCCACGGCTCGAGGCCACCACGTTCACGCGCACATCACCGCGATCGTGTTTAATCGCGGCCGCGAGGTTCAAGGGCGCAACATCGCCCAAGTCCTCGCCGATCATTACCTCGGCTCCAATCGGAAGATCTCGCGCCATGTCACGGCATCTCGCACCGCTCTCGGCAAAGCGCAAGCCCGCGTCACCGCGCAGGTCATACGGGAGGTCATCCATACCGCACACCAGCATCACGACATCGTTGTCCGTCCTCCACTCAAGCATCTGCCTCATCTCCCTCGGCTTCCTCGGTACCTTCCGGCGAACTATCGGCAATCGATGAACCCGGGAGCACGAAATGGAGACGATCGGATTGCGATGCGGAAATGAGCTCCTCGACCGATTCGGGAGTGACCGCCAGCGTCACCCAGGAAACGGAACCCCTCCCGCTTGCGTTCCCGAACATGGCCGCGCCCTGTGAGGACATGCCCGACGTGGACGTCTCGAGCACGAGGATTCCCTCGCCGAGCAGTCGAACGCCCGATGCGTTCGCAGCGTAGATGTCGACGAGAGAGCCTCCTTCGAGCGCACCGCCCACCGCCAGCACATCCTCCGACGGCACCGTGACAGCACACAGCCCATCAGGAACGGGAACGGCCGAGCCCGGTTTGCCGATCTTGTCCATCGACACGGGTTCGTTCTCGACGAGGGGAAGCACGACGGTCTGCCCGACGATATCGGATGAATCGGTCGCGGCATCGGCGGGGAGCAGGTCCACCAGCCACTCGCGCATCACGATATCGGAGTCTGCGATGGTCTCGCCCGCGGCCATCGAGCGTGAAGCGACGCATACCTCGACAACATCGCCGCCATAGCGGGCTATGGCCGCCTCGCGCGAACCAAGTGCCTCGGCTCTGACACCCGACGCGTAGACGAACATGCACACGGCCGCCAGTAGCCCGCACGCGATACCAACAATCGTTTTCCGGTTGACCTTCATAGCTCCTCCCCATCGAGTCGATTGCGATGGGGAGGAGTGTGGATGAGGAATCTAACCGATTCACTTGAGAAATCTAAACCAGATCTAAACAGAACCTGAACGAAATCCGATCAGAACCTGAACAGAACATAAACACCCCCGGTCAGAGGGGTGTTTTAGAGCTCGTAAAAAGGGGCCGGCACTCTTCATGAAACGCGCCGGCCCCTTGCATGTTGTCCTTCAGAACCCTCTAGTCGGGAAGCACCATCGTCTTCAGGTCGTCGGCGAAGACGAGCTTGGGCTCCGTCTTGGCCTGAACCTCCTCGGGGGTCGTGTACGGCGCGATCGCGGTGACGACCATGTCGCCGTCGACGAAGTCGATCATGCACAGCTCGGTCACGATGTGCGACACGCAGTTCTTGGCGGTCAGGGGCAGGCTGCACTCGTTGACGATCTTGGGCATGCCCTTGCGGTTGCAGTGCTCCATCGTGATGATCACGCTCTTGCACCCGCAGACGATATCCATCGCGCCGCCCATACCGCTCTCGCGCTTGCCGGGGATCATCCAGTTCGCCAGGTTGGCGTGGCTGTCGACCTCCATCGCGCCGAGCACCGTCGCATCGAGACGGCCGTTGCGTGCCATGGCGAACGACACGCAGCTGTCGAAGCACGCGGCTCCGGGCACCAGCTTGGTGTGGTTGCCACCGGCGTTGACGAGGTCCTTGTGGCCCTCCATGAAGTCGCCGTAGTCGCCACGACGGACGGACATCCATTCCTTGAGCGTCTCGGCCGAATCGTAGACGCCCTCCTTGGGCAGCTCCATGCCCAGGCCGATGCTGCCGTTCTCGCCGTGGAGCACGACCTCGAGCCCCTCGGGTAGGAACTGGCTCACGAGCGTGGGCATGCCGACGCCCAGGTTGACGAAGTCGCCGTCTTTGAGCAGCAAGGCTGCGTTCTTGGCTATCATCCTGCGCATATCGCTCATACCAGGACCTCCTTGCACTCGACGACGCAATCGACGAACACGCCGGGAATCGTCACCGCGTTGGGATGAATCTCACCCAGGTCGACGACCTCCTCGACCTCGAGGATCACGAAGTCGGCGGCCATCGCCATGGCGAGGTTGAAGTTGGTTGCCGTGTAGAGGCACACCGCATTGCCGAACGTGTCGGCCTTGTATGCCTTCACGAGCGCCACGTCCGCATGGATCGGCTTCTCGAGGATGTACTCCTTGCCATCGATGACGCGGGTCTCCTTGCCCTCGGCGACGAGCGTGCCCACGCCGACCGGCGAGTAGATTCCCCCGAGGCCGGCACCCGCGGCGCGAATGCGCTCGGCGAAGATGCCCATCGGGACGAACTCGTACTCGGCGAGACCCTCCTGGCCCCTCTTCACGGCCTTGGGGCTCGTGCCGAGGAACGACACGATGGCCCGCTTGACCATGTCGGTGTCGAGCAGGCAGTTCGCGCCCTGGTCGAAGCCGTGGTCGCAAGCCCCGAAGTCATTCGCGATGATGCCCATGTTCTCCAGGGGCATCTTCGACATCGCCATCGCGAGATTGTTGGGAGAGCCGACGGCTGCGAACCCGCCGATCATCACATCCATACCGCTCTTGATATGGCTGAGAGCCTCCTCGATGGTGACTACCTTGTTCTTCATATGACCCTCTTCACCCACGTGAACCATGCATTGTACAGGCGCACGAAATCATGGTCCGGGCGGCTGTGCAGGCCCGATGCCCAGACTTCGACAATTTTACTATTGAAAGCAATGAAAACATGCGGGAATGGGAAACGAGTCAGCCGACGACCATATGCGGCCTACCCACCGCGCAGGGCGCTAGTCCTCGTCGGCGCCCGGGATGCCCTTCTCGATGATACGGCGCTCGAGCTCGTGCAGCTCGTCGGGCGTGTTGACGTTGACGAAGGAGCCGCCGCGCGGGTTCACCCGCTGAATCTCCTCGGACCCGACCTCGACGACGTTCACGGCCGGGAACCATGCAGTCGCCTTGCTCAAGCCGTTCTCGAGCGCGTCCTCCACGGCGGCGAGGCACGTCTCGCGCCGATAGACCGCATGGAAGGGCTCGAACCCGTTGTGCGTCGTGGGGATGGCGACGTCCGCCCCCGTCTCCTCGAGGATCCCATGCAGATGGCGGATGAGCTCGGACGACGGGAACACCATGTCGCACGCGACGAGCGCGGCGTAGTCGAGCGTTGCCGAGGACAGCGCCGTGTGGATGCCGACGAGGGCTCCCCGGTGATTGATCTTGTCGCTCGCGAGATGCATGCGTCCGCTATCGATGTACGACTGGAGGAAGTCCATCTTCTCGGGATTGTTGGTGGTTACCACCATCTCGGAACAGATTGGGTACAGGCGCCTGATCGGCCTCATGATCAGGGGTGCACCGAGGAACGTGACCAGCGCCTTGTCGCTGCCCATGCGCTTCGATTCGCCGCCAGCTTGGACGACGATGCTCAGGTTCTCGATGCGCTTATGCTCGGGCACGGCTTCCACCCGTCATTTCGAAGAATAATGACAGACGTTAGCATAACACGCACGAACGCCGTGTGAAGGAGCAAGCCGATAAGATTGTCAGCCGTCCCGGTCAACGAGAGCGCTGCCGTCGAAATCATCGCGGATGGCGGCGAGCGCATGGCAAAGCAGCTCGATCCTGCGTGCGGCAACCGGATAGTCGCAGGCATCGGACAGCCACAGCGCGCCCACGGGGAAGACCGGCAGTCCCTCGTCCCGCAGGGGAACGAACGCGACCTTCGACTCGTAGCTCATCTTGTTGTGGCTGGCGACCACGCCCACTCCCTGCCCGCTCTCGATCATGAAGAACAGCGTGTCCACGTCCTCCATCGGAAGCGAGTCCCGCTTGGCCTCGTCCGGCAGGTGCGCCTCGTAGAACGAGCGGATGTTGGGCCAGACGTCCATGGACGGCAGGAGAAGTCGCCGTCCCGCCAGGTCCGCCAAGCCGATGGTCTCGCGGGAGACGAGCGGATCGTCCTTGGGAATCGCGGCGATGAACGTGTCATCGTAGACGGGGAATGACCCGCAGCGACCATGGAGCGCGGGGTCGTCGTCCATGGTGAGGATCGCATCCACCTTCCGCATGTCGAGGAGCTGCGGGAGATGGAGGTAGTCCGCCGATACGAAGCGTAGCTCGACCTCGGGATGGTTGGAGGCGAACCACCGCTGCAGGGGGATGAGGAGGCGGAGGGCAGCATCCCGCAGGTAACCGATGCGGATGAGCTCGGCTCCGCGCTCGACGCAAGCCCGGACGCGCTCGGCCGCAAGCTCGGAGGCACCGACGATGACCCGCGCATCATCGAGGAACACGCGGCCGGCATCGGTGAGCCTGATGCCCGAGGGCGTCCGCTCGACGAGCTTGGCACCGAGCTCCTTCTCGATGGATGCGACGTGCTTGCTCAACGCGGGCTGCGTGATGTAGAGCCGCTTTGAGGCCTCGGTGAAGCTCAACAGGTCCGCGAGCGTCACGAACTCGTGGAGATACTCGATGCGCATCTGCAATCACCCCTGAAGACGAAATGGGCACGCCCGCACATGCTGGCATGCCCATTATCCCACGTTTGAGCGGCGCGAACCCGACGCGGGCTCAGACACGCTCGGCGTAAAGGGGTATCGTTCCCACGTTCACGTCCTCGGCTCTCGTCGATGCCTTGATCATGCGCGCGAGATAGCCCTCCTTCTCGAAATAGACGTTGTAATCGGCGGGAGCGACGTCGTTGAACCAGAAGTCGCCGAGCTCGTCCGTGCGCGTCTGGAGGAGCTCACCGGTCTCGGGATTCTCGAGCGTGACGATGGCGTCTATGACGACCTCGTCGGCGTCCGTGTCGACCACCTCGCCGGCGAGGAAGCGCCTCGTGAGGTTGAGGTAGTAGACATGGCTCGTCTCGGAGAGCCTCGTCGCACCTTCCAGCTCGTCGCCGAAGTCCTCGAGCTCGCCGAAGCGCAGGGCACCGAGCCCGCATGCCTCCACGCAGCGCGGGACCTTCCAACCGTCGTCGATCAGGTGCGCGCATCCCGTGCAGCCCTGGCAGATGCTGAGCTCCTCGTTGTAGTAGACGCCCTCGAAACGCTCCGCGATATCGCGGCGCCCGGCGCAGGCCGCGGGGTCGAGAACGACCAGGCCGTCCTCTCGTTCCTGCACGGCTTCGGGCGCATACGCGGCGATTGCGTCATCCTGCGCGCCGAGCAGCACCTTGTAGCTGACGCGGACCTTCGGCACCTGGCCGCGCTCCTTCTCCTCCACCCTGCACCAGAACTGGCCCGTCTGCGGCTGCGGCTTGGCATAGGGGGTCCAGTCGTTGTCGCAATGCTCGTCCTTGCAGGCGAGCTGGCAGTTGCAGCAGCCGTTGCACAGCTCCGCATCGAACACGAATACCTTCATGCTAGTCCTCCTCGTGCGCCAGGCGGCTGGCAACCACCAGTCCCTGCTCCCTGTCGTAGGCTCGGCCGAAGGCCTCGGGATGCTGTCTCGCGAGCTCGAAGACGTCGACCTTCTCGACACCCACCAGAAAACCGCTCGTGACCTCGCCGAACGCATGGCGCGACGATGTGGCCGTCGGGCAGATGAGGTTGTTGGCGCCACCGCGGTCGAGACCGCCGTGCCCGCCCACGATGGTGTCGGTGCGGGCCCCATGATCCTGGTAGACGACACCGGGCATGATGCGCTCCGTCACGTAGACGCCGCCGAGGACGGCACCGCGCTCGTTGAACACCTTCACGATGTCGCCGTCGCGCAGGCCCGCCCGGGCCGCATCCTTCGGGTTGACCCACACGGGCTCGTACCCGTAGCCGTCGGGTCCGTAGACCTTGCAGGTCCGGAACTCGCGGGTCCACGGGTTGTCATCGAACTGCGCGTGGATGCGCCAGTGCGGATGGTTGCTCACGAGCAGGTACGGGTAGTCCTTTGCCCGCTCCGACGTGATGCGGTCCTGGTGCTCGTCGCTCTCCTCCACCCAGTGCGGCACCGGCCCGCGCTCCCGGTCATCCGGGAACATCTGCGCCAGGGCCGTCGAGTAGTACTCGAGCTTGCCCGAGGGCGTCGCGAGCTTGTGGTTGTCGGGATCCTCGTAGAAGCCGATGAGGCCGGCCGGCTCGTCCTGCCAGTTCTTCCGCGTGGGCACCACGTAGCTCTGGACGTC
>JBMNUM010000012.1:0-58998 GCA_050946275.1 Coriobacteriales bacterium
GTTTGGAGGCGCCCCGCTCGGTTCGTTGCTTGTCCGGGCGATTGTCCGCCGGGGTCGCTTGACGCGCCCCGACGCTCGCCCGCGTCGTTCTTACATGCCGAAGAGCATGTTGGCCAGACCGCCGAGAAGCGATCCGCCACCGGCCTGCTGCTGCATGCCGTAGCCAGCCTGCATCTGCTGCATGGCGGCCTGGTAGCCAGCTTGATAGCCGGCCTGGTAGTCGCGGGAGTAACCCTGGGCGCTGCCGCCGAACAGGGAGCCGCCGCCGAACGGAGAGCCTCCGCCGAAGAGGTTCGACAGGATATCGCCGCCCGCGCCGCCACTCATGTTGACGCCGTAGCTGCTACCGCTGCCGAGCAGCATGTCGGCGAGGCTGTGCACGCTGCCGCCGCTCTGGCCGAGCATGGCCGAGGCGATGCCCGCGAGGCTTCCCATGTCGATCTGCTTGCCGCGCGCGGCAGCCGCCGTGCCGGCGACGACCTGGCTGGCCTGCTCCTTCGAGACCTCCTTGAGGCCGGTGACCTTGCGGATGGTGGAATACGGGTGCTCGACGAGCTCCTGCAGGACCTGCGGCTCCTTCTCAGCACTTCCCAACAGCTTCGTGATCATCTCCTGGATATCCATATGACCTCCTTCGATCGAACGGTTGAAAATGCCTGAAACAGCGTGCGTAACACGTTAGTTCGATTATAGTGCGGACCTGTCAAACAAGGCGGGGCTGATTGACGGGTTTGCGAGCATATCGCAGCAAAACCTGTCGATCAGCCCCGCCTTGTTTGGCAGGCTTACGCCCAGCTGGCGAGGATTGTGGGAATCTCGGTGATGCTTTCCACCGTGGCCGTGGCACCCGCGAGCTCCTCGGGGTCGCCGAAGCCATAGAGGCAGCCGATGCAGCGCAGCCCGTGCACGTGCGCGAGTTCCATGTCGTGGAAGCGATCGCCGATCGCGACGAACTCCCCCTCGACATCGGAGAAGTCCTCACGGATGTGCTCGAAGATCTTCGGCTTGGGAATCTGGTTGTAGTCCTCGGAGCAGTAGTAGCCGCTGAAGAAGCGGTCGAGGTCGAGCTCGGCGCGGAACGCCTCCATGTAGTCGTGACGGCAGTTGCTGAGGAAGATGAGCGTGTTGCCCTCATCGCGCAGCTGCGCCAGCACGTCCTCGGTGCCCGGATAGAGCTCGCTCAGCCCGGCGCGGATGCCATCGAGCATGCCCTGGCCGACGGCGTCGATGCACTGGAGCTTCAGCTCCTCGGGCAGGCCGGGGGCGAAGGCATCCCACATGGCCTTCGGCGACCAGCCGAGCCAGCGCCCGATCTCCTCGTCGGTGAACTCGCGCGGCTCGGCGAACCCATCGGCGACCAGCCCCGCGTACACGTTGCGCAGGGCCGGCGCGTAGATCTTGATGGAGTTGTGGAGCGTGCCGTCGAAGTCGAAGATCAGCCTGCTAGGCATCGAATCCCCTGATCAGGTTGACCATCTCGATGGCGCTTGCGGCGCAGTCGCTGCCCTTGTTGCCGGCCTTGCTGCCCGCGCGCTCGATGGCCTGCTCGATGTTCTCGGTGGTGAGCACGCCGAAGAGCACCGGCACGCCGCTCTCGAGGGATGCCAGGGCAACGCCCTTGCTGACCTCGGCCGAGACGTACTCGAAGTGCGGGGTGTTGCCGCGGATGACGGCACCCAGGCAGATCACGGCGTCGTACTTGCCGCTGTCGGCGGCCTTCTTGGCGATCAGCGGGATCTCGAACGCGCCGGGAACCCACATCAAGTCGATATCATCGTCCTTGACGCCGTGGCGCAGCAGCGTGTCCTCGGCACCGCCGATGAGCTTGTTCGTGATGATCTCGTTGAAGCGGGCGGCCACGATGGCGACCTTCATGCCCTCGGAAACAAGCTTGCCCTCATAGACCTTCATGCTTTCTCCTTTCATCTCCCCCGCGCACGGGGGCTGACTCCCTTCAAAGCGGGACGATCGGAGGCTGGCCCCTTTTGTCCCGCGCGCCGGCCAGTTCCTACTCGTAGTGGAACATGTGCCCCATGCGCTCTTCCTTGGTCTTCAGATAGAACAGGTCGCTCGGCGTGGCCTCCATCTTGATCGGAACGCGCTCGGCGATCTCCATGCCGAAGTCCGACAGCTGGTAGACCTTGTCGGGGTTGTTCGTCAGCAGGCGCATGCTCTTGATGCCCAGATGGCGCAGGATCTGCGCGCCGATGTAGTACTCGCGCGCATCGCTCTCGAAGCCGAGCGCGAGGTTCGCATCGACCGTGTCCATGCCGCGGTCCTGCAGCTCGTAGGCGCGCAGCTTGTTGATGAGGCCGATGCCACGGCCCTCCTGGCGCATGTAGAGCAGGACGCCGCGGCCCTCCTCCTCGATCTGGCGCATCGCGGACTCGAGCTGCTGGCCGCAATCGCAGCGCAGCGAGCCGAACGCATCGCCGGTGAGGCACTCGGAGTGCACGCGGCACAGGATGTTCTCGCCATCGCCGATGTCGCCCTTCACGAGCGCGACGTGATGCTCGCCGTTGAGACGGTTCACGTAGCCGTAGGCCTCGAATTCGCCGTAGCGCGTGGGCATCCGGACCCTGGCCTTGAGGTCGACGAGCTCATCGCGCGTCTTGCGGTAGAGCTGCAGGTCCTTGATCGTGATGAACTTGAGGTCGAACCTGCGCGCCAGCTCCATGAGCTCGGCCGTGCGCATCATCGTGCCGTCGTCGCGCATGACCTCGCAGCACAGGCCGCACTCCTTGAGGCCCGCCAGACGGCACAGGTCGACGGTCGCCTCCGTATGGCCGTTTCGCTGGAGCACGCCGTTGCGCTTCGCGAGGAGCGGGAACATGTGACCCGGACGGCGGAAGTCCTCGGGACGGGCTCCCTCCTCCACGCATTTGCGCGCCGTGAAGCCGCGCTCCTCGGCCGAGATGCCCGTCGTCGTGTCGACGTGGTCGATCGAGACGGTGAACGCCGTCTCGTGGTTGTCGGTGTTGTAGTCGACCATCTGCGGGAGATGGAGTTGACGGACCAGGCTCTCCCCCATCGGCATGCAGATGAGGCCGCGCCCGTAGACCGCCATGAAGTTGACGTTCTCGGTGGTGGCGAACTCGGCTGCGCAGATGAGGTCGCCCTCGTTCTCGCGGTCGTCGTCGTCGGAGACGAGGATGATCTCGCCGTTGCGCAGCGCCTCCAGCGCCTCTTCGATCGTGTTGTACTCGTACTCGCCCATTACCTTGTCTTTCCCTTCGCGAGCCACATCCGACCTGGTCGCAAGTGGCTCATTTCCTCTCGTGCCGAAGCCGTCAGGCTGACACGTTGATACCCTTAGAATCCGTGCTCGATCAGGAACGCCTCCGTGATGCGGCTCTCGCGCGCGGGCTCGGCCGGCTCCTCGGGGCGCATCAGCTTCTCCACGTACTTGCCGACGATGTCGTTCTCGAGATTCACGATGTCGCCCACGCGCCGCTCGGACAGCGTCGTCTCGGAGGACGTGTGGGGAATGATCGAGACGGAGAACGTCGTGTCGGTCACCTTGGCCACCGTGAGGCTGATGCCGTCGATGGCGATGGAGCCTTTCTCGACGATGTAGCGCATGACCTCGGGCGACGCCTCGATCTCGTACCACGTGGCGTTGGCGTCATCGCGGATCGAGACGATCGTGCCCGTGCCGTCGATGTGGCCCGAGACGATGTGGCCGCCGAAGCGACCGTCGACCGGCATGGCGCGCTCGAGGTTCACGCGCCCGCCCACGGCCAGCTGGCCGAGCGACGAGCGGTTGAGCGTCTCGTGCATGACGTCGGCCGTGAAGCTGCTGCCGGTGAACGACGTGACCGTGAGGCACACGCCGTTGACGGCGATGGAGTCGCCGAGCTTGACGTCGGAGAGCACCACCGAGCCCTCGACCTCGAGGACGGCGGAATCGCCGCCACCGCGGATCGACTTGATGCGGCCGGTCTCCTCCACTATTCCGGTGAACACGGGGCCACCTCGCTTTCAAGAAGGAAGTCATCGCCGAGCTGGCGCATCGTCGTGTTGACGAGGCGCACGCACTCCGCGGGCAGCTCGACGCCGAGCCCGCGTATGGGGCCGGGCGCATCGGCGCCGCCGAAGAGCTTCGGCGCAATGTAGGTGTGAACGCGGTTGACGATGCCGGCCTCGAGCGCCGCCCATGCGAGCGTCGGACCGCCCTCGACGTAGATGCTGTCGATCTTGCGCGCGCCGAGCTCGCGGACAAGCGCGAGCATATCGACGCGCGGGCCTCCCGGCACCACGAGGACCTCGCAGCCGGCAGCCTCGTAAGGCGCCGCGGCCTCGGGGTCGGCGTTGCATGTCGCGATGATCGTGGGAACCTCGAGGGCCGTGCGCACAACCTGCTTGTCCAGGCCGATCGAAAGCGTGGAATCGCAGATGACGCGGATGGGGTTGTGCCCTCCCTCGATGCGGCTCGTGAGCATCGGGTCGTCGGCGTCGACGGTGCCGCGGCCCACCATGATGGCCGCATAGCGGCTGCGGTCGCGATGCACGTTGAGCCGCGCCTCCTCGCCGGTGATCCAGCGCGAGGCGCCCGTGCGCGTGGCGACCTTGCCGTCCATCGTCATCGCATACTTGAGCACGACGAACGGCATGCCCGTGGTGATGAAGTGGAAGAACGGCCTATTGAGCGCAAGGGCCTCCGCCTCGAGCAGCGGGCCATCGACCTCGATACCGTGCGAGCGCAGCAGCTCGAGGCCCTTGCCCGCGACGAGCGGGTTGGGGTCGGAGGAGGCGATGACGACGCGCGCGACGCGGGCCTCGATGAGAGCCTCGGTGCACGGGGGCGTCTTGCCGTGGTGGCAGCAGGGCTCGAGCGTGACGTAGGCCGTTGCGCCCGCGGGGTCCACGCCCCGGCGCCGGCAGTCCGCCAGCGCGTTGCGCTCGGCATGCAGCTCGCCGTAGCGCTCGTGATAGCCCTCGCCGATGACGTGACCGTCGCGCACGAGCACGCAGCCCACGAGCGGGTTGGGGTTCACGAACCCAAGGCCGCGCTCCGCAAGCGCCAGCGCCTGCCGCATGTATGTCTCGTCGCGCTCGTCCAGCACGTGTACTCCCTTCCCCAACCCGGCAAGCACGTCAGAAGTGCTTGCCAGGCCTGTCGTTCCAGGGCATTAAAAAAGCCCGGGAGTCCGCAGTACTCCAGGGCAAACGACGTGGACCGGCGCGCAGCCGGTGCCAGCGACCTTCTCCCATCCAGACTATACTGTCGGCTCCGGAATCCAACCGGATCAACCCTATCGGGCTCGCGGGCTCGTGGAGTCTCGCTCCCGTACCGCCGGTGGGGACTTGCACCCCGCCCTGAAGATCGAACACTACGATGTTAGTTCCATGGCGGCATGCAGTCAACAGGAAGAGGGCGGAGGTCGGTGGGCGAGCGGGACATCTTGCGATCGCGAATTGTGACCGGATCGCGCAGGAGCAAGGCAGCCCACATCGCCTTCACGGAACAGGGCGCTACATGTTCAAGACAGCGCTGAGAGGCGATCTCGCAGCCTGCCGCTCGAGCTGAGGCAAACGGATCGGCAGAGCTCCAACTCTTGCGCGGCTTCATCGTACTTGTATACTGTATACAAGTACAGGATGAAGCATTTAGGAGGTTTCATGGCAACCGCGGTTATCTCCGGGCGCGTCGATACGAGGGTGCAGCAGAAGGCCGATGTCGTCCTGCGTAAGGCCGGCCTCACCCCCACCGACATCATCCAGCGAATATGGGGCGCGATGGCCGCTACGGGCGAGATTCCAGAAGTGCTGTTGGAACGAGATGCTGCCCGACAGCCCGACAACCCCCTCGAGCATCTCGCCCGCTTCCTCGAGTCTTTGCCCGCCGTTGATACCGCCTACGCGGACATGAGCGACAACGATATCCTCGCGCTGAAGGTGGCCGACCATGCATAGGCTCATGCTGGACACGAACATACTGCTGGACTGCGTAGATTCCCGTCGAGCCGCCCACGATGACGCGCTGCGGCTCATCGCCCGCTGCAACGGCGGCGGCGATATGGGCATCGCAAGCTCCCATTCGCTCAACGATGTCTACTACATCATGAAGAAGCTCTACGGGGAACCGAGTGCGCGCAAAGCAGTCGACGTTCTCACCGACCTCGTGGTCATCGGCCCGATCAGCGCGGAGGAAACGCTCCTGGCGTTGGGCTCGAACGAGCCGGACTTCGAAGATGGGCTCGTGCGCGCATGTGCCGAGCTGAATGACGTGGACTTCATCATCTCCCGAGACGAGAAGGCCTTCGGGAAGGCGACCATCCGCCGTCTCACGTCCGCGGAATATCTCGAGATCGCGGAGGATTAGCACGGCCGTGACCCCGAGGCAAGCGACCTGCCCCGCCCCGCATCGCGGTGCTATGCTTCTCGTAGCGAATTCGACTACGAGGAGCGAGCCGTGGATTACGACGTCATCATCATCGGGGCAGGGCCGGGAGGCATCTTCGCGGCCTACGAGCTGACGAAGGGCGACCCGTCGTTGCGCGTCGCCGTGTTCGAGAGCGGCAACACGCTCGACAAGCGCCGGTGCCCGATCGACGGCGAGAACGTCAAGGCGTGCATCAACTGCGAGACCTGCTCGATCATGAGCGGATTCGGCGGCGCGGGCGCGTTCTCGGACGGCAAGTACAACATCACGAACGACTTCGGCGGCACGCTGCACGAGTACATCGGCAAGCGCGAGGCGCTGCGCCTCATGGAGTACGTCGACGAGATCAACCTCTCCCACGGTGGCGAGGGCACGCGTATCTTCTCAACCGCCAGCACTTCGATCAAGAAGCTGTGCATGCAGAACAAGCTGAAGCTCCTCGACGCCTCTGTGCGCCACCTCGGCACCGACATCAACCGCGTGGTGCTCGGCAACCTCTACGACGAGCTCGCACCGAAGGTCGACTTCCACTTCCGCACGCCCGTCACGGACATCGAGTCCGTCGAGGGCGGATACCGCGTGGTTGCGGAGGATGCCTCCCACACATGTGCGCGTTGCATCGTCTCCGTCGGCCGCAGTGGCAGCAAGTGGATGGAGGGGCTGTGCCGCAGGCTCGACATCCCCACGGAGTCGAACCGCGTCGACCTCGGGGTGCGCGTCGAGCTGCCGGCGGAGCTGTTCGCGCACCTCACGGACGAGCTCTACGAGAGCAAGATCGTCTACCGCACGGAGAAGTCCGGCGACAACGTGCGGACGTTCTGCATGAACCCGCACGGCGTCGTCGTCAACGAGAACACGAACGGCATCATCACCGTCAACGGGCACAGCTACGAGGATCCGGAGCGATGGACGGAGAACACGAACTTCGCGCTGCTCGTCTCGAAGCACTTCACCGAGCCCTTCAAGGATTCCAACGGTTACGGCGAGAGCATCGCGCGGCTGTCGAACATGCTCGGCGGCGGCGTGATGGTGCAGCGTTTCGGCGACCTCATCAGGGGCCGGCGGAGCACGCACGACCGCATCAGGGAGTGCTTCGTCACGCCCACGCTCGCAGCCGAGCCGGGCGACCTGAGCCTCGTGCTGCCCAAGCGCATCCTCGACGCCATCATCGAGATGATCTATGCGCTCGACAAGATCGCGCCGGGCACCGCCAACGACGACACGCTGCTCTACGGCGTGGAGGTGAAGTTCTACAACATGCACGTCAAGCTGGAGAAGAACCTCGAGACCCGCCACCCGGGCCTCTACGTCATCGGCGACGGCAGCGGGGTCACGCACTCGCTATCGCACGCCTCCGCCAGCGGCGTTTACGTCGCGCGTGACATCCTCGCGAGAACCTGACAAATAGCCCGGGGCTGATTGACAGATTTAGACGTGATTGTGAGGTTAGTACTTGTTGCGGATTACCTCCACAGCTGCCTTCATCGACGTCACCGGGAAGACCGTGCCGTCGTCGAGGACGAGCTCGCCCGTCAGCTCGCCGAACACCTGGTGCTGGTCGCTCACGAACACGCCGAGGTTGATGTTGTCGTAGCGGTCGATCTGCGGCTCGAAGTCGAGCGTGAGCCGGCCATCATTCGACGTCATATGCCACGGACTCATGAGGTCGTAGGAGCCGCCTGGATTCGTCGGGATGCCGAAATCGACCTTGTCGAGCTTATGGCAGATGCCGTCGACGAAAACCATGTTCTCGCTCGCCGCGCTCGTGTCGCCAAAGCCGTACCCGAGGTTCATCGCGAGCACATGGCCGTTCTGCCGACCCTGGGCCACGCCCCAGTACCAACGCGAGCTGTAGGGCCACACGCCGCGCCCCCAGTCGAGAAGGCCGAACGAATCCTCCGCCTCGAACTCATGCGTCCAGTCGCCCACGCAGAAGTGGCCCTGCGCGCGCATGCCCACGACCTTGCGGTTGAAGTAGAAATGCTTCCCGCCGGGCCAGGGTGTGGCGATCACCATGGAGTCGCGCGGAACCTGGTCGAGCTCGATATGCGCCATGAACGGGTCCTTGCCCTTGAAGCGCTGCATGACGACGTCGAGCACGCGCCGCTCGGGCGTGGCATCGAAGTACATCGACACGCGTTTGGACGAGAAATGGCTGATGCCCTCCGTCGATGTGGTGGGCAACACGATCTTGGCACCGGGCAGCGGGACGATCGAGCTCGTCGTCGTGACGTCGCGCATGGCGTAGTCGACCACCGAGACGCTGAGCAGTCCCGCATAGCCGAGGTTGCTCAACGTGAACGCGACGACGAACTCGCCATCCTCGATCAAGTAGTAATCCCACTCCTTGATTCGAAGCCGCGGCGCCTTGATGGAATGGCGGTTGTAGTCGAGCACCGGCGTGCGCGCCCATCCCGGCTCGCGCAGCGTTCCGTCGGGGTTGAGCAACAGGCCCTGCTCGGTGATCTCGTGCTGCATGGCTGGCCTCCCACATGTGTCCAGCTGTCCGTTATCTCCCAGTTGCCAGATTACACGAACAATGCGGCCGATGCCCCGTCGACACCAGTTTCCACAGACTAGCCATATCGCCGGCAAATAGCCTCCATACCGGCACCGCGCAAACACGGTGCATGCGGAGAGTATGTCCAGATTCGCAAGACGCCATGACGTTTGCGATATCATGGTCTTGTCTATGGGAAGAAGCTCGCACCCGCGAAGCACGACGAGAAACGGAGATGATGATGAGGAAGCATCGTGGACTGCTGGCGACGCTCGTGTGCGCGATTGCATTCGCAAGCGTACTCGCACTCGCCGGCTGCGGCGGTTCGGACAACTCCGGCACCGACGCGACGCCAACCGAGGAGCCCGGCACCGAGGCTACGGCGGATACGACCGCGACCGACACGTCCGCCACGGAGAACACTGGCGACTCGAATGCTGAGCCCTTGGCCTCTAGCCCCGCTTACGACGAAACCGACTGCATGCTCATTGCCCTCGGCGATGCCGGCGTCGCCGTGGATGGCTGCATGATCACCGATGAGGGCGTCCACCAGGAGAACGGCAAGACCATCTATTCGATCGAGTTCTACACCGACGACCTCGAGTACGAGTACGCAATCGACATGGACACGGGCCAGATTTTCGCTGCCGATTCCGAGCCTCGCTAAGACACGGGGCGCATCGACGCGAAGACAAGGGCGGAGGTGCCGAGCATCTCCGCCCTTCTTTCGCTGGAAAACGCCTCCCGACTGCGGGACGCGCTGCCTTTATCCGAAGAGCAGCTCGCGCTCCTGCGGCGGCAGGCTCGCACGCGCCTGGTCGCGCAGGCTGTTCACGCCGATGAAGAACTGCCGCATCATGGCCACGAGCAGATAGCGCCCCTTAGGCGTGAGCGTGATCTGCTCAGCATCGTCGATGTCGAAGGCGCCCGCCATCTTCATGAAGGCGACCTCGGCAGGTAGGCCCTGCTCGACCGTGCAGCCGAAATCGCGCACCCACTGGCGCTTGTCGAGGCGCATGCCGAAGAGTTGCATCATGAAGCGATAGCGCATGCGGTCGCGCTTCGAGAACTTGCGCCCGCCCATCACGGACAGCCGGCCGTCCCCGACCTTCTCGCTGTACTCGCCGAGCGAGAACGTGTTCACGAACAGATGCCCGTCGAGGTACGTGATGCCGCCCGACCCGATGGCCGGATACTCCTCGTAGTCGACGATGTACTCGTCGATCATGCCGTTCTCCCGCGCGTTGAACGTCCAGACGCTGCCATGCGTGAACGCCGGGTCGCTCCCGCCGGTCAGCACCTCGTCGATGATGCGGTAGAAGCGCTCCTCGCGCTCGTAGCTCACCTCGCCCACCGTTCTCTTGAGGCTGGCCTCGACGGACGGCGACGCCATGAGCGGGTAGAACGTCGTCTGCGAGGCACCTGTCGCGGCGACCATCTCGAGATCGTGGAACAGCATGTCCTCGGTCTGCGAGGGGAAGTTGAAGATCATATCGACGTTGAGGCTCTCGAACTTGTCGCGCGATGCCTGGATGCGCTCGAGGATCTCCTCGGCCGAGCCGTACTTGTCGTAGCGGTCCATCTGCTTGAGCAGGGCGTTGCTGAAGCTCTGGACGCCCACGCTCATGCGGTGGACGTGCCCCTGCAGGCGGTCGAGCACCTCGGGGATGAGATGGTTGGGGTTCGTCTCGCACGAGACGTCGAGCTTGCCGAACAGCTCCTCGGCCTGCGCGATGGTGGCGAGGAGCTCGTCGAGCAGGATCGTGGGCGTGCCGCCGCCGATGTAGACGCTCTCGAACGTGTAGCCCTGGTCGGCGAGCATCTGCATCTCGCGCCGCATCGACGCGAAGTACGCGCGGGCGCGCTCCTCGTTGTAGGGGAAGCGGTTGAACGAGCAATACGGGCACAGCCGCTCGCAGAACGGCACGTGCATGTAGAGCATGTAGGGCAGCCCCGGCTTGGGCGCGGGGAATTCCCGCAGGCTCAGGGGCTCGAAGCTCAGACGGCCCTCGTTGAGCTTGGCCATGACCTTCGACAGGATCCTCTCCTCGAGCATGGGCTCCTCTCCTCCTAGCCTTGCGCGCCAGCGGCTCGGCCGAGCAGCACGTTGGCGAACTCGAGCCAGCCCTCGCTGCTGCGGCTGTTCGTGACGATCCGGTTGCACGAGAGGCTCTCGAGCTCGCGGATGCTGCGCTCGTCGCGCAATCCGTTGCACATCATGACGAACGCGCCCGTGTAGCGACCGACCTCGACGTCGCCGACGCCGTCGCCGATAGCGACGGCCTGCGCCGGATCGACACCACGGCGCGCCATGTCCTTGCGGACGGCGAGCGCCTTGGACGTGTTGGCGGGCACGATGTGATAGCCGTGGATCACGTCGCACTCGGGCAGCGTCGGGCTCAGCGCGTAGAGCGCGCCGTTGTCCTCGAAGGACAGCTCGTAGCCCTCGCGCGCGAAGAACGAGCGGACCGCCTCGACATCGACGAGTCCGCGCATGGCGTGCGTGACGTCGCGGTTGAGGCAGCGCGGGTAGTTGTACTCGATGCGGCCGGCGAACTCCTCGAGCAGCGCGTCGACCGCACCCGAGGCCGCGATGGCCTCGTAGGGCGTGCGGAACCGCTCGGGGTCCCACTCGAACGTCCCCGTGTCGTACTCGTAGTCGAGCTCGCCCGCGCCGCGCGCCTGGTACGTGCAGCCCATCTCGCCGATAGCCGCATCGACGTCGAGCAGGCGGACGAACTCGTTGCACTGGAAGCGGTTGCGTCCCGTGACGATGACGATCTGGAAGCCGGCATTGCGCAGCGCGACGATCGCCTCGGCGGTGGCGAACGACGGCGTGCCATCCGGCGCAGCGAGCAGCTTGCCTCCCGGGGAGAACAGCGTCCCGTCGAGGTCCGTGTAGATGGTGGTCACGCCGCTCAGCGCCTCGCGCGCCTCAGCGGTGTCGATGGCCTTCAAGAATGACAGCTCGCTCATGTTCAGCACCTTTCATCGGCGCTCGCCATTTTCACCCTCGAACGCCAACTTAAAGCATACCGCAGAATGACCCCCGAAACCTGTCAAACAAGACGGGGCTGATTGACAGGTTTCATGATGGGCCGACGGGTCGAGGACGACGGTCGCTATCGACTCATTGCAATCGGCTCCGTATGCACGGCAGGTTAGAATGAGGAAGTCGAAAGGATTCGCGCCATGCATTACTCGGGTCTCACCTACCGGCCTCCCTATGAGGCCACCTCGCTACTGCTCCAGGTGACGAGCGGCTGCTCGCACAACGCGTGCACGTTCTGCACGATGTACGACAAGGTGCGCTTCCGCGAGTCGCCCTTGTCCGAGATTCGGGAGGACGTCTGGGAGGCGGGGCTTCGCCGCCCGCACACGACCCGCGTGTTCCTAGAGAACGGCGATGCCTTCTGCCTGCCGGCCGAGCGACTGCTCGAGATCGCTGAGATCATCCGGGAGGAACTGCCCGAGGTGCGCGAGATCGCCGGATACGCGCGCATCCCCAACATCATCGACAAGACCGACGACGAGCTGCGGGCGCTGGCGGAAGCCGGCTTCGCGGACTTCAACGTCGGCGTGGAGTCGGCGCTCGACGACGTACTCGACTTCATGAACAAGGGTTACGACGTGGCGACGGCGCGCGAGCAGCTCCTGCGCCTGCGCGAGGCAGGCGTGCCCTTCAGCGTCAACATCATCAACGCGGCGGCGGGGCCGAAGCGCATCGCCGAGCACGCGGCTGCCAACGCGGCCTTCGTGAACGAGGTGCAGCCGTATCTCGTGTTCGTCTCGCCCCTGCACATCGACCCGGGAAGCAAGCTCGAGACCATCGCCGCCGATGGAGGCTTCGAGGAGAGCACGCTGGGCGAGTACATCGCTGAGGAGATCGCGTTTCTCGAGGGGCTCGAGCTCGAGGACAGCACGTTCTTCGGCCTGCACGTATCGAACCCCGTACCGGTGCTCGGCCAGCTGCCGCGCGACAAGGAAGCCCTCCTCGACGCGCTGCGCGAGGGCATGGAGGCTATCCCGCAATGGGCGCTCGACTCGCACCCCTCGAAGGGAGCGGAGGGGCGGCTCTACCTGTAGATGGGTCAAAGGACAGTCTTTTGACCCATTTGGCCCGACTCCTAGTGATGATGGTTGCAGACGTCGTCCATGGACATACGCGCGACCTTGCCCTCGGCGAAGAGCTTGGCGACGTCGCCGACGATGGGCGTGTAGCCCTCGACATACACGGCGATGTCCGCGTCAGTGAAGCGCATGAACGGCGGCATGCCCATGCCGGCCGTCAGGATTCCGTCGACGCCGAGCGTCATGACGTAATCGATGATGCCGCCGCAGCCGAACGTGTCGTGGTCGACGTTCTGCACCGGCTCGGCTCCGACGATGTTCATGTTCTCGTCGTATTCGACGATGGTGAAATACGGTGTGTGGCCGAAATGCCCACTGCGCACCGCGCTCAGGCCGTCGGCGGTCTCGCTCGGAATCGCAATCTTCATGATGGGTTTCCCTTCGTTCATGCTGGTCAACCAGATTATTTTCAGCTTCCGCATGCAACGCGTCAACGAAGCTCGGCGCAAAGCTGGACAAAACAGGACAAGTTGTCCGAAAACGCCGGGTGCCCCGCTCCAGGTGCTGGAGACCCGGTTTCTGTCATGTGCGAGATGTAGGGGTCCTGCCTGCGAGTCGATTCCGAGAACATCCGCGCTCCAAATGTAGGGGGTCCGGTTAAGGACGGCCGTTACTAGCTGGAGCGGGCGACGGGGTTCCCGCCCGTGCCCTACGGGCACGTGCTAGGGTCCTCGCTCAACAGCTCAAGAATTGCGTAACGCTTGCGGACAGCGAGGGTGCGCGAGGTGCGTCGGATTGCCGCGAAGCAAGGTTCTCGCTGGGCTTTAGCCCGCGAGGTTCTTGCTGAACGGCAAGGCGGCGTGCATCGCGCAGCCGCAGCGTCAAAGAAAAGGCCGTCCGGTTAAGGACGGCCGTTACACGCTTGGAGCGGGCGACGGGATTCGAACCCGCGAATACAGGCTTGGGAAGCCTGGGCCTTACCACTTGGCGACGCCCGCGTTGCGAGGAAAGTCTATCACAGTTGCGGCGGGAATTCCCGCTTTCGCGCGCGTCAACTCGCGAGCGCGGATGAGCGGGGAGCGGAACAGCTCCCGCTCCCCGCCCCCGCTCACATCGGAATTCTTACTTCTGCTCCTCGGCGAGCTCCTCGCCGGCTGCATCGACGGCGTCGTCGAGAGCCTGGTTCTGCTGCTCGAACTCCGCCCTATCGATGGCCGAGATCATCAGGGTTCCCGTCGTGCCGTTCTTATCACACGTGACCTCGACGGAATAATCGCCGGGAGCGAGCTCGGCCGTGCTGAGCACCCTGCCCTCCGCGACCTGATCGAGAACCGCATTGCCATCGCTACCGAGAAGCTTGACGGTGAGGCTGCCCTTCTCGAGATCCGGGCTGACGACGACGATCTGGCCCTCCTCGACGACGAGCCCGCCGCCGAGCGAGGCGAGGGCCGAACCCTCGCCGGCATCATCCGCGGTGATCTTGAAAGCGCCGGTCTCGTCGATGATCTCGTCGCTGAGCGTGCCATTGCCGGCACAGCCTGCGATGACCAGGCACAGCGCGGCGGCTGCGATGATTGCGAGAATCTTCTTCATATAACCTGTCCTTTCCCTATGCGCAGGCGCAACAGACGCGCCCGGCTTCCCCGTGGCGAAATTCACCTTCCTGACGTGATACCGCACACCTCGCAAGAATGTCCCACATGGCACAAGACTCATTATCGACTGCAGGTTCAGCCGGGACAAGCAGAATCGAACGGACAGGAACGACGGTGCGCAACAGCCGGGGCGGTTGGCTGGTCACCTGCACTCGAGTCAACACGAAGACGGCTTGGCGCAACTGGGGAGCCGGCGGCCTTTCTCGTATAATGCATGTCGTGCAATCTACCGAAGGCGGATGACCATGGAGCCCGATTACAAGGAAATGGCGGAGAAGGACCCTTCCGGTTTCGTCCTGCTGGCAGACTTCGTGCCGGGGGTCGTCCAGGAAATCCGCTACTACTCCACGTACAACTTCGTCGGCGAGCGCATCGACGGATACGAGGAGCCCTGCGCGCTCATCACGCGTGAGGCCGCCCGCGCGCTGAAGTCCGTGGCGGGCGAGATGGCCGCATGGGGCTACCGGCTCAAGATCTTCGACGCCTACCGCCCCGCCACCGCGGTGAAGCATTTCGTCCTCTGGGGCATCGACGACCTCGACCTGCGCATGAAGCCGTTCTTCTATCCCGACCTCGAGAAGGGCGAGCTCTTCACGCGCGGCTACATCGCCAACCGATCGAGCCACAGCAGGGGCAGCACGGTCGACCTGACGCTGCTCGACATGGCGACGGGCAAAGAGGTGGACATGGGCAGTCCGTTCGACCTGTTCAGCGAGGCATCGCACCCCGACTTCCGCGGCATCACCGACGAGCAATACGCCAATCGGATGCTGCTCCAGGAAGCCATGGTGCGCAACGGATTCGACCCCATCGACTGCGAGTGGTGGCACTTCACGCTGCGCGACGAGCCCTTCCCCGAGACGTACTTCGACTTCCCGGTTTCCTCGGCTTACCTGCGGAAATAAAAACGAGTCGAAGGACTGTCCTTCGACTCACGAGTCAATCTTTGCTGTCGTTTTCGGCTCATGCCGACATGAGCTGCTCCTCGGCCGCCCTGCGCATCTTCACCAGCGCGCGGGCCAGCTTGGTCGAGACCGTGGAGGGATTGAGGCCCAGCTCCTCGGCGATATCCGCGTTGCGCATATCAGCGAAGTACTTGAGCGTGACCAGCTCGCGCTCCTCCATGTCGAGAACGGCGAGCAGACGCTGCACCAGGTCGGCATCGGCGATGTGCTCGGCGTGATCATCAGTCGAAGGCGCCCTCTCCCCGATGTCCTCGATCGAGGTTGCCGGATGAGCGCCACGGCAATGCTCGGCGATGCAATTGCGCAGAATCGCGACCGTCCACGTGGAGAACTTGGCGCGAGAGGAATCGTAGCGGTCGAATGAACGGGCGGCGCGCAGATACGACTCGGAGACGACGTCCTCGGTGTCCACCCGGTCGAGCAGGCAGCGGAACGCATAGTTGTACATGAGCGAATACGAGCCGCGGTAGAGATGCTCGAATTCGCGCGCAGGATCTCCCTGAGCCGTCGCGCGATCCATTTTGTCGCTCATTGTCGAATGCTCTCTCACCATGGCCCCCGCTCCCAGTGCCTTGTCGGGCATGGTACGACAGCGAGTGCAACAAAAGTGCAACCTACAAAGCAGGAAGGAAATGGAGATTTCGTGCATTGCACTACAGGGCGGGCGCAGAGGGGGCGAAGCTAGAAGTGCGAACGGCGCGAGCGCCGCGCCCGCCTGGCTCGCAAGATTTACCACACTAGACAAGCCAGGCGCCGAGAATCACGCGCTTCGGACCATCTAGTGTGGTGAATCCGAGCGCCGCGCCCGCCTGGCTCGCAAGATTTACCACATCTCGCAAAATGAATGCGCGATTTCTGCATTCAATTTGCGAGATGTGGTAAAACGGCCGCTTCGGGGAGGTCGTTGTTGATCAGCCGAGGCGGGCATGCGTCTCCTCCGCCCAGGAGTACTGGCTCATGTACTCGCCGCGGTAGGAGGCGATGGCGAGAGGGTCTCCCTCGAGGAACTTGTAGTAATCGCAGTCGATGGCGTCGGTCCGGATGCCCACGAAACCGCGGTGCTTGACCACCACGTCGCCAAAACCGAGCGACTCGAGCGTCGAGCGCATGTCGGCTACGAGCGTGCGCAGGTAGGAGCGCTGCGAGGACGTCGCCGCGCGGTCCTCCCACATGCTCGCCTCGATCTCGCCGATAGAGCACATCGCGCCCCGTCGGTCGACGAGATAGGCGAAGAGTTCCTTCGACTTGGCGCGCTCGAAGACGACCGGCTCCCCATTCGCGAAGACCTCGAAGGCGTCGAAGCAGCGCACCACGAGGCGATCCGGCGCGGCGATGCCCGACTGCGGCGGAAAGCGCAGGTTGTCGAGCTCCGCCCGCACCTTGTCGACGGTGACGGGTTTCATGATGTAACCGGAGGAATGGAGCGCGAAGGCATCGGCCATGTACTCGCCGAAGCCCGTTGCGAAGACGATGTTGAGTTGCGGATGAATCTTCTTGAGCTCGCGAGCCAGCTGAACCCCGTTCATGCCGGGCATGTCGATGTCGACGAAGGCCGCATCGTAGCCGGCGATATCGGGCAGCACGAGGACCTCCTCCGCGTTGGCGCATGCGGTGACCTCGGCATCGGGCTCGGCGTCCCCGATGGCCTTCACAAGTGCCTTGCGCGGCACCGGCTTGTCGTCCACCGCTATGATTCTCATGCGCGCTCGCCCCTCTTCTTCGGAATCCGCATCGTGACCATCGTACCGCGTCCCGGCTCGCTCTCGATGTGCAGCTCGCCGCCGCACATCGCCTCGAGCCGCATGCGCGTGTTCTCGATGCCCAGATGCGTCGATCCCCTTTCGGCGGATTTGGCGCCAGCGTCGGACGCGTCCCCGCCGGCGGGACGGGCCGCGGATTCCACGTCGAAGCCCACGCCATCGTCCGCCACCTCGACGACAAAACACTCAGCCTCCTCGCGCGTGCAGATGCGGATCTTCCCGCCCTCGGGACGCTTGCCCACGCCGTGCTTCGCCGCGTTCTCCGCAATCGTCTGCACCGATAGCGCGGGCACGTTGAAGCCGGTCGCCTGCATGTCGATCTCGTAGTCCAGCAAATCCTCCATCGACATCTTCTCGAGCTCGAGGTACGTGCGCGTATGCGCGAGCTCGGTCTCGATGGGCACGGGGTTCGTGCGGCTCAGCAAATCGAGGTTGGTGCGCAGATACGTGGAGAAGCCCTCGATGGCCTTCTGGGCGCGCTCGGAGTCCTCGCCGCACAGGTAGTGGATGCTATCGAGCGTGTTGAACAGGAAGTGCGGCTGGATCTGCGACACCATCACGGCGATGCGGCTCTCAGACACCTCGACCCGCGAACGTGCCAGCTCCTCGTTGCGCTCGACGAGCGTACGCGATGCGTGCGCCTGCATCTCGAGGAAGACGACGGAAAGACCGAGCACGCCCGCGATGATTGAGAAGTTCAAGCCGTACACGTACACCTGGACGATCGACAGAAAGAGCGGGAGCAGCGCGTAGAACAGCAGGCACGCGAGCGCTGAGCGCTCGAGCCTGCGCCGGTTCAACACGATGAGGACGGCGTTCACCACGTTGATCACGACCACGTAGGCTTGCGCGATCCAGTACATGCCGCTGCGGTGGTAGAGATTGCCCGTGTCGATCTGGTAGAAGACGCCGAGCGCCGCGAGCACGCACATCACGATCGAGGCGATCCGCACTCCCCACGACCACGCGTGGTAACGCGAGCCGCCGGCCTCCTCGAGGCGCTCGCACAGGTACATCGTGAACACGGCCAGCAGGAGAAAGCCGCCGGCGAAGGTGGCGAAGTTGCCGACGTGCGTGGCGAGCCAGGCACCGTCGCCCATCTGGCCGCGGTAGACGCCGGCAAGCGCATCGCCGGCCGCGGATATGAGCTCCATGGTGTAGCCCGCAACGAGCAGGTTGCGGTAGCGGCGCCATCCGGTCTGCGTGAGCAGCAGCACGCACACGATGCCGATGACGCAGAACACCACGCCCCACATCTCGATGGAGATATTCAGCTCGCGGACGTCGAACAACCGGCACCTCCTCGCACGTCCCCCGCCGCGAACGAGTCGGCTACGACCGCCGCGATCGACTCATTGGCTGCTGGTTCATCTTTCCCCTAGAAGGCGCTCAGCATGTTCTTGCCCTTGGAGAGGAACACGATGAAGGCGACGTAGGCGATGATCGTGAAGATGCTGCCGACGAACGCAACCGCCACGGCCGCGTTGCCCGATCCGATGATGCCCGCGATGAGCGAGATGACCTGGCCGACAATCACCAGGATCAGGACCTTGTTGCCAAACGAGGCGACCTGCATCTGGTTGAGCTGCTTTGCCAGCTCGCCGATACCGATGATCGTGAGGATCATGACTATGAGCTGCGCGACCGACGAGATAGTCCGGATCGTGGTCTGCACGCTGAGGTTGTCGCTGAAGAACCCGCCGATGATCGCGAGGATCAGCACGATGATCGAGATGATGAACGCCGGCTTGAGATAGCGCGCCTCATCCTTACCCGATTGGTAGAGGCCGACGAGGTTCATCACGTAGGCGACGAGGATGAGAATCGCGGAGATGAGGGCGACGGCCGCAGCGCCCGCCCCCAAACCGGCGCCGACGTTGATGGAGATGCTCGCACCGGACGAGACGACCGCGCCCGCGGAAACGCCGACGATCGCGAGGAGGATCGTTCCTATCAGCATCAGGACCTGTGCCGTGAAAATCTTCTTCACTCCGCTGAAAGCATTTGGGAATGTCATGTCTGTCGTCCTTTCTCCCACCGTCGAGTCGATAGCGACTGTCGCCACCGACCCATCGCCTGCCCTCACCTACAAGCTGATGAGGAAGTCCCTCACCTCGTCAGCCACCGAGACCTTGCTGAGCAGGATGACGTTGTCACCCGGGAAGAGGCGCATCTCGGGCGTCGCCACCTCGAGGCTCCCCTTCTTGTTCACCGCGGCGACCATGCTGCCCTCCGGCAGGTCGATGTCGCCGATCACGAGGCCACGCTCGCCGAGGTCGCCTCCGCCGCCGGGAATGCGCATCTCGATCATGCACACGTCGTCCTCGTAGAGGTTCTGCAGCGCGTTGATCGAGCCGGCCAGCGCCTCCTCCTCGATGAGGCGAGAGATGACGAGCGTCGACGACACCGACTCGATGCCCATGCGGCGGAAGATGCGCTCGTTGCGCGGGTTGTTGACGCGCGCGATGCAGCGGTTCACGTCGAAGAGCACCGTCGCGAGCTCGCACGAGACGAGGTTCGTGTCGTCGCGGCCGGTCGTCGCGACGAAGATGTCGCACTTCTCGATGCCGGCGTCGATGAGGATGCCAGAGTCGCACCCATCGCCCTCGATGACGAGCGCGTTGTTGGGCAGGTCGCGCGCGAGGCGTATGGCGCTCTCGTGCTTGATCTCGATGACGGCCACCTCGTGCCCGTTGGAGAGCAGGGTACCCGCGAGGTACCCGCCGACCTTGCCCCCTCCGTTAACAACAATGTACATATCGCCAACCTCGCTCGCTTGCCGTCACCTGACAAACACGTCAGACGTGTTTGTCAGGTCTAATACATGTACCGCTTGAACGCGTCTACCAGGTCGTTCCGCACGCAGGCGAGCACGGAATCGCCCTGGTAGAGGATGCTCTCCTTCGTGGGAATGGAACTCGCGCTGCCGTCGCGGCGCTCGAACGCGATGATGCGGATGTCGTGGTCGCGCTCGATGTCGGACACGCGGATGTTCTTCTTGCGCATGCGCGAGAGGTTCAGCGAGAAGCGCAGGATCTCGAACTCGCCGAACGACTCGATATGGCTGCCGTGACCCGACATGACCTTCGAGAAGATCTCCTCGGCGACGAGCGACGTGCCGCACACATAGTCGAGCCCGAGCTGCTGGTAGGCTTGCTCGCGATCGGCATTCTGCAGGCGCGCGATCGTGTGCTTGACGCCGAAGAGCTTGCTCGCGACCTCGGCGACCATGAGGTTCGCGTTGTCGAAGTTCGTGACGGCGGCGAGCACGTCGCAGCTCTCGATGCCCGCTTCCACAAGCAGCTCCTCGTCGTAGCCGATGCCCACGAGAAAACTCCCGTTGAAGTTGCTGCCGAGCTTGCCGAACGCCGCCTGGTCGCGATCGATCACGACCACGTTGTGCCCGTTGTCGGAGAACAGCCGCCCGAGCTTCGAGCCCACATCCCCGCATCCCACGACGATGATGTTCACAACAGCACCTTTCCGTTGCACTACATAGATATGTGTATGTTAGCAGGTCGCCGGGACAGGTGGGACGATCGGGAACCGACGTGACAACCACGGTGACCGTCATTGTCGCGTTGGAGCCAGCCCTTCCGCGACGTGACAATCACGATCGCCGTGGTTGTCGCGTTTCGCCGCACGCGCCCCACCCCAAGCACCCCGTCCTTCCAGCCCATTTCTCGGTATAATCCAGCGCCGACCCCGGTATTATTCCTTCCATGCTCAAGTACTTCACAAGCCTCACCAAGCACCTCGGTGCCTACAAGAAAGCAACCATCCTCACGCCGATCATCACGGCGGCCGAGGTGGTGCTCGAGGTCCTCATCCCGTTCATCATCGCGCTGCTCATCGACCGCGGCATCACCGCCGGCAGCATCCAGAACGTCTTGCTGTACGGCGGGCTGATGGTCATCATGGCCTTCCTGAGCCTGCTTTGCGGCATCCTCGCCGGCAAGTACGCGGCCTATGCGTCATCGGGTTTCGCGTGCAACCTGCGCGATGCGCTGTTCACCAAGATCCAGACGTACTCGTTCTCCAACATCGACAAGTTCAGCACCGCGGGCCTCATCACGCGACTCACCACCGACGTCACGAACCTGCAGAACGCGTTCCAGATGATCATCCGCATCGCCGTGCGCGCACCGTTCATGATGATCTCGTCGCTCGTGATGGCCTTCCTGGTCAACGCCAAGCTGAGCCTCGTCTTCCTCGTGGCCCTTGCCGTCCTCGCGATCCTGCTGAGCATACTCATGGTCAAGATCATGCCCGTGTTCCAGGAGGTCTTCCGCAAGTACGACGAGCTCAACGCATCCACGCAGGAGAACATCTCGGCCATCCGCGTCGTCAAGGCCTTCGTGCGCGAGAAGTACGAGACGAGCCGCTTCCGCACCGCCGCCGAGAACCTCTACACGCTCTTCGTCAAGGCCGAGAGCCTGCTCGCCTTCGCCGGACCGATCATGATGTTCGGCATCTACGCCAGCATCATCGCGATTTCGTGGCTGGGCGCGCAGTTCATCGTCGTCGGCACGCTCACCACCGGCGAGCTCACCTCGATGTTCTCCTACCTCATGAGCATCCTCATGTCGCTCATGTTCCTCATGATGATCTTCGTCATGATCTCCATGAGCACGGCGAGCGCGAAGCGCATCTCCGAGGTTCTCGAGGAGACGCCCGACATCGTCAACCCGGCCGACCCCGTGACGGTCGTCCCGAGTGGCTCGATCGACTTCGACAACGTGAGCTTCTCGTACAAGGAGGGCACGGGCGAGGAGACCCTGCACGACATCGACCTGCACATCGACGCGGGCGAGACGATCGGCATCATCGGCGGCACCGGCAGCGGCAAGTCGACGCTCGTGAGCCTCGTGAGCCGCCTCTACGACGTGACCGCGGGCAGCGTGCGCATCGGCGGCATCGACGTGCGCGACTACGACATCGAGGCGCTGCGCGGCGGCGTGTCCGTCGTCCTGCAGAAGAACGTGCTGTTCTCCGGCACTATCCTCGACAATCTGCGCTGGGGCAAGGAGGACGCCACCGAGGAGGAGTGCGTCAACGCATGCAAGCTCGCCTGCGCCGACGGCTTCATCCGCGCGTTCCCGAACGGCTACGAAACCTACATCGAGCAGGGCGGCGCCAACGTCTCCGGCGGCCAGAAGCAGCGCCTGTGCATCGCGCGCGCCCTGCTGAAGAGCCCGCGCGTGCTCGTGCTCGACGACTCGACGAGCGCCGTCGACACCGCTACGGACGCGAGCATCCGGAGGGCGTTTGCCGAGCACATCCCCGACACGACCAAGCTCATCATCTCGCAGCGCGTTGCCAGCGTTCAGAACGCCGACCGCATCGTCGTCCTCGACAACGGACGCGTGAGCGGATTCGGGACGCACGAGGAGCTGCTCGAGGGCAACGAGATCTACCGCGACATCTACGAGACGCAGACGAAGGGCGGCGGCGACTTCGACGAGCCGCATGCCGAGATGGTCCACGAGGCATATCGCGACGGAGCCATGGAAGGGGGTGACTGGCAGTGAGCGAGGAGACCGCGGCGGAGAAGGACGCCCGCCAGCGTAAACAGCAGCCGCGCCCGGCAAGGGGCGTGTGCGTGCCCGGCCAGGACATGAAGAAGGGCGACGTGCGCAAGCTTCTCGGGCGCGTGCTGAAGTACGTGTTCAAGAACTACAAGTTCGCCTTCGCCGTGGTGATGGTGTGCATCATCGTCTCTGCGGTCGCCACGCTGGTCGGCACCCTGTTCGCGCGCACCCTCATCGACGACTTCATCATCCCGCTCACGCAGCAGGCCAACCCGGACTTCGGTCCCCTCGCCGCCGCGCTGCGGCAGCTGTCGGTCGTCCTCGCCCTCGGCATCATCTGCACGTACGGCTCCAACCGCATCATGGTCAACGTGAGCCAGGGCACGCTGCGCAACATCCGCATCGAGCTGTTCGAGAAGATGGAGAGGCTGTCCATCGGCTACTTCGACACGCACTCGCACGGCGACATCATGTCGGTCTACACGAACGACGTCGACACGCTGCGCCAGGTCATCTCGCAGACCATCCCGCAAATCGTGAACGCGACGTTCTCGCTCGTCATCACGCTCGTGTCGATGATCGTGCTCAGCGTCCCGTTGACGCTGCTCTCGATCGTCATGGTGCTCGTGATGCTGCTCGTCACCACGAAGATCGCGAAGAAGGCCGGCGTGCACTTCATGAAGCAGCAGGCCAACCTCGGCGCGGTCAACGGCTACATCGAGGAGATGGTCGAGGGACAGCGCATCGTGAAGGTGTTCTGCCACGAGGAGAAGAGCATCGAGGGATTCCGCGCCGTCAACGACGAGCTGCGCGAGAGCGCGTACAAGGCGAACCTCTACGCGAACATCATCATGCCGGTCAACGCCAACATCGGCAACATCAGCTACGTGTTCTGCGCGATCCTCGGCGCCTTCATCGCGCTCGCCGGTGGCTGGGGTCTCACGCTCGGCACGCTCGTCGCGTTCCTCTCGCTCAACCGCGGGTTCACGCAGCCGGTCACGCAGATCAGCCAGCAGGTCAACTCGATCGTCATGGCTATGGCCGGCGCCGGGCGCGTGTTCGCGCTCATGGACGAGATACCCGAGGTCGACGAGGGCACGGTCGAGCTCGTGAACGTGCGGCGCGGCGAGGACGGCGCGCTGGAGGAGACCGACGAGCGCACGCGCACGTGGGCATGGAAGAACGCGGCCGGTGAGCTGACCGAGATGAAGGGGCACGTCGTGTTCGAGGACGTCGAGTTCGGTTACACGCCGGAGAAGACCGTGCTCCACGACATCGACCTCTACGCGAAGCCCGGCCAGAAGATCGCCTTCGTGGGCGAGACCGGCGCAGGCAAGACGACGATCACCAACCTGATCAACCGCTTCTACGACATCCAGCAGGGGCACATCCTCTACGACGGCATCGACGTGAAGGACATCCGCAAGGACGACCTGCGCCACAGCCTCGGCATCGTGCTGCAGGACGTGAACCTGTTCACCGGCACCGTGATGGAGAACATCCGCTTCGGCCGGCTCGAGGCAACGGATGAGGAGTGCATCGAGGCAGCGAAGCTCGCGAATGCCGACGGCTTCATCAGGCGCCTGCCCGACGGCTACCAGACGCAGCTTGCGGGCAACGGATCGAACCTGAGCCAGGGGCAGCGCCAGCTCATCTCGATCGCGCGAGCAGCCGTAGCCGACCCGCCGGTGCTCATCCTCGACGAGGCGACGTCGTCGATCGACACACGCACCGAGACGCTCGTCCAGCGCGGTATGGACGCGCTCATGGCCGACCGCACGAGCTTCGTCATCGCGCATCGCCTCTCGACCGTGCGCGACTCCGATTGCATCATGGTCCTCGAGAACGGCCGCATCATCGAGCGCGGCAACCACGACGACCTTCTCGAGCAGCAGGGCAAGTATTACCAGCTCTACACCGGCAAGGCGATCAGCTAGCAGCCGCCGCGCGCGTCCGAGTGGCTGCGGCGTGTGCGGCGGGTGCGGTGTGTGCGGCCGGGTGGTTACACACGCAGCGGGCGGTTGGCACGGCGGTCCGCGACGGGTTGCTGGCCGCGTGTCCGGGTGGCTGCGCGGCTACGTCATGCATCCGGCAACGTCGCGTTTGACCGGCTTGACAATTTCGTTCGAAAAAGGGCGTCATATTCAGCCCAAAAGGCCAAATCCTGGCAATTTCGCACGGTAAGGGGCGTGCCAGACGCCCTTTAACGTGCAGAATTGCCAAGGACGAAGCTGATATCGGATGGTCCGAGCGGAGCGAGCGCGTGCGGCGGCGCATGAACGCACGTGAGCTATGCGGCCTGGCCATCCCTCGCGACTCGCATCTTGATGTTGCGCCAGAGAAAGCCGACTAAGCCGAAATCGTTGGTCAGCGCCTGCGGGAGCGACGGGATGCGGTCGTAGAGCAGCTGCAGGTACTCGAGCTCGGACGAGTCGTAGTCGACGATGTCGATGATATGCACGGTGGCGGCTCCGGAGCGCGAGGTGACCAACTCTGCTACGACCCCGGTCATCTCCATCCGATAGGTCCCGTCGTCGAGCAGCAGGGCGAGCGTCTCACCTTGCTGCAGGTCATCGGAGAAATCGAAATACACGCGCATGCGGTGCTCGCAGAGCAACGTCGCCACGCCCTCGTAGATGGGTGCACGCGACACGGGCACAGGCGTGGGGGCGCTGGGGACGGCTGCGGTCTCGCGCGGCACGGGGCAGGGCCACCGGGGGCGGTTGCGGTCTCGCGTACAGGGAAAAGCTCGTAGCCCCGAAAACGAAGACGGGTCCCGCGGCTTCACGCCGGCGGGACCCGTCTCGCATTGCGATTTCTAAGCTTCGACTACTTCTTGATGAAGAGGCTCAGCTTGCCCTTGCAATCCGGGCACGTGCCCTGGAGCATCGGACGGCCGTTCTTGGCGACCTTCTCCTTGGGGTCGACCATTTCCTTCTTGGCCCTGCACTTGACGCAATATGCCTCTGCCATGAAACACCTCACTTTGTCGTCTGTCAGAAGGTAGATTTGCGTTGCAATCTGGCAAATCTTATGGATACAGGATACTAAATATTTTCAAAAGCGAAACAACAAAATGCGATTTAGCGGGAAACGTTGAAAATACGCGATTACCGGCACTTATTCAAAACAAATGTCTTTCAAATGTATACATTTTGTGACTGAACTCCACACATAAGCTAAAAAGGAAAAAAGGAAAATTGTCACCTGTTATGCATATTTACGCAAATTGTAAGTGCAGGGATTCATGTTGGCTAAACCCCACCGAGACCACAGGACGATCCACCGTAAAAAGTGGGTCGCTCCCCGCGGGGAGCGACCCGAAAGTTCACTTTGATGGAGATTTGGAACGCTCCCCGAGGGGGTATCCCAAATAGCTAGCAACCCTTGATGATCTCAATCAGCAGCTTGTAGGCATCTTGGAGGTTCGAGTCCTCGACGATATCCTCCACATCGTCCTTCCAGCGCCAGCCGGGGGTCGTGTTGCCATCCACGCCGATGATGGAGATGGCGCGGGCGCGGCTATCGATTGCAGCGGTCGCCTCGGTCGGCCTCCACGAAAGGTCGATGGGGTCGACCTTGACGCGCGCGGCCTTGCCGGCCTTGGAGATGAGCTTCTGCAGACGCGGATCGGTCTTCTTGGAGGAGAGCAGCACCGGCTCGGAGGCGGTGAAGCACAGCTCGCCCGCGCCGATCGCCTCGAGGTTGATGATGCGGCTATGGCGCATCTCCCCGCCGTGCGTCTTCAGGAGGTTGCGCATGCCATAGCTGCCGGCACCGCTGGCGCCCAGGGCCACGAACCAGATCTCCTTGTTGAGCAGCTCGTCGCTCAGCGCGTCGACGGCGTCGCGGTTCTGCTCGCGCGTCGCGCCGCCATAGGCACCGCCGTCCCAACCGTCGTCCTCGTCGTCGAAGTTGTCCCAGGAGCCGATGCTCGCGCCCTCGTCACGTGCGTTGTAATCGTCGTCGACGCCGAGCCATGCGCTTGCGGAGCCCATGTCGTCGCCGCGGCGCTTCTTCTTGCGGCCGAAGAGCGAGAACCTGCTCTTCTTGGGCATCTCGACCTCGCGCGCGGCGGCGAAGGAGCCCTCCACGTCCAGCTGGTCCTCGTAGGCGTAATCGACGGCATCGTCGATGTGGATGTCGCCGCCCTCCTCGTTGTACTGCTCGAGCATCTCGGCGGTGACGGGCTCCAGCACGCCGGATGCGCTCACGGGAGCGAACGAGCCGGTGAGGTTCTTCTCCTCGGTGATATCGCGGGTGAAGTCGTCGTCGGCCAGGCCGAATCCCGACTGCGTCCCCTCGGCGGAGGACAGGTCGCCGCCCAGACCGCCGACGACCGGCAGGTTGAGCAGGGACGCGGGGACTTCGGACGTGCGGTCGATCGCGGGAGGCTGGTACTCGGCGCGATGCGCGGGCGCATGCTCCTCAACCGGCTCCTCAGCCGCGGGAACGGCATCGATCATCACCGTCTCACCGGCATCCAGCCAACCCTCGCCCTCCTGGATGAGCGTGTCATCGTTGGAGGCGACCTGCGGAATCTCGGGAGCAGACGTACCGTCGAGCATGTAGTTGCTGCGGAGATAGTCGGAGATGTCGGGCTGATACTCCTCGCCCGCCTCGACCTCGTCATCGGCAGTGCCATCGTAGCGGTTGCGCGAGAACTTATAGGATCCGGAGGGCCAATCGACGCCGCTCTCGGGAACGAGCAGCGGCTCCTCGTAGGAGCGGGGCTCCTCCTGCGGCTCGGACTCGGCCTGCGGCTCATCGGCCAGGGCCTCCTCGACGGGAACCGGGGTGAACGAAACCGTCGAATCGGGATCGACCGGCACGTTGACGGGATCCTCGGGAATCTCGCCGGCGACAGGTGCATCCTCGACGGGCTCGGCAGGCTGGACGGCCTCGGGGGCGACGTCCTCCGCAGGTGCGGGCTGGACGGGCGCGGCCTCGACCGGAGCAGCGGGTGCCACGGGCTCGGGCGCAGGCTCGACGGCGGGAGGTGCGGGCTGCACGGGTGCAGGAGCAGCCTCGGCGACGGGCTGCGCGGGCGCGGCCTCGGCGGCGGGCTCGATCACGAAATCCGGAATCGGCTCGACAACCGGGGCAACCTCCTGCTGGACCGGCTCCATGGGAGCCGCGGGCGTGGTGTTCGCGGGAGCATCGGCATAGCGCGAGCGCAGCGTCATGTTGCCATCTGCGGCCCTGCGGCCGATCTCTCCGCTCTGCTTCTCATCCTCGACCTTCTGCCACCACGACGGGGCCTTCGAGGAGGTCTTCTTGCGCGGCGCCGGAGCCGGATAGGCATAGCGCGACTGGATGGAACCACGGGATGCCGCGACAACCTCGGGCGAGGGGTCGGCGGGCTTGGCGGGCTGCTTCGCGGGCTCGGCCTGAACCGGCTCGGCGACGGGAGCCTGAGCCACCTCGGCGGGTGCGGGGGCCGGCTCCGCAGGTGCGGGTGCGGGCGCAGGTGCTGCCGGAGCAGCCTCCTCGACGACGGGAACGACCGCCTCGGCGAAGGCGGGCGCATCGACGGCGGCCGTGTCGGCGGAACCGGAGACGTCGCTCCAGGCCTCCTCGACAGCCTGGTCGCGCTCGCTCTGCGCGAGGGCGGCCAGCTCGGCGGCACGCGCGAAGCCATCGTCGGCCGCACGCTTGCGCGGCCTGCGCTCCGCGCGCGGAGCAGCCTCGGGTGCAGCCTCATCGAAAGCAGCCACGGTCTCGGCGGCCTCGTCGGCCTCGTCGTACTGCTCATCCTCATACTCGTCGTCGTAGAGCGGCGCGCGGACATCGGCCGTGACGACCTTCTCGGCCAGCGTGCACATGACCGCGAGACCAGCCGCGTTGTTGTTCGCTCCCTTGGGGGTCTTCAGGAACGTGCCGAGCAGCTGGTCGACGATGCAGATCAGGTTGATGACGCCGCCGATCATCGCGATGACGGCGAAAACCGTCGAGACGACACCCGGGAACGGGAGCATCGCGAGGAAGGTGAACACGGGGATGCCGATGACGGCGCCGATGACCACCAGGCGCACGATCGGATAGTACGAGCGTATGGCCGGCATCTGGAACAGCGACGGCTTCTGCACGTCATAGTACGCGGTGATGACCACCTTGCCCCTCCGGGGGGAATCGGAGAGACCCTGCGGCACATAGCGCGCAACGACGTTTTGGCTCTCGTATTTCGTGATGATGGAGCCCAGGGGGTCGGTCTTCACATACGAGAGGTACAGCAGCGCAAGAGCGGCGATGCCGACGATGAGCGCAAGAATCCTGAGGGCGGGCACGAACAGGCAGATCACCGCCGCGAGAAAGCCGAGCAGGAAGTAGAAGCTGCGGCTGACGCGCAGGTTGCCCGGGCATGTGAAACCATCGATATCGGTCTGGAGCCCCAGGTTGTACAGATCGTCCGCGAGCGTCTCGGATGCGAGCTCCTCGCCCCTGCTGCCTACATCGCGCGAAGGCAGCTCCGTGGAAAGGGCGCGCACCCGTTGCTTAAGCTCATTCATGAATCCCCCTTGGTTTGCATTTCGTTTTCCGGGCAGGGCAAAACGAGGGCCTTGTATCCCTAACCTTGACATTTTCTCACACGTACGCGTATTTGACACCTCCCAGTTGCATATAAATGCCGAAAAACCCCGCATCTCGCCCGCAAGGCGCCGCAAAGCGCTCTCCGGTCCGGTATTTTGCAGCAACAGAAGGCTGGAAGAAACATTGTCCGGCCCGGTACGGCACGGCTCGGCCCCGGCACGGCGGGTCCAGATGCGGGTTGGCTGATTGCCCGCGCCGCGACCGCGGTCAGCAAACCCCACATGGCGGGTCCAGATGCGGGTTTGCTGATTGCCGCTGCCGCAAGAGCGGTCAGCAAACCCCACATGGGAGGTCGAGATGAGGGTTTGCTGATTGCCGGGAGCGCGGGGGCGGTCAGCAAACCCCACGCTGCGGCTTCAAGTGCGGGTTTGCTGATTGCGGAAGCGCGAGATCTGGAGCGAAACGGGCTGCGGGCCTCGCTTTTCGTCCCACCGCCGTGGCGATGCGGTACTATCGAGTTGTCAATCCACCAGCGAGACCGGAGAGCGCATGCCACAAGCCCCGACCGCAGACACGCGCCGCGTCGCGAAATGCACGCGGCTCGCCAACCTGCTGCTCTTCCTCGGCGCGCGCCCGAACGGCGCGACCGCGGCCGACATCCGAGCGGGCGTCGGCGGCTATGCGGAGGCGGGGCAATCGGACGACGCGTTCGAGCGCCAGCTCCGCCGCGACCGGTCCGACCTGGCCCGGATGGGCTTCCCCGTCGACAAGACGCGCGAGGCGAAGGACGACCCCTCCCGCTACTCGCTCGCGAACCCGCCGTCGGAACGGGAGGGAGCTCCGCTCGATGCCAAGGACCGCTCCCTGCTGAGGCTGTGCGCGCAAAGCGCGCTCGACGACCCCTCGTTCCCGCTGCGCGGCGAGCTCGCGCGCGCGCTCGACAAGCTGCACGTCAAGGCCGCTGCGGACGAGGGCGATCGGCAGGGAGAGGCCGGGCCGGGCGACACCCCCGACGGGGGTGTCGCCGAGGCCTTCGCAGACGCGATTCGCAGTGGCGGCGCACTCTCATTCGCGTACGAGGGCGCTTCTGCAGCGCCCTCGCGCAGAAGCGTCGTCCCGCTCAAGCTCTTCTCGTACCTCGGCGCCCTCTACGTGCATGCGTACGACATCGACAAGCGCGCCTGCCGGAAGTTCCGGATCTCCCGCGTCGCGGGCGATCCCGAGACCATCGCGGCCGACCCCGGCGTGCTCGTCGAAGCGCGGAGCCATGCGAACGACCGCCTCGCCGTCCTCCCCTTCCAGATGGGCGACGAGCGGCTCGAGGCGGCGCTTCGCCTGGACGCCAGCATCGAGGAGCGGATCGCGGCTCTCACCGACGGGTCGGGAGACCTCTCGGCCACCGATGGGGGCTGGCGCTGGAGCGTGCCGATCGCCGACGCGGACAGGCTGGCGCGCTGGGTCGTCGAGAATGGACCGGGCATCGACATCATCGAGCCGCGGGAAGCACGCGACCTCCTCGCCGAGGGCCTGCGCGCCGCCGCACGGGCGGGTGAGTGAGATGGCGCGGCCGAACGAGACACTGCGCCTCGAGAAGGCGCTCGAGATCATCCCCCGCCTGCAAGAGGGCTGTCTGTCCTTCGGCGAAATCGCCGAGATGATGGGCCGTCCGCTCGACGATGCCGTCACCGTGATGCGGGACCTCTCCGCATGCGAGGTCGACGGCGAGCCGCTCGGCTTCCACTTCATCGAGGCGGCTCAGGCGAGAGCCGCCCTGCAGCGCGCGAAGGGACCGGCGGCACAAGCGCTCGAGAAGCTCGCGGAGCACGGGGGCATCATCGTCAGCGGCGACTTTGGGCCGCTCTCGCCGGAGGCCTCGCTCAAGCCAGCCGAGGTGCAGGCCCTGCTCGCCGCACTCGACCGCATGCACGTCGGCGACGAGAGCCCCCTGCGGGAGAAGATCCGTGCGAGAGCCGCACGCTCCGCACCGGTCGATGCGATCGCGGGCGAGGAGCTGCTCGCCTACATCACGGCAGCCGACTCGAGCGCCACCATGAGCGAGCTCGCGCTGCTATGCGACCAGCATCGGCTCGCGGACATCGACTACAACGGCCGGCAGCGCACCGTTGCGCCGCTCGAGCTCTACCGCGAGTCCAACGGCGAGGCGTACCTGTGGGCGCACGATATCGAGGACGGGCGCGGCAAGACGTTCCGCGTCGACCGCATCGCCCACGTCGAGCCGCTGGCCGGACATGCGTCCGCCGAGATGCTCGCATCGCCGGCGCACCCGCCCCTGCTCACGGACAACGTCGAGAGCGCCCTGCTCGAGATGCCCGCCGACGAGCTCGTCGACGAGCGCGTGTGGACCGGCGCGGAGGTCGTCGCCGAGCGCGACGGCGTCAAGCAGGTCCGCATCCCCCTTCAGCAAAGACACGGTTGGATGGCACGACAGATCGCGGCGCGCTTCGGCCGCGTCCGGGTGATCGAGCCCGCCGACCTGGCCGACGAGGTGCGGGCATGCGCCCGCCAGCTGCTCGAGGAGCTGTAGGCCCCCGCGATTGACGTGGGACGGTTTTGACCGGGTCGAAAGTGTCCCAGACTGCAGGCGCTCCAGAGGTGCCGACGTATAATTCAGCTATCGACGAATCGAGAGGAGCACGCCATGGGTATCGTGGGAGCTTATGCACTGCCGCATCCACCGCTGGCCATCCCCGACGTGGGACGGGGCCAGGAGGAGGGCATCGCCTCGACGATTGCCGGATACCGGGCCGTGGCGGAGCACATCGCGGCGCTCGAGCCCGAGACGATCGTGGTCATCTCGCCGCACTCCATCATGTACGCCGACTACCTGCACATCTCGCCGGGCATGTACGCAGCCGGAGATATGGGCCGGTTCGGCGCCCCGCAGGTCCGCGTCGAGAAGGACTACGACGTGGGGCTCGTGCGCGCGATCGTCGAGCGCGCACAGCGCGGCGGCATCATGGCCGGCACCGAGGGCGAGCGCGATGCATCCCTCGACCACGGCGTGCTGGTGCCGCTCTACTTCGTAGACGAGAAGTACCGTGACTACCAGCTCGTGCGCTGCGGCATCTCCGGTCTGCCGCTGCTCGATCACTACCGGCTCGGCGAGTGCATCGCCGACGCCGCCGAGGAGCTCGGGCGTCGCGTCGCGATCATCGCGAGCGGCGACCTCTCCCATAAGCTTCGCGAGGAGGGCCCATATGGCTTCGATCCCGCGGGGCCCGAATACGACGAGCGCATCGAGCACGTGCTCGCGACGGGCGACTTCGGCGACCTGTTCGACTTCGGCGAGGCGCTCTGCGACGATGCCGCAGAATGCGGCCACCGCTCGTTCGTCGTGATGGCGGGAGCTCTCGACGGGCGCACGGTCAAGGCGAGCCTCCTGTCGCATGAAGGGCCGTTCGGCGTGGGCTACGCCACGGCGATCCTCGAGCCCGGCGGGGACGATTCATCCCGCTGCTTCGCGCACGCCTACCTCGAGCGGGAGCAGAACCGCCTGGCGCAGATGCGCGAGAACGAGAGCCCGTACGTCAAGATCGCCCGTCTCTCGCTCGAGGGCAACATCCTCGGCACCTCGCAGCAGGAGCTGCGCCGCAGCATCTTCGACGCGCTGATCTCCGCGGATCCCGAGGTCTCCGACCACCTGCTCAAGAGCAGGGCGGGGGCGTTCGTGTCCATCCACGAGCACGGGCGGCTGCGCGGCTGCATCGGCACCATCGCGCCCACGCAGCCGACGCTGGCCGACGAGATAGTGGAGAACGCCGTCAGCGCGTCGACGCGCGACCCGCGATTCGAGCCGATCGCACCCGACGAGCTGCCGGACCTCGAGATCAACGTCGACGTGCTCGGGGAGTCCGAGGCGATCGACGGGCTGGACGAGCTGGACCCGAAGCGATACGGCGTGATCGTAACTGCCGGCGGGAGGCGCGGCCTCCTGCTGCCCGACCTCGAGGGCATCGACACACCCGAGGAGCAGGTCGAGATCGCGCTGCGCAAGGCTGGCATCAAGCCGAGCGAGTTCTTCGAGATGGAGCGCTTCGAGGTGACGCGCTTCCATTGATGAGCCGACTGGGCCAAAAGCGGACAGTTCGACTTTGGCTCAGCCCGCCTTGTCACGACAAGCGCGTCTGACGTGTTTGTCAGGTTTTCGAGGGAGGTGTTGCTTGAACGCTGTTTGCGACATATGCCCGCATGGGTGCTCGCTTGCACCCGGCGCCTTCGGGCTGTGCGGCGCGCGGCGCAATGACGGCGGATGCGTCGTCTCTGTCTCGCATGGCGCCGTCACCAGCATCGCGCTCGATCCCATCGAGAAGAAACCGCTGGCGCGCTACCGCCCGGGCTCGTACGTGCTCTCGGTCGGGAGCTTCGGCTGCAACCTCTCCTGCCCGTTCTGCCAAAACCACGAGATAGCGACCGCGCGCGGGGAACGGGGACTGCGCATCTCCGACCGCATCGAGCCGGCGGAGCTGGCCGACCTCGCCGACGAGCTGCGGGAACGCGGCAACATCGGTATCGCCTACACCTACAACGAGCCCTTCGTCGGCTGGGAGTTCCTGCGCGACACGATGCCGCTCGTACGCGAGCGCGGGCTCGCCAACGTCGTCGTGACGAACGGCTACATCAACGAGCAGCCGCTCCTCGAGCTGCTCCCCTTCATCGATGCGCTCAACATCGACCTCAAGGGCTTCTCGCAGCGCTTCTACGACATGGTGGGCGCCCCGCGCGGGCTCGAGACGGTCAAGCGGACCATCGAGCTCGCCAGTCGCAGTGCCCACGTGGAGGTGACGACGCTCGTGATACCCGGCGAGAACGATTCGCCCGAGGAGATGGAAGCCGAGGCGGCCTGGCTGGCGAGCATCGACCCGGAGATCTGCCTGCACATCACGCGATTCTTCCCCCGCCACCGGATGCTCGACAAGCCGCCGACCCCCATCGCCACGCTCGAGAAGCTGGCAAAGGTCGCGCGCGGTCACCTCCCCCACGTCGTCCTCGGCAACGTGTGATCTGCCAAATAGCCCCGCTTTGCTTGGCAGGTTTTACAGGAAGATCTCGAAGAGGAACACGAGGCCGAAGGCTATGATGCCGCAGCCTGGGAACGTGAATATCCAGGTCAGCACCATGTTCTTCGCCTTGCCCCATTTGACGGCAGAGAGGCGCTTGGCCGAGCCGACGCCCATGACGGCGGTCGTGTTCGCATGCGTCACCGAGATGGGCAGGCCGGTGATGGTCGAGACGAAGATCGAGATGGTCGAGGACAGCGTCGCGGCGAATCCCTGCCATCGCTCGAGCTTGACCATATCCATGCCGACGCTCTTGATGATGCGGCTACCGAAACACGCGGTGCCGATGGCCAGGGACGCACCGCTCAAGATCATGAGCCACAGCGGGAACGAGCTGAAATCGCCCGGGCTCCCACCCAGCGCGAAGACGATGCCGAGCAGGCAGATGGCCATGAACTTCTGGCCATCCTGCGACCCGTGCATGAACACGAGCGTTCCGGCCGTGACGATCTGCGCGACCCTGAACTTCCCCTGCACCTTCCGGTGGTCGAGATTGCGGCACAGCCGCCCGAGGATCTTCGTCGACAGCCAGCCGAGCCCGAAGCCAAGGCCGAGCGACACGACGAGACCGTATATGACGCGCATCCACACGGCCCAGTTCACGCCGCCGAATCCCATCTGCAGCGCGACCGCGGCGCCGGTCAGGCCCGCAATCAAGGCGTGCGACTGGCTCGACGGAATCTTGAACGCCCAGGCGACGATGCTCCAGACGATGATGGCCACCATCGCGGCCATGAGCGCCACGAGGGCCTGATGGTTGTCCCCTCCGAAATCCACCATATTCAGAATCGTCCCCGCGACGGCAGTCGAGAAGTACGACATGATGATGATTCCGGCGAAATCGCAGACAACGGCCAAGATGATGGCCTTCTTGGGAGAGATGGAACGCGTCGCGATGGTGGTCGCGACGAGCGCCGCGCTGACGGTGGCACCGTTGACCACGCACACGCCCATCGACATGATGATGATGACGATGAGGATAGGGTTCGAGACGATAGCGGGCAGAATGGCCGCAAGGCTCAAGTCCACTTCCCCCAGTCACCTCCCCGTGACCATCTTCGTCTGCTTCCCCCAACAAGCGCAATCGAAGTTATTATAGCGAAAGCGGCGGCATGATGGCGTTCCGAGACAACGCATTTCGTTTGTCCCGTGTTAGCCCGCAAGGCGGGGAGACGCGCCGCCGACATTTGCCGTGAGGTTAAACGGCATCGGAGCCGGAGTTCACTCGCCAAAAGCCGGCCGGCACATTCATAATGGGGAGAGCGATTCCGGAAGCGCGCCTCGCCTTGACGGCGCGGCGGACGACCCGCATGCAAGGAGACCGCAGCATATGATCCAGGGTATCTACATCAGGAATTTCCGCGCCTGGAGCAAGGGCGTGTTCAAGCTGTTCGGAGGCCACACCGTCTTCCTCGGCGACAATGACACGGGCAAGACCTCCATCCTCGAGGCGCTCGACTACTTCTTCAACCACACGAAGATGGACAGCTCGTGCTACATCGACCCGCATGCCGACATCCACATCGGCGTGCGCGTGAACGGGCAGGAGTTCCGGCGCATCTACGACGCGCGCACGCACGAGGCGCGGCTCGAGGAGCGCGAGGACGACCCGGTCGACTGGAACATCGTGAACTCGATGCGCTATGTGTATGTGCCGGCCTCGGGCAAATCGGCAGCGCGCATCGCCGCCGAGCTCGTCGCGGCACGCGCCGTCGAGCTCGCCGCGCAGGCAGACGTTGCCAGCGCGCTGCAGGAGGCATCGCTCGACGCGGCACGCGAGCTGCTCGGCGAGACGGCCGTCGCCGACGATGGCGGCGCGATCGCGCGCATCCTGCCGGCGCGGGCCATCGACATCGACCTCGGCCGCATCCAGCGGGCGTTCGCCGACACCGGCAAGTACAGCCAGTGGAACAAGCTGCTCGCGCGCATCCTCGAGACACGGCACGGCAACGTGATTCTGGGAATCGACGACATGGAGGAGACACTGCTCGTCAACGGGGACGCGTCCGACATCGTCGAGATCGAGAAGCGCGTGGGGCAGATGCTCATGACCACGCGGGCAAGCGAGCTCGTCACGACGGACAACGACACGGCGGTCTACACCGTGGGCGGGTCGCCCAGCCCGCGGATCGCCGAGATGATCGGCCAGGGCGCACCCGACGACGCGACGTTCGTCTTCGTCGAGGGGCAGTACGACCTCCCCTGGTTCCGCAAGGCACTCGAGCTGCTCGGCATCGCCGACACGCACCCGGTGCTGCCGGGCGGTGGCTCGAACGTCGACGTGCTGCTCACCGAGTTCCGCAAGCTCGGATTCAAGAGCGTGCTCATCCGTGACGGCGACATGTCGAGCAAGGACAACCCGCGCAACGGCATCTACTCGCTCAAACGCGACTGCATCGAGATGTACGCGCCCAAGCAGCTGCTGCTCGACTGCTTCGGGCGGACGGCGACGCGCACGAAGGACATGTTCTTCCGCGAGCTCGGGAGCGGTACGGAGACGTTTGCGCCCGAGGTGCGGCGGAACAAGTCGCATTTCAGCCCCGACGACATCAAGGCGGTGCTCGCAGAGCGCATCGAGGGCTACCTCACCGCGGACAACCCGTTCGTGCAGGAGCTGCGAGAGATCCTCTGCCCGTAGGGGCAGGGGCGCGCTGCAGGGGTGAGGGCGTGTCACCGGCACAGCGGCGCGCTGGGACGAGGGCGTGCCGTCCGGACCCGTCCGGCCAGGAGCGACGGGCACGCGCATAGCATCCCCTCGCAAACGTAAGACTAACCGTTCGCGAGTTGTGGATAATTTGTAAAAAATTTCTCTTGTCAGGTGCCAAGGCGACCCTTAGAATGTTGACAAACATAAAGCGGGTGCCGACCCGCTCAACTTGCGAAAAAGCGGCTGGAAGTAACCGACCAGCCGCTTTTTTATTGTCTTCGTCGCGCTTGACCCCTCCTCGCCGTCCCATGAAGGTCCGCGAGCTGGCCGTGATGCGGGTTTGCTGATTGCTGTTGCCGCATGGGTGGTCAGCAAACCCCACATGACTGCTCCAAATGCGGGCTTGCTGATTGGTGGAGCCGAATGCGCGGTCAGCAAACCCCACACGGAGGGGTGAAATGCGGGTTTGCTGATTGCGGTAGCACCTTTCCCGCCTGCTGTCGCCTGCGCAAGCTCCGTCGCAGACGGCCAAGCCTAGAGCTCGCGCCTGGCCTCGATTGCGCGGCCGAGGGTTATCTCGTCGGCGTACTCGAGGTCGCCTCCCACGGGAAGGCCGCTGGCGAGACGGGTCACGCGGACCTCGAGCGGCTTGATCAGCTTCGCGAGATACGTGGCGGTGAGCTCGCCCTCGACATTGGGGTTCGTCGCCAGGATGACCTCCTCCACCGGCTCGGACGCGAGACGCGCGAGCAGGTCGGCGATGGCAAGGTCGTCGGGAGCGATGCCGTCCATGGGCGAGATGGCTCCCCCGAGCACGTGGTAGAGCCCGCTGAACTCGTGCGTGCGCTCGATCGCGGTGATGTCTCGGGGCTCGCACACGACGCAGATCTTCGTGACGTCGCGGTCGGCGCCCTCGCAGATCTCGCAGAACTCATGCTCGGCGTAGTTGTGGCAGCGCGGGCAGAAGTGCACGGTCTTCTTCACGTCGATGATCGCCTGCGCCAAAGACGAGGCGCTCTCCTCATCCTCGTTGAGCAGCCAGTACACGATGCGCTGCGCGGACTTCGAGCCGATGCCGGGCAAGCGCTCGAACTCGTCGAGCAGGTGGCGGATGGCGGCTGATCGCTGCATGAACGTCTCCTACATCAGGCCGGGGATGTTCAATCCGCCGGTGATGGAGTTCATCGCGGTGGACATCTCGGTCGCCGCCGCGTCCATGGCCTCGTTCACCGCGGCGATGACGATGTCCTCGAGCATCTCGACATCCTCGGGGTCGACGGCCTCGGGGTCGATCTTCAGGCTGACGAGGCGCATGCTACCCTTCACCGTCGCCTCGACGGCACCGCCGCCGGCCGTCGCGGTGAACTCGCGCTCCTCGAGCTCGGCCTGGGTGCGCTCCATCTCCGCCTGCATCTTGCGGGCTTCCTTCATCATGCGGTTCATATCCATTGCCATGGGAGAATCCTCTCGTCAGTTCTAATCGTTGATATCAGTGAATTTGATGGCATCGCCGAACACGTCGAGGAACATCATGGCTTCCTCGTCGGATGGCGCCGCTTGCTGCTGGGGCGCAGCCTGCGGTTGCGGTGCCGGCGCGGGTGCCGGCTGCGGCTCGGGCTGGAAAGCGGGCTCGGGCTCGAAAGCCGGAGTCGCATCGAACACCTCGATGGGCGTCGGCCCGAAGACCGGCTCCGGCTGCATGGGAGGCTCCGGCATGGGAGCCGGCGCGGACTGGGCCTCGAACACGGGAGCCGCAGCTTGTTGGGGCACAGGCTCAACCGCCGGCGCAGGTGCCGGCGCAGGCTGCGGTTCGAATACGGGCGCGGGGGCGGGAGCCGGCGCGGGCTGAGGCTGCGGCACAGGTGCCGGAGCCGGCGCAGGCGACTGCGCGGGAGCGCCGAGCGAATACTCGAGGCCGAGCTTGCCGCCAAACGACTTGGCGAGGGCATCGAGGATGTCCGCCTTCAGCTCGGGATCGGTGAGCGCTCCAAGCGCGAAACCCGCATCCGCGGGCAGCTCGACGACGATCTTCGATTCGCGCAAGTCGGCATGCGGGCGTGCTCCGCCCAGCAGGCTCGGGAGCATCGGATGCCCCTTTGCCGCCATGGAGATGGCGGCATCCCACATGCGTCGGAGCGATGACGGGTCGCGCATGAACGCCGCAACGTCGCCCTCCGAGGGCGCCGCGTTCGGAGCGGCGGCCGGCTGCGCTGCAACCGGAGCGGCAGGCGCCGCCACACCGGGTGCGTCCATCGGAGCGGGCGCGTCCACCGGAGCCGGCACAGGAGCCACAGGCTGCGGCTCGGCCGGCGCGGGCGCAGGCATGGGCGCAACTGCGGGCTGCACCTCGACGGGAGCGGCGGCCTGCACCGCACCCGGAGCCGCAACCGGCATCGCGCCCGACTCGAGCGCCGCGATGCGAGCCGCGAGCGACTCGAGGGTCAGGTCGGCAACGGGATGGGCCATCCTCGTCAACGCTATCTCGAGCGACAGACGCGCATCGGCGGTCGAGCGCAACTCGGTCGAGAGGTCGCCCAGCACGATGAGCATCGAGGCCAGACGATCCGGGCTCCCGAAGAGGGCGGCCTGACGGCGGAGCTCCTCGAAGCCATCGGGCGTGACACCGGCGAACGCCGTATGATCGCGCGCCGCCAGAGCGACATAGAGGTTGCGCACGTGCGCCGTGAGGCTCTGGGCAACCTGCGCCACGTCGATGCCCGACCGCGCGAAGTTGCTCACCCAATCGAAGCACCCGGCCACGTCGCGCGCCGCGATGCGCTCGACGATCTGCGTCATCTCCATCGCATCCAGCTCGCCGAACATGTTCTCGGCGGCGGCGTACGTCACATTCCCGTTGCCGAAGACGGCGACCTGCTCGAGCCCCGTGATCGCATCGCGCATGCCTCCGTTGGCCTGTTCGGCGATGAGGCTGATCGCGCCCGGCTCGTACGTGAAGCCCTCCCCCTCGCAGATCTGCACGAGGCACTCGGCGATCTGCTCGTTGGCGAGCTTGTGGAAATCGAAGCGCTGGCAGCGCGAGATGATGGTCGCGGGCACCTTCTGCGGATCGGTCGTGCACAGCACGAACACGACGTGCCCCGGAGGCTCCTCGAGCGTCTTGAGCAGCGCGTTGAACGCCGCCGTCGACAGCATGTGGACCTCGTCGATGATGTAGACCTTGAAACGCCCGCGCGTCGGCGAGAACGCCACGCGTCCGATGATCTCCTCGCGGACATTGTCCACGCCCGTGCGCGACGCGGCGTCGAGCTCGTACACGTCGGGATGCGTGCCCTGCGCGATGGCGGTGCAGTTCTCGCACGTGCCATCGGGATTGGCCGTGGGCGCCTGGTCGCACAGCAGCGCCTTGGCGAGCAGGCGCGCCGTCGTCGTCTTGCCCGTGCCTCGCGGCCCGCAGAACAGGTACGCGTGCGACACGCGGTCGTTCGCCAGCGCGTTGCGCAGCGTCTGCTCGATGTGCTCCTGGCCCACGACGTCCGCGAACGTCTGCGGACGGTACTTGCGATAGAGGGATTGGTTGGCCATGCGGGGCCGCCTCTCTATTTCAGATGCTTGCCGTTATACTGCTCGCCGGCCGGCTGTCGCTCCGGAGCCTCGGACACAGCCTCCGCCGCTGCGCGCGCCTCGTCCGCAGCCTCCGCAGCCCGCGCGTTCGCCGCAACCTCGGGCGCCTCCGCATCCTGCGAATCGGCCACAGCCTCAGCTGCCTTCTCGACCGGCTTCTTCTTCCCGAACTTGGCCTTCAGCGCGCCGCCAACCGCCGGGATGAACGAGATGACGACGATCGCGATGATGACCAGCTCGAAATTATCCTGCACAAACGGTATACCACCGAAGAAGTAGCCGAGCAAAACGAAAATCGTTACCCACAGCACGCCGCCCGTGATGTTGAAGAACGTGAAGCGCGGGAACGACATGCGGCCCACGCCCGCCACGAAGGGCGCGATGGTGCGGATGATCGGGAAGAAGCGCGTCACCACGATGGCGAGCAGGCCGTACTTGTCGAAGAACCGCTGCGTCTCCTCGAGTCGCTCGGGCGAGAGGGCCTTGACCCTGCCGGAGTCGACGATCACCTTGCCCAGGCCGCGCCCGATCCAGTAGTTGGACGTGTTTCCCAGGATGGCCGCTATGTACATGATGATCAGCAGCGCGAAGATGTTGAGCCCGCCGCCGTCGGCCGCGAAGATGCCGGCCGTGAAGAGCAGCGAGTCGCCCGGCAAGAACGGCGTGACGACGAGGCCGGTCTCGAGGAAGATGATGGCGAAGAGCGGCGTGTAGACCCAGATCGGACCGAGGGTCACGATCCAGTCGGCGATGAACGCCCGAGGGTCTTGCAGCAGGTTGATCAGAAACTCCATGAACGCTCTTTCATCTCTCCCAAAATAAAAAGTGTGTCGAGCAGACCCGGACGCTCATCAGCGGCCACTTATGGCTGCTTCCTCCCGGACCTGACCAGGTTCGCGGCATAATGCCGTCCGAGCCCGCTCGACACACTCCCTATATTCTAGTTGTCAAAGGGAAGCTCGAAAAGCTTCTCGTTGCTCTCCATGTCGGTGAGCTCGACCATGCCGGTGAGCACATCCACGTACTGGTAGGACTGGCGGGTGACGCGCCCGCACTTGCCATGGACCTCGACGATGAAAAGCGAGGGGTGCACCTGCGTGAGGATGCCCTCGCAATCGATGATCTTCGAGCGGCCCATGTTGGCCCTGACCCTCAGGCGCTGGCCCTCGTACGATGCGATCGTCGAGTGAATCGTGTCGACCAGCGCTGCCTGCTGTTCAATTTCCATAGAAACCTCCAAGTTAATGAAGCAAGTATAGCAAGCTGGAGTGGCATAGTTAACCCCCGCGCCCGCCGATGGTCGCCGTGCGTCAAATGCGGGTCACGCACGGGCGGCGCGGGCAAGGGCGAGGTAGACCTCCGGGGCGTGCTGCTCACCGCGAGAGCGGGGGTCGATGCCCGTGGCCTCGAGGAGCGCGTCGACGCGTTTGGAGTCGTCGCCGTTCTGGGCGAAGAACGACTGCATCGAGTTGCGGATCGTCTTGCGGCGCTGGAAGAACGCGGCGTCGGCCATGCGACACGCCTCGCGCAGGAGCTCACGGTCACCAGCGGCTCCCCCGTCGGCGCGACGGTCGAGCCGGATCACCGTGGAGTCAACGCGCGGCGGCGGCAGGAAGCTCCCCGGCTTCACGGGAAACGCGCCGGTCGTCTCGCACAGCAGCGCGATCTTCACGCTGTAGGCGCCATAGTCCTTCGTACCCTGCACCGCGCGCATGCGGTCGGCCACCTCGGCCTGCACCATCACGGTCGCGGACTCGAGCGACTCGATGCGCTGGAAGTAGTCGAGCACGAGCGTCGCCGCCACCGCATACGGCAGGTTCGCGACGAACTTCGTGGGATGCGCATCACCCAAGGAATCGGTCCCGAGCTGGAGCGCGTCCATCTCGAGAAGCGTGAAGCGGGGCGGGCGGGGACTGTCCTCCTGCCCCAGCGCAGTGGTCTCGCTGAGGACGGGGATGAGGTCGCGGTCGCGCTCGATGGACGTCACGTTGGCGCCGGCGCCGAGCAGGGCCACCGTGAGCGTGCCGATGCCCGGACCGACCTCGAGGATGTCGTCGCCCGGCTGCACGTCCGCCAGCTCGAGGATCTTGCCAATGACGTGGTCGTCGACGAGGAAGTGCTGGCCGAGCGCCTTCTTCGTGTGCAGGCCGAAGCGCTGCAGCGTCTCGATGGTCGCTCCCGGCGACGCGAGGAACGAGTGCATCGCCGTGTCCTAGTCCCTCCGCGAGCTGCGGATGGGCTCCTGGTCGGCGCGCAGGGCGCGGCCGAATGCGCGTCCCGCGTCGACGGCCCTCTGGCAGAACTCGGCCTGCTTGACGAGCGCCTGCTTGATGAGGCTGCGCTGCCGCGGGGTCATCTGCTCCAGCTCCTCCTCCGTCGGCTCGACCGGCGCGTCGGACGGCGCCTTGTAGCCGATGAAGTTGTTGACCTTCTCGAGCTCGAACCCGGCGATCTGCAGCGCGCTGCGCGAGATCGTCGTCATGGGCTCATTGCCGTGCGGGTCGCCGCCGGTGCCGATCATGAACAGCTGCGAGGGGCGCCTCTGCGGGAACGGCTTGCCGAGCACGTACTTGCGCGCCCAGTAGGGCTGGAAGCGGTCGTACAGCGCCTTGAGCTGCGCCGTCGGTCCGGTGAAGTACACGGGGGCGACGATCGCGAGGCCGTCGCAGGTGTCGAGCATCTTCGTCAGCTCGTAGTAGTCGTCGATATAGCGGCCGCCGTCGGGCATCTTGCGCTCCGCGAACGTGCATGCGCCGGTCTTCGAGCAGGCGCCGCAGCCGATGCACGGGTTAACGCGCTTCTCGCACAGGAGGAAGCGCTGCGTGCGCACGCCGGCCTCCTGCACGCCGCGCTCGATCAGGTCGATGAGCGAGACGCTCGTATGGCGGCGCGGCGAGCCGCTGATGAACAGCAGCGTGGGCATGTCGCCCGCGCTGACCGCGCGGAACTCGACGGTCTTCGCGGCGGTGTCGACCTCGGGTGCGGGACGGGACTCACCGCGCGCCCTCACGCGCGAATCGAGCTCCTCGGTGCCCTTCTGCACGATGAGATGGCGCCCGCCGGCAGGCTTCGGCTTGACCTCCTCGGCCGCGACCAGCGGGAGGAACGTCCCGTCGCCCCAGGTGAAGTCCGGGTCGTCGAAGGGTCCGCCCTGCGCTCTGGCCTGGCTCTCGGCCCCGTCCATCTCCTGCTCGTTCTCGTCCCTGTAATCCATCTTCGAACACCCGCCTCCGTCGTCTACCACTGCTCGATCCTGTAGAACCTGTGGGCATTGTCGTAAAGCGCCTCGTAGAACGCCTCGTATTCGCCTTCGGGCACCTCGCGGACCTCGGCCAGCGCACGTGCGGTGAACACGACCTTCGCCGGCGAGCACGTGGTCCCGCGCAGCGGGACCGGTGCCATGTAGGGGCTGTCCGTCTCGGTGAGGATGCGGTCGAGCGGCGCGTGCTTGGCCGCGTCGCGGATCGCCTCGCCGTTGTTGAACGTCATCGCGCCGCCGAAGGCCACATGGCAGCCGAGATCGAGGAACGGCTTGAGCGTCTCCCAGTCGGAGGTGTAGCAGTGGAGCAACGCCCCCTGCTTGGGCATTCCCTGGGTCTGCAGGATCTCGAGCGCGTCCTCGTGGGCGTCGCGGACATGCAGCACCACGGGCTTGCCGAGCTCGTTGGCGAGCTCGAGCTGGCGCTTGAAGACGTCCTTCTGCGTGTCACGCGGGGCCGTCTCGTAGTAGTAGTCGAGACCGATCTCGCCGATGGCGACGGTCAGCGGATGCAGCGCGCAGCGCATGATGATGTTGCCGACCTTCTTGTCGTACTTCGAGGCGAGCTGCGGATGGCATCCGGCGACGACGCGCACCGTGGGCAGCAGCCCCGGCGTGCCCCATCCGTCGAGCAGGCCCGCGGCCTCGGCGAGCCACTCGGCCAGCATGTCATAGGTGTGGATGGGGTTCTCCGTCGCCTCCACGATGGTGACGACGAGCATGACGTTATGGTGGGCGCACCGGGCCAACGCGAGGTCGGGGCGCTCCATCATGTCGAGATGACAATGCGTGTCAGCGACGCGCCCCTTGAACGCGGGCGGGTCGATGACCGTGCCTTTCAGATTGCGGAACAGGGGATCGTTTGGGAACCCCGTCTCGCCATCAACCATCTCTTCGTCTCCTTCGTTTCAATGAGTCAATAATGACAGTCATTATCGACTCATCTCTTGACTCACATCATAGCCAAAGCCAGCAAGCGAGCTCGCAGTGCGTGGCATGGACGCGTCGGCCGGCCGAGCGTGCTTCGCACGTGAGGGCAAGGCCGAAAGCGTTCAGGCCGCGTGCTGCGAGCCCGCGCAGCATCGGCCCGGTCCGCCGTTCGGCAGAACGGCGGGACTCCTACTCGAGGCTCAAATCCTCCACCTGCAGGCGCGGGAACAGCGGGGCGCACTTGCTGACGTGCGCGCTGGCATCGAGCTTGCCCCAGGCGCTCGCCGCCTCGAGGTCCGTCACGTCGGTAACGCCGGAGAGCCCCAGGCTCTCGGTGGCGATCTCGGAGGTCGTCGGCATCCACGGGCTGTAGTAGAGCGCGAGCAGGCGGATGGCCTCGAGCGTGTTGTAGATCACGAACCTGAGCTCGTCGGCCTTGGCCTCGTCCTTCGCGAGGTTCCACGGAGCCATCTCCTCGATGTAGGCGTTCGCGCGCTGCGAGAGCTTGGCGACCCCGGCCGCCGCACCCGTGAAGTCGACGCGGTTGAACGCCTCGGCGTATGCGGCGTAAAGCCCCTCGGCGATCTCGCGCAGGGGGTTGCCCAGCTCGGCCTCGAGCTCGGCATAGCGCTCGGGAGCGAGCACCGGCACCTCGCCATCGAAGTACTTCACCGCCATGTTGAACGCGCGCGAGCAGAGGTTGCCCCACGTGTTGGCGAGGTCGGCGTTGTAGACCTGCACCATGCGCTCCATGGAGATGGAGCCGTCGTTGCCGAACGGCACGTCGGTCATGAAGTAGTAGCGGTACGCGTCCACGCCGAATATCTCGATGAGGTCGGCTGGCGACACGGCGTTGCCCTTCGACTTCGACATCTTCTCGCCCTTCGTGAGCAGGAAGCCGTGCGCGAAGACGTGCTCGGGCAGCGGCATGCCGGCGGCCATGAGCATGGCCGGCCAGATCACGCAGTGGAAGCGGATGATGTCCTTGCCGATGAAGTGGTACTGCGCGGGCCAGCGGCGGTTGAACTCGTCCTGCGCGTCCTCGTCGCCGAAGCCCATCGCGGTGATGTAGTTGAGCAGCGCGTCGACCCACACGTAGGTGACGTGGCCCTCGTCGAACGGCAGCGGCACGCCCCAGTCGAACGTCGTGCGCGAGATGGAGAGGTCCTTGAGGCCGCCCTTCACGAACGACACGACCTCGTTGCGGCGGATCTCCGGCTGCACGAAGTCAGGGCGCTCCTCGTAGAGCTTGAGCAGCTGCTCCTCGAAGGCGGACAGCTTGAAGAACCAGCTCTCCTCCTGCAGGCGCTGGAGCGGACGATTGCAATCGGGGCACAGGTGCACGCCCTCGGCCGGAGGCTCCTCGCCTGCCGCGGCGCGCTCCTCCTCGGCGTGGCGGACCTGCGTCTCGGTGAAGAACGTCTCCTCGGGCACGCAGTACCAGCCCTCGTAGGAATCCTTGTAGAGATAGCCGTTGTCGAGCAGGATCTGCAGGAACTTCTCGACGCCGCGCGTGTGGCTCTCGTCGGTGGTGCGGACGAAGTAGTCATACTGGATGTTGAGCGACGCCCATGCGTCCTTGAAGCGCGGGGCCATGTCGTCGCACCACTGCTGCGGCGTGACGCCCTTGGCGGCGGCGGAGTCGGCGACCTTCTGGCCGTGCTCGTCGAGACCGGTCAGGAAGAAGACGTCCTTACCGTCCATGCGCTGGAAGCGGGACAGCGTGTCGCAGGCGATCGTCGTATAGGCGGTGCCCAGATGCGGCTTATCGTTCACGTAGTAGATCGGCGTGGTAAGTGCAAAGCTCTCAGCCATGTGTTTCTCCTGGCGTCGGTCGTGGGTGGATATGTCGTTAGTCCATCAAGATATTGTACCGCGCATTGTGTGCAGCCGCGATGGGAATAGGGCGATGGAAAAGCTCCGAGCTGACTGTCATGACAAATACGTCTGACGTGTTTGTCAGGTTCTGGCGGCGCGGGCGATGTCGTAGGCTGTGTCGCGGTCGATGCCGTAGCGGGCGACGAGCTCCTTCGCGGCTTGCGAGGCCTTCATGCCCTCCTCGTTGACGAGACGGGACGCCTCGGCGCGCATGTCCTCGTCGGACGGGGCAGCAATCGCGCCGGCGGGCCAGACCCCGGCACGCAGGCGCGCCTCGTCTGGGGCCTCCACGACGAGGACGACCTCGCCCTTCAGCTCGCCCGGGCGCGCGTCGAGCTCCGCAACCAGCTCCTTGGCCGTGCCCACCAGGTACTCCTCGTGGATCTTCGTAAGCTCGCGCGCCATGCAGATGCGCCGTCCGGGCAGCGCCTCGCCGAGTGCCTCGATCGAGGTCTGCGTTCGATGGTTGGAGTCGAAGAAGACGAGTACCGTGTCGAGACCCGCGAGGCTCTCAAGTAGGCGGGTGCGCTCCCCCGGCTTGCGCGGGAGAAAACCTCCGAAGTAGAAGTTCTTGAACAGGAAGCCGCTGCCGGCCAACGCCGTGAGCACGGCGCTCGGTCCGGGCACGACCTCCACGCGACCGCCCTTGGCGCGCACGGCCTTGACCACACGCTGGCCCGGGTCGCTGATGCACGGCATGCCGGCATCCGAGACGAGCACGACCGTCTGGCCGCCGAGCACGCGCTCGACGATCTCGGGAATGCGCTGGAGCGTGACGAGCTCGTCGCAGCGGACGAGCGGAACGGAGATGCCGAAGCGGCTCAGCAGCTTGCGCGTGACGCGCGTGTCCTCGGCGTAGACGACATCCGCGGAGGCCAGCGTCTCGATGGCGCGCTGACCCATGTCGCCCATGTTGCCGATGGGCGTGCCGCAGATGATGAACTTGCCGCCGGTCGGATCCATGCCGCCGCCCTCGCCCATGCCGCTAGTTGTCGATGGCCGAATCGTCGTCGAAGAACGCGTCGAACATGCCATCGAGGTAGTCCTCGGCCTTCGAGATGAGGTTCTCCTCGATGTGCACGGAGTTCTCGGGGCCGGGGAAGGTCTTGTCCTTCACGCCCTGATCGTAGGCACGCAGCGCGTCGCCGAGCACCTCGAGGCCGTTGATGAACGTGTTCGCATGGCGCGGCTTGCGAGCGCTCAGGCCCAGGACATCGTGGATGACCTGCACCTCGCCATCGCACTCGACGCCACCGCCGATGCCGATGGTCGCGAACGGGAACGTCTTCGTGATGTGCTTGGCCAGCTCGGCGGGGATGCACTCGAGCACCACGGCCTTGACACCGGCCTCGGCATAGCTCTCGCACTCCATGAGGAGCTTGGCGATGCCCTCGATCTCCGTCGCCTGCGCATGGAAGCCACCGAACGCGTTGACGGATTGCGGCGTGAGGCCGAGATGGCCGACCACCGGGATGCCGTGGTCGATGAGCTCGCGGATGAGCGCAACCGTGGCCGGCGTTGCGCCCTCGATCTTCACCGCGCCCGCGCCGCCCTCGGCGAGCAGGCGTCCGGCGTTGCGCATGCCCTCCTCGAGCGAGGCCTGGTAGCTCATGAAGGGCATGTCAGCGACGATGAGGGGCTTCGTGGTGCCGCGCACGACGGACTGCGTCGCACGGATCATGTCGTCCATCGTCACGGGGAGCGTGGATTCGTAGCCGAGCATCGTCATGCCGAGCGAGTCGCCGATGAGGATGCAGTCGATGTCGGTCTGGTCGACGACGCGCGCCAGGCTGTAGTCGTAGCAGGTCACCATCGTGATCTTGCGGCGCTCCTTCTTGGCGGAGAGGAAGATATCCATTGTATTGCGTGCCATGGTGCAGCATCTCCTTACTAGGCATTTGCAGTACGGCAATTATAGCGCGGGGACGGGGTGCTCCGGGCGCGCTCCCGGCTACGGCGGGCATGTGGACCTGTCAAGCAGGGCGGGGCTGTTCGCCCGTGTCAAATGGACAGGGCATTTGACACGGGCGACGATTGGCCCGCCTTGTTTGACAGGTTCTCGCAAGCTTCTTCAAACCTGTCAAACGGCCCCGCCTTGTTTGACAGGTTTAGAACACGGTGAAGAGTGCGAGGATGAGGCCGAGGATGATTCCGAGGGCGACGCAGATGGCGGTCACGCAGCCACGGCCGCCTCCGCCTCCTCCGCTGGAGCCTCCCCCACCGCCGTCGTGGTCGAGCTCGTCCATCCACAGAACGTCCAGGGCGGACATCTGCTGATCGCTGTTGGGGTTGAAGATGCCCATCATCGCTCCCCTGGGAACACTGCGGAGGCCTCGAGCAGGGTCTCGAGGATGCGCCCGTACTGGATGCCGTCGCGCGTTACGCGCGCGCCGTCGGCGAGGCGGAAGCCGCCGTCGCTGTCGCCGCCCTCGGGCTTGCCGAGCGCGTGGATGGCGTCGGGGTGCACGTAGCGGCCGAACGAGGTCTCCATCGCATCGACGAGCTCGAGGATCGGCGTGACCGTGAAGTCGCGCTCGAGCACGCGCGGATGCGGGAGGATGATGTGCGGGTCGTCGCTCGTGATGCCCTCGTAGTCGAGCACGTCGAGGTCGAGCGTGCGCGGGCCGTTCGCGATGATGCGGCGGCGGTGGAAGTCGTCCTCTATCTCGAAGAGCTTGTCGAGGAGCACGGCGGGCTCGAGGGTCGTCTGCACCCAGACGGCGGAGTTCGCGAACGTCTCCTGCTCGGTGTAGTACGCGGGCTCGCTGCGGTAGATGGAGCTCGACGCGATGACGGTCACGCCGTCGATGGTGTCGATGCAGCGGGTCGCCTCGACGAGGTTGCCGACGGAATCTCCCATGTTCGAGCCGAGCGCGACGAGCACGCGCTCGCCCGGCAGCAGCGTGGCGAAGGCACCGTCTCCGGCGACTGCGCTCGCACTCGAGGCTGCGGCATAGGCGGCGTTGCTCGCTACGGCGAGCGCCTGGACCGTCTCGGCCACATCGTGGACGCGGAAGATGCGCGCGCCGCCGTTATAGGCGAGCACGGCAGCGGACGCGGAGGGCACGACGCGCTCGGCAGCCGTAGCGACGCCGGATACAGCACCGAGCGTCGACTTGCGCGAGTAGGCCGCGAGCAGCGGGTAGCCGAGCGACGCGAGCGCGGGCGTGCCGGCGAGCAGCTCGAGGTTGTGGCGGATGTTCTTGCCGAACCCGGGGCCGGGGTCGATGCAGATGCACTCGGATGCGACGCCGGCGGCCTCGAGCCGGGCGGCGCTCGCCTGCAGGAAGGCGGCGACCTCGGCGACGGGATTGTCGTAGCGCGGATCGGCCTGCATGTTGCGTGGCTCGCCGGCCATGTGCATGGTCACGACGCCCGCGCCGCTCTCGGCGGCGAGCTCGACCATGGCGGGGTCGGCGAATCCGGAGATGTCGTTGATGATCTCGGCACCGGCATCGAGGCACGCGCGCGCGACCTCGGCATGCCGCGTGTCGATGGAGACGCAGACGCCGCGCGCGGCAAGCTGCTCGACCACGGGCAACACGCGCGCAAGCTCCTCGGCCACGGCGACCTCGTCGGAACCGGGGCGGGTGGACTCGCCGCCCACATCGATGATGTCGGCGCCGGCGTCCACCAGTTCGAGCGCGAAGCGGACGGCCTCGTCGGCCGCGGCATGCAGGCCACCGTCGGAGAACGAGTCGGGCGTCACGTTGAGGATGCCCATGACGATGGGCCGCGAGAGCACGAACCGGCGCGTGCGAAGCCTCCACACGCAAGCGGACGGCAGGTGGAACATCGAGTCGCGGTTCATGGGACCTCCTTGTAGGGCATGGGCTGCGCTTCCATTATGAGCGAGCGAGCCAACACCCGCCACACCCGAATGAGTCAAAAGCGGACAGTCCCCCTTTGACTCATTCACCCTACACGCTCACGAGGGTGCGCTGGCGGCTGGAGCGCACCTGCGCGGGGTGCGTGTTGCGCTCGACGATGGCGCCGAGGGCGTCGCACGGCATCCGGTAGGTGTTGTTCGTCTCGGAGATGTGCATCGCGATGACCTGCTCGAGCTCGTCGCACAGCAGATCCTCGAGCAAGCTGGCGGATTGCTCGTTGGAGAGGTGGCCGACGTCGGAGGCGATGCGCTTGCGGACCGGGTAGGGGTACGGGCCGTTACGGAGCATCTTGAGGTCGTGGTTGCTCTCGATCGCGAGGATGCGGCAGCGCTGGAGCGCGTCGTGCGCCTGCGGAGTACAGACGCCGCTATCGGTCATGAAGCCGATGGCGTCGCCGTCGAGCATGAAGCGGAAGCCGAACGACTCGGCGCAGTCGTGCGACGTCGCGAAGGGGTGGATGTCGATGCCCGCAAGCGCGAGCGTATCCTCGGCGCGCAGGTCGTGGAGGTCGACGAGCTCGCGCACCTCGCGGATGTCGCTGCTCACCTCGGCAACGCGAGAGCTGGAGAACAGAGCCGGGTGCAGGTCGCGCTTGGCGAAGCCGCGCAGCACGACGCCGAGGCCCTTCGTGTGGTCGGTGTGCTCGTGGGTGATGAGGATGCCGGCGATGCGGTCGAGCTCGATGCCGGCCTCGTCGCAGCGAGTGAAGAAGTCGCGCTTGCAGATACCGCAATCGACGACGACGCACGCACCGGTGCGCGTGTTCTCGATGATGCTCGCGTTGCCCTTGCTCCCGCTCGCCAGCACATGCAGCGCCAGCGGGGAGCGGCTGTCAGTCTCAGATCCCATGCGGATGATTGTACCGGAAGGATTTGAAGCGCTCCTCGGGGGAGCGTTCCATGTTGCATGCTTTTGGCTCGTTAAAATTATACGATATTGCTAAATCGTATAATTTTGAGTACGCTTATGTCGCCAAAATGATACTCGCTACGAGATACGGCCATGGAATACAAGCCACTTGCGACACTCTTTCACATGAGCTCTTCGACTAACCGCAAGGCGGAGGTCGAAGCCGAGCTCGCGCGCCGCCTCGAGGCTGACTCCACGTTCCGAACGGGACTGACGACGCCAGCAGGCGAGCTATTCGTCGCTATGCCCCGCGAACTCACGACCCTCATGGAGAGTATCCTGCGGCTTGAAAGGCGCGTGTCGGCACTGCTCCACGCGCTTCCACCCATCGCGCACGGCGCCCTCGCCCGCAGCCTTATCGTCGACGAGATCGTGAGCACGAACGAGCTCGAGGGCGTCCACAGCACGAGAGCGCAAATCGCGCGGCTGCTTGAGAATTCCCCGAAGACCGGCGCGCACGACCGCTTCCGCGAGTTCACCAAGCTGTACCTTGAACTAAGCGAGGACCAGAGAGTCGAGCCGACGGGCGCCGAAGACATCCGAAGAATGTATGACCGCGTCATGGATGGCGAGGCTCTCGAGGGAATCGAGCCAGACGGACGCTTGTTCCACGCGGGTGGAGTCGTGGTCGTTGGAGCTGGCGGCAAGATTCTGCACGAGGGCGTTCAGCCGGAAGAGACCATCATCGAGGCGCTCGAGCAGACAATCGAATTCGCCACATCGCCCGATATTCCGGAGCTCATCGGTGCCATCGCCGGGCACTACATGTTCGAATACGTTCACCCGTTCTACGACGGCAACGGACGAACGGGGCGCTACTTGCTGGCGCTGCACCTGAGCAGTCCGCTTTCACTCGCAACCGCACTCTCCTTGTCACGCGTAATCGCAGAAAACCGAGCGAGGTACTACCGCGCGTTCCGGGAGGCGGAAGACCCGCTGAATCACGGCGAGCTGACCTTCTTTGTGATGGTGATGATGGAGCTCATCAGGACGGCACAGGAAGAGCTGGTCGAGAACCTGACCGAAAAGGCCCGGCGACTCGAAGATGCCCGAGCCGCCATCATGGACATGGCGAACTCGCGAACCCTCGGCGAGAAAGAGGCAGAGGCCCTATTCCACCCGGCGCAGGCCAGCATCTTCGGCGCGTTCCCCGACACCACGCTCGAGGAGATTGCGATCAATCTGGAAGTTGGCGCACAGATGGCACGAAAGTACGTGGGGCGGCTGGAGACGGCGGGTCTCGTTAAGCGCGTTGGCACACGCCCCCTGCGCTTTGCGTTAGCAACGAAGCCTTACCAATAGCGGACGCAGAATAAAAGTGGCCGAGCCGGAACAATCCCGACTCGGCCACATCTAGGCTATCCCGCAGCGTACACCGGCACTTTCGTCGTGACGCTCGTGCTGCTCTTGAGCGCGGTCTCGACCTTGGGCTGCACGGCCTTGACGCCACCGAAGATGTAGCCGTTCTTGAAGGCCGCGACCGACAGGTTCTTCTTGCACCACTGCGAAGCCAGGGTGTAGTTCGACTTGGCGGTCTTGGCGTCGGCGAGCAGCAGCACGGACCTGTTCTTGCCGCAAAGCGCCGCGCCGGCGAGGGCGTCCAGCCAGTTCTGGCCGGTGGACACCGCCAGCTTGTTGGGCTGCAGCCTGTTGGCGGCCGCCGGCTGGAACTTCACGCTGGTGATGTTCTTGCCCTTGTACTTCTCGTAGCCGCCGTTCTTGAGCTTGCCGGTCGTCCAGTCGGCGATGATGTAGGACGTGCGGTAGGCATTCGTGCCCGCGAGGCGCGTGATCGAGGTCACGCCGGCCTTCTTGAGCTGCGTCTCGATGCTCGCGGGAAGCGCGATCGGGCCTCCGACGATGATGGCCTTCCTGTACTTGGCCGACTTGATGAACTTGGTCGTGGCCGCAGAGAGCTTCTTGTTGGTCTCCGCGTAGAGGATCGGCGACTTGGACACGTAGCTGTAGGGCGCGATCGCCAGCGCGTCCTGGAAGCCGTTCTGCGTCGCGATGATCACGGTGTCTGACTTCTTGCCGCCGACCTTGGCAGCCGCGATCGCCTTGGCGCTGGCCGAGCCGCCCGAGACGCGCGTGACCTTCGTGACGCCGGTGCCGGACTTCAGGGCCTTCTCGACCTTGGCCGTGACGTCCTTGGTGGAGCCCACGAGGTAGACGGTCTTGACGCCGGCGGCCTTCAGGGTCTGCTTGGTCTGGGCCGTCAGCGACCCCTTCTTGGTCATCAGCACGATGGCGCCGTTCTTGCCCGCCAGGGCGCTGGCCGCCAGGGCGTCCTTGTAGTTGGCGTCGGTCGTGACGACGGCGACCTTGGCCTTGCCGAACTGCCCGGCGATGAGCTTCATGGTGTCCGGCGCGGTGGCGCCGGCCAGGCGCTTCCAGGTCACCTTCTGGGTGGTCACGGTCTTGTACGCCTGTGCAATCTTAAACGTCACACTCGCCGTGCCCGTATAGTTTCCGATGCCGGTAATAGTCGCCCTGGCGATTCCAACTTGCGTGTTGCTTGAGTATGAAACGGTGTAATCCGTACCAGCCATAAGCACCTTGCCCCCAAGGGACACCGACAGAACCGGCCTTACCTCTTTGCCCGCATAAACCTGGTCTGCGATTTTGCCAATAGTGGCATTGGCGACGTCGTACTTGGCAGTTCCATGCTGAATCTTTTCTTCGAGCGTCAGCAACGCCGCGTCAACACGTCTGACGGCGTCCCTGATTGTCGCGGCACTTGCGTTTTCGTTTTCGAGCACAGCCCGCGCTTCCCCGAGAGCATCGTCAGCGCCTGCGAGATAAGAACCTGGAGCCCAGTATCCATCGACAAACACATCAGACCCATCATCGGAGGCAGCCGTCTTTGCAAGCAGCTCCTCGAGATCGGCACAGGTTCTTGAGAGCGCGACCTTATCGACCCTGTCGACGCTTCCAATAGCCAATGTCACGGCAGGGCTCGCCTCGTAGTCCCCATCGCCAGCCAACCTGAGTTCGTATGTCCCGACAGACAAACCCGAGATACTCGTCAATCCAAATCTGACGGCGGTCCATGAAGAGCTACCCTCGGCTCGATACTCATACGGGCTCGAAGCTTTGAGACCCGAAATGGCACCACTCGCGCCACCTACCACAGCGCTCATGGCCTTCGCCTCAGTTGGCGTCGCCTGTGCTCGTTTCTCAACAAGAAGGTGAATACCAACAGATTGAAGCGCGTTTGCCTGATCTCCGGCAATCGTGAACATCGCGTCATAGTCCCCCGCATGAAGCCCGCGACGATATGTCACGTCTACCTGTGCGCTTTCTCCCCGCGCAAGAGTTCCCGAGAACGAACCGCCTCCTAAAGACGACCATGTGACCCTGAACGCATTCCCAGAGTCATCGAGAACACTTCTTGACGGGACGCCCGTCAGGTCACGGTTGCCAGTGTTAGTCACCGTAAAGGCAAGAGTCTCGCAATCGATATACCCGTAAACGACATCCTCGAACTCGGATTGAGCGGGGCTTGCCGGCTGCACGGCAACGCTATACACATCGTCTTGCAACACGGTAATCGTCCATAAATAGACTGGACTATTGGAGCTAGAGCCAGTATGCAGCTCTACGGAAACGGGAACCCCCGGTTCGTACTGAATCGTTGTTGCCCCGGAAACCAAAGGCCTGCTGTTGTAGAAGAGACTGCATCCGTCCGGCAACACGAACGATGTGGCAATGCGCGAGAGGTCTGCGGAATCATGCGCCCGCACAACGATAGTTCGAGTAAACTCATCAATGGCCGCCTCATCAGCCTGGTCAGCGACGGAGAACATGGTGATTGCCGGAACTCTCTGCCACTCCCATGTGCCCGCACATCTGCTCAGCCTCATAAGCTCTTCGGAAGACACGACGACGTTTGAATCAGAATTTACCCACTTGCCCGTGTATGGATAAGCCGTGCTTGCAGGAGGAAGCGCCGCGCCACCGCTGCCAACAAATTGGAAATCCTCCCCAAGCGTGAGCACTGTCAGCTTGGTGCATCCATCGAACATCCCAGCCATGCTCTCAACAGCCGAAGTGTTGAGGCTCACTAGGTCGACAGCTTCCAGCTGGTCGCATCCGGCGAACCAATATGCAGTGGACACTGGGGCAACACCCGGCTTTATCACAACGGAAGCAATCGACCCTGCAGTTGAATGCCAAGGTACGGATCCAGCAGTCGAGTACGCTTGGGTAAAATCAACATCCCACTTTTGCACGACCCCGCCATGCGACGCATCGACTGAACCCAGCGCTTGAACCACCAATGTACCGTCTTCGTAGAGAATCGCGCACGGCTTGTCGTATATCGTTTCCCATCTGTAAACACCCGGCGATGTATTCGCACTAGTTGTTTCGTTTACACTGAGCGTCCTGCCCGTGGACTCTTCAAGCCACTTGCCCGTGTATTCACTGCTAGACGGCGGTACAGGCAGCCTCGAATTAGAAAGGAATTTTCTATCCGCGCCGAGAACCACCGTCGAAAGATGCGACGGCTCATAACGCCATGAGCTCGCGCTTGTCTGAGTGGCATTGCGCGCGTCAAGACTCGGGCACTTGCTTGATATGGTTTTGGAAAAATCGAACGAGGATATATCGAGATACTCTAACGAATGACAATATCGGAACATTTGGCTCATATCCGTAACTTGAGAGGTGTCCCAGCCTGACAGATCAAGCCGTTCAATACCATTGCACCCATAGAACATGTAAGACATGTTCATGACAATCGAGGTGTCCATCGTATCTACACCCTGCAGCTCAGCGGGATGCGGGTAGTACTCCTGGCCATTGAACTCACCCGTATGCGAATGGTATTGCGGGCATCCAGGTTCTTGGAACATGCCGTAGCAGTTCTGCGGGAGCCTGACGTTCGTCACGTTGACAGTCTCCAAATTCTCGCAATCATAAATGAGCATGTTGACGGAATCGACCCCGCGCAAATCCCAGCCTGAGATATCAAGAGACACGAGGGCGGATCTACCAAACATACCCCCGTCATATGTGCCATCTGACAAGTCTTCCTCAGCGCCGCTCACCTTTCTGACGTTGCCTACGTTCCAGCGAGACAAATCGAGCGACCTGAAGCCGGAATCGACAAACATCAGACGCATGTCTGTCACCTTTGAGGTGTCGAATGTGGATAAGCCCTGCGCCGTCAACTTGCCGCCCGAATCTGCATCACCGGCTCCACAGATGCGGAACATTCCATACATGTTGGTCACGTTTGAAGTGTTGAAAGAAGACAAGTCGAGAATCTCGAGCGATCCGCAATGTTCAAACATATGAGACATATCAGTCACTCGTGAGGTATCGAAGTCAGATAGATCGAGTGTTTTCAGAGACTCACAGTCCCAGAACATCCAGCTCATGTCGGTCACCTTCGACGTGTCCCATCCCGACGGGTCGAAGGACTGCAGGGACGAGCATCCGGAGAACATGCCGCTCATGTCCGTGACGTTGCGGCAATCGAGATTGTGCAGGTCAACAGATTCCAGATTTGGACAATCAGAGAACCACCTGCTTGTTGAAGTCGGGACAAGACCTGGACCAACCTGTACGGTTCGAATCAGGTGCCTGCTCTCATGCCACGGCGGCAATGATCCTTTCGGCATGTTTTCGAAATCAGTCCACTGCCCAATGATTCCGCCTTTTGAGGGATCGCTCCCGCCGGATGCCTGCAATACCAACAATCCATTGGTGTAAAGAATCGCATTGGGAACAGACATGTCCTCGGCTGGTACAACGGACGTTTCCCAATAGTACAGCCCAGCCTCAATCCGACCATCAGGCGAGACCAATTCAGATGGAGAGATGCGTTCGCCCGAAGAGGCTCGAACCCAGACCGCACGGTATCCGAACGGAATCGTAAGGCCGTATGGCCGTCTACAGTCGGCTGCCTCGTCAATGGTTTCAAAGGATGTTTGTTCGCCAAATTGAACCGACGAGACTGAAGCGGGAACATACAGGCATTGTCCGGATTTGAATTCTGACAAATCTAGATAAGTAAGCGAAGAGCAATCGCGCATATCAAGCAAGTCGGAATAATAATCGTCTGGATATATTACGTAACGCGACGACAGCTTAAGCGATTTGAGCGAAGAGCAGCCATTATATATACCCGTTGCACCCATCCACGAATCGCTGCCGTAACTGGTACCCTGTTTAGTCGTGTCAAAACGAGACAGGTCGAGAGACTGCAGGGACGAGCAGCCGGAGAACATGTAGGACATGTCGGTGACGTATGACGCACCCAGGCCCGTCAGACCAATGGATTGCAGGGAGGAGCAGCCGGAGAACATGTAGGACATGTCTGTGGCGCTCGAGGCGCGCAAGGGGGACAGGTCGAGGGATTGCAGGGACGTGCAGTTCCGGAACATTCCGCTCATGTTGGTCACCCTGGGCGCTCCCAGGGAGGACAGGTCGAGGGATTGCAGGGACATGCAGTTCCGGAACATTCCGCTCATGTTGGTCACCCTGGGCGCTCCCAGGGACGACAGGTCGAGGGATCGCAGTGACGTGCAGTTGTAGAACATGGAGGACATGCCCGTGACTTTCGACGTGTCCCATCCCGACAGGTCGAGGGACGGCAGGGACGAGCAGCCGTAGAACATGCGGCTCATGTCCGTGACACTCGACGTGTCCCATCCCGACAGGTCGAGGGATCGCAGGGAGGAGCAGCTCTGGAACATGGAGGACATGTTGGCGACATTCGACGTGTCCCATCCCGACAGGTCGAGGGATCGCAGGGAGGAGCAGCCGTCGAACATGGAGGACATGCTCGTGGCGCTGGAGCAGTCGAGGCCCGAGAGGTCGGCCGACCCCAGGTTCGAACAACCGTAGAACCAGTACGCCGTCGAAACCGGCGCGACGCCGGGGAGGACCTCGACGGACCTGATGGAGGAGCGGTTCCCGTACCACGGCACCGAAGAAGCGGACGCGTACGATCTTGCATCGAAACCGGCCCACTTCCCCACGACCGCGCCGCGCGAGGGATCCTCCTCGCCTCCTATCTGCATCACGAGGTCGCCGCTCTCGTAGAGGATCGCGCATCGAGCCTCGCACCGCCCGTAGGTGGCGGCGGTTCCCGGCTCCGAGTGCCTGGCGATGACCTGGGAGGCCGTCATCGGGGACGCGCCCTCGGCGAGCTCGACCCACCTGCCGTCGTGGGAGCCGGACGCCTGGCTCGGAAGGCCGCAGCCGGAGGAGAGGACCGTGCGGGCTCCCAGGGAGAGCTCCTCGAGCATCGTCATTCCATAGAACATGGAGGTCATGTCCGTGACACTCGACGTGTCCCATCCCGACAGGTCGAGGGATCGCAGGGAGGAGCAGCCGTCGAACATGGAGGACATGCTCGTGGCGCTGGAGCAGTCGAGGCCCGAGAGGTCGGCCGACCCCAGGTTCGAACAACC
>JBMNUM010000013.1:0-55941 GCA_050946275.1 Coriobacteriales bacterium
GGGCGGGCCGATCGGCCCGCCCCGCCCAGCTTGCCAAAAACCTGACAAAGGGGTCTGATCCCTTTGTCAGGTTTTAGATGGTCTTGCGCAGGATGTAGTCGTCCATGACGTAGCCGCTGCCGATGTCGGCGACCTTGTGCTCCTCGGTGACGAAGCCCTTGCGGTCGTAGAACGCGAGCGAATCGGCGTTGCCGATGTTGCACGTGAGCCAGATGGACTTCAGGCCGCGCTCGGCGCACAGCCCCTCGAGAAACGAGAGCATCCTTCCGCCCGTTCCCGTGCCGCGCTTGTCCACGCGCACGTAGAGCTTGCTCAGGAACATGTCCTCGTCGGAGCACTTGATACCGCAGAACGCATACGGCTGCTCGTCATCGTCGAACAGGTAGTACTCGTAGCCGTCCTCGCCGATGGCCTTCGTCAGCACGGGCACGGAGAGGAACTTCTCGACCATATAGTCGATCTGCTCGACGGTGATGATGATCGTGAAGTACTCGTGGTATATCTCGCTTGCGATCGCGGCGAGCGTCTCGATTTGCTCGGGTGTCTGCACGAGCACGGGGCTGTTCTTCTCCAAAGCGCACCTCCATCAGTGTTCTGCAGCTTCGAGCATAGGCGCACCATCCCATCTGCGCCATGGGAAATCGGGGAGCGTGGGCGGGGTGGCGGCGCGTCCCGCACAGCCGCGCCATGGGCAGGCTACGGCCGTGCCGCGTCATTCGGAAGGTGCGGGCCGATGGGCCAGCGACGACTGTCATCTTCGACCCATCGGCCGGCTGGTAGAATAGATGGGTGCGAAGATTGACACGTGAATAGCGGAGGTGCACATGCGCAACACGGTTGGCGACCTCGAGTCGTATCTGTTCGACCTCTTCCCGCGGGAGCATTGCGAGCCGTGGGACCTGTGCGGCCTATCCGTCGGCGACGCGCGGGCGGAGGTCACGGGCGTGGCGATCGCGCTCGACCCCTATGTCGCCACTATCGAGGAGGCTGCGGCCCAGGGCTGCAACGTCCTGCTCACGCATCATCCCGTCTACATCGAGCCGCCCGCGCGGTTCGTCAACAGGGGCCATGGCGGAACCGACGCCGCAGCCCGTGTCGTCGCCGCGCTCCGCAACGGCGTCGCCCTCATCGCCATGCACACGAATCTCGACCGGTCGACCGTCGCCAAGGAGGCGCTCCTTGCAACCGTCGGCCTCGATTATGCCGGCGAGCTCTTCCCGACGCCCGACGGCCTGCCCTCGTTCGGGTGCCTGGGCACCCCGGCCGGCGGCTCCATCTCGCTCGATGACCTCGCGGCGGTATGCGGGGAGAGCTATGGCGTCACCCCGCGCGTCTGGGGTTCCATGACAGCCGAGCTCGAGGAGGTCGCCATCGTCAACGGGTCGAGTTCTTCGCTCGTAGATGATATAGTTGATTCTGGTGTGGATTGCGCGATCACGGGCGAGATGTCCTTCCATCGAGCCGGCGAGCTTGCGTCTTCCGGTATCTGCATCATAGAACTGGGGCATGATGTCTCCGAGTTCCCGATGCTCGGTTGCCTGAAGCAGGCGGTCGAGGCTTCGGATGGGTTTTGCGATAGGGTACGAATGCTTGGACCGGATATCTACTGGTGGCAACCGAGGATGGTGGGTAAATGAGCGACGCACGTGCACTGATCAAGCTTCAGGAGATCGACCTGACGCGCCTGCGCCTCGCCCGCCGCTCCGAGGAGATGCCGGAGCTGCAGGCCCTCAAGCAGATTCTCGGCAAGATCGATGAGGTGAGCGAGAAGTCCAAGCAGATCTCCGCGCTCCGGTCGAACGCCGAGCTCGAGATGCAGCAACTCGTGGACGAGGATGCCGACCTGGTCGAGAAGGCCGCCGGCATCGAGGCCGAGATCGAGCAGTCCGCGGACTACCGCCTCGTGCAGAGCCTCACGCTCGAGCTCGAGGGCGTCGCTAAGCGCCGCAACAAGGTCGAGTTCGATCACGGCAAGCTCGCCGAGCGCATCGAGAAGATCTCGGCCGTCGAGGACCAGGTCGCCGATGCGAATTCCAAGCTCGAGGCGAAGCGCGCGGCCCTCGAGGAGAAGATCTCGGCCGAGACGGACGAGATCAACGCCTCGCTCGCGAGTCTCGCCGAGGAGCGCGAGGGGATCGCATCGTCGCTTCCCGCGGACATCATGGCGGAATACGACCGTCTGTGCGAGAGTAAGAACGGCATCGCGGTCGGCGTGCTCCAGGATGGGCACTGCTCGGCGTGCCGCGTCGAGTTCCCCGAGGGCAAGCTCGTCGGGCTGCAGGCCGGTCCCGAGGTCGCCACGTGCCCGCAATGCCACCGTATCCTGATAGTCGAAAGGTAGCGTTTGGTGGATAAGCCGACATACACCATGCACACTGATGGCGGGAGCAGGGGTAACCCGGGGCCTTCCGCCATCGGTTTCTCGATAACCGATTCCAACGGCACCGCGGTGTGCGAGGGCGGGTGGCCCAGCGGCGTCGGGACGAACAACGAGGCCGAGTACCGGGCCCTCATCTGGGGGCTCGAGAACGCGCGCGCCTTGGGGGTTGAGCGCATCGGCGTCATCGCCGACAGCCAGCTCATGGTCAACCAGGTCAATGGCGCGTACAAGGTCAAGAACGAGGGCCTCAAGCCGCTCTTCCTGCGCGTGCTCGACCTTCGCAGGCTCTTCGAGTCCTTCTCGATCGCGCATGTGATGCGCGCGGACAACAAACGTCCCGACGAGTTGCTCAACCAGGCTCTCGACGAGGGGCATCCCGTCGGTACGTTCAAGGTGCCCTTCGAGACCGAGACCGCGCTGTTCTCGTTCGATGTGGCGGGTGACGCCACCGTCGGGTCCTCCCAGACCGTCACCCTCGATTCGCCCGGCGAGCCCATGCGCACCCAGGGCGACGACGTCCCGCTCGACTACGTGCCCGCCGAGGCCTTCGAGGTGTTCGGCGAGGCCGAGGCGGTCGACGTGGTGCTCGAAGCCGGGACGGCTCCGGTCGAACCCTCCGCGCCGGCAGCCCCCGAAACCCTCCCGGGGGACGGATCGCCGCGCACGATCCTCGTGGGCGTCACGGGCTGCATCGCCGCCTACAAGACCTGCGAGGTCATCCGCTGCATCCAGAAGACAGCGCCCGACGTGCGCGTGAAGGTCGTCATGACGGAGCATGCGACCGAGTTCGTGGGTCCCGCGACGTTCCGCGCGCTCACAGGCGAGCCGGTCGCCGTCAGCTTGTTCGATGATGCCGGGGAGCCGATCCACCATATCTCCCTGGCCAAGGAGGCGGACGTGATGCTCATCGCGCCCGCCACGGCCAACGTGCTCGCGAAGCTCGCGCATGGCATCGCGGACGACCTGCTCACCACGACGGCGCTCGCCACGACGGCGCAGCTCGTCGTCGCCCCGGCAATGAATGTCGAGATGTGGCGCAACCCGAAGACGCAGGAGTCCGTCGCGGCCCTCGAGCGCGATGGCGCGATCATCGTCTATCCGGAGAGCGGCTACCTCAGCTGCGGCGATGTGGGGGAGGGCCGTCTCGCCGATCCCGCCGACATCGCCCGCGCGGCCCTGCGCGAGCTCGAGCTGAACCGCAGCCTCGTCGGCAGGCGCCTGCTCGTCACGAGCGGGCCGACGCACGAGCCCATCGATCCGGTGCGCTTCATCGGCAACCGCTCGAGCGGCCTGCAGGGAACGCTGATCGCTCGTGAGGCGGCGCGCCGCGGGGCCGACGTCACGCTCGTCACCGGGCCCGTCTCGCTTCCCGATCCCGCGGGCGTGCGCACCATCCACGTCGAGACCGCCGAGCAGATGCTCGCGGCAGCGCGCGAGGCGTTCGGGGATTGCGATGCAGCCGTGTTCTGCGCGGCCGTCGCGGACTTCCGCCCGGCGCATGCCGCCACCGAGAAGATCAAGAAGGTCGGGGAGGGGGACGGCTCGGTCGAGCTCACCATAGACCTCGTCCGCAACCCCGACATCCTCAAGACGCTCGCCGCCGGCAAGGGCGACCGATACGTCGTCGGCTTCGCGGCCGAGACGACCGACGTCCTCGGGTACGCGCGCGGCAAGCTCGTCTCGAAGAACGCCGACCTCATCGTCGCAAACGACGTCTCGGACCCGTCGCTCGGATTCGGCACGGCCGATAACCGCGTATGGCTCGTCAACGCCGAGGGCGAGCGCGACACGGGCGTGACCTCCAAGGCCGCGATCGCCGGGCTCGTCCTCGACGAGATTGCACGGGCGCTGCGATGCTGATTGACGCCGCAACCGGCGTACTCGGGCGCGCGAAGGCCGTCCACGAGGCGTTTCTCCAGATCGATACCGGCGAGAGCCCCGTTCTCGGGGCTCCTCCCGTCGTGCGCCCGTTGCTCATCGCGGCGGCGTTCGCACGCGACCCGCGCCCGATGCTCGTGGTGATCGCGGGCGAGGATACGGCTCGCAAGCTGGCCATGGCCCTGAGCCTCTACCTGGGGCGCGACAAGGTGCTCCAGCTCCCGCTCGACCAGAAGCGCCCCTGGGCGCCGGACGAGCCCGACCCCGCCATCGCCGGCAAGCGCATCCGCGCGCTCGCGGCGCTGCATGGCGGCGAGGAGGTCGTCGTCGTGGCGTCTGTCCGCGCTCTCATGAAGCGCCTCGCACCCTCCATGGGCGACACGCTCGTCCCGCTCGAGTTCAGGACGGACGAGATGGCGTCGTTCGCGGCAGCTGGTGACGCCGGGGGCGAGCCGCGTGTGATCGAGTACGAGGAACTGCCCGCCGAGCTCGATAGGCTCGGCTACTCGCGCGCCGACCTCGCCACGGAGAAGGGCACGTTCGCCGTCCATGGCGACGTGCTCGACGTGTTCAGCCCCGATGCCGCCTGCCCGGTGCGCATCGAGTTCTACGGCGATGACGTGGAGCGCATCAGGCGCATCGTGCCCTCGACGGGGCAGACCGTTTCCGACGTCGACATCGCCCGCATCTATCCCGCCCGCGAGACGATCCTCGCGAGGGCGGATGTGCGCAAGGCGCGGGAGCGCCTCTCGCGAGCGGGCATCCTCACGTACGAGCTCGAGGCCGAGTTCGACTCCATCGCTGAGCTCGGCATGCACGGCGGCCAGGAGCAGTACCTGCCGTTCCTGTGCAACGGCACGTGCGGCGCGCTGGAGTTCGCGCATCCCCGCACGCTCGCCGTGATCGTCGAGCCGCGCTCGCTGTTCGACGATGCGTCGCGCTTCCACGACGAGCTGAAATCCGAGGCGAACAGCGCCAAGGCCAAGCTCGACGGCCTCTACACGGCACCGGCCGAGATACGCTTCAACTCCGTGCAGACCCTCTCGATCCTCTCGCTCATCCACTCGGGACGGGCTGCGGACGGCGAGCTCGTGGCCAAGCGCGCCGAGAATCCCAATTCCAACGAGCGCTTCGTCTCGCAGGTCCGCGGGCTGCTCGCCGAGGGTTACACGGTCGTGCTCGGCATCGGCGACCGCCGCCTGCGCGAGGAGATGAAGTCCGAGCTCGTCGACGAGCACATCCCGATCGTCGAATCGACGGGCGACGCGGTCCGCGAGCTGCGCAAGGACGTTGTGAACGTCGTCGATGCGCCGATCGCCTCCGCCGTCATCATCCCCGCGGCCCAGCTCGCGATGCTCAACGCCAACGATTCGGTCGCCGCGATCACCGAGGGCGCCGATTCCCTCCGAAGCAGCCGGCAGGCCGCCATCACCTTCCCGTACAAGCCTGGCGACTACGTCGTGCACCAGAAGTACGGCGTCGCGCATTTCGCGCGCATGGAGAAGCAGGAGATCGACGGTATCTGGCGCGACTACCTGGTGCTCGAGTACGCGGCGGGCGACAAGCTCTTCATCCCCGTCGAGCAGATCGCGAAGATCTCGAAGTACGTGGGGTCGAAAGGCGAGGAGCCCAAGCTCACCCGCCTGAACACGACCGATTGGGCGCGCGCCCAGGCCAAGGCTTCCAAGGCCGCCAAGAAGCTGGCCTTCGACCTCGTCGACCTCTATGTGCGCCGCTCGTCCATCCAGGGGCACGCCTACGCGCCCGATAACGAGATGCAGCGCGAGATGGAGGCGCTCTTCCCCTACGAGGAGACGAGCGACCAGGCGCAGGCCATCGCCGACGTCAAGGCCGACATGGAGTCGCCGCAGCCCATGGACCGGCTCGTGTGCGGCGACGTGGGATACGGCAAGACCGAGGTCGCGATCCGCGCGGCGTTCAAGGCCGTGCAGGACGGGCGCCAGGTCATGGTCCTGTGCCCGACGACGATCCTCGCGCAACAGCACTTCACGACGTTCTCCGAGCGCTTCGAGCCCTTCGCGGTCAACGTCGAGATCCTCTCGCGCTTCCGGACCGCCGCGCAGCAGCGTGCGGCGCTCGAGGGATTCGCGGCCGGAACCGTCGACGTGCTCGTCGGAACGCACCGCCTGCTCTCGCGCGACGTGAACCCGAAGAACCTCGGTCTCGTCATCATCGACGAGGAGCAGCGCTTCGGCGTGGGACACAAGGAGCAGCTCAAGAACCTGCGCGAGCACATCGACGTGCTCACGCTCACCGCGACGCCCATCCCGCGCACGCTCCAGATGTCGCTCGGCGGCATCCGCGACATGTCCCTCATCGACACGCCGCCGGCGTTCCGCACGCCGGTCGAGGTGTACGTGGGGGAGTGGGACGACGGCATCGTGGGCGGCGCCATCAGGCGCGAGATCCAGCGTGGCGGCCAGGTGTACTACGTATCGTCGCGCATCGCCGACATCGACGACGCCATGGCCCGCGTCGGCGAGGCGGTGCCCGAGGCCCGCGTCGGGTTCGCGCACGGGCGCATGGGGGAGGCGAAGCTCGAGGACGTCATGGAGCGGTTCGCCGCCGGCGAGCTCGACGTGCTCGTCTCGACGACCATCATCGAGTCGGGCCTCGACAACCCGCACACGAACACGCTCATCATCGAGGACTCGCACATGCTCGGCCTCTCGCAGCTCTACCAGCTCAAGGGACGTGTCGGCCGCTCCCATGTGAAGGCGTACGCGTACTTCCTCTTCCCGTCCGGCATGCAGCTGACCAAGGAGGCCACGGACCGGCTCGTCGCGCTCAAGGAGAACCAGGACTTCGGCAGCGGCATCAAGATCGCCATGCGCGACCTCGAGATCCGCGGAGCCGGGTCGCTTCTCGGCTCGGAGCAGTCGGGCAACATCAGCGCCATCGGCTTCGAGTCGTTCACCGCTATGCTCGCGGGCTACGTCGAGGAGGCGCGCACCGGCCGCCATCCCGCGGCGTTCGAGGACGTGGTGGTCGACCTGCCCGCCGAGGTGTACGTGCCCGAGGAGTACGTGTCCGATCCCGAGGAGCGCGTCGAGGTATACCGGCGCCTCGCATTCGCCCGCGAGCCCGAGGATGTCGCCGCGATCGCGGAGCGGCTCGAGCTGGAGCACGGCGAGATGCCGGTGCAGATGCTCAACCTCATCTGCCGCAGCAACCTCCAGCTGCTCATGGGGATGGCCGGCATCAAGACCATCTCGTACGTGGGCGGCAAGGTGACGGCGGAGCCGATCAAGCTCGGCGCGGAGGAGCGGCAGCGCGCGAAGGATGCCGGCGCGCTCTACTTCCCCAAGACCGAGAAGCTGACATGGCGCCCGAAGGGCACCGACGACATCTACGAGCAGGTCCTCGCCCTGCTGAGGAAGACGCTTGAAGCGTGACGGGCCGTCCGGTCGCTCGCGTGACGCTGTCAGGTGAGCGACCGGACGACCTGTCACGGTCATGGAAAGGAGGCCGTGATGGCCGAAGCTTGCAACCATGTTCCCGTGCCGCCCGAGGGGCATACGCCGGGGGAGCGCTTCGAGCGCTTCGTGAAGATCATCGCGGCCCTGCGCGGGCCGGGCGGTTGCCCGTGGGACCAGGAGCAGACGCATCTCTCCATCTCGCGCAACTTCATCGAGGAGGCCTACGAGGCGCTCGAGGCCATCGAGTCGGGTGACGCGGACGCCATGACCGAGGAGCTCGGCGATGTGGTGCTCGAGGTGGTGCTCCAGGCGCAGATCGCCGCGGACGAGGGCGAATTCACCATCGACGACGTTCTCGATGGCATCGCGGCAAAGATGATCAGGCGCCACCCGCATGTCTTCGGCGATGAGGCGTCGTTTGCCGCCGCCGAGCTGTCGGAGGACGAGATCGCCCAGATCGAGGCGGTGCGCACGCCGGGCGACGTCCAGTTCCTCTGGGACTACATCAAGAAGCGGGAGAAGGCCGCGAAGGCCCAGGCGGCCTGCGACAAGGCGCGCGCCGAGGGGCGGGAGGAGCCGGTACCGAGCCTGCTCGACAGCGTTCCCTCCACGATGCCCGCCCTCATGCAGGCGCAGGACATATCGCGCAAGGCGGTCGCGCATGGCTTCGAATGGGACACGCGCGACGATGTGTGGGCGAAGTTCGAGGAGGAGCGCGGCGAGTACGAGGACGCCATCGCGTCGGGCGCATCGCGCGAGGAGCGCGAGCTCGAGCTGGGCGACATGCTCTTCACGCTCGTGAACGTGGCCCGCAAGGACGGCCTCGACGCCGAGATGGCGCTTCGCCGCACGTGCGAGAAGTTCCGCGTGCGCTGGAGCTCGATGGAGCGGGCGGCCGCAGCTCAGGACAAGACCGTCGACGATTTCGACATCGACGGTCTCGAGGAGCTCTGGCAGCAGGCCAAGCGCAGGTAACCCGGCGAACGCGCCGGCGTGTCAAGCGGACAGGTCATCCGGCACGCTTGACACGTCGGGCGCGATTGCCGTATTCGAGCCGACTCGCCGCTCATCACATGAACCGGATACGGTATAGTTAATGGTTGGAAATCATTCGCGTGCATCAGCGCGCCTGGCCACAGGGGAGCACATGGACTTCGGGAAGTTTCTTGCAGAGAGCGCGCAGCCGGTCAACGAGTATCTGGAGGGCTTTTTCACCTTCGATGGGATGGAGGATCTGAAGCGGTACCTCTACAACCCCCTGCTCGAATACACCGTCAATGCGGGCAAGCGGCATCGCCCGCTCATCTGCATGCTCGCGTGCATGGCGGTAGGCGGCAACGCGTCGGATGCCGTCATGTCGGGTTCGGCGATCGAGAACTTCCACACGGCCGCCCTTATCCACGATGACATCGCCGACGAGGCGAAGCTCCGTCGCGGCAAGCCTTGCATGCACCTTTCCGAGGGACTCTCCATCGCCATCAACGCGGGCGACATGGCCCTCGCCTCCGTCATCTCCTCGGTTCTCGCCGACGATGCGCTGACCGATGAGGTGAAGCTGCGCGTCCTCGCCGAGATCGTCGAGATGGACACGAAGACGATCGAGGGCCAGGCCCTCGACATCGGATGGGCCCGCGACGGCCGCTACGACCTCGCCGTCGAGGACTACATCGAGATGGCGACGCGCAAGACCGCCTACTACTCGGGCGGGATCCCGCTGGCAATCGGCGCCATCATCGGCGGGGGAACCGACGAGCAGGTCGAGGCCCTGCGCCATTTCGGCATGCTCACCGGACTCGCCTTCCAGATCCAGGACGACCTCATCAACCTGGTGGGCGACGAGGAGCATGCGGGGAAGGACTTCCGCAGCGACATCACCGAGGGCAAGCGCACGATGATCTCCGTGCACGCTCTCCGCAACGCGCCGGCAGATGATGCCGACGAGCTGCGCGCCATCCTCGATTCCGGCACGGAGGACGCCGCGTTGCTCTCCCGTGCGGTCCGCATCATGGAGGAGGCCGGCTCGATCGGCTACGCGCGCGACTTCGCGCACAACCTGATCCAGGAGGCCAAGCGCGTGCTCGGCCCGGTCCTCCCCGAATCCGATTACAAGGACACGCTCTTCTCCATGGCCGACTTCTTCGTGGATAGGGTGGGCTAGGCATGGAGGTTATCGGCAAGAACAGCGAAGGTCCTGCCGTCGAGGATGTCCAGCGCAGGCTCGTGAAGCTCGGGTACGACCTCGGTGAATGCGGTGTCGACGGGCTCTTCCAGGGCGATACCGCCGCGGCGGTGCGCGCGTTCCGCGAGCACCAGGGCCTTCCCGAGGGCGACTCGATCGACGCTGTGACATGGGCTGCGCTCGTCGATGCCTCGTTCTCGCTCGGCGACCGCACGCTCTACCTGCGCATGCCGTATTTCCATGGCAACGACGTGGCGGAGCTCCAGCACATCCTCAACATCCTCGGCTTCGCCTGCGGCGAGGAGGATGCGATCTTCGGCGCGTATACCGAGCGCGCCGTACGTGACTTCCAGATGAACATGGGCATCGAGCCCGACGGTATCGTGGGTCTCGCCACGTTCAAGGCGCTGGCACGACTCCATCACGCGTGGAACGATAAGAACCCGCTCACGGTCGGTGGCGCTGGCCTCGGCTTCTCCCGCGCTGCGGAGGTGCTCGAGACGACGCCCGTCTGCGTGTACGGCGTGGACGATGCCTCGCGCGAGATCGCGGCGCGCATCTCGAACCTCGCGTTCGCGACGACCGCCCTCACGAAGGTGACGAGCGCGGACATGCTCTCGTCGGCTCCGGAGTCTGGGACCCTGCGCGTCGAGATCACGAGCGGCGAGCCGCGCGACGTCGACGGAACGCCCGTCATCGTGTTCGACAGCCAGCAGCGTCTCGGCATGAGGTTCAAGACGGCCGTCTCGTCGCTGGGCAAGCGCAATCCGCGCATCATCGTGAAGGTCGTCATCCCGACCCCCGACGACGAGGACGCGGGTGGCCTGCTCGCCGAGCTCAACTTCGGCTCGGCGCGCCGCATCGACGACCCGAAGGGCTGGCGGCGCACCGTCGTGCAGCATTACGCCATCATCATCCTTGATGCCATCTGCGGCGCTTACGCGCGTCCCTAGGATGTGAGCTGCGCCATGGGCGAGGAGGCGCGTGATATGCGGGCCAATGCTCCGGGCAAGGATTCGCGTCGGCTGGGGATTCTCGACTGGGTCTTCCACTTCGTGGTGCTCCCGCTGCTCTTCGTCCTCGCGGTCATCGCGATCATCGGACTCGCCTCGGTGTACCTCTCGCCGGGCGGCTACTTCGACGGCAACGCGATCGACGACCTGCGTTCATCGATACCCGTCGCCGCCGGTGTCCTGCTCCTGTTCGCGATCCTCGCGGTCTTCTCGTTCGCCGGGCTCTACGGCTGGCGGAAGTGGAGCCTCGTGACGATCATCGTCCTTCTCGTCATGCTCGCCGTCGGCGGGATCGCGGCGAGTCTCACCGCCGGGTCGTACCTCGCCGCGCACGGCACGCTTCTCGCATTGGTCGACGCACGGCTTTCCGCCGCGCTCGGGTGGGTGCGCGTCGGCGGCATCGTCGCGGCCATCATCGCGGTCCTGTTCATCGTCTATTACGCGCGCCATTCCCGGAGCTTCGTCTCCGCGGCGGAGCTGCGCGAGCAGGAGAAGCTCGTCACGTACGAGCAGTGGTGAGGCGCATCGCGACATCGCGCGCGGGCAGTTGCTTCTTGCCGTTGCGCGGTGGAGTGGCCGATAATCGGCCCGGTTGGGGTACCATGTTTGGAAGCAAGTTGGTAGGAAGGATGGAGCATCCCTTGAGGAAGACCTGGGCTATCATCGCGGTTCTCGCGCTCGCCATGGCGGCGGTATTCTGCCTGTCGGCGTGCGAGGCCGAGAATGAAGATCCGTACGCTGGCCACTGGGTCTGCAGCGCGGTCGATGCGGGCGACGGTCAGGTCATCCAGGTGGCCGATGTCGCCGAGGCGGGCGTGACGGGGGAGGATCTCATGTGGTTCGACCTGCAGGCCGATGGCGTGGCCAAGGTGAGCACGTTCGGGGGAGAGGCGTCGTCCGACCCCAAGATGACTTGGAATGTCGCCGACAACGGCAACATCGAGGTCATCACCGACTCCGGAGAATCCATGCTCCTGCAGTACAACTCCGAGGAGCAGACGTTGGAGATGAACGTCCAAGGCCAGAAGGTGTTCTTCTCCAGGCAGCAGCAATAGAGACGAAAGGCGGTTTTGGCATGTTCGATCCCGTTGAGGTCAAGCCCGGCGTGTTCTGGGTGGGTGCGGTTGATTGGAATCTGCGCGATTTCCACGGATACAAGACGTATCGCGGCTCCACGTACAACGCGTATCTGATCATCGATGAGAAGGTCACCCTCATCGACACGGTCAAGTCGAACTTCTCCGGCGAGCTCCTGCAGCGCATCTCGAAGATCATCGACCCCTCGATGATCGACGTCATCGTCTCCAACCATGTGGAGATGGATCACTCGGGCTCGCTTCCCGTCCTGATGAGCCTTGCGCCGAGCGCGTTGATCGTGACGAGCGACCCACACGGCCTCAACGGCCTGCGTGCCCATTACGGCGATGCGTACAACTACCTCGCTGTCAAACCTGGCGACAAGCTGTCGATCGGTGAGCGCACGCTCGAGTTCGTGAAGACGACCATGGTGCACTGGCCCGACAACATGGTGACGTATTGCCCCGAGGAGAAGATCCTGTTCTCCAACGATGCGTTCGGCCAGCACTACGCCTCGAGCAAGCGCTTCGATGACGAGGACAACCTGGCGGATATCGTCGACCAGGCCAAGAAGTACTACGCGAACATCGTCATGCCCTACGGCAAGAACGCCGCCAAGGCGCTCGAGGCATGCGCCGGGCTCGACATCGACATCATCGCGCCCGGCCACGGCTCGATCTGGCGCTCGCATATCGATACGATCCTCGATCTCTACCGCCAGTGGACGAGCGGCGAGCAGCAGGATTACGCGCTCGTCGTGTACGACACGATGTGGGGGACGACGGACAAGATGGCCAAGGCGATCGGCTCGGCGTTCAACGGCGCCGGCTATCGCGTGCGTCTCTTCAATCTCAAGGAGGATCATCCCTCCGACATCATCCCCGAGGTGCTCGACGCGAAGTTCATCGCCGTGGGCACGCCGACGCTCAACAACACCATGCTGCCGTCGGTCGCGGCGTTCCTCTGCTATCTGAAGGGCCTCACGACGAAGGACAAGAAGGCCTTCGCGTTCGGTTCGTACGGATGGGCGCCGAAGGGGCAGAACGAGGTCAACGACATCCTTGCCGGCATGGGCTATGACATCGTCATGGAGCCGGTCACGCACAACTGGCCGATGGACGTGGATGCAATCGCCGACCTCCGCGAGGAGATCCGCAACAGGCTCGTGTAACGGCGCATATAACGAAAACCGGAAAAGGGCGGGGCAGAAGACCCCGCCTTTTTTATAGGTGGCGCTTGGAATGGTGCACGTCATGTTTCCTCACGAGATAAATCGACTTACGAAAAAAATTTATCGAAAAACATTAAAAAATTGTTGACAAACGATTTATAGCTCCTTATAGTGCAGTTATCGATAAACGATAAATCGACTTAAGGAGGAATCGATGAACACCAAATTGAACAAAGCGGTCACGATCATCGCGCAAATCGCCGAGGTCTTCATGTGGGTCGGCGCAGCGCTTTCGCTCGCGATCACCATCGTGGTTGCCGTGGGACACCAGGACCTGATGTGGCTCTTCACCGATGCGGCCGGGCAGTCGGTCCTCGCAACCGGCGGCTTCAGCATCGTCACGGCGGGACTGACGGGAGGCCAGCTCACCGCGGCGTTCATCATCTTCTTCATCACGTCGCTCGTCACCTTCGTGCTGCTGGGGATGGTGTTCCGCAACATCCAGCTGTCGTTCAAGACCGCAGCGGGAAAGACCAAGTTCTCCGAGGGCGCGACGCCCTTCCAGCCGGCGATCATCCGCATGGTGCGCGAGATCGGCATCTTCTGCATCGCGAGTCCGATCGTCGAGCTGATCATGAGCATCATCGGCACCGTAATTATAGGTTCCGAGGTGGCGGAGATCTCCGTGACGTTCGGAAGCATCTTCGTCGGCCTCGTGGTCCTTTGCCTCTCCCAGTTCTTCGCATATGGAGCCCAGCTCCAGCGTGACACCGACGGCTTGGTGTAGGGGAGGTGGCCAACATGGGAAAGATCGTACTCGAGCTCGATGTGATGATGGCGAAGCGGCGTATGTCCCTCAACGACTTGGCGGAAATGGTCGGCATCACGAACGTTAACCTCTCGAAGATCAAGAACAACAAGGTCAATGCGATTCGTTTCTCGACTCTCGCGGGTATCTGCAAGGCGTTGGATTGCGACCCGGGGGATATCCTGAAATACGATCCGGACGGCGAAGACTAGCACAAGGCAAACGGCAGGCATGATGAGATGGGGCGCCCAAAGGGCGCCCCATCTCGTTTCATTGCGAAGCAACCGACGGCCCGGTCACTGGACTTCGGTGATGTTCTTCCAGAGGCGCTTGGGCATGAAGTTGCGGCGCAGCGCCGGATTGAGGCGCTCGCGGTTGCAGATGGAATCGTAGAACGAGCGCCACATCGCGCTGTAGGCCTCCTCGCGCTCGGTTTTGCGCGGCGGTGTGATGTCGTCGGTTGGGACGAGCATCCACCTGCCATCGCGCGAGACGCCGGCGATCTTGTGAACCTCGTCGTAGATGATGAAGGGCTGCGTGTTGAAGCGGCGCGCGAAGTGTTCCATCATCACGGGAACCACGTTGGCATTGGGGTTGATCTGCGCGAAGTAGATCCCGCCCTCCATCTCGGCGAAGCGGGTGAACTGGAACATCCGGTGGCGTTCGTTCGAGACCTGGCGCCAGAGTCGCTCGTAGGACTCGACGATGGGGTTGGCATGGTCGCAGAACGCGTAGCGCCCCTTGCGCATCGCGAGCCTGATGTAGTGGAACAGCTCGAGTTCATGCCCCGGCTCGTCGCTCAGGAACGCAAGGCGGATGCGCTGCGCCTCATCGGCGCCGAGCTTGCGCGCGAGCCCCCGGTCGACGCGCTGCGCGAGCTCGTCCGATGTCTCGATGGTGGTCGTCTCGGAGAAGAGCGACAGGCGCGGGCAATCGGCCGTGCAGATGTCGTAGGGCTCGAGCTTGTGCTCGAACGCCCTGAAGACGGCCGTGTAGTAGCCCTCTATCGTCCCGTCGTAGAGCAGCGTGGGGCTGGGCGGGAACACCATGGGCTCGCACGGGGAGCCGAGTCCCTCCTGCTCCGATTCCCGGCGGATCGACTCGAAGCTGTTGCCCAGGCGGAAGTCGATCTCCTGGCCGATGGACCCGAGTCGGGGCGCGACGACATCCTCGTGCGGCCGTCCGGTCATCCCGACTGCGTCGGCTCCGCGCCGGACGGGCTTGCCGCAGCTCTCGCTCCCATGCCCGCTCGCCTCAAGCAGCATCGCCTCGCCATGCAACATCTCAACGGACAACAATGCGCTCGACCTCCCTTCGGGATGCGGCGGCTGCGAGCAACGCCCTCTGCTGCGCGAACGCCTGCAACTGCCCCTCCTGGAACGGGCTCGCCCCGTATTGGTCCTCGCCGAGCATATGGCCGGCCATGGCCTCGCTGCCCGTATGCGGGTCGAAGAGCGCGAGCTGGCCCTCCGCCTGCTGCTTGCCGCCGCTGCGCCTGCCCTTGCCAGCCGGCGATGCCATGAGCATGAGCTCGGTGCGAATCGCGGTCTCGTCGAGCGCCACCGGTGAGGCATACGAGCCATTGCAGGTGATGAAGTAGCGCATGCGCTTGATCGACAGGCCCATCTTCACGAGATCCTCGTGCCTGAGTCTGCAATGCCTCCGTGCGCGCATGACCTTGCGTGCCCCGACCACGCCGAGTCCGGGCACCCGCAGGAGCATCTCGTAGGGTGCCTTGTTGATCTCGATGGGGAAGAGGTCCAGGTTCCTCAGCGCCCAGCTCGCCTTGGGGTCGACTCGCATGTCTAGGAACGGATGCTCTGCGTCGATGAGCTCGTCGACCGTGAATTCGTAGAAGCGCATGAGCCAGTCCGCCTGGTAGAGCCGGTGCTCGCGCGTCAGGGGCGCCTCAACGCTCTTGTCCGGCAGCAGGCTTGAGTCGTTGATCGGCAGGTACGCCGAGAAGAACACGCGCTTGAGCTCGAACATGCGGTACAGCGATGCCGACAGGTTGAGGATGTGGTAGTCGCTCTCGGGCGTCGCGCCGACGATGAGCTGCGTGCTCTGCCCTGCGGGCACGAAGCGCTTCCCTCCCTCGAGACGCTCGATCTCGGTGCGCTCGCGCCGCGCGAGGTCGCCCGTGCTCCCGTGCTTGACCGTCAGCGTCGAGCGCCTCGTGAGCCGTCCGTCGCGGTTGGCGGCGATGCCCTGGGCGAGATGGCCCATGGGGGAGAGGATGCCCGCCTTCGTCTTGCCCGGGGCGAGAACGGAGAGGCTCTCCTGGCTCGGCAGCTCGATGTTCACGCTCATGCGGTCGACCAGGTAGCCCATGCGATCGATGATTCCGGAGCTCGCGCCGGGAATCCCCTTCACGTGGATGTAGCCGAGGAACCCATGCTCCTCGCGCAGGATGCGCACGGTCTCGTACATGAGCTCCATCGTGTAGTCGGGGGTGCGGACGACACCCGAGCTCAGGAACAGGCCCTCGATGTAGTTGCGCCGGTAGAACTCGATCGTGAGGTCGGCGAGCTCGCGCGGCTCGAACGCGGCGCGGGGGATGTCGTTGCTCCGGCGGTTGGCGCAATAGGCGCAGTCGTGCATGCAGGCGTTGGTCATGAGGACCTTGAGCAGCGTGATGCAGCGCCCATCGGCTGAGAAGCTGTGGCAGATCCCGGCGCAGTACGTGCTTCCGAGGTGGCCGAGCTTCGCGTCGCGGTCAACGCCGCTCGACGTGCAGGCTACATCGTACTTCGCCGCATCGGTGAGTATCTCGAGCTTCCGCGCCGTGTCCACTTTCGTTCGCCTTCCTGGTTGACAAGAACGTTTGTTCGATTATCATACCAGAACACATGTTCGAGTCAACAGCAGATTTCAACGAGAGAGGCTGGGGTACGGAGTATCATGAGAAGGCGATATGGATCCGTTCGAAGCATGTCGGCCGGTCGGACGGCCGGCCATTCGGGCGGCATGGTGTGCGGTGGGTTCATCTCGGGAGGGGTGATGAATGCCAAGCGCTGACAAGGGGCTCATGAGGAGTCCCTCGGGAATCGAATACAGGCTCGTGTTGCGCAAGGGCATGCGATCGATACGCATGCGCGTCACGGAACCCGACGGAGCGATCGTCGTTTCCGCGGGTATGCGGCGTCCTCGTCTCGAAATAGACCGCTTCGTGGACGAGCATGCCGGGTGGGTGCGCAAGCGCCGAGCCGAGGTGGCCGCCAAGCCCCGCCGCTTTCCCGCCAACTACGAGGATGGCGATACGTTCATGCTGTGGGGCGAGCCGAAGGTGCTCCGTGTGCGTCGCGCCGAGGTGGGGAGGCGATCGTCCGAGCTGCAGGGGGACGTGCTCGTCGTCACGGTTCGGCCGGGCGATACGCCAGCCGAGGTCGAGGGTGTGTTCGCGACGTTCCTGAAGCGCGAGCTCTCGCGTGCGCTCGAGACCGTGCGCCCGCGTTGCGAGCATGCGACGGGCATCGAGTGCGCGAGTATCGAGGTCCGCAACATGAAGACCCGCTGGGGGTCGTGCACGACCACCACCGGGAAGATTCGCGTCAGCCTCAGGCTCGCCACCTACTCGCCCGCATGCCTCGAGATGATCGTGGTGCACGAGCTCACCCATATCAGGTATCCCGCGCACGACGGCGCTTTCTACGCGTTCATGGACGAGCGCCTGCCTGGCTGGCGCGAGGCGGAGAAGCTCCTCAGGGAGTAGCACGTGCATGGTCCCGGCCCGGTCGAGCGCACCGTTTCACGTCCGCGCGTCATGCTGGAACACTTTTGACCAGGCAAAAAACATCCCACTCCGCATGGGTGCGCCGCGTCGCGCATCATCTATAATCGAGTGCGGCTGGCAAGAGATGGGAGAGCGAATGGAATTCGAGCAGGTTGACCGGCTGGTAGACGAGTACATCGAGAAGAACTGGGAGACGGTCGTCGACGACATCGCGCGGCTCGTGCGCATTCCCAGCGTCGAGCGCCTCGACGAGGCGGCTGACGGCGCACCATTCGGTCCTGGTCCGCGGGCAGCTGCAGACGAGGCCATCGCCCTCTGCGAGCGCCTCGGCTTCGAGACCCACGACCTCGAGGGCTACATGATCGCGGCCGACATGCCCGGCGAGTCGGAGCGCCAACTTGGCTTCATCGCCCATATCGATGTCGTCGACGCGGGCGACGGTTGGGATTTCGAGCCGTTCGAGCTCACGCGCAAGGATGGCTATCTCGTCGGGCGCGGCATCTCGGATGACAAGGGTCCGGCAGTCGTCGGCTTGCATGCCATGCGCTTCTGGCTCGAGCAGGGCGTGCGCTTCCCGCGCACCATCCGCATGCTGCTCGGCGCCAACGAGGAGTCTGGCATGCGCGATATCACCTACTTCCTCGCCAACTACGAGCAGCCCGACTTCGTCATCACGCCCGATGCGGCCTTCCCCGTGAGCTACGGGGAGAAGGGCATGCTGCATGCACGCGTCACGAGCGTGCCCATCGCCGAGCCGAGCATCCTCGCGATTGAGGGCGGCACGGTGCCCAATGCGGTTCCCGGCACGGCATCGGCGACGGTCCGCGGCGACTACGTCACGTTCGCTCCGGGCCCGGCCGTCAAGGTGACTGCGGGCGAGGAGCGCGGGACGGTCCACCTCGCGGCGACTGGCCGGTCAGCGCATGCTTCCATGCCCGAGGCCGGCAAGAGCGCCATCGCGGCCCTTGCCGCGTACCTGCTGCAAAACGAGCTGTGCAACGAGGACGAGAAGCATTTCCTCGAGCTCGTCCTTCTCGGTGCCGCGCGCACGGATGGCGCGGGTTACGGCATCGCCTGCAGCGATGATGACTTCGGTCCGCTCACGATGGTGATCGGCACCATGGGCCAGACGCCGGAGGGCGCACTCACCGCATCCCTCGACATCCGCTATCCCACGACGATCGACTCGGACCGCATCGTCGCGACGCTGCAACGCGGATTCGACCATATCGGCGCCAAGGTGGAGGTCGAGCGCGACTACCCGACGTTCCTCGTGGGGCGCGACAGCCCCGAGGTCGTGGCGCTCATGGACGTCTACAACAAGGTGACCGGCCGCAACGACGAGCCGATAACGATGGGCGGCGGCACGTACGCCCGCAAGTTCAACCGGGGAGTGAGCTTTGGCCCCACGATGCCCGATGAGCCGCTGCCCGACTGGGCGGGCGCGCTGCATGGCCCCAACGAGGCCATGGCCGAGCAACAGTTGAAGGATATGCTGCGCATCTACATCCACGCGATCGCGCGGCTGATGGAATCGGAGGACTAGATGGCTGGGAGAATCGAGGAGCTGCTCGGCGGCAAGGTTGGCATCGCCGAGGGCGCGATGGGAACGATGCTCCTTTCGGGGAGCTCGTCCATGGGAGACGACCTCATGGCGCTCAACGTCGAGAAACCCGAGCGCATCGGCGGTATCCACTGGCTCTACCGTGGCGCGGGCGCCACATGCGCCATCTCGAATTCGTTCTCGCCGTGCACGTCGGATGACCCGGTGGTGCAGGCGGAGCGCGCCAAGATCGTGACGGCGTCTGTCCGCATCGCCCGCGAGGCGAACCCCGACGCGCTCGTGCTCGGCGACATGGGTCCGAGCTCGCTCATGCTCGAGCCGCTCGGCGCCGAGCCGTTCGACAAGGTGCTCGGCATCTACAAGCGCCATATCGAGGCGCTCCTCGCCGGCGGGCCCGATGCCATCCTGCTCGAGACGTTCATCGAGGTCGCCGACCTGCGCTGCGCTATCATCGCGGCGCGCGAGGTCTGCGAGCTGCCCATCATAGCGAGCTGCTCGTTCAACGAGTCCCTCGTCATGCCCCTGTCCTCCACGCCGCCCGAGGTCGCCGCCATCATCGCGGAATCGCTCGGGGCAGACATGGTGGGCGTCAACTGCGGGTTCGGTCCCGATAAGATGCTCGAGGTCGTGGAGCGCATGTCCGCCGCCACGTCGCTGCCGCTGATAGTGCAGCCGAACGCCGGTTTGCCGCAGGTGCTCGAGAGCGGCGAGACCGTCTATCCGGGCACGCCGGCGGAGATGGCCTCGTATGCATCCCGCTACGTCGAGCTCGGTGCGGCGATCGTGGGGTCGTGCTGCGGTTCGACGCCCGCGTTCACCCAGGCCATCTGCGATGCCGTGGGAGGCGTTGCGCTGCAGCCGCGCGGCGATGTCGACAGCACGCTCGTCGCATGCTCGATGAGCGCGAGCGAGGCGGTCGATCCCGATGGCTTCGACCCCGACGATTGCGAGTGCCTCGATGTTGCAGATGCGCTCTTCGATCCGGAGGATGCGCTCGAGCTCGTGGGCGACCTGCCCGTCGCCGTGATCGACGGCTCCGGGAACGACTTCGCCGAGCATCTCGACGACCTCGTGAGGACCCTGCGCCTCTATCCGGGCCGCGCCGTCGTCCAGGTGGGTAACAAGGAGGGCCTGGCTGCATCGATGGCGAAAGACCACGGAGCCATCATCCTATAGGCGGACGGCAAGTTCTCGCCCGGTTCGCGTTTTTGCCATTTCTTTCGAAAAAGGACGTCCTATTTCGAAAGAAATGCGCTTTCTAAACCATTTCATTCGAAAAAGGATAGGTTAAACGTCCTATTTCGAAAGAAATGGCAATGGAGGCCGCAGGCTCCCCGGGAGCTTTTGCCGGCGTCCTACCTCTTGAGCATGCCCAAGATGCCGCGGGCGAATGCGCCGCCGACCTCTCCCATCGCCTGGTTGAGGAGCTTCTCCATGGGGTCGCGCGGACGGCTCGTCTTGGGCCTCGTCTTCCCGGTCACCTGCTTGAGGAGCTCGCGCTCGAAGCGCTCCCGCTGCTTCTGAGCCTCGCGCTGCTGGCGCTCGCGCTCCTTCTCGTACTCGCGGATCTGGCGCTCGCGCTCCTTCTCGAGCTCGCGCTCGCGGCGTGCCTGCTCCTTCTCGTACTCGGCCTGCTGGCGGGCGAGTTCCTTCTCCTGCTCGGCGCGCAGGGCGGCCAGCTCGGCCTCCTCCTTGTCCGAGGCGGTCTTTGCGAGCAGGATCTCGTAGGCGCTCTCGGGATCATGCACCTCGAGGTACTTCGAGCGGAGGAAGCTGTCCTCGAGCATCATGCCGCGTACGACATCGTCGAGCGATCCCATCGAGCACATCGGCGCGATCACCATGGCGCGCTGCACGATGCCCGGGATGCCCTCGGCGTCGAGGAACGATATGAGCGCCTCGCCGGTCGAGAGCTCCGTGATGGCCTCCTCGGTGTCGAAGGCGGGATTCACGCGGAACGACTCGGCAGCTGCCTTGATGGCCTTCTGCTCCTTGGGCGTGTAGGCGCGCAGCGCGTGCTGCACGCGGTTGCCGAGCTGCGCGAGCACGGCATCGGGGATGTCGGCGGGGTTCTGCGTGCAGAAGTACACGCCCACGCCCTTGCTGCGGATGAGCTTGACGATCTGCACGATCTTCTTGACGAGCGCGTCGGCCGTGTCCTCGAACAGCAGGTGCGCCTCGTCGAAGAAGAAGCAGATCTTGGGCTTGTCGAGGTCGCCGACCTCGGGCAGGCGCTCGTAGAGCTCCGTGAGCATCCAGAGCAGGAACGTCGAGTAGAGCAGGGGAGACTGGAACAGCCGCACGCAGTGGAGGATGTTCACGATGCCGCGTCCCTCCTCGTCGGTCTTGATCCAATCCTGGATGTCGAGGCCCGGCTCGCCGAAGAACAGGTCGCCGCCCTCGTCCTCGAGCTGCAGCAGCGCGCGCTGGATGGCGCCGACGCTCTGCTTCGAGACGTTGCCGTACGTGATCGTGTACTCGTCGGCATGCTCGCCCACGTAGGCGAGCATCGAGCGCAGGTCCTTGAGGTCGATGAGCAGCAGGCCCATGTCGTCGGCCACGCGGAACACGATGTTGAGCACGCCCTGCTGGACGTCGGAGAGGCCGAGCAGGCGCGCGAGCAGCATCGGCCCCATGTCGCTGATTGACGTGCGGACCGCGGCGCCCTTCTCGCCGTAGACATCCCAGAACTCGACCGGGCAGCGCTGGAACGGGTAGTCGGTGACCCCGAGGTTCGCGAGGCGCTCGACGAGCTTCTCGCTCGCCTGGCCGGAAGCCGCCATGCCGCTCACGTCACCCTTGACGTCGGAGATGAAGACGGGGATGCCCGCCTGGCTCATCGACTCGGCGATCGTCTTGAGCGTGACGGTCTTGCCGGTGCCCGTTGCGCCAGCGATGAGACCGTGGCGGTTCGCCATCGATGGCTCGAGGATGACATCCTCGTGGAGGTCGGAGGTTTTCGCGATCAGGAGCTTGTCGTTCAGGAACATCTCGTCCTCGCTTTCCGCTGGCGGCGCTTGTCCCCATTGTATCCCAACGCATCGGCTGATTCCGCTACCATGGATAAGGCTGGAAGATGAGCCGGAAGCTTCCCGGCTCATTCGCGAGATGAAGGAATTCAGACATGGGATGTGCGCTTTGCTGCCTGTGCAATAAGTGCGGCAACTACACCGATGTGATCGCAGACATGGGAACCAAGACGTGTCCCGTGTGCGGTGCCGAGGCGTACGAGGCCGCCGAGGCCTGTCCGCAATGCGGTGCGGCGCTCGAGATCTCCCCCGAGGCGGCCTGGGTCCTTCACAAGCACGAGGATCTCAAGATCTCTCGCTGGAAGCACGTCAACCTTCCCAAATCCGTCAAGACCTGGTAGAAACCTGACATTCACGTCTGACGTGTTTGTCAGGTTGATGTCTTTGACAGGTTACGAGCGCATGCAGCGCATGGCGTTGAGAATCGCGAGGACCGCGACGCCAACGTCTCCGAAGACGGCGAGCCACATGGTCGCCATGCCGATGGTCGCGAGGACGAGAATCGCGAGCTTCACTCCCAGGGCGAAAACGATGTTCTGACGCACGATGCGCATGGTCTTGCGCGCGATGCGCACGGCGAGGGGAATCTTCGAGGGCTTGTCGTCCATGAGCACGATGTCCGCCGCCTCGATTGCGGCATCCGATCCCATGGCGCCCATCGCGATTCCCACGTCCGCGCGGGTCAGGACGGGCGCGTCGTTGATGCCATCGCCGACGAAGGCGAGCGTCTCGCCGCGCTCGGCCTCCGCAAGCATGCGCTCGACCATCTCCACCTTGTCCTGCGGGAGCAGCTGCGCATGGCACTCGTCGACGCCGAGCGTGGCCGAAACCGCATCGGCGACGTCCTGCCGGTCGCCCGTGAGCATCACGACGCGCTCGATTCCCGCTGCATGGAGCGCGGCGACGGCATCTGCCGAGTCGGGTTTGACCACGTCCGCGATCACGAGGTGTCCGATGTACTCGCCGTCGTAGGACACGTGCAGGATGGTTCCCGTGAGGTCGCACTCGTGCCAGTGCGTCCCGTCGAGCTCCATCATGCGGTCGTTCCCGACGACGACCACGTGCTCGTCCACATGGGCCCGCACGCCATGACCGCTCTCCTCGCGCACGTCGCGGATGCGCTCTGTGTCGATGGTGCCCGAGTACGCCTCCTTCACGGAGACGGCGACGGGATGGTTGGAGTACGCCTCCGCGTGCGCGGCGATCGAGAGCACGAAGTCGGGGTCGATGTTCGCCTCGGCATGTACCGCGACGACGTTGAAGGTGCCGTCCGTGAGCGTGCCGGTCTTGTCGAACACCACGGTCCGCGCCTTCGAGAGCACCTCGAGGTAGTTGCCGCCCTTCACGAGGATGCCCCTGCGCGACGCACCGCCGATGCCGCCGAAGAACGACAGCGGGATCGAGATGACGAGCGCGCACGGGCACGATACGACGAGGAAGATCAGGCCGCGCTGCACCCAGTCGCTCCACGGGAAGCCGAGCAGCAGCGGCGGCAGCACGGCGAGCACGATGGCCACGCCGACGACGATGGGCGTGTAGTAGCGGGCGAAGCGCGTGATGAAGTTCTCCGCGTGGGCCTTGCGCTCCGATGCATTCTCGACGAGCTCGAGGATGCGCGAGACGGTGGAGTCCTCGAAGGGCTTCGTCGTCTCGACCGTGATGACGCCGTTGAGGTTGATGCATCCGGAGGTGACGGGCACGCCGGGTTCCACGACGCGCGGGACCGATTCGCCCGTGAGCGCCGCGGTGTCGATCTGCGAGTCGCCTTCGACGACCACGCCGTCGATGGGGATGCGCTCGCCCGGCTTGACGACGATGCGCGTCCCGACCCCGACCTCCTCGGGATCGACCTGCTGTAGCTCGCCGTCGACGAGCACGTTGGCGTATTCGGGCGCGATGTCCATCATGTCCGCAATGGACTTGCGCGAGCGGTCGACCGCGTAATCCTCGAAGAGCTCGCCCACCTGGAAGAACAGCATGACCGCGGCACCTTCGGCCATGTGCGGGTTCGACTCGGGGAAGAACACGAGCGCGAAAGCGCCGATGGTCGCGATGGACATGAGGAAGTTCTCGTCGAGCACCTGCCCGCGCACGATGCCGCGGATGGCCTTCCAGAGCACATCGTAGCCGGCGATGAGGTAGGGAACGAGGAAGAGGGCGAACTCGACGTAGACGTTCTGCGGGCTCGGCAGCCAGCTATCGAGCGGGAGCACGAGGACGACGAAGAAGATGACCAGCGCGGTCACGATGCGCTTGAGCCTGCGTTTCTGTCCCTTGCTCATTTCGAACCCCCTTTCGTTTTCAATATCATAACATATGAGCATATGTTCATATGTTATGATTTACGAACGGCGGGTTAAGGCGAGCCAAGGTGACAATCACGGTCACCGTCATTGTCACTTACCGGGGAAGGTGACGATCACGGTGACCGTCATCGTCACGAAGACGATCAGGGACTATAGCGCGATAATCAAGGCGACCGTCATCGCCGCGCCAGCTCCGTGCTAGAACTCGTTCTCGAAAAGTGCGGCGTGCCGGTCGCCCGAGAGCTCCATCAGCGTGAACTCGCTCCATGAATAGTCCGACAGGTACGTCCCCTTGAACGACTGCGCGTAATCCGGCCCGCCCCAGAGATAGTCGAACAGGTCGCAGCGGACCTTGTCGGGGTTGATGCGCCGGTTGCGCTGCGAGATCTCGACGATGTCGCCGATGCCGTGCTCCTCGAGGATGTTGCGCAGGCGCATCGCGACCTTGCGGAAGCGCGCGAGTGTCACCTTGTTCGCCGGCTCGTTCTCCCATAGGTAGCTGATGGCATCGCGCGAGGTCACGTATCCGCCGCGACGGTCGACGAGGAGCGCGAGGAGCTCCTTGGATTTCTCGTGGCGGAAGGGGACGGGTGCGCCGTCGACGAACACCTCGAAGTGCCCAAACGTCCTGATGTACACGTCGCGGTGCGACGACACGGTCATGACGCCGTCGGTTATGAGCCGCTCGCCCACGGGGGATTTCTCGAGACGCATGATGGATATCCAGTGGATTCCCGTCCTGGAGTCGTACGCATGGCTGAGGGTTGCGTGCTCGCGGGGGGCGATTCCCTCCGCAGAGCCGAGGCTGACGGATCCCGTGACCAGCAGCTCCTTGAACTCGTTCGACGTCAGGGCGCTCCCCTCGACGAGCTGCGCCTGGCTGATCGTGAGAGAGCGCCCGGATTCTATGTCGAGCGCGGGGAGGCCGAAGTATGTCTCGGCAGCGCGCTCGGAGACGAGCATCTCGCAGAGACCGTCGTCGATATCGCGATAGGCGAGCAGCCCGTCCACGACGAACTCCAGCAGGCTGTGGTAGTAATCCTGCGCATTCCGGAACCGCTCATTCTGCTCGCGGTAGAGCTCCGCATATACGGACGTGGTGACGTCGCGGTGGCAGAGCAGGCACACGCCCTCGCCCATGTGCAGAAGGGTCGCCTCGCTCGTTCCCGGCAGCCCGTCGCCGGCATCGGTTCCGTTGGCGAATGTGATCGTCCTGCTCGACTCGAGCGCCACGCGGACTCCCGACGGATCGCCGAGCACGGGTGCTAGGAACTCGAGCAGCCGTTCATGCTCATCAGGGTGCGCATGCCTGCCGATCCAACGCTCGATGGTCGCGCGCATCGAGAGCGAGAGTTCCACGGTTCCGTCTGCCGAGGCGTTGAGCTCGCCGTAGAGCAGCTGCACGATCTGGCGTCTCGAGTCGAGGAAGAGGATCTGGTCGTAGGACTTCGAGAAGATATCGACGCAGCGCGCGATCTGCTCCTGCATGTTGAGGACGCGATACTCGCTGATATCGACGACGGACGAGAAGATGAGTGTTTCCTCTCCCTGGCGTACGGGGCGCATCGTGTCGATGACGTAGATGAAGTATCCGTCCTTGCGGCTCATGCGGTAGACGAGGGACTTCACGTCTGTGGAGGCGGCCACCTCGAAGATGAAGCGGCGGTAGAGCTCGAGGTCCGGCGGGTACACGAATCGCGTGATCTCGCCATGGAGCATGCCCATGACTTCTTCCTGCGTGTACCCGAGGCGCATGCAGAGGCTCTTCGTCATGTAGTCGACAACGCCGGGCTTGTCCTTATCGAAGTGCAGGTAGTAGCCGCCATACTTGTCGAGCGGTGCGTGCTCGAAGTAGAAATCGAGCTGGCTGCGGTTGTCTCCGTCGCTTGCGTGGTAGGCGATCATGATGCCTCCATCATCGAAATGCGTTCCAGTATTCTTACAAATTACACTATTGCGTTCCAGCGTTCCAAAAAAGTTCCAAATTGACAAATTGTCCGCAATTGCCGGTTCATCACATGGCATCATTGCCTGCAATTATGACAAAACTGCCGCTTATCGGGGGAAACAAAAGGGAGAATCAGCTTTCAGCCGATTCTCCCTTTAGGCGTGCAGGCTGGCATAGGGTGGGGGGTCAACCTGCACGTTGCCCACAGGCGCTATTGCGTCTCTGCGGACATAAGCATTAAAACCGATGCTATGTTCCACGTAATTGGTCGATACGTTCCAAAAACGTACCATATTTCCAGGAATCGGCCTTTAGCGTGAAAAAGTGGCTGAAAACCAATATTGGAACGAAAAAACACACCCCGCTCCCTTTTGAGCAGGATGTGCTTTCTGCCGGTGGCTTTGCCGGCGGCGTTGGCGGGATGCTCCCAGGCAGGTGGGTTATGCGTCCTCGATCGTGATGCCGCCCGTCTGGGCCGACGCGTTCTGCTGCGCAGTTGCCGTCGCATCCTGCTGCGTCGCGGTGGCGTCTTGCGCCTGCCCGGTGCCTCCTGTCGCAGGCATGGCGCCATCTTGCGGCATGCCGCCCATGGAACCCTGAGGGCCGCCCTGTTGCATGCCGCCGCCCATGCCCATGCCGTTCGCGGAAGCCGCTGTGGTCGCGGTGACTTCTGTAGCGGTTCCACCGGAGACCGCCGTTCCCGTTGCGTAACCGAGCTCATCTGCTCCTGTCACGGTGCCACCGATGACGATCGAGTAAGTCTGTCCGTCGGTCATGCCCGGTGCACTCGCGATGACGTTCGAGAAGTTCTTCGCAGCGGTCAGCGAGGCGAGCACGTTGCCGTCGGCGTCGACGATGGCGATGCTATCCCCGGCGTTGCCGGAGACGTTGGCCTGCACGTATGCCTGCCCGGCCTCCGAGAAGCCCTGCGCCATGCCCGACGACCCCGCGAGGATCACGGTGCCGCCGTTCATCTTCGCGCCGAGGGCCGCGTCGAGCGATCCGTTGCCGCTGTCCGTCGGTCCGCTGGCGAGCACGATGCCCCCGTTGAACTCGACGTAGCCGTTGCTGTCGACCGCATCGCCCGAGGCATCGATCACGATGGTGCCGCCGTTGATCTGCACGAGGCACTCCTCGTTGATATCCTCGCCCATCATGCCGCCACCCATGCCACCCATGCCGCCACCGGGCTGCATGTCCTGGCCGCCTTGCTGGTCCGTCGCCGCATCCTGCTGACCGCCGTCCTGCATCGCGGGAGGCTGCCCTCCGCCATGCGGGCCGTGCTGATTCTGGTCTTTCTGGCCCATGCCGCCCTGCATTCCCTGGATCTGGGAGCCATCGATGGTCCCGGTGCCCTGAGCCTGTGTGTCCATCGCGGGCATCGCGCCGTCCTGCGCCGCTCCGGCAGCGTCCGCGGCCGCGCTTTCACCCGCCGCATCCGTGGCGCTTGCCGCCGTACCGTCAGCTGCAGCCGTCGTCGTGTCGTTCTCGGGCGACGCCGCGTTGATTGCATCATCGCTCGCCGTGAGGTTCACGGCACCGTCGTTCACGTATATCTTCTGACCCTCGAGGCCCTCCTTGCAGACCGTCACATCGAGCGAGCCGTCGTCGACCTGCAGCACATATTCCGTGTGGAACGCGTCGTCGCCCGCGTCGATCGCGACCTCGCCGCCGGTCATCTTGCCGCAGCCGTCGCTGTGCAGCGCGTCGTCGGTGGCCTTGATGCTCACATCGCCGCCGGTCACGCGCAGGTAGTTGAAGGACTGCACGCCATCGTCGCCGGCGGTGATCTCCACCGTTCCGCCGTCGATCGAGACGTAGCCGTGATCCTCGTCCTCGTCATTCGAGACGATGCCGTCGTCGCCCGCATCGATGACGATGGAGCCATCCTCGACGAGCACGCTGTCATGGCCGTGGAGGCCGTCGCCGTTGGGGGCGGTTAGCTTGTACGTGCCGCCCGCCACGATGAGGTCGTCCTGCGAGAAGACGGCGTGCTTGAGCGATCCAGTTGCCTCCAGGGAGCCCGTTCCGTTGAGCGTCAGGTCGATCTTGCTGTAGATGGCCGCGCCAAAGCCCTCGTCCTCCCCGTCGATCGCGTAGTCGCTGCCATCGGCTAGCGTGTTCTCGCTGCCCTCGGCGAGCGTGACGAAGCACTTGTCGCCGGCGAGGGCGGAGATGGCCGGACCGTCGCCGTTGGTGATGCTCGCGCCGTCGAGCACGATCTGCACCTTGGCATCGTTAGCTGCGTTCACGACGACCTGCCCGTCGGAGAGCGTGCCGGAAAGCACGTACGTTCCGGCCTCCGTGATGGTGAGCGTGCCGTCCTCGTAGGTTGCGCCGTCACCCTCGACCGTCGCGCCCTCGTTGGAAAGGGCGATGTTCACGACGTTCTCGTCATACTCGCCCGAGAGGTCGCGGTCGGAGCACTCCAGGTCGTAGAGCGACTCGTCGATCGTCGAGGCGCCGAGCGCTCCGGATTCGACGTCCGTCGCCTCCGCCACGGTGCTCGACTGGCTGTTGCCGGCAGCCGTCGCATCCGAGGCGCCCGCCGAGCAGCTCGTCATCGCGAGCAGCAGGCACACGAGCACCGCCACGCTCGCAAGCTTCGCACGCAGTCCCTTCAGCGTCTCGTATCCCCGAACCTTCTCATCCATCTTTCGCACATCCTTTCCGAAACGAGTCGATGATGGCTGCCATAACCGACTCATCTGCCTTGCGTTCTCGTTCTTACAGCACGTCCCTGCCGGCCGCGCTGCGCCCGAAGACGATCTTGAGGTTGCCGTTGAGGCAGCGCAGGTCGTCGATCATCCGCTTCTCGCTCATCCTGTCCTTCATGTGCAGCGTGTACTCGAGCTGGAACAGGCTGCCCATGTTCGTCGTCTGCACCGAGACGAGTTCGTAGTCGCGCGTGTACTCGCCGAGCACCTCGTCGAAGACGCCGTCGTAGTCGAGGTCCTCGGGAATGGTGATCTTGAGGCTCTTGTCGGGCTCCGACTGCCTGCCGAAGGGCGTCACCACGTAGAACATGTTCACGATGGCGACGATGATGGTGAACAGCACGGCCAGCCCGATGTAGCCCATGCCCGTGCACAGGCCGATCGCCATGGCCAGGAACACGCTGCCGATGTCCTTGGCGCTGCCGGGGATGGAGCGGAAGCGCACGAGGTTGAACACGCCCATGACGGCGATGCCCGCGCCCACGTTGCCGTTGACGAGCAGGATGACCATCTGCACGATCAGCGGCAGCAGCGCCAGCGTGACGACGAAGTTCTTCGAGTAGTTGTGCCTGAACATGTAGATGCCGGCCACGGCCGCGCCCAGCACGATCGATGCGATGCAGCAGAACATGAACGCACCCGACGAGATCTGCGCGACCGTCGACTCCGTCGCATCGAGCACGCTTCCGAACATCCAATCCATCTGGTCCCTCCTAGCTGTGTGGTCTTACCGGTGATGAGTCAAAACCGGGCGGTCTGCCCCCGACTTACTCCGCGATTGCCTCCGATTCCTCCGCTGCACCGTGGCAGCGCTTGTATGCCTCGCCGTATTTCGAGAACGAGGTGGGGTACGCGTCGCACTCGTCGAGCGCTCGCACGAGCCAGAGCGGATAAGCCCCGACGGCCTTGATCTCGACGATCGACTCGCCGGGCTCGAGCAGCTCCTCGGGTCCGCGCACGCGGGTCGACTCGACGATGCGGGCCGAACCGGGTTCCTGCTCGCCGTGCATCGGCGCGTACTGCTCGAACGTGATGTTGAAGTCGAAGGTGATGCGCAGCTCGCGGTCGATCACGTCGTCTTGCACCCCGGATTCGTCGGCTTCCGCCGCGCGGAACGCGAGCCGGTGGCATCTGATGAGCATCGATCGGTGCATCGGCTCGTTGCGCTTGATGAAGGCGTCGATCTCGCGTGCGATCTGGATGCTCGTGCGACTCAGCATGCCCTGGCCGGAGTGCGGGTCCTGGCCGGGCAGCGGATTGAGCTCGCACGCCTCCTCGTAGGGCATGCCGGCGAGGAACGCCATCGCGGCTCCGCGCGACATCCCGACACGGCGCTTGTAGACGATGCCCTTGAACTTCTTCTTCAGCTCGAGGAACACCTGCTCGCTCGTGCCGAGCGTGCCGTAGCTGCACAGGCGGAGCTTCTCCTTGTACAGCGGCTTGTCCATCGAGCGCGCGATGATGGAATGTGCGGCGGTGTCGAGGTATATGCTGTTGATGTCGGAGATGCCGTACTCGTCGGCCTCCATGTGGCCCGCCATGGCCTCCATGAGATGCTCGACCTGCTCTGCGCTCAAGCGGTATTTGACTTCCTTGCGCCTGAATGTTCCGATGTAGCTCGCCATGATGACCTCCTCGGTGCCTCGGCTTGGCACCAGTATGGGAGGCGAATCTGAAACGAACCTTAAGATCCGCCACGGCGAGCGGCATTGGAACGTTCCCCCGAGGAGCGTTCCAATTGTTAGCCGGCTACAACTTTTGGAACGCTTCCCCGGGGAGCGTTCCACATTTGCTCGGTCGCGTTATAATCTTCCGCATCGCATTTGGGATCACGGCGTGAAGGAGGCTCATCATGGAGGAAGTCTACGAGTTCCTGAAGAAAGTCGGCGTGTATTTCCTCGCCACCACCGAGGGCGACCAGCCGCGTAACCGCGCGTTCGGCACCATCGACATCTTCGAGGGCAAGCTCTACATCCAGACGGGAAAGTCCAAGCCGGTGAGCTCCCAGATGAAGGCGAATCCCAAGATCGAGATCTGCGCGTTCGACGGCGCCGAGTGGATTCGCGTTACCGCGAAGGCCTATCTCGACGAGCGGCTCGAGCCGCAGGAGCACCTGCTCGACGCCTACCCGCAGCTGGCCGACCGCTATCAGCCGGGTGACGGCAACAACGAGGTCTTCTACCTCCAGGATGTCGAGGCGACGTTCAGCTCCTTCACGGACGAGCCGCGCACCATCCGCTTCTAGCAATCGAAATAGCTGGCAATCAAGGCGGGGCTGGTTGTCATCAAAGGGGGATCCAACATGCCGAAGCAGGTTCTCGTTATCGGCGGCAGCTACTTCGCGGGCCGCGTCTTCTCGATTCTGTGCTCGCGCGAGGGCGACATGGAGCTGCATCTCGTGAACAGGGGCAATGCCCCCGTCAACCAGTCGGGCGTCCACGAGTATCGTTGCGAGCGGCATGATGTCGAGACGATGAAGACCGTGCTGCCCGATATCGAGTTCGACGCCGTCATCGACTTCTGCGCGTATAATCCCGGCGACATCGCTCCGGTCGTGGGTGCGCTCGGCGACCGCATCGGGCAGTACGTGTTCGTGAGCACCGCGAGCGTCTACGTCAACGACGACCAGGCCGTGCACAAGGAGGGCGATCCGATCCTCCTCGAGTCGGACGACGACGAGGTGACGCGCTACATCTGCGGCAAGTCGCTGCTCGAGCGCGAGCTCGTCGAGGCGTGCGAGCTGCACGGCGTGCCGTACACGATCCTGCGGCCGGCATTCATCTACGGTCCCTTCAACTACGCACCGCGTGAGTCGTGGTTCATCAAGAAGATCGCGCATGGCGAGCCCGTCGAGCGGCTCGTCGACGGCACGGCGCATTTCAGCTTCGTGTACGTCGTGGACATCGCGCGCGCGTGCCGCATGGTGGTCGGCGACGAGCGGGCCTTCGGCGAGACCTTCAACCTCGCCGCGCCGGAAATCGTCACGAACGAGAGCTTCCTCGCCGAGCTCGAGAAGTGCCACGGCGCCCCGCTCGACACCGTCGATGTCACCGTGAAGCAGGTGCTCGAGCGCAACATCGCCATCCCGTGGCCGCTCGACGTCGACGAGCTCTACGACGGAACGAAGTTCGCCGAGACGTTCGGCTTCTCGTACACGCCCTTCGAGGAGGGCATGCCGAAGACGTACAAGGCCTTCATGGGGGTTTATGCGCCGAGATAGTGGATGCGTCGCGGTGTGCTGCGGTTCTTGAATCAAGAAAGAAGATCGGGTGAGTTTTGCTTTAGCTTCCCGTAGCTGGTGCTTGCAATCTGGATAACAACATCATCAACATCTTCGTTCTCGATATAATCGCTCATCGACCTCGTCGCTTTACCGTTCATCGGGTCAACGAAAATCGTTCGCTTGTAGTTTGAGGCAATGTGGTTTTTAAGGGCTTTTGTATACGATGAGCAGATTACCAAGCAGGTCTTGCCGTTGTTGTCTCCGTGGTTCAAAGCCTCAAGGTTTGAAGATCCGTAATAGCTGTCGTATACGTTGTATATTGGCTTTTCGCTGTAAGGATTGCTGCCCGTAAGGTACTCGTCTCGCTTGCCGCAGGGGACGGTCTCTCCCTTTTTGTTCTTCCATTCGATGGAAGAGAAATCTGTAACAAGATCGTAGAACTCGCTCGAGTATTCAAGGTCGAGCCCGAGCCGGCATCTTGCTCCGTACCACGAAGCAACAATCAGCTTGGGATTGTCATAAGGCACGATTGTCCAGTCGAGAGAATCCGCAAGATGGTTGTAGGCGATGAGCGCACGCTCGATCGTCCAATGATGCTCCGTAGTAATCCATAGCTCTTTGTATTCGTCGAATGACCGTATTGGTTCATACAGGAGCGTTACGTTGCCGCTTTCCTTTAGCGGGTCAAGAATCGTCTCGTTAACCCAGTCCATGTCATATACATGTGAGACATAGCGATAAGTCGGGTTGAACTCGCTATCGTAGGGTGACCTGAGAGCCTGATAGCAAAACCTGACTTCTGGATGGGAGAGAGCTAGTTCATCGACAAGCGCGACGAACTCGGAGGCTGCCTTTGTATTTTCATCGGTGGGGCTAGTGGCATTGGGCACTATGAGCTCGTGTTCTGGTACAACCGATGTGCCAGAGTTAAAGAACGTTGGATATGCATCAAAGGAGAAGGGGATGTTGGCAACACGTATGCATTGTCTCTGCATGCTTGCATTCGCTAAAACGATATTGTCTCGCATAGGGACAATATCCGACAGGTAGCTCTCGCATTGTTCTTGATACGATCCATCTGCGAGAGACTTGCGATTAATCTTTGGCTCCTCAGTGTACTTCCTACCTTCAAGGCTGGTCTTTTCCAAGCCGATATGCATCCATTCCGGATACTCCGCCCCGGAGTTGCTGGTCCATTTTGTACCTAGAACCGCAAACAGCAAGCATCCAATGAATGTCAGAAGCAATATGTTGTGGATTCGATCCGCCATCGCATTGCTCTCCTAAAACTGAAAATAGATGAAAGGATTGAAGCTGCCTGAAACAATTGAAATTGCGCTTGCGATTAGGAGGGCTACCAAAATGATATCGACCAAGATACGAATTGCCCTGAACGAGATGCTTCTTGTGCGAGAAGAGGGTTTTGCTGAAAAGATACAAAGAGTATCAGAGGCGTTTGTGCGCGCATGAGCCAGGCCGCCTTCGGCAAAGACGCTCGTCGCCTTTCTCTTCTCGGCCCATGCGACGAGACGTTCTTTCACCCAAGGTACAATAGGTACTGATGCTGCGGCGCAAATGATAAAAATAGGCCAATACTCCCACACGGTCAATTCCCAGAATGTGGATGCTCCTGTTGTGCCAAATACGCCGACCAGTGCCTTCCAATAAGGAATGAGCTGGCCTGGATCTGTGATCCAGAAGAACGACCAGCCAAAGGTGAATATAGCTATTGTGTATATGTGTCCGATTATGTTCGGGGCCCTGTTGAGCGCCTTTCCCCACAAAAATTTCTCACAAACGAGCAGAACGCCATAGTAAACGCCCCAGCCAACGTAGTTCCATGCAGCTCCATGCCAGAGGCCGGTAATGGCCCAGACTACCAAGATGTTGAAAACATATCGCCTTGAGGAGACCCTGCTTCCACCGAGTGGGATATATACGTAGTCGCGAAAAAAGGTTGACAGGCTCATATGCCATCTTCGCCAGAACTCGGTAATGCTTTTTGAGATGTATGGATAGTTAAAGTTGCGCAGGTAGCTAAACCCCATCATCCTGCCTAGTCCTATGGCCATATCAGAGTATCCAGAGAAATCAAAGAAGATCTGGAAGGTGTAGGCGATGAGTCCGCCCCAAGCGCCTACAGCACCAATTGAAGGTCCGCCCATTGCTAGCATTTTGGTGGCAAGTATGGCGCATGTATTTGCAAGCAATGCCTTTTTTGCAAGGCCGATTATGAACAGGCGCAATCCATCTGCTGCACAGGCAATTGTCTCTCGGCGACCTATGACCTGGTCCTGAATGGTTGAATACCGCACTATTGGGCCGGCGATGAGTTGTGGGAAGCAAGCAATGTACATGCCGAGGTAGAGGATATTCCTTTGTGCAGAAACTTCTTCCCTGTAAACGTCGACTACATATGAGAGTGCTTGAAGGGTATAGAACGAAATACCTATTGGAAGGGGAAGCTGCAAATCTGGGATGATATCGAGGCCCGTGGCTCCGTTGATTATGCCGGCAAGAAAACCTTCGTACTTAAAGAATCCGATAACGAGAACGTTAAAAACTATAGCTAGAACAAGAATATGCCGGGGGGGGTGCTTTCTTTTTGCTTCCTGTCGATTGCCAGGCCGAATAGCCAGTTTGCTGCAATAGAGGCGAGCATCAGCAAGATATAGACTGGCTCACCCCAAGCATAAAAGAGCAGGCTTGCGATTAATAACACATTATTCTTTGCCTTACGTCCCGGCATCAAGTAATAGAGGACGAAGAACAAAGGCATAAATGCAAAGAGGAAAACTGAGCTTGAGAAAACCATGCATCGATACTAATGTCCGCCGCTTCGAATGAGGATTGCGGTAGGTGCACCTTCGGGTGAGGAGACATAATGAGAAGGTGGATGGATAAAAACCTACCAATTTTGACCCAGCAACGCTATTGCGCAGCGGATGCCGTCGACTGCTGATGATGTGATGCCGCCCGCATAGCCTGCGCCCTCGCCGCATGGGTAGAGCCCGGCAACCGCGACCGACTGCAGGTTCTCGTCGCGCACGATGCGCACGGGGGCGGACGAGCGGCTCTCGAGCGCCGTGAGCACGGCATCCGGGGTGTCGAATCCGCGTAGCTTTCGGCCGAGCAGGGGCAGCGCCTCGCGCATGGCGTCGACGGCGAAGCGGGGGAGAGCCGGGGCGATACTGCCCCACGTCACGCCCACGGGATAACTTGGCTGCACCGACCCGGGAGCGCTTGATGGCGCATCCTGCAGGAAGTCTCCGACGAGCTGCGCCGGTGCGCGGAATCCGCCTCCACCCACGTTGAAGGCCGCTTCCTCCCAGCGCCGCTGGAACGCCACCCCCGCGAGCGGGTCGGGATGGGTCAAGGGGTTGTCCCCCGAATCATCGGAGAAATCGCGCGGCGTGATGCCGACGAGGAGCGCCGAGTTGGCGTTGGCTCCATCGCGGGCAAAGCGACTCATGCCGTTGACGACGAGCCGGCCGGGCTCGCTCGCGGCGGGCACGACCTCGCCACCCGGGCACATGCAGAACGTGTAGACCGAGCGACCCGATTTCAAATGCAGCGAGAGCTTGTAGTCGGAGGCGCCGAGCGCGGGGTGCGAGGCGGCTTTGCCGTAGCGTGCCCCGTCGAGCCATTTCTGGGAGTGCTCGATGCGCACGCCGATCGAGAAGGGCTTGGGCTCGAGCGGGATGCCGAGTGCGTGCAGCATCTCGTAGGTGTCCCGTGCGCTATGGCCGATTGCGAGGATGATGTCGTCGCAGGCGATGGATGCCGTCGAGCCGTCGGGCCTGCGGACGACCGCCGCCGTGACCCGTCGGGCGCCGTCGTTCTCCTCGACCTCCAGCCCCTCGAGACGGGTGCGGAACGCGAACTCGCCACCCAGCTCGACGATCTCGGCGCGGATTCGCTCGATGATGCCGGGGAGCAGGTCGGTGCCGATGTGGGGCTTGGCCTGCCAGGCGATCTCGGCCGGCGCCCCGTGCGCGACGAACTCCTCTGCCACGAAGCGCGTGAGCGGGCTCGAGATGCCCGTCGTGAGCTTGCCATCGGAGAACGTGCCGGCCCCGCCCTCGCCGAACTGCACGTTCGACTCCGGGTCGAGCACGCCGAGGGAGCGCATGCGCTCGACGGCGGCCATGCGGTCGCGCACGCTGTCGCCGCGCTCGAGCACGAGCGGCTCCGCGCCGGCGCGCGCGAGGATGAGGGCCGCGAAGAGGCCGGCTGGTCCGCTGCCGACGACGATGGGGCGCTTGCGAAAGCGGTCGAAGGGAGGATTGGCCGGCGGCTCGTGGGGCGATGCCGGCTTGATGCTTCCGTCACCGCGTGCGAGTAGCTCCTGCTCGAGGACATCGTCCGCGAGCTCGACCTCGGCGGTCACGACGAAGTGGATGTTGCGACGGCTGCGCGCGTCGATGCCCCGGCGCAGCATGCGCACGGCGGCGATGCTCCCGCGCTCGATGTCGAGCTTCGCCGCGACGGCGGCTGCAAGCTCCTCCGGGTTGTTAGCCGGCCCGAAGTCGAGTGGAAGCGCTATGTTTGCAACCTGCAGCATCTAACCTCCCAAAGGGCGGGGCACTTTTACCTGGTTGAAAGTGCCCCGCCGCGATGTCATCTGTTGGCGGCGCTTGCTCCCGCGGTCAGGCCCGAGGCCCATGCCCAGTGCAGGTTGAAGCCACCGCAGGCCGCGTCGACATCGAGCGTCTCGCCACAGGCATAGAGTCCCGGATGCCCGTCGATGGCAAGCGATTCCGCATCAACTGCATCGGTCGCGATGCCACCGCGCATCGCCTGCGCTTCAGCTGCCTCGGGGCCTCCCGTGACGGTCAGCCGCAGGTCCTTGAGCGCATCTGCGACCCGGTCGACCGGTAGGTCTGCCGGCCTGATTCCCGTATCGAGACCGCAGTAGGCGAGCACCGCATCGGCCACCTCGCGCACGACGAGCCCGTCGAAGAGCCGAAGCACCATGCCGTCGAGCTCGGACGCGCGCTTCTTCGCGCGCTTGGCGCTGCGCTTGCTGTCGAGGCTCGCCCCCGATGCCAGCGGGGCGTAATCGCGCAGCTTCCGGCGCTCCAGCTCCTCCATCAGTGCATCGCGCTCCATGAAGGGGAGCAGGTCGAGCGAGAGCACGTCGCCCTCGCCGATGAACCGCGAGAGGTCGAAGACGACGATGCCGCTCACGCCGAACGGGCGGAAGAGCACCTCGCCCTCGGCCGCGAGGTCGCGCCCCTCAACCCGCACGCCGCACCGCATCCGGACGCCCTCCATGCGCCGCACGATGTCCGGTGCCGTGCGAAGCGCCCCGAGCACCGGCGCCTGCGGCACGAGGGGGAGCGAGAGCGAGGCGACCGGAGCCGCCTCTGCGCCCGTCGCCAGCACGATCGCGTCGGCGTGGACCACCGAGCCGTCGTCGAGCAGCGCGCCGAACCCCGCATCGCCCTCGCGGATCTCGCGCACGTGCTTGCCGCACTCGATCGACGCTCCGAGCCGGGCGCATTCGCCCACGAGCACATCGAGCACGGAGCGCGCGCGGTTGGTCACCGGGTACATGCGTCCCTCCTGGTCCTCGTAGCACAGGAGGCCGATCGAGGAGAAGAAGTCGACGATCTCGCGGCAACCGAGCCGCTCGAGCGTCGGCCGGACGAAAGAGGGGTCGTTGTACATGGAAAGGGGAGCGGCGTCCTCGAAGTGACGATAGCGTTCGTCGTCGTTGCCGCCGTGACGGTGGCGGTGACCTTCGTCGTCACCTGCGGCCACGTCGATGCGGGCGTTCGTGAGGTTGCAGCGTCCGTTGCCGGTCCGCAGGAGCTTGCGGCCGGGCTTCACGTCGCCCTCGAGCACCGTGACATGCGCTCCCGCGCGGGCGGCCGCGATGGCGGCGGCGAGTCCCGAGGCCCCTGCTCCTATGACGACGACATTGCGCATGCCCGTTCCTTCCGTATCCATATAGATGACTTCGATTATACGATGCGGCCAGCTGCCCAGAAACCTGTCAAACAAGGCGGGGCTGATTGACAGGTTCTGTGTTGTCGCGTCTGCGCATCGACGCATATTGCATTACCATTAGCAGAGTGTGCAATCTTGATGCGCTACAGGAGGAGGAGCGGACATGTCGGAATTCACGCTGAACCACGAGGGGCTCGATATCGGGAAGCGCCAGTTCACCTATCCGTCGTGCGATGGGACGGTCGATATCAGCGCGTGGATCTGGACCCCCGCACCCGATGGTGACGGTAGTCCGCATCCCATCGGCATCGTGCAGATCGTGCACGGCATGCTCGAGCACATCGGCCGCTACGACGACATGGCGCGCACGCTGGCAGCCAATGGCTACATCGTGGTCGGCAACGACCATCGCGCGCACGGCGACTCCGTGAAGTCCCCCGAGGACCGCGGCGTCATGCCGCTCAAGGGCGGCGACCGCATCTGGATCGAGGACGTGCACCAGCTCCGCAAGCTCGTCACCGAGGAGCTCGGCACCGAGCTCCCGTACTTCATGCTCGGTCACTCGATGGGCTCGTTCATCACCCGCGCCTACCTCGCGCAGCCGGCCAAGGCCACCGGCCTCGCCGGCGCCATCATCGAGGGGACGGGCAACCCGCCCAACGCGGCCGGCAAGATCGGCAAGATTCTCGCGGGCGTCGAGGGAAAGACCCGCGGCGATCGCTACCGCGACAGGCTCGTCACAAGGATGGTCATCGGGCCCTACGTCAGGAGCGTCGAGAACCCGCGCACGCCCAACGATTGGCTCTCGCGCGACGATGCGGTCGTCGATGCGTACCGGGCCGACCCGCTGTGCCGCTTCCGCTTCGCCACCGGCGCGTTCAAGTCGCTGTTCTCCCTCGTGATCTTCACGTCCTCGCAGGCATCCGCCGACGCGCTGCCCAAGGACCTGCCGATCCTCATCGCGAGTGGCGAGTGCGACCCCGTCGGCGACATGGGCAAGGCGCCGCGGCTGTTCAAGAAGATGTGCGACAAGGCCGGCGTCGCCGACGTCGAGCTCAAGATGTACGAGGGCGCGCGCCACGAGCTCCACAACGAGCTCAACCAGGACGAGTTCAAGACCGACGTCCTCGATTGGCTCGCGCGTCACATCTGATCATCCCGGCAACCGCCGACAATCACGTCTGACAATCACGTCTGACGCCGTTGTCATGACAATCACGTCTGACGTGATTGTCAGGTTTTGAGAAAGGAAGGCCCCATGGCCGACAATCCGCTGATTCTGTCGCTCGATGCAGGCACGACATCGGTGCGCTGCATCGTCTTCGATGCCAAGGGCGAGGTGCGCCACGTCGCGCAGAAGCCGTTCATGCAGTACTACCCCAATCCGGGTTGGGTCGAGCAGCGCCCAGAGGAGCTGCTGGAAGCGCAGCTCGAGGTGCTCGGCCAGGCGCTCGAGGCGGCGGGTCGGCTGTCCGGGTCCGTCGCGTGCGCGGGCATCACGAACCAGCGCGAGACGACCATCGTCTGGGATAAGAAGACGGGCGAGCCGGTCTACAACGCCATCGTCTGGCAGTGCCGCCGCACGGCTCCCTACATCGAGAAGCTCGCCGCGCTCGGGCTCATCGAGGCGATTCACACGCGCACCGGCCTCGTACCGGACGCGTATTTCTCCGCGACGAAACTCGCGTGGATCCTCGACAACGTCGAGGGCGCCCGCGAGCGCGCGAAGGCGGGCGAGCTGCTGTTCGGCACCGTCGACACCTGGCTCATCTGGAATCTGACGGGCGGGCGCGTGCACGCGACCGATCCGACGAACGCGTCGCGCACGATGCTCTACAACATCCACGAGCTCAAGTGGGACGATGAGCTGCTCGGACTCTTCGACATCCCGAAGGAGATGCTGCCCGAGGTGCGCCCGTCGTCAGGGGACTTCGGCACCATCGAGCTCGAGGGATACGGGCAGGACATCCCGATCACCGGCGTTGCGGGCGACCAGCAGTCGGCCTTGTTCGGCCAGTGCTGCTTCGAGCCCGGCCAGGCCAAGAGCACGTACGGCACGGGATGCTTCCTCCTCATGAACATCGGCGACAAGCCGCGGCTCTCCGACTCGGGGCTGCTCACGACCGTGGCTGCGAGCCCCGACGGCAAGCCGTGCTACGCGCTCGAGGGAAGCGCCTTCGTGTGCGGGCAGCTCATCGGCTGGCTCGTCGACCTCGGGCTGCTCGACGATCCGGCGAACTCGTCCGACGTGGCGATGAGCGTTGAGGACACGGGCGGCGTGTACGTCGTGCCCGCGTTCGCGGGGCTCGGCACGCCGTATTGGGACCAGGATGCGCACGGCGCCATCTACGGCCTGACGCGCGGGACGCAGCCCGCGCACATCGTGCGCGCGGGGCTCGAGGGGCTGGCGTTCCAGGTCTACGACATCCTCTCGGAGATGGAGAACGACGCCGGCACGCGCCTTCAGCAGCTCAACGTCGACGGCGGCGCGAGCCTGAACGACTTCCTCATGCAGTTCCAGGCCGACGTGCTCGGCGTGACCATCGAGCGGCCGGCATCGCCGGAGGCCACCGCGCTCGGAGCGGCCTACCTCGCCGGACTGGCTACGGGCGTCTGGGGCGGCATCGATGACCTCGCATCGCTGCAGGGAGCCGCCACCGTCTACAAGCCGCAGGTCGGCACCAACCAGGTCACCCAGCTCATCGAGGGCTGGAAGGACGCCATAGCCCGCACGATCACGCGCAAGTAATCCGTGACGTTCACGGTGACCGTCATTGCCGCATCCATGCGCTACAATGGTGCGGTTGTCATTTGGAACGCTCCCCGGGGGAGCGTTCCAAACATCCGCACGAGAGGACATGCATGCGATTCCGCGATACACTGCCCATCGACCCGACGACGGGGGAGCGTCCGCTCTTCGTCCCGCCCGACACGCCCGGATACGAGCCCGCGTACGTGGGATGCAATCCCGTCGACGCGAACCTCGTGCTCGAGGGCGGCTCGATGCGCGTGCAGTTCACCTCGGGCGTGCTCGACTACTTCAGCGACAAGGGCCTGTATCCGAGGAAGATCGTCGGCGTCTCGGCCGGCGCGCTCTCCGGCTTCAACTACCTCATGGGCGCGCGCGGTCGCACCTGCGCGCTCAACATCGGCTTCTGCGGCGACCCGGACTACATGAGCCTGTGGTCGTTCCTCAAGACGGGCAACGCGTTCAATGCCGAGATGAGCTTCCACAAGATCCCGTTCGAGCTGATCCCCTACAAGCTGGAGGAGTTCACCGGCTCGCCGTGCCGCCTCACGGCCGTGGCGACGGAGCTCGAGACGTGCATGCCGCGGTACTTCGACATCGACGATCCCATCGAGGGCATGAAGCCCATGCAGGCGTCGGCGGCCATGCCCTTCGTCTCGCAGCCGGTGGAGATCGACGGCAGGCTCTACCTCGACGGCGGCGTGGCCGATACGATTCCCATCGAGTACTCGCTCCGCACGGGCTACGAGAAGCAGATCGTCGTCCTCACGCAGGACGAGACGTTCGTGCAGGCGGAGAACCACTGGAATGACCTCGCGTACATCATGTACCGCAAGTACCCGGAGTTCGCCATCGCCACCACCAAGCGCTTCGAGCTCGTGAACAAGACGCGCAAACGCTGCATGGAGCTCGCGGAGGAGGGGAGGATCTTCCTCATCATGCCCGCCAAGCGCCTCGAGCTCGAGACGATCGACAACGACCTGCGCAAGCTCTACCGCGTCTGCGAGCAGGGATACGAGCGCGCGGCCGAGCTCTGGCCGCAGCTCATGGCATACCTGGGAATCGAGGAGTCGCAGCTCCTTGCATAAAAGTGGAACGCTCCCCGGGGGAGCGTTCCAAATCCTGCTAGAAGATCACGATCTCGTTGCCGGGGAGCCAGCCGCGCGGAATGTAGTGCTCCGCCTGCTCCTTGAACCAGTCGACGTAGTCCACGGCGTAGAAGAAGCGGTTGCGCTTGCGCTGGTCGATGGGTGCGATCACGCCGGCGTCGATCAGCTTGCGCAGCGCGTCGTTGGCAGCCGGCAGCGTGCGCCCGCTCCTCTGCGCGATGTACTTCGCGTTGACGATCGGATGCGCCACGAGGTCGTGCAGCATGATGTCGCAGATGTCGTCGCGCCGGATCTTCGGAACCCGCTTGCGCCAGCTGTCCTCCATCTCGGCAAACGTACGCTCCTGCTCGAGGATCTTGTCTGCCTGGTGGATCAGCATGTTGGCGCTGCGGTACATCCACAGCTCGAGCGGGTTGTGCTTGCCGCTGTGGTCGAACGCGGATTTGAGGTTCTCGAGCGGCTTGTTGAAGCGCCAGATCGACTCGATCGCGCTGGCGACGAAGATGTGCCGCGTGAAGTCGCGCTTGCCGTAGATTATGTAGGCCATCTGCCGACCGAGCGATTGCGTGCGGTGCCGGAACGGCCGGATGTACTCGAGTTGGAAGTGCACGAGCGATGCCTGGATGTGCGGCGTGTACGCGCTCGTGTTGCAGAACTTGAGCAAGTCGTCCATGTACTCGTCGATCTGGTCCGGCGCGATGATCATCCCGTTGAGATCGTCCCCGCCGATGGACTCGGTGCGGTAGGAGCGGCTGAACGAGCTATCGTCCTTGTAGTTCAGCGCGGAGTACAGGTCCATGATGCTGCTGCGGTCGAACTGGAACGTGTGGAAGTCCGTGCACGAGTTGTGCGTCTCGACGTAGTCGTGGTACTCGATCGCGCGCTGCGACGTCATACTGTGGATGCGCCTCTTGGAGGGGTCGTGGTCCTTCGGCTTCATCAGATCGTAGGAGAGCAGCTCCATGAGGTCGATCTCGGCGCCGTCGATGAGCGAGGCGCTGAGCGACTCGAAGTTGAGCTGGGAGTTCCAGACGCTCTCGAGGTAGGGGCTCGACGCCATGTGCTCGTCGCAGCGCGTGAAGGCGCGCTCGCCCTTCGAGATGAGCTGCAGCATTCCGGGGCTGAACAGCTTCGGGTGCTTCGTGATGAGCTTGGGCGTGTAGAAGCGCCCAATGTCCATATGCGAGAACTTCGGGACGAAACCCGAGACGTTATTCGGTATAACACCGGACAGCGTTATATCCATAATCCCCCCGGTCGTGTGACCAGCACGGCTTGCCGGCGATCGTTCGTGCAGATGGGCTATTCAGCCCAGCACGATCTGGCGGCAGACCGCGTAGCCCCCATTTCTCCAAGTGCAACGTGTGGTTTTTAACTGAAAACCGGCGTTGCATGACAAGTGTAGTCGAAAGGTAAGCGTTAAGTAAGTGTGGGGAGATAAAATCACCTTATCGGCACAATTTCTTATGCGAATTGCCGAATTCATTGTGCAGAAACGAGCATATAGCCCTTGGAGAATTGAATTCGGGTGGGATTGGACAGCTTGCAGGCGGCTCTGCCCTAAGCGCTGAAGGCCTTGTCGAGGTAGACGATGATGTCGTCGGACTCGTAGAGCGCCTCGCCGTCGATGAACAGGCACGGCGCCTGGAACTTGCCGCCGCGCTCGACGAGGAAGTCGCGCACGCCCGGCTCGTCGGTGCTCTTGACCTCGATCTCGATACCGCGCTTCTTCATGAACCGCAGCACCTTGTTGCAGTACGGGCAGAACGGCATCACGACAAGCGAAAGCTCGGGCTTCATTGCTACTCCTCGAATGGGTCAAAGAACTGTCCTCCGACCCATTATGAGTCAATAATGACAGTCCCTATCGACTTGCGCGCCGAGCGGGAGGGGTCGGTCTCGTTTTCGTTCCGCGCGGCAAACGCGGCGGATGCGATCGTCGCGGTTTTACCACACTTGGCTAGATGAATGCAGAAACCATGCATCCATTTAGCCAGGTGTGGTAAATGGACGCCTTTTAGCTCCAGCACTCTCATGCAATAAACCATTGCGTAAACGCAATAGTTTCCTTAATGTGTGCAGCAAGGAAAAAAGGAGGCTACCATGTTGAGCGTTCATAGTGCTGCGAAGGTTCTCGGGGTTTCGGAGTCTCGCGTTCGGGCCTTGCTCAAGGAAGGGAAGCTCGAGGGCGAGAAGCTTGGTCGGGCGTGGATGGTGCGCGAGGATTCCGTCGCGAGCCGACTGCAGTCCAACCCCGGTCCGGGCCGTCCACACTGCGACGTTAGCTTGCCCGAGCGCTCGGTTCCCGATATCGAGACTGCCCACCGCATCTACGATGAGGCGGCCCGCGTACTCTCGGGGTGCTATGATTCGCGTCTTCTCGACTGCGCCCGTACGCCGGAGGAGCAGGCCTTCTGGATTCGCGTGGCGGACTTCTTCCTCCAGCAACGGCAGCAAGAACTCATCGCCGAAGGGGTCTTCTGATGGCGACGCCTCCGCTCTACATCCTGTTCGCCGGCGTCAACGGTGCGGGGAAGTCCACGCTGTTTCGCTCCGGCCTCTGGTGCTCCAGCGGTCTCGAGCGCGATCTTCCGCGCGTCAATCCCGACGAGATCATCGCCGAGAACGGTTGGGATTGGCGAGAGGAATCGGCGCAGCTGAAGGCGGGACGCCTCGCGGTTGAGCGGCTGCGTGGCCTTCTGGAGGCGGGTGCCTCGTTCAATCAGGAAACCACACTTACCGACAAGACCGTCATGCGCAACATCGAGCGTGCCCGGCAAGCCGGCTACCACATCGCGCTGTTCTACATCGGGGTCGACGACCCCTCGATTGCAAGCGAGCGCGTTGCGAGGCGCGTCGAGTCGGGCGGTCACTTCATCCCCGCGGATGTCGTCACCCGGCGCTACGACGCATCGCTCGATAACCTCGTCCGCGCGATTCCGCTGTGCGACGAGGTCTACCTTTACGACAACACGAGGTTGCTCGAGCTCGAGGCCCGCTTCGCCCATGGCGAGCTGCTGTACTGCGGCGTTCCCGCCTTAGAGCATCCGTGGCTCAAGCGCACGCTCGGCGCACTCGGCTACGTCGAGGTCAGCCTGGCGAAATGAGTCGAAGGACGGTCCTTCGACTCACGCGGTTAGGCGCTGGTCTCGTTGAGGGGCGGGACGAAGTCGCGGAACGCTGCGACGAGGTTGGGGTGCTCGATGACGAAGTGGATCACGGGCGCTCGGCCCTTCGACACCACGACGCGTTCGTTGCCCAGCAAGTGGATCTGGATGTTGCGGAACACGGTCGACGGCGACAGGCGGACCGTGCAGCCGGCGTGCTCCTCGGCGAACGCCATGGTTTGCGCCACGTGGGTGCGGTACTCGTCGTATGTGTAGAAGACGTCGCTGGGGTGCATGGCGCCCGACAGCGACAGCGCCATCGGATGGCGCTCGAACTCCTCCACGCCAAGGTCGGGCAGCTCGATGAGCAGCTCGCCACCGGCGCCCACGCCGTCCGCACCGCCTGTCAGCATCCGCTCGATGCTCTCGCGGAACCTGCGCGCGAACTCCAGGATGGCCTTCTTCTGCTTGGCGGGAACGTCCGAGCGGTTGAGTATCTTCAGCAGGAGCTCCTCGTCTGCCGTGTAGATCGGCGGACTCGTCAGGATCGAGCGCATGGTGTCGCCCTCGGGCGCGATCGTCCGCAGGAATTCCCCGAACTCGTCGGCGTTGCCCTCAGTGAAGATGCGCATGAGCGGGTACGCCCGGCGCAGCAGGTCGCTCGCGCGCCGGCGGTAGTAGCGCACCTCGGACTTGCCCTTCGTCACCACGTAGCGCCCGTGCGCGTGGAAGCCGGCGATCGCCTCGCCCGCCATCGCCACCGTGCCCGACACCTTCAGCAGGTGCGTGAACACCGGCGACTGCGATGCCTTGAGGTAGTACGGCGCGATCTGACCGGTCATGTACATGGGAATCCAGCTCTCCAGTCCGAGCATCATCTCGCCGGCGGGACGGTTCACGTCGTGGATCATGTCGAGGTGCAGCCCCTTCTTGAGCAGCATCGCCATGCCCATCATCCACTTCTTCGCGAAGTCAGTGTCCTCGCTCATCTGCTCGAGCGGCATATCGCTGTACATCGTGACCGGTTCCTTGGAGCGCGAGAGCACCGTCGCCTTGAGGAAATCGAACTCGGCCTCCTTGAACTGGTCGATGCCCTCGTACGTCTTGGTCGTGGGCATCTGGAACGGCGCGGTGGGCACCTTGAGCTCGTCGAAGCGGATGGCGCGGATGTACTCGTCGAGGTCGAACTCGTCGAGCTTGCGCAGGAAGCGGTCGACGGCGCCCTCGGTGGGCCCGGGGTTGCGCGTGAGCCATTGGGCGATGGCGGATGCGCACGACGACTGCTCGGCGAGCGCCTCGGCGTCGAGTCCGGTGACCGAGGCGATCTTGCCGAGCTCGTCGTCCTCGGTGTGGCGCATGGCGATGAACTGCGCGACGCGGCGCGTGAAGTCGGGGATGTCCGAGGGGCGGCGTTGACCGGCGAGGACACGCGAGATGTACGAGGGGTCGAACGCGAGCGAGCGGGCGAGCGCGCTGTTGGAGATGCCGAGCGCGCCGAGCAGGGCGTTCAGGTTCGCGACGTAGGCGTCGTAGGCGACCTCGATGCCGCTGACTGAGGACTTGAGCTCGTCGAGCACGGCGTCGGGGTCGAGCTGCTCGCCGCCGTCGCGCCCGCTCAGCTCGGCGAGGCCGGCGGCGAGGCGCTGCAGGTGGTCGCTCTCGGGGTCGGGCGTGCGCTCGCCGGAGCGGTAGCGGCTGATCGCCGACGCGGAGATGCCCGACACGCGCGCGAGCTCGCGCGCCGTGCACCCGATGCAGTCGATGTATCCGTTCAGCAGCGCGTCGAACGCCATGCTCCACCCCGTCCCGGCCAGCCGGCCCGTTCCCGGCATCAAGACCCAGTGTAGCGGGAGCATCAGAGGTTGACAATTTGGGAATGCCTCCCCGTCAACCCCGCCCGTGGCGGTGCGGTTGCGGGGCGTTACTTCTCGTCGCGGTGGAGGAGGTACTTCGCGCGTAGGTCGGTGCGGTTGCGGCTCTCCGTCTTCTTGAGGAGGTTGCCGACGTGGAACTTCACGGTGCCCTCGGCGATGAAGAGGTCGGCGGCGATTTCGGCGTTCGTGCGGCCGTCGACGAGCTGCCGCAGCACGTCGCGCTCGCGGGCGGACAGCTCGTAGCTCGCGGCGAACTCCTCGAAGAGCTCCTCCTCGGTGGGGCCAGGGTCGGCCTGCGCCGTTGAGCCGTAGAGGCGCGAGAACAGCCGGACGAGCGCGAAGCCGGTCGCCACGAGCGCGATCGCGGCGGCGATGACGAGCGCGGTCTTGCTGCCCGCGAGCGCCTGGCACACCGCGGTGCCCGCAGCGTCGCCGATGCGCCCGAACAGCAACCCGAAGCCCGCGAGGTACAGGAGGCCGTCGCGCGCGGCCATGTCGGAGAACAGCACGACGCGGAAGACGGCGAAGAAGCCGAAGAAGAAGTAGTCGATGGACCACAGGATCAGGCCCGGCAGGGGCTCGCCGGCCAGCGCGAGGAGCGCGAAGGGCGTCACGAGCGCGGCGGTGCAGCAGATGGCGCCGTGCTTGCGCGAGCGGTCGGTCACGATGCCCGCGATCACGAGGCCGGCCGCGTAGAACATGCGCGACGACTCGATGCTCACGCCCGCGGCGATGTCGGCCGAGGAGAAGCTCGACCCGAGGTTCTTTACGAGGCTCATGAGGAACACGGTGACCGCGGCCAGCGCGACGAGCCTGAGCGTGACGGAAGCACCGCCGGCACCTCCCAAGTCATCCTGAGCGGAACGCGAAGCGCGGAGTCGAAGGGTTCCCCCAGCCGAGGGAGATCCCTCGACTTCGCTCGGGATGACACGTTGGGCGCTCGGGATGTCGGAGAGGAGCAGCGCGACGACCGCCGCGAGGACGGTCAGCACGACGCAAAGGACGACGTTGAGCGAGACGGGCGCGGTCGCTGACGACGGCGCCAGGGAGAGCAGCCAGTTCACGATGGCCGAGCAGGCATATCCGCCGCCGAAGACGATGCCGCGCCGGTCGGGCGAGGCGAAGCGCGCGAGGCGGTCGAGATAGATCGCGGCGACGACGCCGATGAAGATGCTCATCGCGTAGCCGAAGACGAGCGAGGCGCCGACGGTCTCGCCGCCGACGGCGGGCAGCGTGCAGGCCATCTGGAGCACGAGCGACGCGACGAGCACGGGCCGCCCCGTGATGCTGGGACGCTTCCGGGCGACGAGGGCGACAAGCGCGATGGCGGCCGCCTGGACGAGATAGCCGACGACCATCGAATAGGTGTCGGCGCTCGTGCCGGGCGCCAGCTCGAGGAGGTGGTAGAACCACGCGAGCCAACAGGCCGAGGCGGAGGCGAAGCACAGGAACACCAGCAGGAAGCACAGCACGTCCCGGCGGTTGGAAGCACGATATGTCGCAACCTCGGTGGTGATGAGGTCCTCCTCCCAGCGTCGTCCTGCTCGGGCTCCCCATGCACGTTCTCGTATTCTACCCCACCCGATCTACCGGGGGTTTTGCAAAACCTAGACTAAAACTAGACCCCCATCCTAGACCCTCCGCCCATCCAATCGGGTACGGTGAGACCACACGCCATAACGCGCGGGCAAACACGAGCCGCGCGCGTGGCGGGCGCATCGCACGCGCGCGGGCCCGGCGCCCTCGACCCTCCACCTCGACCAGTCCAGAGGAGGCAATCCGATGAGCAGCAACGTGATGGAACGCAAGGTCCTGCGACGAGCCATGGCCGCGGCCATCGGAATGGTCCTCGCGACGGCAGCGCTGTGCCTGCTGCCGAGCGGCCAGGCCCAGGCGGCGACAAGCGACCTGCAGTTCGTGGGCATCAGCGGGGCGGGCGTGTCCGGCAACACCGTCTGGGTCCGCGACGGCGACACGAACACCGTCACCCTCACGGTGAGGAACACCACCGGCTCAGACCTCGAGTTCGTCAGCATGACGAGCTGTCCGTCGTTTGCCCAGGCGGGCGGCAGGGAAGACCTCGAGCCGGTCGAGTTCCCGCGCATGGACAACTACGGCCGCCTGACCGCGGATGTCACCAACGCGGAGTGGGATAGCATCCTGACCGTCAACGACGATCAGACGGTGCGTTCGATACGGTCCGGCTTCACCATTCCCGCCGGGAAGACGGCCACGTTCGATCTCAAGATAAGCTCGGGTTATATGTCGACGGGCCAGTATTCATGCCCGATCCAGCTGGGCAAGAAGCGCTCTGACTACGAAAAGGTCACCGAGTACATCTTCGGCCAGGCCTACGACAGCTGGGGGTTCAGCAGCTCGACGGTCGAGGATACATACTCGCAGCAGATACCGCTCACGATCAGGGTCTACAACCAGTCCAATGCCTCCATCAGGCTCGAGGAGGACACCGGCTGGATCAATCCCATCAACGACGACATCGGCTCGGAAGGCTTCGACTTCGGCACCATCTCCCTCGACAGCGATGACGAGGCGCTCCGCGGCGCGCACACCCTCAGCGTGTACAACAGCAGTCCGGCACGGGCGACCGATGACCGCGGCAACACCACCGACATCACCGTCAGCTTGAGCGGAGAATCGGCGGACAGCAGCGTCGGTTACAGGTACTACGGTCCCTTCTACTGGGGCAACATCTCCTCCGGCTACAACACATATCTATACGATTTGAAATGGGCTCCGCTCCCGCCGGCCGGCATGAGCGAGGGCGGTGGCACCTCGTATGCCACGTACTCGGTCATCCTCGACGCGCGGTACCTCGTCGAGGGCACCTATACGGGCTACATGGTCGTTGGCACCATCCCGCACAAGCTGAGCGTCGTCATGAACGACACTTCCCAGGGCGTCGTCGAGGCGAGCCCCGACGGCCAGTACCGCGTGCCGGTCAAGGTGACGCTGACCGGCGTGAACCCGCGCCTCGCGACGCGCGCCACGAACCTCGTCGCCACAGGCGCCGACTCGCAGGTCGAGCTCACCTGGCAGGCCGGCGAGACGCCGAGCGGCAGCATGCCGGATTACAGCGTATACCGTCGCGAGGGCACGCCGCTGGCATCCGAGCTCTCCGACCCCGACTCGATCGACTTCAACGACTACGAGCTGCTCGATGAGGAGGTCTACCCGGACGAGGACGGGCACGGCTTCTTCCTCGACACCACCGCGGAGAACGGAAAGACCTACACCTACACCGTCATAAGCGGCAACCCGTTCCACGGCTATCCCGCCGCGCCCGCGCAGGCGACGCCCGACCCGAGCTTCCCCACGCAGATGGCCCCGCCCCAGCTCGATTTCGACGAGGAGTACGGCTACATCCAGCTCACGTGGAAGATGGCCGAGAAGTACGGCGGCGGGTCCAACGACGGCTCGGCGCTCGTCGACCACTTCAAGGTCTACAAGAACGGCCGCCTCGTCGCGATCGTCGACCCGAACGCGCGGGTCGAGGACATCAACCACTGGGTGGAGGGCACGCCCCACACCTACACGTGGACCTACCAGGACGACCTGCCGATCCCGTACAACGACGAGGACTACTTCGTCACGGCCGTCTCCAAGCAGGGAATCGAGAGCTACGAGTCGAACCACGTGCAGTGCAGCAGCCAGACCGAGAAGCCGACTATCCTCTCACATGACGTGCGCACCAACTGCGACACCATCTGGGATGACGACTACGACAACATTATCGGCTACACGCGGCACATCATCATTACGCCGAACTATCAGTCGAAGAACAGGATAGCGATGGTCGAGTACTGGCGCTGCGAGGGCACCAATCCGCCCAACACGGCCGAGGAGCCATATAGGAAGACGGTCGGTGACGAGGTTGTCTTCGACGACGCGGACGTCGAGTTCGACAAGAACTACTCGTACGCCCTCCGCATCACCGACAACGAGAGCAACCAGAGCGACATCTACTACCTCACGGCGAAGGCCCCGCTCTCCAACGACGTGCATGCGAACCATAGCTACTCGACCGTGTACGTCACGTGGACGACCACGGGGGAGGGCGTTCCCCGCGCGCAGTTCTGGCCCGATGGCGTCGCCTCGTACGAGATCCACCGCGTCGATGAGGAAGGGCACGACACGCTCCTCGAAACGTACACGGAGAGCAACACGCCCGACAAGGGCGTCGTCCACGATGACGAGACCATCGCCGACTTGCCCGACGGCTCCTACACCTATCGCGTCGACCGCGTCCTCAACGGCATCCACGCGAGCAGCCGCGGCCATGTGTTCGTGCTCGACACGACGCCCGTGGACGAGAGCTCGTTCCCCACGCTTCCTGACGCGCCCACGCTCACCGCGCGCGTCTCGGGCGGCTATGTGATCCTCAACTGGACGCCGGCCACGACGGGCGGGGCTCCCGAGGGGTTCCACATCTACCGCAAGGATGCCGACGAATACGTGATCGGCCAGTGCGACTACGCCTGGGACAACGGCTACGGGGTCGACTGGGGGAACAACCGCTACCTGACGATTCAAGACGGCTCCGCACGGAGCTTCATCGACCCCAAGGGCTCCAGCAGCGGCTACTACTATCAGCACGAGGGCACGTACAAGGAGCTGCGAACCCAGCTGACCAACCTGAGCTGGTTGGCGAAGAATTGCCCGCACGAGTACTACATCACCGCGTACAACCAGCGCGGAGAGAGCGCTCCGTCCAAGGTGATCGTCTTCCCGTTCCAAGGCGACGGGTACTACTCGGCCGGCATTCCCGACAACAACGACCAGATCGTGCCCTCCGCGCCCAAGATCACGAAGGCCTGGATCGAGATCGACGACAGTTCGACCTTCTATCGCAACAACGTGAGCACGAACGAGGAGCAGGGCGTCTACGAGGAGGGCGGCTGGGTCGGCACCGGCTATGGCTACTGGGCTTCCGGGACGCTCCGCGTGGCCTTCGAGCAAGACGACACGAGCTCGATCGTGGACACGTACAAGTACTCGTTCAATTATCCCGGATACAACTACACGGCGACCAGGACCATCGACGCCTACAAGACGATGCTCGACCCGACCATCATGGCCGGCACGAGCACCGATTCGAGCATCGTGGACAACACCACCGTCGACATAAGCAACATCCAGAACTATTACGGCCAGAAGGCCAACGTGACCGTCACCGCGGTCAACGGCGCGGGCGAGGCCGTGTCGGAGCAGGTCGAGGCGACCGTCTGCAGCTTCCCGCTCGTCCGGGTGAGGAACGACAACGGACCCCGCAACGACGATCCGCAGGTGTGGGTCGAGTGGACCGACCTGTACAACGATGCGGAGACGGCCGTCGAGAACTGGGAGGTCTGGCGCCGTGACGAGGGCGGCACGTGGCACAAGCTCGCCACGCTGCCCGCGCAGGGCGCGGACAAGTACCCGTATTTCGACACGGACGTCAAGGGCGTCTCGTACTACCGCTATTCCGACGATGCCGCGAACGCCGCCGCCAACGGCTACACGCCGGTAGAGAAGGGCTGGACGTACGATTACAAGGTCGTCGCGTCGTGCGCGGACACCATCGACCGGCCGAGCGCGCTGCGCACGCTGACCATCCAGGAGCTCGCATCCGGCGCCGAGCCGGGCAAGCCCCTCAACTTCACGGCCACGAAGACCGGCGGACAGGTGATCTTCACATGGGATCCGCCGGCCGATGGCGCCACGCCGAAGAGCTACCACATCAGCGGCTGGCGCAAGCAGCCCGGCAGCGATGAATGGCAGTCGGTGTCGATTGATTCCAACAACATCGGGACCGCGACGAGCTATGCGTGGACTCCCGGGAGCAGCACCGTCGGCACGCAATATCGCCTGTACGTCTACGCGAGCACCAGGATCAACGTGAACGGTATGACGCAGAGCACCCATGACTATCCGCATGACGTCTACAAGGACGAAACCTTCCCGCCGAACAAGTCTTCCGAGGTGACCTTCACAATCACGCAAGCCGATGTCGACACGTGTCCGACGGCATATCCGGCAGCGCCCGAGCTGCACGCAACAGGTGGTGACGGGCAGGTGACGCTCACGTGGGACCGCCTGGACGTCGATGCCTCGGAGCAAGCCTCCTGGTACACGATCCAGCGCAAGCTCGCAACGGAAAGCAGGTACTCGAACAGCGACCTCTTCAGGGTTTCGGCCGACCAGAGCTCGTTCACGATCCCCGACGCCCCCGTCGAGAACGGCCTCTGGTACAACTATCGGATTTGGGCGCACAACGCCTACTCGGGCAACGGCGCTTCAGGCTCCTCGGAGGTGCTCGTCATGGCGACCGGGCCGACGCACGACGAGCTGGTGGCGCAGAACATGCGCACCGAGATCATGGCGCTGCCCGGGCCCGGCGAGGTGACGGCCGATGACGGGAACCGGGTCGCCGAGGTGCAGGAAGTCTTCGATGGCCTGTCGGCAAGCCAGCGCGCGCTCGTCGGCGAGGATGCGGCGGGGCGGCTGGCCGCCGTCGTCGAGGCGCTCGACGCGCTGCAGGCCGAAGCACTGCACGACTCGCACGCCGCCGAGATATCCCACGACCAGGAGCTCATCGACGGCCTTCCCGACGAGTTCACGGTGACAGCCGCGGACAACGACGCCATCCGCGCCGCCCGCGCGGCGTACAACGCGCTGCCGAACCAGACGAAGCGCTATGTGGATACCGGGAGGCTCGTCGCTGCCGAGGCGGCCTACGCCGCGATCATGCAGACCGTCGCCGATCAGGCTGCGGTCGACCGGGTGGTTGCCTTGATCGAGGCGCTCCCGAGCACATCGGAGCTCGGCGCCCTCGGCGAGAGAGACTATGACAACGCGAAGGCGGAGATCTTGGAGGCGCGTCAGAACTACCGTGCGCTTTCCGACGAGCAGCGCGAGCGCATCGACGGCGCCCTCGTCACGAAGCTCCAGCTCGATGAGGCGATGGTGCCGATTCTCGACAATGCCCACGATGCCGCCGACCTGATCCGGGACGGTCTTCCCGAGGAATGGAGCACGGAGGTCGGCGAGGTCGATGCGTACAACGCCGAGGACGTCAGGGACTGCCTCAACCAGATTGCCGCAAAGCTCGAGCTGGTGCCGAACTACACCGAGTACATCAGCGCCGACCTGCTGTCCAAGTACGACGGCGTGAAGGCGGCCCTGAGGCAATACGACAACGAGGTGTACTACCACGAGGCGGAGTCGACGATCGAGATGATCCAGGCCCTCGAGCCGACCAACGAGCTCACGCTCGACGACAAGCCCGCTGTTCTCGCGGCCCGTGCCGCCTACGAGGCGCTCGAGGCGGGACCGAAGGCCGTGGCCGACGACAACGGGTGCCCGGCCATCCTCCGTGCTGCCGAGGCGAGGATCGCAGCGCTCGAGAAGGCCGCAGCAGACCAGGCGGCCGCCGATGTGGTGATAGCGAAGATCGACGCGCTGCCCGCTCCCGGCGACATGTCGGTTGCGACGTTCGAGGCCAACCGGGATGCCGTGGCCGCGGCGGTCGCGGCGTATATGGCGCTGACCTCCGACCAGAAGGCGCTCGTCACGAACCATGCGGCGCTCGATGCGGCCGAGGCCCGCATCGTCGAGCTGCAGGTTCTATACGATCAGGCGCAGGCCGAGGCGGTTGACGACTTGATCGACGCGCTTCCGGCATCCACGACTATCGAATCGTTCGAAGCCGACAAAGCCCTCGTGGAGGCTGCCCGCACGGCTTACGAAGGGTTGACGGATGCCCAGAAGGAGTACGTGGAGAATCTCACGGACCTCGAGGCCGCCGAGGCGATAATCGCCGACATGGAGGCGGAGTACGACAGCTACGTTGCCGCGCCGGTGGCACAGGCCATCGACGATCTTCCCGATATCGCGGACGTGACGCTCGATGACGAGGCGGCCATCGCTGCCGTGAAGGCGGACTTCGACAAGCTGACTCCCGCCCAGCAGGATTGCATTAGCGACGGGCTGCAGGAGAAGCTGCAAGGCGCCGTCGACAAGATCGCGGCGCTCAAGGTGGAGGAGCTCATCGACGAGCTGCCCGCGCTCGATTCCATGACGCAGACGACGGCCGTCGCCGACAAGGCCGCCGTCGACGCGGCGCGCGCGGCGTACGAGGCGCTGACCCCGGCGCAGCAGGCGCTCGTGGGCGAGGACGCGCTCGCGGCCCTCGAGGCGGCCGGGATCAAGGTCGCCTCCACCTACCACGCCTACACGATCGCGGGCGAGGCCAAGGCGCTGCTCCTCACGGCCATCAACAACGCCAAAGCCGCCGAGAACGGTGTGGCCACCTCGACCGACGGCATGAACGTCGCCGACGGCAAGAGGTGGACGACCACGGCCGAGAAGAAGGCGCTCGACAATGCGATCACGGCGGCGCAGAAGGTCTACGACGACAAGAGCGCGGACGAGGCGGCCATCAAGGACGCGAAGTCCAAGCTCGAGAAGGCCACCTCGACCTACAACTCCAACAAGAAGCTGTGGCACCGCATCTGGGGCGCGACCGCGCCCGACACGATGCTCAACATCACGAAGCGCTTCGGGAAGACCTCCGTGGCCGTCGTCACGACGGACGCCTCCTACAAGGACGCGCTCGCGGCCAGCTCGCTCGCCGGGCGCTACAACGGCCTCGTGCTCATGACGAAGAAGGGCTCGCTCACCGC
>JBMNUM010000014.1:0-52623 GCA_050946275.1 Coriobacteriales bacterium
CCGAGATCTTCGGGAGCACGGCGCCCCAGAAGATAGCGCCAACACCGAGGCAGGTCATGATGATGGAGACGGGCGTCGGATCGAAGCCACGGTCCATAACCATGAACGGCTGGGTGAAGGTCAGTGTGTTGAGGTACCAGGTGAGGATGAAGATTGCCGCGATGCAGGCAAGGATGATGTTGCGATCCTTGACGATCGAGAAAGCGCCCTTGATGGAAGCCTTCTCGGCGGCGGGCTCGTCGATAGCCGACTGCTCGGCGGCGACAGCCTCGACATCCTCGTTCTTGGTCAGGAACTCATCCGCGAGGTTGATGTTGCGGATGACCGGCTCCTTGACCAGGAAGATGAGCATGACGCAGATGATGAGACCGGGGATGATCGTCACGTAGAACGAACCTCTCCAACCAATCGTCTGAGCCAGGTAGACGGACAGCACCGGGCCGAGCAGGGACGAGAACAGACCCACAGCGGAGACCTGAACGAGACCCTGGTTGAAACCACGGCGAGCCGGGGTGGACTCATGGACGACGTGCGACTGGCACAGCGGGAGCACCGGGCCCTCGACGATACCCATGAGAACGCGGACGCAAGCCACGGAGGCAACGCCCTGAGTGAAACCGGTGGACATCGACAGGAGCGAGAAGAGAAGGACGATGATGGTGAGCAGCCTCTTCTTATGCTTGCTCATATCAGCGGCCATACCTCCGAAGTATCCGGCGAATGCCCACGCGATTGCGAACGCCGACGAGATCAGACCGAGCTGACCAGCGTCGATGTTCAGGTCTGTCATGACGAACGACGCCATGTTCGTGATGCAGAACCTGTCATACATCACGAAGCCGAACGTCAGGCAGAGAGTGATGACCATGGCCCACTCCATGCCTCTCGACAGCCCCATCGGGTTTTTGTTAATGTCGATTGTCATTTTCCCTACAACCTCCTTGCAAAAACTAGAACTAATCCCCTTTTGCAAAATCGCTATTCGCGATAGTTGCCAAACTCCTCATCGGATCCGCGCGCCTTTATGTGCAAGGTCCATTTCGCGGCGGACCGAGGTTCAGTCCCCGGGTATCCAGCCCGGGGACTGTGAAAGTGCCTACTTGGCGAAGTACTTATCCCACTCAGCCTGGGACTCCTCCTCGTTATCCGAGAAGTACCACTCCATGTCCGTCTTGAAGACGTTGGCGTTCATCTCGTTCGAGCGGAGAAGCAGAGCATCCGGGAAGAGCTCGCACATCCTCTTGTAGAACTCGCCAGCGGTCTCGCACTCGTCCATGATCTCGTCGGTCTTCTCGAGATACTCGATCGTGAAGTCGAACGAACGGCCGTCGAAGAGCTCGCCGGGCTTCGCATGACCGGGAATGACGACGTCCCAATCGAACTCGTCGCGGAAGCGGCGGATATCCTCGATCCACATCTTGCGGCCGAGCTTCGTGATCTCGCAGGTGAACGGATGGGCGTTGCTGAACAGCATGTCCGAACCGTACAGGACCTTCAGGTCCGGGATCCACACCATCGAGTTGTACTTGAGGTCGCCCCAGATGTGATGGATGATCTGGACCTCGGTGTCCTCGCAGTACACGGAACCCTGAAGGGCACCCTCGCGGAACGGGCTCGGATCGGAAGCGAGCGGCAGGATCTCGAAGTCGATGTCCTGGCGAGGCAGGTTGTGCGAACCCATGCCGGGCTGCGGCTCCCAGTAATCGATCTTGCCCTGGAGCTCCTTGCGGATGGTCTCGATGTCATCGTCGACAGCGTAGATCTTCACGTTCGGGAACGCCTGCTTGAAGATCGCGGCATGGAAGTAGTGATCCGGATGCGCATGCGAGAGGACGAGGGTGGTGAGCTCCTTGTCGGCATCGCACAGCTCGGCGATCACACGATAGGCATTCGAGCGGGTCCACTGGGTATCGACGACCAGGGCCTCCTTCTTTCCCAGAACCGCAAAGGAGCAAACGGCGAAACCATAATCGTTAGAGATGCAGGTCATCGTCTCGACGTCTGTGCCCTTGTAGGTCTGGTGACGCACTTCCATAGGACTATTTGCGTACATACGACTCCTCCTTCGTTTCATCGCTCGCACGGCATGCCAAGGCATGCGCATACGCATCCAACATTAGATTTATTGTGAATTCATAAAAAATCCATGTAAAGCAACTCGTGATTGAGTGGCTTATCTTTTGGTTTAATGGACTCAATATTTGTTTCATAGAATATGTACGACTAGTAGACGCACTATGCACTCACTACGTTTCTAAGGCTCCATTTGCTCATTTCATGACCCGAATCGAGCAAAAGGTAGACTTTAATAAGAAATGTTGAATACAAAATCACGATTTTAGGAGATCCGGGGATGGACACACAGCAGTTCCGATACTTTCTCCAGCTATGCGTGGATAAGAACTACGCGGCTGCTGCGGATAACCTGTACATCACCCAGCAGGCGCTCCGCAAGTCTATCAAGAGGCTCGAAACCGAGACGAAATGCATGCTCTTCTACCGCAGCGGCGACTCGCTCGAGCTCACCAAGGCTGGAGTTTGCGTCAAATCACATGCTCGAAACATAATCGACGAGCTCCATCGGATGGATACGGCGCTTGCGCAGCTCTCCGACAACGGCACGTCCGTGATCATGATCGCGGCCTCTTATGGCGTCTACCCAATCATTGCATCGAAGCTGATCATCCCCTTCGAACGCATTCATCCCGAAGTGACCATCAAGATCGTCGAGCTTCCGGATATGGACTGCGAGGACGCAATCAAGAACGGCGACGCAGATGTGGGATTCTGCATCGGTCCCTGCAACACGCAATACTTCGATGTCCACGAGCTCGAATCCCGGAGCCTCTGCGCGCTCGTCAACAAGTCGAACCCCCTCGCGGCTCGCGACCAGCTGACGGTACCCGACCTCGAGGGCCAGCCAATCGCGATTGTCAACGAGGGATTCAAGATTCACCATAACTTCCTCGGGTATTGCGGCAAGGAAGGCATCAAGCCCGAGGTCAAGCTCGAGGGCGGAGACGTCGTCTCTGTTCACAACTTCGCGAGGTTCGGACAGAACATCGCTGTTTCCGTCGATTTTCTCGGCGAGGATCTCGGTTTCAACGAGGTCAATGTCATTCCGTTGTTGGGACCCGGACTCGCCTGGACCGTGAACTCCATCGTGAGCAAGCGGGTCCGGCGCTCCGATGCAGCTGACGCGTTCATAAAATTCATCCACGACGTTTACCGGTAGCGATTCACTTCAACGAAAGATTCTCGCCCCCCCGTTCCGCCACCTGAGTCGGGACGGGGGTTTCTTTTCACACTTGCTGCCGGGCCAGAGCTTCAGCGGCCATTCGTGACTCATTGAGGATTCTGGAGTATCATCTCATCCGTTGTATTAATCGGGAGCTGCGCTCGCGTGGCTGAGAGGCGACATCATCGCGACCGAAAGGACGGTTCCGGTAATGCGGGGCCGGATTGATATGAATGAGAGCATCCTTGTAATCGCAGGCTCCGACAGCATCGCCGGAGCAGGTATCCAAATCGACATCAAGACCGCAGCCGCGCATCGCGTGCACGCCACAACGGCCCTCACGGCCGTCACCGCGCAGAACACTGTCGGCGTTACGGCGGTCCACCCGATTCCGGCTGAGGTTATCGCTGCGCAAATCGACGCAATCTTCGATGACGTTCGACCCGGGGCTGTCAAGATCGGCATGGTCGGCTGTCGCGAAGCAGCCAAGGCCATTGCGTCGTGCCTCTCCTCGCACGAACGGGTTCCCGTCGTCCTCGACCCCGTCCTCGTGGCCACCGCCGGGGGAAGCCTTGCCGACGACGATGCGACAGACTTCCTCATGGAGCTTCTCGCTCCCCTCTCGACGGTTATGACGCCCAATTTGCCCGAAGCCTCAGCTCTCTCGGGAATCGAGGTAGTAGACGACGAGTCTTCCCTTGCAGCAGCGAAAACACTTCTCGCGCGTGGTGCGTCCGCCGTCCTGATCAAGGGCGGACATGGCTGCAAGGAGGAGTGCATCGACCGGTTGTATTCAAGCTCCGGCGAGGTGCTCACGATGACGAACGGGCGCATTCCGGGCGAGTACCACGGAACCGGCTGTTCACTCTCGACGGCGATCGCGTGCAACATCGCATGTGGCATGTCCATAAAGGATGCCGTTTCCGCGGGAGTCGACTTCATGCATACGGTGCTCGAAGATGCGTCTCGTGGTCGTGGCGCCCTGCCGGCAACGAGGGGAACGAAGCTGATCGACCCCCTTGCACCGTCTTTCACCCGCTAACCACTCTTCAAGGAACACTAAATCCAATTCAAGTGAATATGGCAAGCCTAAGACAGGAGGTAGATGATGCTTGACCAGATTATCGACATTGCCAAGAAGGTAAGGGAAACCGTACCGCTCGTCCACAACATCACGAACTATGTGACCGTCAACGATGTTGCCAACGCCGAGCTCGCAATCGGCGGTTCGGCGCTCATGGCCGACGACATCAACGAGGTCGCGGACATGGTGAACATCGCCAGCGCCACGAACATCAACATCGGCACGCTCAACGAGCGGACCATCGCCTCGAGCATCAAAGCCGGCCAGGTGGCCAACGAGACGGGCACCGTGCTCGTCTTCGATCCGGTTGGTGCCGGTGCTTCCGCGCTGCGCAACGAGACGACCGACGACTTCCTCGAGGCCGTCAAGCCGACCGTAGTAAGGGGGAATCTCAGCGAGATATCCTTCGTCGCCGGTCTCGAGGTTGCCACCAAGGGCGTCGACTCTGCTGCCGAGGACGCGGACAAGGATGCAACCGCCGTCGCACGTTCGGTTGCCGAGTCGCTCGGGTGCGTCGTCGCCATCACGGGTGCGGTCGACGTCATCACAGACGGAACCGTGACGGTGAAGATCTCGAACGGGTCGCCCCTCATGTCGAAGATCACGGGCACCGGCTGCATGTGCGACGGGCTCATCGGATGCTTCGTCGGAGCAGTGGGTGCGGATGCCCCGTCAGCGGACATCGTGGCGGCCACGGCAGGGGCAATCCTCTCGATGGGTCTCGCCGGCGAGATCACGGCGCGCAAGCTCGAGTCAGAACGAGGGCGTGTTGCCACGGGAAGCCTGCACATCGGCATCATCGACGAGCTCTCGCTGCTCGACGAGCAGGTCTACAGGGAGTACGCACGGATCGAGGTGCTGTGATGCCGGCGGTCATGGAGCCGGACTACCGGCTGTACCTCGTGACCGACCGCGAACTCATGTCGACAGAGACGCTCGAGGAGGCTGTTGAGTCGGCATGCAGGGGTGGTGCGACACTCGTGCAGCTCCGGGAGAAGCACGACACCCACGAGCAGATCGTCGAGCGTGCCCGGGCTATCAAGGAGATCACCGACCGCTACGGCGTGGGCCTCATCGTGAACGACGACCCCGTTGCAGCCGTCGAGGTTGGTGCACTCGGCGTCCATGTCGGCCAATCCGACCTGGAAGCAGGAGCCGTTCGCAAGATCGTCGGCCAGGAGATGATCGTAGGGGTATCCGCATCTAACGTCGAGCAGGCAATTCGCGCCGACCTCGCTGGAGCGGATTACCTGGGCGTGGGCGCCATGGCGTTCACGGCGACCAAGCCCGAGGCCGATACTTGCACTATGGAGGAGCTTGCCCGCATCCGCGACGAGGTGGATATTCCGATCGTCGTCATCGGCGGCATCAACATGAAGAGCATTCCCCGTTTCGAGGGTATGGGCATCGACGGATACGCGATAGTCTCGGCGATCATGGCTGCCGACGACATCGAGCAGGCGGCAAGGGACATCCGAGACCTCATAGATAGCGAGCCGAGCGGAAAGCTGCATCCAAGGCACTAGCTGGCACGGGACAGAGAACGACAGCCCCCATCCGCACTATTCTGTGACGGATGGGGGCTTCATTATTGTTTGCCCCGCATTCGCTCCTCTAACGAACAAGCCCGGTATGGAGGGCGGAAGCGCCGAACATATACGAGACTATGCGCACGTCATCAAGGCCGACTTCGCGGAAGAGTGCCGCAAGCTCTGTTTTCCTCAGGAATTCCTGCGTGCTCTGATAGAGCCATTCGTACTCGGCGTGCTTGCTCGATCCTCCACCGAGCAGCGTCATGACGTTCTTGTAATAGAAGTTGTAGAACGGGAACACGAGCGGGTTGTCGGGGACCGATGCATCTAGGCAGGCCACTCCCCCGCCCGGTCGAACGACGCGCCGCATCTCGGAGAGCACCTGCTTGTAGTCGGGCGTGTTGCGCAGGCCGAAGCTGATGATCGCCGCATCGAACGTTCCGTCATCGAAAGGCAGCTCCATCGCGTTGCCCTCGATGAGCATCGAGTTGCCAGCGTGCGAGAGTCGTTTCTCCGCCACCTTGAGCATCTCGGAGGAGAAGTCGAGGCCGACGACGAGCGAGTCGGGGTTGCCAAGGCAGAGCTGCTCGGTCACATCGCCCGTCCCGCAGCACACGTCGAGGACCTTGGCCGGATCGGAATCGGCCGTGAACCTCAGCGCGAACGAGACGAGGTCGCGCTTCCAGATGCGGTGCATGCCGAAGCTGATGCGGTCGTTCGCCGCGTCGTACTGCGGTGCAATCGATTGGAAGACGCCGTGCACATGCTCCTTTGCCATGGTTCCTCCTAAGCAAGGGTTATGGGTATCTGGGATACCGCGATCGCGATGAGAAACGCGCCGTTGAAGAACAGGTTCGCCTTGTTGATGAGCCCCATCGAATTGCCGCGGACATCAGGGGTCAGGGTCGTCTCCAGCAACCCCTTGATCGTGGGCAGCGAGAAGACGAGCATGACGGGAAGCACCCAGACTCCGCCGCGGAAGAAAACGAGCACAAGGCATGCGACGACGGCCATCCATATGATGAGGAACACCTTGTAGACGATAACGCTCAAACCGTGCCCGAGCACGATGGGCAGCGTATGCCGTCCTGCGGCGGTGTCTCGCTCGATGTCGCAGTTGTTCTGAGTCGCCATCACCATGCCGATTCCGATGACGAACGGGATGGTCGAGCAGATCGCCATTCCCCAGGGGACGAAGCTCCCCGACTTCGAGGAGAAGATGCAGACGATGGCAAGCGGGATGAGGCAGCCCATGACAACACCGCTGACGATCTCGCCCAGGGGCAGATACGAGATGGGGAGCTTGCCCGACGAGTAGGCCACTATCACCAGTGCGCCGACGATCGCGAACACGAGCGGGAGGAAGCTGCCGCCCCAGACGATGCAGGCGATTCCTAGCACGAAGGCGACGGCCATGTAGGCGATGCCGAGGATGAGGACATGCTTCGGATTCGGATGCTCGTAGACGAGCACGGCGTCCGTGGGGTCGTCGGAGTTCTCGACGGTATCCGTGCCCTTGCGATAGTCGGCCCAGTCGTTGAGCGTGTTGACGGACGACTGCATGAGTATCACGGCGAAGAGCAGCATGGCCCAGATAACAGGAGAAAACGAGTAGCCGAAGGCGATGGCAAGCAACCCGCCGAGTACGGCCGTTAGAATAGATGGACCGGGCCACGTGTGCGGTGCGGCGAGGCGCAACGCCATGAGCGGGGTGAGTCTGTTGTACGAAGTTTCGTTCATGCATCCATGATAACCGACAAAAGCGGGGTGGCCGATGACAGTCACCGGCCACCCCGCACGATCACATCGAGCCGTGCCTAGCTCGTGCTCGCGAGCAGGGCGTCCCAGACCTTAGCCTGGACCGCGCTCGTCCCGCCGAACACATACGCCTTCTTGATGGAGGCCTTGTTCTTCTTGCAGTACCCTGTCGCGACCGTGTACTTGCTCTTGGCCGTCTTGGAATCGGCGAGGATCATCACTGACTTGTTCTTGCCGCAAAGGGCGGCGCCAGCCAACGCGTCGAGCCAGTTTTGACCCGTCGAAACGGCAAGTTTATTCGGTTGCAGCTTGTCCTTGGCGGCAGGCTGGAACTTCACATAGGCCAGCGGCTTGCCCTTATATGTACCTATGTTTCCATTGGGCTGTTTGCCAGTTGTCCAATTGGAGATCAATGTGCTCGTCTCATAGAGGTTGAGTCCCGCGAGTCGCGTGATCTTGGTGACACCAGCTCCCTTGAGGTCCGTGTCGACGCCGGCGGGCAATGCAAGCGGCCCCACCGATTATCGCCTTCTTGTACTTCGCCGTCTTGATAAAGTCCTTCGTTGCCTTAGAGAGCCGCTTGTTCGTCTCGGCATAGAGAATAGGCGACTTCGAGACATACGAATACGGGGCGATTGCGAGCGCGTCCTGGAAGCCGTTTTGCGTCGCGATGATAACCGTGTCAGATTGCTTGCCGGTCTTCTTCGCGACAGCGACGGCACGTTGGCTCGGCGTCTTTCCGTTCACGCGCCAGACGTTCTTCACGCCAGGTACCTTCTTGATGGCATTCTGGGCTGCTGTCGACACTTCAGATGTGGATCCGACGATGAAGACGGTGTGGACGCGAGCGGATTGAAGCGCCCGCTCTGTCTGGGGCGTGAGTGAACCCTTCTTCGTCATGAGTACGATGCCCTTGTACTTACCAGCGAGAGAACTGGCGGCAAGTGCATCCTTATACGAGGCATCCGTCGTCACGAACGCATGGGTAGCAGACTTGAACTCTTTGGCGATCTCGAGCATCGTATCCGGCGCAGTGGCGCCCCAGACCCTATACCAGATCCGATTGATCTTGAAGGAACCACCAATCGAGTCCTCATAGTTTCCCTTGCCCGATATGGTGTACGTCGCCGTACCGACATTCGTGTTGTTGGCATAGGAGACGGTGTAGTCGGCCCCAAGCTTAAGCACGCGACCGGCGACGGTAACCGTGAGCGCCTGGGTTACGGCCTTCCCGGTGAACCCCTTGTCGGTGACGTCTGCGATCACAGCGCTTGCAATGGATGCTGGCGTGATGGCGAAATATGAGGCATATGGGCTCGCACGATGATAATTACCCTTGAAGGCCACATCGTACTCATACCAATCAACATTTGCAGCCGCCGCAACGACAGCCCCCTTACTGTTCTTCAACATGAGGGTGTAATCCCGGTTCTTTACCAAGGTCACCCCATCAACTCTCACATAAGGATCGGGAACGTAACCGCTGCCAGTGAAGACCCTATCGGGGATGCTCTCGACATCCGGATACAAGACCTCGCAGGGCTTGATCTCGAAAGTCTGGGTCTTCTGCCCGGAGAAGGCCCCCACCCCCTCGATGGTGACAGAGGCCTGCCCGACCTCCAGGTTGTTGCTGTAGCCTGTGATCTTGTAGTCGCGGCCTTTCTCCAGCAGCATCGCTTCTCCGCCGTCTTCGGCATAGACCTGCACGTCCGGCTTGATTGGGTCGCCGGTATATTCCTGATCTGAGATGACAATCTCCGCTTCACTTATGGAATGGGACTCAGCGAAACAATGGAGTTCTATTTTGCGCACATTGAAACTCTGGAAGACGGTCCCGTACGGCGACGTTTTGGATCCGTTGAATGTATAGGTGGACCACCGGTGCTTATTGGCGCCGGTAGTTTCGTATTCATAGGGTGACTTTGCTTTGAATGAGATAAGCAGCGTATAATCGTGTCCTGCCACGAACGGCGTTGTCTTCGCCATCGGGGTCAAATAATTAAAATCATCCATGGAGGTTGTGTCATAGACCTCATAAAAATCCACGCTGTACCTGGTGGCGTCGCCCGGTGTCAATGTCATGCCGCCCCAGGTCGACCCTGCCCGGATGTATCCGGGATTTGACGTAGCCGAAGATTCCAAGATGTACTTTCCGGCCGGGATCGGTGTTCCCTGACCAGAGACAGCACCACAGACGGAACAATGCCTGTCACCGGTATAGCCGTCATTATTGAAGGTGGCTGCCACAGCCCCCGTGACAGCGCCGTTGGTATCATGGGGCACCTTTTCACTGATCTTCGTGCACTGGGTACACTTCTGCCAGTGGCTGGTGGTATCGCTCTGCCAGGTGTTTTCCCAGGTGTGATCCGTCACAGTGAACGAAACGTCTGCCGTGACAGGCTGCGCCGGCGGGGCCGGTGTCACCGTGACCTTGCAGGTATAGGTTCCCGGAGCCAGGCCCGGCTGGGGTCTGAAGTAGCCCACGGATGAATTGACACCTGCCGCCGGATAGATGCCGCCTTGTTTCACAAAAGTAAATGCATGATCCTGATCTTCCGTAATCTCGATGGTAAGGTCCCTGTTCCTGGGCACCCGGGTCCCCGTATTCTCGACGAATAATCCTTCCGACAGGGTCATAACATTCGTATACCCTACATGAGCCGGTCCGAGTACGATGTCCGGCATGGCAATGGAATAGGTCCAACCGGGATCATCCTGGTCTCTCCACAGAGCCTTTGCTGTATTATTGACCGACCAGTCATATTTCTCTCCTGCTGCATACTCTCTGTCACGGACCCTCCATCCCAGGAAAGCCTTGCCCGAAGGCGGCGTGAAAGTACATTCCGGCATGAGATAGGGCTCACCGACATCTACCGTTACCGGCACCATGATTCCGCTCCCGCCGTTGGCATCAAACGTGATGGTGTACTGGTTCACGGGGCCGTCATATTCATACTCTGCCGAGAAGTCGGACCGGTCACTCGCCGCACCACTGCTGCCACATACCGCTGTGACATAAAACTTGTACGTCCCCCGCCCTGTCGCTTTGAACATATTGGTTAAATCATAACTACATGCTGTCGGGTCAGGCAGACTCTCTGTACGAAGCGGGTTGGACAGCGGCTTTCCGTCTTTATATACATGCAGAGAGTAGTACCGGACCGCATCCTGCCGGTATGCCGGCGGGTCCCAGACCATTACGCTGCCCTCCCAGCGGGGGCTTGCAGGCGGGAAGCCCTTGAACGTAACGCCGCTTTCCCAGCACCAGTCCTGGATGTCAGGCGTTTCATCCGTGAAGGCCTCCTTACAGACGCCCCAAACGATAAGGCCGTCATTTTGGACGGACTGATTGTCATCGTTCCAATAGAACCCCATGCAGTCTTCCCCATAATAATCTTTACTGCCTGTCCTTGAACTGAGCACCCGGATGGTTTTGAGATTCGGACACGAACCGATGGCATGATTATTGATTAACGTCACGCTCTCAGGAATCGTCAGTTCCGTGATGCCGAGATTGGAAATGGAGGATCTGTCGATGTACTTCAGTGTATTCGGCAGCGTGAGCGAAGTCAGGTCATGATTCAACCAGTAGGCGTAGTAATCCTCATCCGAATAGATCAGTGCCTCTTCCAGGATACCGGTGACCGTGTACGTCTCCCCCTGCCAGGTAACCGTGGAGGGGATGACCAGATCCGTTGCTGTTCCGTCATATCCGGTCAAGAAGACTTCGCCGTCATCACATCCCACACCGGCAATTCTGCCGTCATTGGCAAAATGAAATCCGTCTGCTGTATCGATTGTGACGGTCTCATCTGCATACGCACGCTGGCCGAAGCAGAGAAGACACACCGTTGCAAACAGGATCGAAAGCAGGATTGCGGGGATGGCCCTCTTAGACAACGCTTTCATGATGCGCCCTCCACTTCTTGCCTCGCATATCCAGTTCAAATACTAGTGTTAAGCATACACTTTATCCTACTAAAGTAGTATGTATATAACTACTCCCCCGCTGCATTTTCAATACTGATGAAAGCGGTTATATGTATATTCTCCAACGATTGGCTGTCAATTATCAAGGCTCGTACGTCTATTCATTACAGTTTGATCATTGTATCCGTATACAAATTGAGCACCGTCGGCGGTCCAGGTAATTTGACCCCCTCACCCACAGTTGCTAGACTTGCACACGGTAAAACCAAGGGCCGTTAGCTCAGTTGGCAGAGCAGGGGACTTTTAATCCCAAGGTCTAGGGTTCGAAACCCTAACGGCCCACCAAAGAACACAAGAGACCCGAATAGGGTCTTTTTTCATCACCGATGGGGATGCAGGGTTTCGAACCCGCAAGGGAACAACATGCCGGTGGCATGTTGTTGTCCGAGCCGAAGGCGAGGACCTACAGATGCGCCGAAGGCGCAGCTGTGAAACCCTAACGGCCCACCAATATCTATAAGAGACCCAGCGATGGGTCTTTTTTTCTTTACCGTAAGAGATGCAGGGTTTTCGAACCCGACATGGAGCAACATGCCAGCGGCATACTCAAGTCCGAACCTTCTCCCATTTTGTTCGAAATAGGACTCCTGAATTGCGCTAATTCAGTGAATCCTGACCATTACTTGCGTTTCGGGACGTCCGAAACGTCCTATTTCGACAAAAAGGGGCGGCGCGGATGCACTTGGCTGGATACGCAACCACCAGCAGGTAATCGTCTCCTACTCGATGGACTTGAGGCTCTCGACCATCGAGATCTTATGGAGCTTCCCCTTCATGAAGAGCATGACGAGCCCCGTGAACACCATCGTCAGCGCGAACGAGATGATGAAGCTCATGAGGTGAATATCACGACCGAACATGACGAGGTCGACCTCCGCCGTCGTGATGACGAACTGTTCGAGGAAGATGCCGAAGAACAGCCCTATCAATCCTCCAATCACGGAGAGGATGACGATCTCGCGGAAGATGTAGGCAACATATTCCCCTCTTGTGAAGCCGAGCACCTTGAGCGTGGCTATCTCACGTTGCCTCTCGGCGATGTTGATATTTGCGAGATTGTACACGACGACGAAGGCGAGCGCAGCCGCGGCGACGATGAGCACGATCACAACAGCGTCCACGCTCTTGAGCGCCCTGCGATAATACGTGATCGCATCGTCCATACAGGAAACCGTGCTAACATCGTCGAGCGCAAGAAGCCGCGCCGATACCTCGTCAGAATCACCGCCGTTATCCACATTACGGGTGAAGAACGTTCTATATTCCGACTCTTTACCCATAGCCTTGGCGTACGAGGCCGGTGTCGTGAACACGTAGTTGTCGACATAGTTCTCGCATATACCGCCCACCTTCATCATGTGGGCCTTGCCAACCGCATTGCCGAGGTTGTCTCGCTCGTAAATGCCGATCTCGTCCCCCACCTCGAGCCCGAGCTGGGCCGCAAGCTTCTCCGACACGACAACCGCATCATCGGTTGGACCGAGAGGAGCTTGCCCGATGCGCTCGCGAAGTCCGTAGAAGTGCGCTAGCTGGGCGGGATCCTTGGGGCACACGACGACGAGCGGGAACTCCTGACCATCGGCGTTCATGGCGACCTTGTTCTCAGCCCCGAGCCGCATTACCTCGGCGACATCGGGGTCAGAGGCGACGTTGCGACCGATGCGCGCGAGCTCAGCCTCCCCGGCTTCCTCATCGGATTGAACCGTGAGGTCGTAGCGTATGACCACATCATCGCCGAATTGCTTGTCGATGATGTCGTTGATTGAGTTGTTGAGTCCGAATCCCGTTAGCAGCAGCGCCGTGCATCCGGCAATGCCGATAATCGCCATGAAGAAACGCTTCTTGTAACGGAAGATGTTACGAGCAGTCACCTTCCAGGAGAAGGACATATGCGTCCAAAGCGGTTTGATTCGCTCGACGAGGATACGCTTGCCTGCCTTCGGTGCGCGCGGAAGCATGAGCTGCGAGGGTTTCTCTCGCAGGGTCGAGTAGGCAGCCCACCAGGTGGCCAACAGCACGATCGCGATGGAAAGGCCGCATGATGCGAGGGAGAGCTGGGGGTCTATGGGCGTGGGGAAACAAGGGATTTGGTACATGATCGCATAGGCGTTCATGATGAAAAACGGTAAGAACTGAGTCAACACGCAGATGCCCACGATGCAACCGATGCCACATGCCATCAACGCGTAAACAAGGTATTTCGAGATTATCTTGCCGTCCGTGTATCCGAGTGCCTTATACGTGCCGATCGTAAAGCGCTCCTCGTCTACCATGCGCGTCATGGTGGTCAGGGACACGAGCGCCGCAACGAGGAAGAAGATGAACGGGAATACACGCGCGATCTTGTCGATTCGGTTGGAATCGGCTCGATAGCTTTCAGCGCCCGCGTTCTTGGTTCGATCCAGCGTATACCATTCGGGATCGCGTATGTCATCGATCTTCGATTGCGCGTCTTCGAGTTCAGCTTCCGCCTTCGCGAATTCCTCGTTGGCCTCGGCGACTCCATCAAGGTACTCGGCAAGACCCTCATCATATGCCGCCTTGCCGGCATCGTACGCGGGCCTGCCCGTCTTCTATCTTTGCGACGCCCTCGCGATATGCCTTCCAACCGGCGGCGATCTCGGAAGCGCCGTCATCGATCTGTTCCTTGGCGGCATCGAGCTGGGCCTTTGAGGCGGCCAGCTCGCCCTCAACCGACTTCTTCTGTGCGGCGAGTTCCTCGCGTGCCGCCGCGAGCTGTTCGTCTCCAGAGGTGATCTCGGAGCGCTTCGCCTCCAGCTCGGCCTTCGCCGCCTGCGCCTGGGAGAGCTGAGCGTCAACCTGCGAGATGCCCTGCTTCAAAGCGGCTATCTGCGCAATGAGTTGCTGAATCTGCTCGGCATTTGCGGGATCATCGGGATCGAGCTGAGCAAGCTGCGCCTCCAGCTGCTCCTTTTGCCCCTCGAGCGCCGCCTTTGCAGCCGAAGCTTGCGCTATCCCCTCATCAGCCTGGGCGATGCCAGCATCTATCTCGGGAAGGTGCTTCTTAGCTTCCTCGAGCTGCTCAGCCTTGGCATCGAGTTGTTCTTGGGCGGATGACAGCTCGGCTTGCGCCTTCTTGGCACCGACGTTGTAGGCCGCAAGACCCTGCTCGTAGGAAGCGCGGGCTCCCTCAAGATCCCTCTCCGCCTGCTTGAGTTGCGAGGCGGTTTCCGCCAACGTCGCCTTGCCGCTCTTCAGCTCCGAGAGTGCTGCATCGAGCTGCCCCTTCGACGAATCAAGCTGGGCTCTTGCATCATCGAGCTTCGCGAGCGCCTCCGCCTTCGAGTCCTCGTACTCCTTGCGCCCGTCATCAAGTTCTGCCTGGGCTTCCGCAACGATACGGTCGCGTCTTCTCTGCGCGATTCCCTGGCCGGCCTCATCGATGCGCTTGGCCACCTCGTCAACATGCGCGCGATACTCGTCGGTGCCCGATACGAAATCGGACGCACCCGCAACGGTGATGAACGCATTCGTGTAGGGCTGCTCGAGATCGAAAGCCCCTTCGGGAACGAGCGCGTAGTCGGCGATATCGCCATCGCCGAGCGTCGTGGTGCCGATAGTCGGGGAGCTCGGGTAATATGGCGTTCTCACGAAGCCGACGATCTCAAAGGTTCTCTTCGCGAGCATCGGATCCGCATCTTCGTCCAACGCTTCCTTTGACACGGTAAACGTATCGCCCACGGAGACATCTCCCTCAAGGACGGCATCGGCGCAGAGAACACATTGGTCGGGGCGCTCCGGCCAATCGCCCGAAACGAGAATGGGTCGGTTGAGATATCCCTCGTCATCCGATACGGCATGGAGCCCATCGCTCGTGTCGCTGTCACGCGCGGACTCGACGTTGAACGCATGGATGCGGATCGGGTACTGCACATCATTGAGATTGGCGAGCACGTCGACCTGCCTGCCCGCCTCAACCTGATCGATTCCCTCGATGGACCGCAGCTCCTCAAGAGCCTCATCATCGAGACCGAGCGTGCTCACCACATTGAGGTCGCAGGCGTTCGCGGCATCGTAGTACGTGTCCGCCGCGAGGTACATGTCGGGGCTCGTCATGCGAAGGCCGGCATAGAAGCCGGTACCAAGAGCGGCTATGACTGCGATGGCGACGAATCGACCGAGCGAGCCGCGAATCGATCGCCTGAGATCTTTGCCAAACGCGCTCGCCATGAGCGGATCCTACCACTCGACGCTCTCGGCCGAAGCAGGCGTGGCGTTCGTCTCGACGCGGAGTGCCTTGCCCTCCTTCACGGTGATCACTCGGTCCGCAATCGCCGTGAAGGCACTGTTGTGCGTGATGAGGACAACTGTTTTGCCAGACGAGTAGCATGTATCCTGCAGGAGCTTGAGAATCGCCTTGCCGGTCTTGTAGTCAAGTGCGCCCGTGGGCTCATCGCAAAGCAGGAGCTGGGGATTCTTGGCTAGGGCGCGGGCAATCGCAACGCGCTGTTGCTCTCCGCCGGAGAGCTGCGCCGGGAAGTTGTCCATACTCTCTCCGAGCCCCACCAAATCAAGCATCTCATCAGCGGGAAGCGGGTTTCGGCATATTTGAGATGCAAGCTCCACGTTCTCGAGCGCCGTCAGATTCTGCACAAGGTTATAGAACTGGAAGACGAATCCGATGTCATGGCGCCTGTACTGCGTCAGCTCTTTCTCAGACAGCGAGCTAATCTCGCGATCGCCCAGCGTGATTCGACCCGAAGTGCACGTGTCCATGCCGCCGAGGAGGTTGAGTAGCGTCGTCTTGCCCGATCCCGAGGGGCCGACGACTACGACGAGCTCGCCTTGCTCGATCTCGAAGCACATGCCATCGAGAGCGGCCACTTGAACTTCGCCCATCTGGTAGATCTTATGAACGTTGTCGAACGTAACAAACGCCACGGACAGCTCCCGTATCGCAGATAACAGTAGGCTAACTACTATAGCGCAGGGATACCCAACGGTAGACAACCAACCTGACAAACGTGTCAGACGTATTTGCCATGACAATCACGTCCGACACGATTGTCGAGGCCATGTTTCCGTTTAGTCTTCGAGCTTTTGCTTCGCGAGTTCGATCTGGGCTTTGACGGCCTCATCGCCGGTTCCGCCCTCGGTTGTTCGCCTCGCGGCAATCTTCCGTACATCGAGCGCCTCGAGAGCGTCCTCGTCGAAGAGGTCGCAGTGCTCGCGCAGCTCATCGACGGATAGCGACTGCAGGGTTCTCCCCTGCTTCTCGCATGCGAGCACGAGCCTCCCCACGACCTCGTGCGCCTGGCGGAACGGCAGGCCCTTCCCCACCAGATAATCGGCGAGGTCGGTAGCAGCCATGAATCCGCCGTGAGCAGCCTCGAGCATCGCATCGGCGTTCACGCGCATGGTCGAAATAATTCCAGCCATGCAGTGCAGGGAATCAGCGTACGTGTCGAGCGCGTCGAACACGCCCTCCTTGTCCTCCTGCATGTCCTTGTTGTATGCGAGCGGGAGCGACTTCATGGTCACGAGGAGCGCCACCAGGTCACCGACGGTGCGGCCGCTTTTGCCGCGGATAAGCTCAGCGAAATCAGGGTTCTTCTTCTGAGGCATGATGGATGAGCCGGTCGAGTACGCATCGGACATCGTGATGAAACCGAACTCGCCACTCGACCAGTACACGAGCTCCTCGCAAAGGCGCGAGAGGTGGATCATGCCGACGGAGCAGGCGTATGCAGCATCGAGCAGGAAGTCGCGATCGCTCACGGCGTCGAGCGAGTTCGGCGTGACACCGGAGAACCCGAGATCCTCGGCCACCATGCGACGATCGAGCGGATATGTCGTGCCCGCGAGCGCCGCGCTGCCAAGGGGTAGAACGTCGGCGGAATCATACGCCTGCATGATGCGCTTGCAGTCGCGATCGAGCATCCAGAAGTACGCGAGCATGTGATGCGAGAACAGAACGGGTTGCGCTCGCTGCATGTGAGTGTAACCCGGCATGACAACGCCGAAGTTCTCCTCAGCCTGCCCGAGGAGAGCGCGCTGCACATTGCGGATATGCTCGCGAATCCCCTCGAGGACGCCCTTGACGTGCAGGCGCGTGTCCGTGGCGACCTGATCGTTGCGGCTCCTGCCGGTATGCAGTCGGCCCCCGGCTTCCCCGATCATGCGGGTAAGCTCGGCCTCGACGGCCATATGGATATCCTCGTCGTTATCGTCGAAGACGAACTCGCCGGATTCGATCTTGGCCGCAACCGCATCGAGCCCGGCGACGATCTTATCGACATCGTCTTGCGGGATGATCCCCTGGGCCCCCAGCATGCGCGCATGAGCCTGGGAAGCGGTTATATCGCTTCTCCACATGCGTCTGTCGACGCTCAGCGATGCGCCGAAGCTCTGAGTGAACGCCTCCGGCGAAGCCTCGAACCTTCCGCCCCAGAGGGCGTCGTTGCCCTTATCCATGCCCATGAGATCCTCTTCCGTATATCCGGTTGGGTCTGGCGACTGCTATCGCCAGACCCAACGATGAACTACTATTGCTGGCGTTGTGCACGCCGCCCTGTCCGCTCTAACCCCGGCGCTTCTCGGCCCAGACCTTGGTCGGCAGGCCGAACAGCTCGATGAAACCAGCGGATGCGCTGTGGTTGAAGCTGTCAGCGGCATCGTAGGTCGCGAGGCTGTAGTCGTAGAGGGCGTCGGGGCTCTTGCGGCCGACGACCGTGCACGTTCCCTTGTAGAACTTCAGACGCACGACGCCGTTGATCGGCTGCTGCGTGTAGGCGATGAACGCGTCCATGGCGTTCTTGAGCGGCGAGTACCACAGGCCGTTGTAGACGGTGGTAGCCCAGTCGAGCTCGAGCTTCTGCTTGTAGTGCATGGTCTCGCGCTCGAGGCACATCTCCTCGAGGGCCTTGTGGGCGGTGATGATCGCCAGCGCACCAGGCTGCTCGTAGCACTCGCGCGACTTCACGCCGACGAGGCGGTTCTCGATCATGTCGATGCGTCCGTAACCGTTGCGGCCGGAAACCTCGTTCATCTTCAGGATGAGCTGGTGCAGCGTCATCTGCTCGCCATCAACGGCGACGGGCTTGCCATGCTCGAAGGTGATCTCGACGTACTCGGGCTTGTCGGGAGCCGCCTCGGGGGCGATCGTCATGGTGTAGATGTCCTCGGTGGGCTCGTTCATCGGATCCTCGAGGTATCCGCACTCGATGGCTCGACCCCAGAGGTTGTCGTCGATGGAGTACGGGGACTTCTTGGTCGTGGGCACCGGGACGCCGTGCTCGGCGGCCCAGTCCATCTCCTCGTCACGCGTGTGGAGGTCCCACTCGCGCACGGGCGCGATGATCTCGATGGAGGGATCGAGGGCGCGGATGCCGACCTCGAAGCGCACCTGGTCGTTGCCCTTGCCGGTGCAGCCGTGGGCGATGTATTTCGCTCCGTGCTCGTGGGCCGCCTCGACGAGGTGCTTCACGATGACCGGACGCGAGAGCGCGGACAGAAGCGGATACTTGTTCTCGTAGAGAGCGTTGGCGTAGATGGCCTTGTCGAGGAAATCATCGCAGAACTCCTCGCGCATGTCGGCGACGATGGACTCGATTGCGCCGATCTTGAGGGCCTTCTCGCGCACCGCCTCGAGGTCGGCGCGCTCCTGTCCCACGTCACCGGCGACGCAGATGACGTCCATGCCCTTGACATCCATGAGCCAACGAATGCAAACGGACGTATCGAGTCCGCCCGAATATGCCAGAACGACCTTTTCCCTTGCCATGTTTACTCCTCCTTATAATCGATAGCTTTCGCTATTTAACCACGATTCTGCCCGGGCAGGACTACCGTCCTCTTGACGACATCGACGAAGCGCTCGGCGTTCTCCAGGTCCGCGGCGATCACGAGTATCGTGTCGTCACCAGCGACCGTGCCGAGGATGCCGGGGATCATGGCGGAATCAAGAGCCGCCGCAACACCCGATGCGGTACCCGGCATCACCTTCATGACGATGAGGTTGTTAGCGTAGTCGATGCCGGTGAGCATGTCGAGCATCTTCTTGAGCGTCAGGTCCTCGGCCAGCACATAGCCTCCGTTGGCCGTCTTCTGCAGGCCCATCTCGGCGATATCACGAGACACCGTTGCCTGCGTGCATTGCATGCCCAGCTCGGCGAGGCTATCGACGAGCTCGCGCTGCGTCCGGATCACCTCCGACCTGATGATTGTTCGTATGGCCTCGTGTCGTTCGCGTTTCTTGCGCATGACTCCCCCTAATACAACAAGTCCGCTACCTTTACCACAACCCGCTGTTCCCCCTATGCAAGAACCAGCGAGATCAGTGCCTTCTGTGCATGCAGTCGATTGCCCGCCTCGTCGTAAATCACCGACTGGGGTCCATCCATGACCTCGTCGGTCACCTCCTCGCCGCGATGGGCGGGCAGGCAGTGCATGAAGATGGCGTCCTGCGCCGCATGCGACATGAGCTCGGCGTTGACCTGGAAGCCATCGAAAGCTGCAAGGCGAGCGTCGTGCTCTTCCTCATCTCCCATGGAAGTCCAGGTATCCGTGATGACGACCTGCGCGCCGGAGACGGCCTCGACGGGATCGGTCCCGATCTTGATGGAAGCGCCTGTTTCCTTAGCGACGGCCATGCATTCATCGACGATCTTCTCGTCGACCTCATATCCGACGGGCGTGGCGATGCGAATGTCCATTCCGGTGAGCGCCGCACCCTCGAGATACGTGTTAGCCATGTTGTTCCCATCGCCCACATACGCGACGGAAATGCCCTTGAGATCGCCGATATGCTCTTGGATGGTGAGCAGGTCGGCGAGTACCTGGCAGGGATGGAAGTCATCCGTGAGAGCGTTCACGATGGGAATGGACGCCCATTCCGCAAGCTCCTCGACCTTCGACTGCTCGAATGTCCTGATCACTACTGCGTCGAAGAAGCGCTCGAGCACGAGGATCGTGTCCTTGACGGTCTCGCCTCGCGAGAAAGCGGAGTGGTCGTCGCTCATCACGACGGCATGCGCGCCGAGCCTGGTGATGCCCACGTCGAACGAGTTGCGCGTGCGCATGGACGGCTTCTCGAGAATGATGGCGACCGACTTGTGGGGATAGGGTGCCTCGTAGACGCCATTGGCCCAATCGGCCTTCTGCCTGGCAGCCGTGTCGAGGACGAGCGCCACCTCATCAGACGTGAGGTCGAGCAGCCGGAGCACATCGCGGCCGGCCAGCGGGTTGCCCTCGTAGGGATTGTTCGCCATGTTCGTACTTCCTTCCTTCGAAACCGTAACGCTACCGATATGTGCGGCGGTAGATGTCGCGATACGACGTGTCTAGCTTGCGGATCATCTCATCCACATCCTGCTTATCGCAGATCAGCGGGGGCAGGAAGCGGAGCGTGTCATCGTTCGTCGCATTGATGACGAGGCCCTCCTGAAGAGCGCGGTCAACGACGAACTTCGCGATGGGGAACTCCAGCTGCGCACCGATCATGAGACCCGCACCGCGGACGCGATGCACGAACGTCAGCTCCTCGAGCTTAGCGGTCATGTAGGCGCCAACCTCCTCGGCGTTGTCGCCAAGTTTCTCGGCAACGAGCGTGGAGATGGTCGCGTTCGCGGCAGCGACGGCGAGCGGGTTCCCACCGAACGTAGATCCATGATCGCCGGGAACGAACGCGTCGGCCACCTCGGCGCGGGCGGCAAAGGCCCCCATGGGGAAGCCGCACGCGATGCCCTTCGCCATCGAGACGATGTCGGGGACGATGCCCGCGCGCTGGAAGGCGAAAGGATGAGAACCGCAGCGGAAGAAGCCCGTCTGCACCTCGTCGACGATCAGCAGGATGCCGCGCTTCTCGGTTTCCGCGCGAAGCTGCTGGAGGAACTCGATGCTGCAAGGCCAGACACCGCTCTCACCCTGGATGCACTCGACGATGACGGCGCAGACCCCCTCGGCACCGGGCTTGCCGACGGCCTCGAGGAAGCTGTCGATGTCGTTGCGCTTGATCTGCGCGAAGTTACCGGGCAGCGGCTCGAAAGCCTCCTGCTTGGATGCCTGTCCCGTTGCAGCGAGCGATGCGAGCGTCCTGCCATGGAACGAGTTCTCAAGATACAGGATCGTCTTGGCCTCGCTGCCCTGCTTCGCTGCGTAGCGCCTCGCGAGCTTGAAGGCGCCCTCGTTCGACTCCGTGCCGGAATTCGTGAAGAACGTCTTGTAATCCTCGGGAGAATCGGATCCCTCGTTGAGGAGTCCGCTGATGGCCTCGGCAAGCTCTCCCCTGCCGTCGGCGAAAAAGTAGTTGCTCGTGTGCATGAGCCGTGACGCCTGGTCCTGCACGGCACCGACGACCGCGGGATGCGAATGGCCGAGGCACATGACGGCGATGCCCCCGAGGAAATCGAGGTATTCGCGCGAGTCCGAATCGTAGAGCATCATGCCATGGCCCTCGACGAACTCGACCGGCTTGCGGCCATACGTGCCCATCACGTAGCGTTTCTCGAGGAAGATCTCCCTATCGACCGAATATTCCCTCTTGTCTGTCATCTCGAACGTCAACTCCGTTCCTAATCTTGAAGTTTCTGGGCGAGGCCCACGAGCGGGAACGTCTCGAACTCCCCGCCCTCGATGGCATCGTCCTTCTCGCGCATGACCATCGTACCGACACCACGGTCGGTGAAGATCTCGAGCAGCAGCGAGTGGGGCACCGTGCCGTTGAGGATATGCGCGCGGGGCACGCCTGCGTGCAATGCGCTGGCGATCGAGGCGAGCTTGGGGATCATGCCCTTGGAAAGGGTCCCGGACTCTACCAGCTCCTCCGCCTCCTTGAGCGTCATGCGCGAGATGAGCGAGTCCTCGTCGCCGAAATCGAGGTACAGGCCGTTCACGTCGGTGAGGTAGATGACCTTGTGCGCGCCGACCGCAGCGGCGATCTCGCCGGCCACGGCATCGGCGTTCACGTTGTAGAACGTCTTGTGGTCAGCGCCCGTGGCCACCGATGCGATGACCGGAATGTAGTTCTTCGACAGGAGGTCCCTGATGTACGTGCTGTCGACATGCGTCACACGACCCGCGAACATATGCTCCTCGTCATAGGGCTCAGCGACGACCGTAGCGCCATCGGACCCCGACATGCCCACGGCGATGTTGCCGTGCTTGTTCATGGCGGTGACGAGCTCGGTGTTGACCTTGCCGATCAACACCATCTTCACGACCTCCATCGTCTCCTCGTCGGTGACGCGCAGGCCATCGACGAACGTCGACTCGATGCCCATGCGCTTCAGCGTCGAGCTGATCTCTGCTCCGCCACCATGAACGATAATGGGGTTGAGGCCCATGATCTTCATGAGGACGATGTCGCTCATGACCTGAGACTGCAGTTCCTTGTCGACCATGGCCGCGCCGCCGTACTTGATGACGACTGTCTTGCCCGTTGCGTTCTTAACCCAAGGAAATGCCTCGATGAGAACGTCGGCAAGCTGCGTGAGCTTCTCCTGGTCGTTGTTCCTATCCTTCTCGAATTCCATGATCCGCTGCTCCTAAGTCCGGTAATCACCGTTAATCGTTATGTACCCGTGCGTGAAATCGCAAGTCCACATCGTCGACGCGCCGTCACCGCAACCGAGGTCGGCGGTGATGACGATCTCGTCATCCTCAAATCGTCGCAGGGCCTCCTCCTCGTCGAAATCGACGGGGAGCCCTCCCCTGCACACCTCGAGGCCCATGAGCGAGATGGTGACGTCCTCCTGGGCGAACTCGGCGCCGCTCTTGCCTATGGCCATTGCGAGACGACCCCAGTTGGCGTCGTGGCCCGCTATCGCCGTCTTCACGAGAGGCGAGTTTGCGACGGAACGTGCAGCAAGATACGCCTGCCCATCATCCGCGGCGCCCGTTATATGCACGGTGACGAGCTTCGTGGCTCCTTCGCCGTCCGCGGCGATCTGACGCGCGAGGCTTATGCACAACGTCTTGAGCGCATCGCAGAACGCGAGGTACGCGGGATGGCCGGCGCCAATTGTCTCTCCACCCGCCGCACCGGTGGCGAGCAGGTAGAGGCTGTCATTCGTCGAGGTGTCGCTATCGACCGACACGCGGTTGAACGACACATCTGCCGCCGCCTTCAAGGCGGTTTTGGCGATGTCCGGGTCCAAGGGAGCATCGGTTGCGATGACGGAGAGCATGGTCGCCATGTTCGGCTCGATCATGCCGGATCCCTTCGCCATGCCGCCGATGCGGTACACGACCTCGGAGCCGTCAGCTTGCGGGGCGCTGAACGAGACGGCGCATTGCTTGCAGACGGTGTCGGTGGTCATGATCGCCTTGGCGGAATCGAGCCCTCCCTCGACATCCGATCCGTCGGCCGGACCAAGGTCTGCGACCGCGAACGGGATGCCTTTCTCGAAGCACGTCATGTCGAAAGTGACGCCGATGACGCCTGTGGATGCGACGAGCACCTCGTCGGGAGCCACGCCGAGCGACTCCGCAACCATCTCTGCGGTCTTGGCCGCATCGGCCAAGCCGATCTCACCGGTCGCGGCGTTCGCGTTGCCGGAATTCAGGATGATGGCCCGCGCATGGGCGTCGGCCAGATGCTCGCGGCTGAGCGTGACCGGGGCCGCGCAGAAGATGTTCTTCGTGAAGACGCCCGCTGCTACCGTTCCCTCGGGAACGGAGACGATGGTGAGATCGCGCTTCGAGGTGTTCCTGCGGAATCCCGCATGGGTGCTTCCGACGCTAACGCCGAGCGCGCGCGTGATGCCGCCGCCGATGAACTCTACGCCGGGTGCGGCATCATCGAAGAAATCGATTCTCTTGGTGTTGGCGCTGTTCTCAGATGGATACATCTCGCCTCCTTACACGACGGGATGCGGGAAGAGGAGCCCGAGGTCCTCCTCGAAGCCGCACACGATGTTCGCGCATTGCACGCCCTGCGATGCGGCGCCCTTGTCGAGGTTGTCGATTGCGCACGAGACGATCGCCGCTTGGTTGTACTCGTCATACGAGACGCCGACCTGAGCATGGTTGCCGCCGATGACGGATGCGGTCTGCGGCATCGACTCGCCCAGGAAATGGACGAACGGCTCGTTGTTGTAGCGCTCGGCATACGCCGAGAGCACGGCGTCGTAATCGATGTTCGAACGCAGCGGAAGCGTGACGGTGGAAAGGAGGCCTCGCTTCATGGGCACGAGATGCGGCGTGAAGATGACCTGCTGGTCGTACCCGGCGGCAATGGTCAGCTCCTGCGCAATCTCGGGCGCATGGCGGTGCTTGCCTGCGGAATACGCCTGCACCGAGTCGTGCGCGCTGCAGAAGTGGTTGCGTGGCGCAAGCTTCTTGCCGGCGCCAGAGACGCCTGACATGGCGTTGACGACGAGCGGGCCGTCCATGACGAGACCGGCCTCGAGAGCCGGAACGGCGGCGAGGATGGTAGCCGTGGGATAACAGCCGGCGCAGGCCACGAGCGGAGCGTTCTTCATGTGATCGGCTGCCCAGGCCTCGTGGAGGTACTTCAGGTCCTCGCGGTGCGTCTCCGGCTGGCCGTAGACGGCTTTCTGGAGCAGCTCGCGCGAGGCATGCGCCACGTCGTACCACTTCTCGTAGACAAGCGGGTCGTGGATGCGAAAGTCGGCGGAAAGGTCGATGACCGCGATGCCGCGCTCGAGGAAGAACGGCGCGCATGGCATGGCGGCCGTATGAGGCACGGCGAGGAAGACGACATCGCACTTGTCGGCGACATCCGCGTAATTGAGCTTGGAATACACGAGCTCTGTCGATCCCGCGAGCGCGGGATACACGTCTGCGAGACGGAGTCCCTCGTTTGCATCGGACACCGCGCAGGTGACCTCGAACTCCGGATGCGCGAGGAGAATCCTCACCGCTTCGATTCCCGCATATCCGCCCGCACCGACAACCGCTGCTCTCAACATGATCTACCCCCGTTTTCAATCAGAATTGGCTTAAGCAACATGATATACAAATATTACGAATCATGCAGTAAAGGATATGCAGATTTTTAGATAAACGGTAAAAATTGACGCTTGAGATTTACATCCAGTCTCTCAAACGCTCGACATCGAGGTCAAGGACGTCGTCGTCCTTGTCGGTAATCTCGGGCGTGTATCCCTCGATGACGCTCGACAGGCATTCCTTGATGTCACGAGAGCTGGAATCGACAACCTCGGCGAGCCGCTGGAGACGGTGCTCAACTTCCTCTGTTGAAAACGGCTCGTCCGTCGATATCATGATGCCCTTGATCTCGGTATCGATGGCGCGCTCGCTGCTCGTCCAAAGCTCCTCGTAGAGCTTCTCGCCCGGACGCAGGCCCGTGTAGACGATTTCTATGTCCTTGCCCGGACGGAGGCCGGAGAGCTTGATGAGATTCGTCGCAAGGTCGACGATCTTGACCGGTTGACCCATGTCGAGGATGAATATCTCCCCGCCCTTCGCGAGTCCGCCGGCTTCGACAACCAGGCGCGATGCCTCGGGAATCGTCATGAAGTACCGCTCGATCTCGGGATGGGTGATGGTGACCGGACCACCTTCGGCTATCTGCTTCTTGAACAGCGGAATAACGCTCCCATGCGAACCGAGCACGTTGCCGAACCGCACGGCCGCGAAGATGGTGTCGGACGTCTGGGCGAAGGACTGGACGATCATCTCGCCGAGCTTCTTCGTCGCTCCCATGCAGCTCGTGGGATTGACCGCCTTGTCGGTCGAGATGAAGATGAAGCGGTCGACGTTGTGGATGTTTGCGCAACGGGCCACGTTCATGGTGCCGAACACATTGTTCCTGACGGCTTCCTGCGGACAGGATTCCATGAGAGGCACATGCTTGTGCGCCGCCGCGTGGAACACGACGTCGGGTTCGTACTTCTCGAAGAGCAGGACGAGGCGCCGGTAATCCCTGACCGAACCGATCTCAACGATGATCTCGACATCGTCATAGGCACGTTGGATTTCCTTCTGCAGTTCGTATGCCGTGTTCTCATAGATGTCGAACACGATCACGCGGCGAGGGGCGGCGAGGCAAAGCTGCCTGACGAGCTCGGAACCGATGGATCCGCCTCCGCCCGTAACCAGAACGGTCTTGCCGGCGATGTACCCGCTCACCTGACGCGTGTCGAGCACGACCTCGTCGCGCGAGAGAAGGTCCTCGACGCTCACATCGCGCAGCTTGACGTCCTCGAGCTGGTCGATGGGTATGTCGCGAACGTTCGGCATCGTGAGAAGCTTGCAGTCTGTCTGCATGCAGATGTCGTAGATGTCGCGCGTGTCGGTATCGGAGGCAGAGGGAATCGCGAAGACGATCTGCTCGATGTTGTACTTCTTGACGAGGTCGATGATGTCATGCCTCGAGCCGGCGACCTTCACGCCGTTGATGCGCATTCCCACCTTCGCCTCATCGTCATCAACGGCGACGATCGGATCGCCCTGCATGTAGTAGTCGCCGCTGAGCATGCGCGAGATCGTCAGCGAGGCAGTCTCCCCGGCACCGACGATCAACGTGCGCTTCCTTCCGTCGCGGGCATGCCTGCGAACAGCGCCCTTTCCATAGCGGGCTATGCGGAACATGAAGCGCGCTCCGCCGCTGAAGAGCAGCAGGAAAAGCCATGCGACGAAATACACGCGTATCGGGAAGCGAATGGCGAAAAGATACACGATGAGCGCGCCCACGAACGTCGAGAGCGCAGCGACCGCCACGATCTTTATGAGCTCGGGCGCGGAAGCGTATTCCCAGAACTCGCTATAGAGTCGGAACAGCAGGAAGATCAGGATGTTGACTATCGCGAGAAGTCCGATATGAAACAGGGCATCCGTCGTAACGAACACCTCGCCGACGAGGTCCGTCCCAACGGAAGCGAGCATATACGATGCATACGTCGCAACGATATCCCAGAAAACCAGGAATATGACCCTGGCGGAAATTTTCACATCCATGGTGCCTAGTGTACCACGCGTGCAATGAGTCGGAGTGCCGTCCTTCAACTCATTCCGAGAGCGTTGCCTAGCGTCGGAAGAGACCTTTCTTCTTGGGGCGCCTCGAGCCGAGATCGCCCACGCTAAGCCGCTTGACGGCAATCTCGAGCATCTCCGCGCGATAGCTCTCCTCCGCTCCCATCGTCCTCGTCTCGCGCACCATGTCGATAAGCTCCCTGCGGGATAGGTTGCTGAGCAGCAGATAGTCGGCTCCCTCGAGGTAGACCGTGTCGCGTCGGTTCTCCAGATGCTCGGCGATTATCGGCAGGATATTCTCCCCCATCGACTCCAGCATGCGGTTCCCCAAATCGTTTGGCGCATGTTCTATGTGACGGGAAGCGAACGCGACGGCCCACTCGATGAACGAATCGAATGCGGGACCGAGAGGCAGGCTCTCCCCATATTCGCGCACGAAGCATGCATAGCGCTCCATGAACGCGTCATCCCCGACCTCGTCGAACATGGTCCCCGAGTCATATGCGAGGACGACGAGGGGCCATGGGAGGCGCGAGATGGATTCGGCGCTCGCGATCAAGCGAGGCAACCCAGGGTCGTCGTCAAACGATGCAACCGCGGAAAAGGAGAATCCCCTCTCTGCGAGGAACCGCTTGGAAAAGACGGCCGAGCAGGCGTTGGCGCTGAGGCGCTGTATGAGATGCCTGCCGTACTGGGAGGGAGCGAACGGCTCGGCGGGAATGCTGAGCCTCATGGAGGGCCGTGTTGTCGAATACGACTGCGTCGCGAGGTCGAATTCCTGGAGATGGAAGAACAGCAGGTCCACCGGAGCGCGCGTAACCTGGGCGCAGCACACATGGTAGAAGGCCTTCGAGAAGCGGATGCGGCAGCTAGCCGGATAGACGTACTCGGACGTGCACGCGGCAACACCGGCGTTCCAGAGCTCTCCGAGCGTGCCATTTGCCTCGATGACGAGCGGCTCCACGGGCAATGCGCCAAAATCCACGTCCTCGATCTCGTTTCCAGAAGGCTTCACGACGACTATTTGGGAAATACCCTCTTCGGTCTTGGCCATCGAATCGCACAGCGCGAGGAACTGCGCCCTGCTCCCATCGAGCGGAACGATGATCGAGATATCGGCCATATCAATCTCCTCCATGAAGGCGACAGGTCAAAACGACTCAGGCAAGCACTGTCCCTGTCGGCTCATTCTGCATTAGAGAGCGTGCGCTCGACGAGTTCCACGATTCGCTGGTAGGAATGCGCGCGATCGAACTGCTCGACCGCGATTCGTCGTGCGACCTCGCCCATCGAGGCGCAGGCCTCGGGCGAATCGTGCAAGGCGATCACGGCGGCGGCGAACTCCTCCGGGTCCTCGGGAATGATGTTGATGCCAAAGCCATCCCCCTCGACCTTGCCGCGGAACTCAGGGCTCATGCCCGTGTTGATCATAGGCTTGCCGCACGCGAGATAATCGCCGATCTTGGTCACGATGGACTGCGGTGCCTTGGCTACGAGCGAGTTGACGGTGACATCGCACTTCGACAGGTAGGCGGCCATCATCTCATACGGCTGGTAGCCGAGGAACTCGACGTTGCAATCGCAGGAGGCGGCACGCTCCTCGAGCATCGCGCGGTCGGGCCCGTCTCCCAAGATCATGATGCGCACGTCACCATATCCATGCGCCTTCATGATGGCCGAGGCATCGATCATCGTCGCGATGTCGTAGCTCGCGCCGAGCGTACCCGTGTACATGACCCAGAACTCGCCGTTCGGCTTCTCGATGGAATCGGCATTGGCTGCCACGGCCTCGTCGAAAGCGGGGATATCGTTGCCGACGTACACGGTTACATGCTCGATAGACGGATCGCAATCCGTGAAGGGACGCGTGGCGTACTCATCAGACGTTCCCACCACGGCCGCAAGGCGTTTGTAAAGCTCACGGGCATCGCTTGCGAACTTGGAGAAGAGGATGTCGCTCACAACCGGAACATCGAGTGCCATGCGCATAGCCTCGGGCCACAGGTCGTTGATATCGGCTATTGCTGGAATCCCTCGCTCCTCGGCATAGGTCGCAGCAGCGAGGGCGACATCGTTTGGCGGAACCTCGAAGTACACGAGGTCGTAGCCCTCGCTCGTCTCGAGGTGCGCGGTGAGGTTGCGTGCTGCCTCCGCGTGGCTGAGAATGCGCTTCACATCGAGATTGCGGGAATAACCGCTCTCGTGGATGAAGCTGACCTTGAACGGATAACGGTCATGCGGGAAGGCGGAGAGATCGCGCTGCGCCTTCTCCCAGTGCTGGAACGAGGATGTGATGAGCTCGACGTCGTAACCCGCATTCGCAAGCGTCTCGCACACCGATAGGAACCTCGTGTAGCCCTTCGTCTCGTCGCCGAGCTTCACGCCCATCGTGATCACGGCGATACGCGGCCTGCCAGCCTCTGCCATGTCTCCCGCTCCCCCCTCGTTCTCGGGATCGTTGTAGATGCCCTCCTGCTTGAAAATGCTTCCCACGGTCTTGAGCACGATGCCCGCGTCCAGTGCCGGCGAAACGTGCCTCACGTAATACGCATCGAGCTTGAGACGCTTCTTCCAGGGAATCGAGTTCCTGCCGTAAACCTGGGCGAAGCCGGTGATGCCGGGCAGGACCTCGCCCTTGAGCTTCTCCTCGCCCTCCCAGAGTTCCGACTCCTCCTTGAGGTCGGGCCTCGGACCGACGATGCTCATGTCGCCCTTCAGCACGTTGAAGAACTGGGGGACCTCGTCGAGGCTCGTACGGCGCAGGAACGCGCCCATGCGCGTCATGCGCGGGTCGTCGGGAGCGTTGTACGTCGAACCGTCCGCCATCTTGATATCGGGCGCGTTCACGTACATGGAGCGCAGCTTGTACATCGTGAACATCCGTCCGTCCTTGCCCATGCGCGGAGCGTTGTAGAACGCCGGGCCGTTGTCCTCGAGCTTGATGAGCGGGACGAGGAACGCGAGCAGGGTCAGGACGAAGGGCATCGCGGCAAGCGACCCCATGATGTCGAACAGTCTTTTGAACAGGAGCCGATACACTATGCGCCGCACTTTCGATAGGAATCGTGGAACGACTCGATGACGTAGTCGACCTCTTCGTCGGTCAGCTTCGTGTGGAGCGGCAGCGTCACCTCGTTCTCGTAGAACGCGATCGCCTCGGGATAATCCTCGGGTCGCATGCCGAGCTTGCGGTACGCCGTCATGAGCGGCAGCGGCTTGTAATGGACGTTGCACACCACCTCATGACTCGCCATCTCCTCTATGAACGCATTGCGTCCATCGGCATCGAATCCGTGCAGGCGCACGATGGCGAGATGTCCGCTCGAGGAGCCCTCGTCGGTGTAATGGAGCGTCAGCTTGGCGATATCGCCATCGATGGAGTCGCGGTAGCGCTCGAGAATCGCCTTGCGGCGGGCGAGCATCTCCGGATACCGGTGGAGCTGGACGATGCCGATCGAAGCCGCGATGTCGGTCATGTTCCACTTGAAGTTCGTGTCGACGATATCGTATTCCCATGTTCCGAGATTCGTCTTGTCGAGCGCGCTCTTCGATTGTCCGTGGAGGATGAGAAGCTGGACACGGCGGAAGATCTCCGCATCATCGAAGCCGGGAATCTCGCGCCACGTGAGGGCTCCGCCCTCGCCAGTCGTGAGGTTCTTGACTGCATGGAACGAGAAGGCGCTGAAATCGCCAACGGAACCCGAGGGACGACCATGATAGGTCGCGCCCACGGAATGCGCGGCATCAGCGATAACGGCGATACGGCCCATGGCCTCCTGGATGTCGTTGCGCGGTTGGAAGATCTGACGATGCCTCTCGACGACGGAGAAGATCGTGTCGTAATCGCACATGATTCCGCCCACGTCGACCGGGATGATGGCCTTCGTGTTGGGGGTGATCGCATCGTAGAGGCGCTCGTAGTCCATCTCGAGGGAATCGGCGGCGGTGTCCACGAGCACCGGCCTCGCCCCGACATGGACGATGACGCTGCACGATGCGGTGTAGGTGTACGGGGTCGTGATGACCTCATCTCCCGGACCGATGCCGAGCAAGCGCAGGGCGCACTCGAGAGCAGCTGTCGCAGAGCTCGTGCAGGCCACCGCTCCCGTTCCCATGAAATGGGCGAGCTCCGACTCGAATTGGCGCACGGCGGGACCAGTCGTGATCCAGCCGCTCATGAGCGTCTCGGAAACGGCATCGACCTCCGCCTGCGTTATATCAGGTATCAGGAACGGTATGCGCATGACCGCCTTACCCCTCTTTCCAAATGAGTCGACCGTGTAGTTCACCTTCGACCCATCGTCATCGTCTACTTATAGCTGCACCCCGTCAGTTCCGCCAGGGCCTTGCCGACGACCTCCGGAACGAGGCCCTTGACGTTGCCCTTGAAATAGGCGATCTCGCGCACGACGGAGGACGAGAGGTACATGTTCTCCGGAACGGACATGATGAAGATCGTCTCCAGTCCCGGGTCGAGCTTATAGTTGAGCGCGGACATCTGGAACTCCGACTCGAAGTCCGTAACCGCCCGCAGACCCTTGACGACAACCTGCACGTCATGCTCTGCGGCAAAATCGACGAGCAAGCCCTTGAAGGGCACGACCGAGACGTTGGGAATGTCCTTGAGCGCCTCGCTCGCGAGCTCGGCACGGCGCTCGAGCGTGAAGATGGGGCCGTTGCCCTTGCGCGGCGATTCCGCGACGGCGACGATGACCTCCTTGAACAGCTTCGACGCGCGCTTGATGACGTCGATATGGCCCACGGTTATGGGATCGAATGTTCCGGGAACCATGGCCCTACCGGAACCACGAGCTGCATTTCCAGCCGTCATGCGGCTACTCCTTTCAAATCCTCTCGAGATACACGACCTGCGTCGCGCCGTATTGCTTTACGCCCACGAGCGCGAAGAGCCCCTCGAGAAGCCCAGTCATCTCCTCGACCTCGGGGGGAAGCGCATCCTTGAGTTTCCGCTTGCTCCCCTTCCCGCTGGCCTTCTCGTATATTACCAGCGAATCGCCCGCGAGGGCGTCTCGCTCCACCAGCATCTTCAGGAACGCGGCGACATCCGAAGTCGCAGTCGCATACGGGGGATCGAGGAACACGATGTCGTAAGGTGCCCCATCGAGCATGGACGGGCGCAAGATCGACAGGACGTCCCCGTTCACTACGCTCGCCTGTCCGCGCGCAAGCGGCAGGTTCGCGAGGTTGCCCTCGATTGTCTTGATCGCCTTGCGATCAACGTCCACGAACGTGCAATGACGCGCGCCACGCGATAAGGCCTCGATGCCAAGAGCGCCGCTACCCGCGAACGCATCCAGCACGCTAGCGCCCTCGAAACCGTCGTCATGGTTCGAGATGACGGAACTCGCCATCGCCTCGCGAACCCTGTCCGTCGTCGGACGCGTGCCCTCGCCGGGCACCGGATCGACATGGCGTCCCTTGAAATCACCAGCGATGATCCTCATCGTCTTCCTTTCTCGTGCAATGAGCCAGAACCGACAGTCCCGCTTCTACTCATTATCTCAACTCGCTCGCAAGCAGCGCATATGCATCGCCCTCGAGATCCGGATCGGCATCGAGAAGCGCGCTTGCATCCGCCCTCGTCTGCTCGATGAGCCCCGCATCCCTGACGATGTTCGTGAACCGCAGCGCCGATTTGCCATGTTGGCGACTTCCGCGGATATCCCCTTCCCTGCGCAGGGAGAGGTCGAGCTCGGCGAGCTCGAATCCGTCCTGCGTCGATTCTATGTACGCCATACGACGAGCGGCGACATCGGTTTGCGTGGATGCGAGCAGGATCGCCTTGCCGGGCACCTCTCCTCGGCCGACGCGCCCACGCAGCTGATGAAGCTGGGAAAGGCCGAACATCTCGGCATCCTCGACAACGATGAGCGTCGCATTCGGGACATCCACACCCACCTCGACGACCGTCGTGCACACGAGCACATCCGTTTCTCCTCGCCGAAAAGCCTCCATGGCCTCGTCCTTCTCAACGGGTTTCATCTCGCCGCACATGAGCCCGATGCGCATATCGGTGAATACCGCCTCCTGGAGATAGGCGGCCTGCTGTCGCGCGGCTTTCAAATCCTCGCCGATCTCCGCGAAATCCTCCTCCTCGAGGGGAACCGGATCGATGCGCTCGTCTTCGTCATCCGTATCCGAGGAGGAGAAAAACGACTCACGGGTGCGCTTGCCCTTCTCGCCCACGAGCGGGCAGACGATGTACGCCTGATGCCCGGCCCGCACGCACTCGCGGACCTCGTCGTATGCCATGAAGCGGTTTTGCTTGTCGATGACCTTCGTCTCGATGGCGCGATTGCCGCCGGGGCGTTGCCTGATATAGGAGCAATCGAGGCTACCGTAAATGGTGAGGGCGAGCGAGCGCGGTATGGGCGTCGCCGTCATGCAGAGGTAGTCGCAATGCTCCCCCTTGGCACGAAGCTTCTCGCGCTGGTTCACGCCGAACCGGTGCTGCTCGTCGATGATGACGAGCGAGAGGTTGTCGAACACGACATCGCTCTCGAGTGCGGCGTGCGTCGAGAAGAGCACGTCGAGCTCCCCCGACGCCAGCGCAGCGAGAATCTCGGCGCGCCGGGAAGCCGGGGTCGATGACGAGAGATGCGCCCAGGAGACGCCGGCGGATTCGAGAATCGGACCGATCTTGGTTCCATATTGGCTGGCGAGCACCTCCGTGGGGGCCATGAGCACGCTTTGGGAACCCGAATCAGCTGCCGCGGCGATTGCGCCGCAGGCAACTATGGTCTTGCCGGTGCCCACATCGCCCAGGAGCATTCGGTTCATGCAGCTCGGCTCCGCCATATCCGCCAAGATCTCATCGAGCGCGGCACGCTGGTCATCTGTGAGGGCGAAGGGTGTTGAATCGAGGAACCCCCGCATGCGCGGGCCGTCGATCACATGCGCGTGCCCCAGTCCCTCGTGGGCGGCGGCACGCTTCTCGCGTAGCCAATTGACCTGCAATGCGAGTAATTCGTCATAGGCAAGGCGCTTTCGCGCCGCCAGAGCCTCTGAAACGTCTTTCGGTTGGTGCAGGCAATGCAATGCCGACTGCCTGCTCATGAGCCCGTGGGAGAGGCGCAGGCGCACAGGTACGGGATCGACCGGTTCGCCGATGGCCTCAAGCGCCTCGGAGACGATTCTGGCGACCCACGCGGTGGTAAGTCCCTTCGTCTGCCGGTACACCGGGCGCACCGGCTGCACCGCATTGGCCACCTCCGCCGACTCGACGAGGTGAACGGGGCTGTCCATCTGCTTGAATCCATACCGATGGTCAACCGTACCCTGGGCGACGACGATCGCGTCTTTCTTGACGCTATCGGCAATCCACGGCTGATTGAACCAGACGAGATTCATCACGCCGGTCTCGTCGACGAGTGCGGCCTCGATGATCTTCATTCGATTGCGCGTGGAGCGCACGGTCACCTTATCGACGCGACCGCGAACGGTGAACCTTTCACCCACGGTGCAATACGAGATGGGAGTCACGTGCGTGAAGTCGAGATAGCGCTTGGGCGCGTAGAGAAGCAGGTCTCGAACCGTCTCAATCCCAAGCCTCTCGAGCGCACGCTGACGCGCTCCGCTCACGTATTTGACGTCTGAGACGGGGTCGTCGAGCTCGATTGCTCCCTCTATCCGCGGGCTGTACACGGAATCACCCGTGTCTACTCCGCAGAAGCGATGAGCGGATACAGCGGCTGCTCTCCCCGGTTGGCAGTGACCTCGAGGTCGGGATACGTCTCGTCGAGATAATCCTGCAGGGACTCGAAGTCCTGGTCGTCCAGATCCTCTCCGGCGAGCATCGTGATGACATCGACGTCCTCGCCAGACGCCAGCTCATCGATCAGCTGCACGCACACCTCGTACACATCGTTCCCGACGAGCTTGATCGCACCGTCGAGGATGCCCATGACGTCGCCATCGTGGATCTGGATGCCCTCGAATCCAACCGCGTCCTTCACGGCGGTCGTGACCTCGCCGGTCCTGACGCCCTCGATCGCCTCGCACATGACCGCGATGTTCTCCTCGAGCGAGGCATCGGGGTCGCCGGAGAGAATCGCGTTGAACGTCTGCGGGAGGTTCTTCGTCGGAACGACGCCGCATGGCTTGTTGGTGATATCCACGGCGGCGTTCGCGGCCATGACGATGTTCTTGTTGCCGGGGAACACGATGACGCTATCGGCATTGATCTCGTTGACCGCCTCGACGATGTCGGCCGTGGAGGGATTTATCGTCTGGCCACCCGAGACGACCTTATCGACGCCGAGCGATTCGAGGATTGCGACGTTGCCCCTGCCGACGGCCACCGCAACATAACCGATGGCCTTGTGCTCCTTGGACGCCTCATCGGCTGAAATCTTCTCGATGCGGTCCTCGGACTGCATGTCCATATTGTGGATGAAGATCTCGTGCGGCTGGCCGCGCTCGATCATCCAGCTGAGCACGACGCCCGGCTGATCGGTGTGAACATGCACCTTGAAGTCGGGATGCTCGCCTACGACGAGCTCGCAGTCGCCGAGCGATGTGAGGAACTCGTAGGCCTCCTCGACATCGAGCTCGTCGCTCTTGAAGAGGAACTCCGTGCAGTAGCGGTAGTTGTGGTCCTCCCAGTCGTTGATCTGCTCGATGGCGACCTTGCCGGTGCCCCCCTTGATCAGGTAGAGGGAGTCGTCCTTGGAGCCGCCGAGATCCTCGCCGAGGTAGTGTGCCACGAAACCCTCGACCATGATGGCAAGGGCGAGTCCACCGGAGTCGACGACGCCATTCTCCTTGAGCGTCGGCATGAGCTCGGGCGTGCGCTTGACCGACTCCATACCCTCGACAGCAACGCCTCGGAGCATGTGCTCGACGTCATGGCCCTCGTCGCAAGCGCGCTGCATGTAGATGGCCATGTCCTTGATGACGGTGAGGATGGTTCCCTCGACGGGTTTGCGGACCGCCTTGTAAGCGACCTCACGCGCGCGATCGAAGACAAGTGCGAGCGCCTCGGGCGTGATGTCGCGAACCTCGCCGAGACCCTCGGTGAGGCCGCGCAGGATCTGGCTCGTGATGACGCCGGAGTTTCCGCGCGCGCCCATGAGCGAGCCCTGCTTGACGGCGCGCAGGATCTGCTGCTTGCTCGCGCGCCGCGGGAGCTTTTCGAGCTCGGCGACGACGTTCTTCATGGTCAACGTGACGTTCGTCCCCGTGTCGCCATCGGGAATCGGGAAGACGTTGAGCTTGTTGATCTCCTCCTGGTGGTAGGAGACCGCCTCATACGCTGCGACTATCGAGGCTGCGAATTTATCATTCATAAGAAGGTGTTTCCATTCGTCTCGGGTGTTCGGGCCGGCATCGCGACTTAGCGCTTACGCCTTAACCCCCTGGATGTTGATGGAAAGGTCCCCGACGGGAACGCCGAGGTATTCCTTGAGCGCGTAGCGCACGGTCTCCGCGAGATTCTCTGAGACAACCGAAAGATTCGTGCCGTACTGCACGATGATGAAGAGCTCGATGTCCACCGAATCTCCGTTGTTCTTGAGCTTGATGCCCCTGCGGAGCTTCTGCATGGGGAGCATGGTTGCGATGCCATCGCTGAAGCTGGGGCTCGCCATACCCGCGACCCCGTAGTTCGTCAACGCGACATATCCGATCATGTCCTGAATGACGCCTTCGTCTATCTCGACGATGCCGGGAATAGTATCTTCCATGGTCATCTCCACTCTCGCATCTGATTACTAGCATGCATAAGCTAATCAATCATACCAAAACGATATATTCGCTACGGTGAATTCAGATTGCCAGCATGCGGAACGAGCCGTAAAAGGCACGGGTTCGCAATGAACGGTCGCGACCGGCCATGTCTCCGGGCTCGGTCATCCCATCTTTGCGCTACCATGGACTCCTACACGGGAGGTGCGCAGATGGCATACAAGGTGGTCATAGAAGGCGGATTGGGCTCGGGCAAGAGCACGGTGACACGCCTCGTGGAAGAGCTCGGCGCCGTCGTGGCTGATCTCGACGACATCGCGGCACAGGTGCGCACGGACCCAGAGGTGGCCGCCGAACTCGCCGAGCGATTCGGCGGGGACGTTCTCGATGGCCACGGTATACCCATACCCGCAGAGCTTGCACGCCGCGCATTCGCGAACGAGGAATCGACCGCCGAGCTCAACGCCATCATGCACCCGCGCATCGCAGAGAGGTCGCGCGCCTTCCTATCGGCTGATGACGACCGCTCCCCCATCCGCGTTCTCGAGGTACCGCTCCTCGCGGAGGCGGACGACCTGGTCGCGATGGCGGACGAGATCGTGCTCGTCACCGCTCCCGTCGAGCTTCGCGTCGAGAGAGCGTGCTCGCGCGGCATGAACGAGGCTGACGCGCGTTCGCGCATCGAGCGGCAGCCCGATGAGGCGGAACTCGCCGCGATGGCTGATACGGTGATCAGGAACGATGGGACGCTGGCGGAACTCGAGAGCCGCGTGGCCACTTGGTTCGAGGGCGTGCGCTCGAGGCTCGAGATGGAAGGCGCGATCGGCGGTCCCGCCCCGGGAGACATCCTTCCCGTTGGCAAAGTTGGTGAGATTCGCGTGGAGGACATGCCCGATCGCGACCCCGCTGGCGACCCCTATGCGAGCGGGATCATGAGCGATGAGATGCGCCGCTTCCTCACGGAGGGCCGGTTCGTCAAGGACTTCGAGGTCGTTTCGCCCTACGAGCCCTCGGGCGATCAGCCGCAAGCGATCGAATCTCTCGCAAAGGGCATCCGAGAAGGGCTGCGCTACCAGACGCTCCTCGGCGTCACGGGCTCGGGCAAGACCTATACCATGGCAAAGACGATCGAGCGGGTGAACAAGCCCACGCTCGTGCTCGCGCCCAACAAGACGCTCGCCGCGCAGCTCGCATCCGAGTTCAAGGAGCTCTTCCCGAATAACGCCGTCGCGTACTTCGTCAGTTACTACGATTACTACCAGCCCGAAGCCTATGTGCCGACGACCGACACGTTCATCGAGAAGGACTCTTCGATCAACGAGGAGGTTGAGAAGCTCCGCCACCTCGCGACGGCGCAGCTGCTCTCTCGAAATGACATCGTGGTAGTCGCGAGCGTGTCATGCATCTACGGCATCGGCTCGCCGCAAGATTACGCGGGCCTCGCGATATTCCTCGACAAGGCAGTTCCGATGGACCGTGACCAGTTCATCCACGAGCTCATCGACATCCAGTACGACCGCAACGATTACGAGCTCGAGCGCGGCACGTTCCGCGTGCGGGGCGACGTCGTGGACGTCTTCCCGCCCTATGCGGAGAACCCCTTGCGCATCGAGTTCTTCGGCGATGAGATCGACGCCATCGCCGAGATCGACCGCGTGACGGGCGAGATCGTCGACACGTTCAACAAGACGCCGATTTGGCCGTCGTCGCATTACGTGACGGAGCGCGCCAAGATCGACCATGCCATCGAGACGATCCATGCCGAGCTCGACCAGAGACTTGCTGAGTTCAAGGAGGCGGGCAAGCTCCTGGAGACCCAACGCCTCGAGATGCGGACGAATTATGACCTCGAGCTTCTTCAGACGCTCGGCTTTTGCAGCGGCATCGAGAATTATTCACGGCACCTCGATGGGCGCCAGCCGGGACAGCCTCCGTTCACGCTCATCGACTACTTCCCGAAGGACTTCGTGTGCTTCATCGACGAGAGCCATGTGGCGGTCCCGCAGATCCGCGGCATGCACGAGGGCGACCGCTCGCGCAAGGTGACGCTCGTCGAGCACGGGTTCCGCCTTCCGAGCGCGCTGGACAACCGTCCGCTGCGCTTCGACGAGTTCGAGGCCCGCGTCCCGCAATACGTGTACGTCTCCGCAACACCCGGCGACTATGAAGAGCGCGTCAGCCAGAACAAGGTCGAGCAAATCATCCGTCCGACCGGCCTCCTCGACCCGGAAGTCGTGATCAGGCCCACGTCCGGTCAAATCGACGACATCTGCGGGGAGATACTCGAGCGAGCCGCTCGCGACGAACGCGTTCTCGTCACGACGCTCACGAAGAAGATGGCCGAGGATCTCACGGACTACCTTCTGGACCAGGGGATTCGGGCCCGTTACATGCACAGCGATACGGGCACGATCGAGCGCGTGGAGATCCTGCGCGGACTGCGTCTCGGCGAATTCGACGTGCTCGTGGGAATCAATCTGCTACGCGAGGGCCTCGACCTTCCGGAGGTATCGCTCGTCGCGATACTCGATGCCGACAAAGAGGGCTTCCTGCGCAATCACCGGTCGCTCATCCAGACGATCGGTCGTGCCGCACGCAACGTCTCGGGACAGGTCATCATGTACGCGGACACGATCACGGGATCGATTCAAACCGCAGTCGAGGAGACGAGAAGACGTCGTGAGATTCAGCAGCGGTACAACGAGGAGCATGGAATCGAGCCGCAGACGGTGCGCAAGGCCGTCTCCGACATCATGCAGTACCTCGACGAGAGCGAGAGCGGAGAGGATGGCGGCAGGGCCCTGCTCGCCGAGGACCTCGGCGGGATGTCGAAGCCTGAACTCATGCGCCTGATATCCTCGCTCGAGGAATCGATGGCAATGGCGGCAGACGGCATGGACTTCGAGGCTGCGGCACGCTTCCGCGACCAGGTCGTCCACCTCAAGGCCGAGCTCGAGGGTACCGACGAGAGCGCGGCACTCGACAACCTCAGGGCCAAGGCGAGGAAGGGCAGCGCATACGGCTCGCGCAAGCGAACAAGGCGCTGAGATTTCGTCTTATCTGCCAATCTTGGGTAATAGAGAACGGGCCGCATGCAACATGCGGCCCGTTCCTGATTTGCAGTGCTTGATTCGCTGCGAGAGCGCGCCTTACTCGGCAGCCTCCTCGGCCTCGGCAGCAGGCTCCTCTGCGGGAGCATCGGCCTCGGCAGCGGCCTCCTCGGCGGGAGCCTCGACGGCCTCCTCGGCCGGCTTCTCCTCGGTCTGCTCGGGAGCGGCGGCCTCGGTCTCGTCCTCGGCAACCTCGATCACGATGCCCAGGTCGGCCGCAGCGGCCTTCATGGACAGGGAGATGCGGCGGCGATCCATGTCGATCGACATGACCTTGACGTGCACCTCATCGCCAACGCTGACAACCTGCGACGGATGGTTGACGTGCTTGTTCGCCATCTCGGAGATGTGAACCAGGCCCTCGACACCGTCGTTAAGCGCAACGAAGACGCCGAACGGGACGATCTTGGTGACCTTGCCGGTGACGATGGCACCGATCGGATAGCTCTTGATGAGCGTCTGCCACGGATCCTCGGTGGTCTGCTTGAGACCGAGGGAGATGCGCTCGCGGTTGCGGTCCACGTCGAGAACCTCGACCTCGACCTCATCACCGACGCTGACGACCTCGGACGGATGGTTGACATGGCTCCAAGAGAGCTCGGAGATGTGAACGAGACCGTCGATGCCACCCAGGTCGACGAAGGCGCCGAACTCGACGATGGAGCTGACGGTACCCTTGAGGCGCATGCCCTTCTCGAGCTTGCTGAGGATCTCGGCGCGCTCGTTCTTGCGGCCCTCCTCTAGCAGCACGCGGCGGGAAAGCACGACGTTGTTGCGGTTGCGATCCATCTCGATGACGCGGGCCTCGATGACGGTGCCCATGTACATGTCGAGATCCTTCACGCGACGGAGGTCGACGAGCGATGCCGGCAGGAAGCCGCGCAGACCGATGTCAAGGATGAGACCGCCCTTGACGACCTCGATGACCTCGCCCTCGACGATCTCGCCGTTGTTGAACTTCTCCTCGATGTTGTTCCAAGCGCGACGGTACTCGGCACGCTTCTTCGACAGGACGAGCCTTCCGTCCTTGTCCTCCTTCTGGATAACAAGCGCTTCGACCTCATCGCCCAGGTTCACGATCTGGCCGGCATCCGCATCGTCGCGAATCGAAAGCTCGCGCAGCGGGATGACGCCCTCGGACTTGAACCCGATATCGAGAAGCACCTCGTCCTGCTCGATGCCGACGATGGTGCCGGTGACGAGCTCGCCCTCCTCGATGTCGGTGATCGTGCCGTCGATCATGTTTTCCAGTTCCTCATCGGAGATCTCGTCGAGCTGGAAAATGGACGTGTTCTTGATCTCTGCCAAAATGGACCCCTCTTTCATTGGGCCCCCGCTCGTCAGTGTCATTTCGGTCGTCGTCGGGAATGCTCTACAACAATCGCGCTTCTTGAAATTACAAACTTACAGGGACAAAACATAGAAATGGACAATACCTTGCTGATTATAGACAAGCGGGCGGGTAGTTTGAACAACCTTTTGGTCGAACTCTGTTGCGAACGGCGCATGACGCGCGTGGACGGAACATCGCGATCAAATTATTGCCCTGACCGTTGGTTTCGTGTTTGTCGAAAGGCTTAGGGACGTTCCCCGCGGGGCAGTTCGACAGCCAGCCTTCCAGAACGCGCTATTGCTGATGCATGAGTCTCGAGACAACCTGTTTCTTGCGGGACAGGATACCGGGTGCCCAAGCGTTTCCGCGCGACAGGTCGATGTCGAAGGCACGCTCGACCAGCTTCAGCGATCCCGCGGCGAAGAGCTGGGAGCCGGCATTGATGATGTCGGTGACCATGAGGAGCACGACATCGTAATGGCCCCGCTCGCGCAGCTCCTCGACATATGCGGCAATCTCGTCGGAGCGCTCGAGCATTCGCCGCAGATCGACGGTCTCATGCTGCGAGATGAGGAAACGCTTCTCGCCGAAGAGGAACTCCTTGGAATCCCCCTCCACGATGGCCTCCATGGAAAGGGTCAGGTCATCGCCCCTGCGGTTGAAGAGCTCGATGCCGAATTCAAGCGGATCGCAGCCGATGGCCTCGCCGAGACGTGCGGCGACGCTCCTGTCAACGTCCGTCGTCGTGGGGGATTTCAGCAGAACCGTGTCGGTCATGATAGCCGATAGCAGCAGCCGCGCGATCCCCTCCGGCACATCGACGCCATGGATGCGGTATTGCTCGGCAACGATCGTCGCCGAAGAACCCCATGGCAGGGATAGGAAGCGGATGGGGCTCGCGGTCTGAATGTCGCCGACGCGATGGTGGTCGACGATCTCGACGACCTCCGCCTCATCGATTCCCGGCACAGACTGTGCCCGCTCGTTATGGTCGACGAGGATCACGTGGCGGCGCGGGAGCACGGCGATATCGGTACGGCTGATGATGCCGATGCACACGCCATCGTCATCGACAACGGCCGCCGCGCGCTGGGGCGCATGGAGGATGTCGGGGATGACGTCGCTCAGGATGACATCCGGCTTCAGGACAAGCGGATTCGAGTCAACGTAGCGCGTCACGGTTTGAGCAAGGGTTGCAAGGCGCGTCACGGTGAACGTGTCCTGCTCCGCGCAGATAATCGATACGCCGTTACGCTGCGCGATCTCGAGAATCTCATCATCGGGCTGGGCACCGACGGCAAGCACGAGGCAACCGATGCACTCGTTGACCGCGATGCGCTGGGTGCGGTAGCGGTCTCCCATAACGACGATGTCGCCGGGAGAGATGAGCCTGCGGAACGTATCGGGCTCAGCGGCCGCCACGCGCAGGTGACCATCGAGCTTCTGCTCGGGATCGCCGAGCACGATACGGCCATTGCATGCCCGAGCGACGTTGCCGAGCTTGAGCTTCGTCTTCACCGTATCGACGACGTCCATCTCGTCGATGTGCAGCTCGGCGAACCTGCGGTCGGACACGATGCCGCGGAACTTTCCATCCTCTCCGTTGACGATGATCGACCTGATGTTATGCTCGCGCATCTTGCGTCCCGCGTTGAGCATGATGTCGTGCTCCCCCACCGAGATGACGGAGCGCGTCATCGCATCGCCGACGCGGGCGCGCACATGGGAGATAAGCGGGGGCACGGCGATACCGGTTCGCTCGAGCATCCAGCGGGTCTCGTCGGGAAGGGGCCCCTGCCTATAGGCGACGTAGTCCCCCTCGGGGTCAAGCTGGTTCTTCAAATGCGCATACCCGATGGCAGAGCAAATGGCGTCGTTATCGGGATTGCGGTGGCCGACTACGACAACTGGATTCTTCCCATGCATGGATGCTCCTCTTGATAAGGCCTTTGCATCCATCATAGCGCGATGAGCGCATAAATGGTCGGGGGGGCGGCCCTCACGACCATTTCAAAATCAACCCTCGATTTTCACGATGGGAGCGTAGCCCCGCAGCAACTTCTTCGTCTGGCCGCTCTTCTCGAAGCGGATATGCAGCTCATCGCCCCTTACATCGAGGACCGTGCCGCGGCCAAACACCTTGTGGTCGACACGATCGCCCACGGCAAACGTCGAAGCTCGCTTTTCTTCGGCCACATCTCGAGCCGACTTGGCGATCTTCTCGGTCCTCGAGCCGAAGATGCGTCCTCCCGTGGCCGATGCGGACTGTTCATACCGGGTGCCGCTGCCGTACATGCCATTACGGCTGCCGCGCTTCGCGTGGCCTGTTCCGCTGTAGCCCCTGCTGCCGATGCCCGCGGTCTTGAGGCATTCCTGCGGTATCTCCTCGATGAACCTCGAGCGAGGGTTGTTCTGGGAAGATCCATAGAGTAGACGGTTCTGGGCGTAGACGATGGAGAGATGCTTCATGGCGCGCGTGATCGCGACATACGCGAGCCGCCGCTCCTCCTCGATACCGCCCTTGTCGAACATGGAGTTCATATGGGGGAAGATTCCCTCCTCCATACCGGCGATGAAGACGACCGGGAACTCGAGACCCTTTGCGGAGTGAACGGTCATGAGCGTGACCTGCGAATCCGAATCGCCCATCGTGTCGAGGTCGCTTCTCAGCGCGAGCCATTCCATGAGCGGCGTGAGCTGCAGCGAGACGGTCCCATCTTCCGAATCCGCTGCCGCATCTTCGGGGTTCGCGCCGCCATCAGACCCGCCAAGGACCGAGAGCGCCATGGCGAGCATGTCCATCTCCTCCGGAACCTCGGGCTTCTCGGGAGCATCCGTGATACCCGCCTCGATCGTCGGGGCGAGGTCTTCCTCGTCCTCCTCGGCGTGACTCTCCTCGAACTCCTGAACGACTCCGAAGAACTCGCGTATGTTCTCGACCCTGCTCATCGCCTCGGGAGTGCGCTGTGACTCGAGGAACTCGATGAGGCCCGTCTGGCCGATTATCATCTCGACGACATCGCGCAGCGGTCCCCGATACGACCTCGCCGTCTTGATGATCGTATCGAACTCGGCGAGCCCGGCACGCGCTCGGGTCGTGAGACTCTCGTCTGCGATGGAGAGCTGCAGCGCATCCATGAAGGTTATGCCCCGCTCGAGGGCGAGGACCTCGATGGCCTGCACGGTGCTCTTCCCCACCCCGCGACGGGGCGTATTGACGACGCGCTTGGCTGCCACATCATTCGCGGGGTTCACGACGACGCTGAGATACGCCATGACATCGCGGATCTCGGCACGGTCGAAGAACCTGGTGCCGCCGACGATCTGGTACGGGATGCCGACGCGCAGGAACATATCCTCGAGCGTACGGGACTGAGCGTTCGTGCGGTAGAACACGGCGATGTCCGAATAGCTCGAACCCGTGGCAACGAGCTTCTCGATCTCCGTCGCGATCCAACGGCCTTCGTCGCGCTCGTCGGTTGCGAGGTAGAGGTCGATGCGGTCTCCCTTCTCGCCGCTGGTGAAGAGCTTCTTCGACTTGCGCTTCGTATTGTTGGCTATGACGGAGTTGGCCGCATCGAGAATCGTGCCCGTCGACCGGTAGTTCTCCTCGAGCTTGACGACGTAGGCGTCGGGATAGTCGCGCTCGAACTCGAGGATGTTGGTGATATCGGCTCCACGCCAGGAATAGATCGACTGGTCATCGTCTCCGACGACCATGATGTTGCGGTTAGCCCGCGCGAGCAGTCGCGTTATCTCGTACTGGGCGTGGTTCGTATCCTGGTACTCGTCGACGGAGATATAGCGGAAGCGGTCCTGATATGCCTCGAGCACATCGGGATTCTCATTCAGGAGACGGTATCCGAAGAGCAGGAGGTCGTCGAAGTCCATGGCATTCGCCGCGCGGAGCCGTTCCGCGAGTCGCGTGAACACACGCGATGTGACCTGGTCGATCGGGGTTCCGGACGCATCGCGCGCATAGGCGACGTCGTCTATGAGCTCGTTCTTCGCGCGGGAAATGCGAGACCTTATCTGCTGGATCGGGTAGACCTTGTTGTTTATCTCGAGCTCCTCGTATATCTCCTTAACGAGACGCTTGGAATCGTCGTCATCGTAGATTGTGAAGTTCGAGGTGAAACCGAGTCGATGAGCGTCCGCACGCAGCATCCTCACGCAAAGCGAGTGGAACGTGAGCACCCACATCCCGCGCACGGGGCCGAGGAGGTCGTGGATGCGTGTGCGCATCTCGGCCGCGGCCTTGTTCGTGAACGTGATCGCAAGGATGGAATGCGGGGAGATGCCCTCGTCCGCGACCATGTGGGCGATGCGGTACGTGAGCACGCGCGTCTTGCCAGATCCCGCTCCAGCGAGCACGAGCAAGGGTCCATTGACGGTGCGCACGGCATCTTCCTGCGCGGGATTGAGCAACGCTTTGTCGAGAATGGGTTCCAAGACAACTCCTTCACGTGATAGAACTCGAATGAGATACTACTACACGTCCGGACATTAATCCGGACCCCAAACTCCCAAATGCGCCCGTTTGACATCCGTCTACGGGAGTGCGATTTGATGAGGGCCCGCGAGGATGCTATATTTTGCAAGTTGCAACTTCCTGAACGATGTTCAGATTGTGGAATATAAGGAGCAGGACATGTCTAAGGTTTGTGATATTTGCGGCAAGCACCCCGTCGCCGGCAGGAGCATCAGTCACTCGCATCGCGTGAGCAACCGTACGTTCAAGCCGAACATCCAGAAGGTCACCATCGTCGAGGCCAATGGCCACAAGCATAAGGCCAACGTGTGCACGAGCTGCCTCAAGGCCCGCAAGGTCAAGAGGGGCTAACCGCTCGAACATATCGACGCGACGGAGCCGGGCTCAAACGAGTCCGGCTCTTTTTATGGATTGGAACGCTCCCCCGGGGAGCGTTCCAAATTCCCGCAGTTATGAGAAAGAGCCGCCATCTTCTCGATGGCGGCTCTTGCAGCTTCGTGCCTATGATCAGCGCTACTACGCGCCGGGACGCCTCGGCGGAACCGGGGGCTTCGGGGCACCGGGAGCCTTCGGGGCACCGGGAGCCTTGGGAGCGCCAGGAGCCTTCGGGGCACCGGGGGCCTTCGGGGCGCCAGCCGCGGGAGCGGCCGGAGCGGCGACATCGTCGTCGTCATCATCGGCGAATCCGAGCTTCTTGGCGAGCTCCGGATTAGCCTCGGCGATGGCCTCCTCGTCGAGCTCTTCGTCACACCACGGGCAGAACGGCGGGTAAGCCGTACCAACCGGATTCACGTCCTTGCCACAACCCGGGCACTTGATCGGAATTGCTGCTTCTCCTGGCCTAAAGCACATATTCCTGCCTCCTTCTCTCTTATTCACATGCATGTTGCATTTTTCACAACGCATTGATTGTATCTGAAAACAATCGTCAATGATACGGGTTCTTCAAAAATCCTTCACACTATGACGCAGCCGGTATGTCTTACACAAGTAAAGACTCTTATATCCTAGCGAGCGACTGGTCGATATCGGCGATGAGATCCCCTGCATCCTCGATGCCGCACGAGAGCCTGATCAGCTCGGGCAGGACACCGGCTTCGGCAAGCTGCTCGTCGCTCAGCTGGCGATGCGTCGTGCTCGCGGGATGCAGGCAGCAAGAGCGCGCATCGGCTACATGCGTCTCGATGGCGATGAGCTCGAGTCCGTCCATGAAGCTTGCGGCAGCTTCACGCCCGCCCGCAACGCCGAAGCTGACGACGCCGCACGAACCATCGGGCATGTACTTCTTCGCGAGCTCGTAATCCTCGTTGCCCGGAAGACCGCAATAGGAAACCCAGGTCACCTTCGGATGCGACGCGAGGTGCTCGGCGACGGCCTGCGCATTCTCGCAATGCCTCTTCATGCGCAGGTGCAGGCTCTCCATGCCGAGATTGAGGTAGAACGAGTTCTGCGGCGAGGGAATGGGTCCGAGGTCTCGCATGAGCTGGGCGACGACCTTGCCGAGATAGGCTCCGGCGTTGCCGAAATGCTCGACGTACACGATGCCGTGGTAGCTCTCATCGGGCTCGTTGAGGCCCGGGAACTTGTCCGCATGGGCCGCCCAGTCGAAATTGCCCGAATCGACGATCGCGCCGCCCATGGCGGTGCCGTGGCCGTCGAGGTACTTGGTCGTGGAATGGACGATGATGTCCGCGCCCCACTCGAACGGCCGGCAGTTGACCGGGGTCGGGAACGTGTTGTCGACGATCAGCGGAACGCCGTGGTCGTGCGCGACGTTGGCGAAGCGCTCGAGATCGGCAACGACGAGCGTCGGGTTGCTGAGGGACTCGACGAAGAAGAGCTTCGTGTTCGGCTGGAACGCGGCCTCCAGTTCCTCGTCGGTCGGACGGGGGCTCACGAACGTGCAGTCGATGCCCATGCGGCGCAGCGTGACCTCGAAGAGATTGTAGGTCCCGCCGTAGATCGCGGAGGACGAGACGATATGGTCGCCGGCGCTCGCGATGTTGAAGACGGCGAGGAAGCTGGCCGCCATACCGGTGGATGTGAGCACTGCGCCGACGCCGCCCTCGAGCTGCGCGAGCTTTGCCGCCACTGCGTCGCTCGTCGGATTGCCGAGCCTCGTGTAGAAATAGCCCTCGCCCTCGAAATCGAACAGCTTGGCCATTTCCGCCGAGTTCTCGTACTTGAACGTCGAGGACTGCGTGATGGGAAGCTGGCGCGGCCCGCCGTTCTCCGGCTGATAACCCCCCTGCACGCACGTGGTTCCGATGCTCATGTTACCTCCTTGCATCTCCTTGCCGCACGACGCTCCCCGGCATGCTCGCCGGATACCCACGTCGCGTTTTCAGATTTCATTCAGATAATATAGCTATAGTCCAAGAATGGAAGTAGGTAATCCGCAGCGACAAGCGTGGGAATAGGTGATGTACATGAACGGAAACCAGAACGGATACGTGCAGCAGGATCCCGAGCAGGCCAAACCCGCCAAGCAGAAGACGGGTCGGTTCAAGACCTTCCTCTCGGGGCTTATCGGAGTGATCCTCGGCGGCGTTCTCATGACGGGTTTGTCATACGCCGGGATCGGGAACCTCGGATCCGGCGGCGGGGCAACGCCCACCGAGTCGGAGGAGAATGGAACCATCACGATCAACGCCGATACCGTATCGGCCGACCTCCCCGAGGGCGTCGCTGCCAAATGCCTCCCCTCCGTGGTGAGCATCGACGTGTACTCGCAGGCATCCTATAGCGGCCTGAGCTCGCTCGACCTGCTCTACTACGATCAGGAGACCGAACCCGAACTTCAGGTGAGCGGGATGGGTTCGGGCGTCATCATCTCCGAGGACGGCTACATCATCACGAACTACCACGTCGTCGAGGGCGGCGCCGACTACGTCGTCCACTTCGACGACGACACGAGCGCACAAGCCAAGCTCATCGGCAGCGATTCGTCTTCGGACATCGCTGTTCTCAAGGTGGATAAGGAAGGCCTTACCCCGATGCAAGTCGGCGACTCGTCGAACGTCGCGGTCGGCGAGTGGGTCATGGCGCTTGGCGCGCCCTTCGGCCTCACCAAGTCCGTGTCCTCCGGCATCGTCTCCGCCCTGTACCGAAGCGATGCGATGCAGTCGACGTACGATACGACGTTTTACGTGAACATGATTCAGACGGACGCCGTCGTGAATCCCGGCAACTCGGGTGGCGCGCTCGTCAATGCAGAGGGGAACCTCATCGGCATCAACACGATGATCTCGTCGTATTCGGGAGACTACGCGGGCGTCGGCTTCGCCATCCCCAGCAACTATGCTATGGATATCGCGCAGCAGATCATCGACAACGGCTATGCGAAGCATCCCTACGTGGGTGTTAACCTCGGCACGGTCGACGCAGCCTCGCAGCAATACTACGGTGTTGACGTAAGCGCCGGTGCCTACGTGGGCACAGTCGTCGAGGGCTCCCCCGCCGCCGATGCCGGTCTGCAGGAAGGCGATGTCATCGTCTCCTACAACGGCAAGGATGTCGCCACGGCCTCCGAGTTCATCATCGACGTTCGCTCCTCGAGCATCGGCGACACGGTTGAGCTCGGCATCGTGCGCGGTGGGAAGGAGCAGACCGTCGAGGTCACGTTGGCCTCGGACGAGTCGATCAGCCAATCGAATGCCAGCCAGGGAAACCAGTCCGCGCAAGGCCAGGGCGGCCAAGGTGGAAGCGACTCCCGTGTAGACCCCTGGGGTGGTCAAGGGTCGCCCTGGGACTAGGCGAATGGGTTGAGTAGCGAATGCAACGCCCGCCCGCGAATATCCTCGCGGGCGGGCGTTGCCGTAGAATAGTGAGACGAAGGATCGTCTTTCGACTCATTCACGCGGGGTGCCCCCATGGACATCAAGATCATAGCCGTCGGCAAGCTCAAGGAGCGTTTCTGGAAAGACGCCTGCGCCGAGTACGCGAAGCGGCTGACGCGCTACGTCAAGCTCGAGGTCATCGAGGTAGACGATTGCGGCCCCGCCCGCCATGGAGGCGACGAGAAGGCCAAGGCGGCGGAGGCTGAGGCGATCCTGCGCCACCTGCCTGCGGGAAAGGCGGCTGGACGGCATATCGTGACGCTGGAAATCAAGGGTCGCGAGCTCACAAGCGAGCAGCTGGCATCATTCGTCGAGGACCGCGGTATCGAAGGATGCCGCGAGCTCGTCTTCATCATCGGCGGGTCTACGGGACTCGACCCGTCAATAACCCGCATGGCAAACACCCACCTCTCGTTCGGGAAAATCACGCTCCCCCACAACCTCGCCCGCTTCGTGCTGCTCGAGCAGCTCTACCGTGCCCAGCGCATCATCAAGGGAGAGCCCTATCACAAGTGAGATCGATGTGACGATGACGGTCGCCGTGTTTGTCACCATGTGACAATGACGGTGACCGTCATTGTCACGTCTTTGTCAAACGTGAAGGTACGGGAGACACAAAGAACCCGCCCCGGTCGCTTGACCAGGGCGGGTTCCATCATTCGCATATCGCGCTCTCCTAGTACTTGAACTTGTTCTTGAGCGCATCAGGGAGTGCGAGCGGGCCGCCGTAGAAGGAGGTCTTCTTGGGCTTGGCGTACTTGTACATGCTCAGGCTCTGCGCACCGGACTTCGTGTTGTCGATGAGGATCATCAAGCCACCATCATGACCCTGGACGACACTGCCGCCGAGGGCGTCCTTGTAGTCCTTGCCCGTGGCGAAGCCGATCTTCTGCCATGAGATCTTGCCAGAGGTCTTCGCAGCCCACTTGGCAACCGCGAGAGACGTGGCGTACTTATCCTTGCCACCGATGCGCTGCACGTTGACGCCCTTGCTCTTGAGCTTCTTCTCGCACTTCGCGGAGACGACCTTCTCGCCGCCGAGGATCATAACCTTCTTGAAGTTGCCTTTCACGAGGAGCTCGTCGGTCGTGCCGGCGGTGTTGCCGTTGGGACCGACGAAGAAGACCGGAGCCTTCTCGGCGGCGGCGAACGGGGAACCAGAGATCGCATCATAGGGGCTCGTCGATGAGCAAAGGAGGGCGTACTTGCCCCAAGAGCCCTGCTTGTCCTTGTAGACCCTCTCGGCCGTCGTGAGCGCGCTGCCTCCGTACAGCCTGCCGACATGGCTCGTCTGACCCTTGTCGCAGTTGTCCTGCGCGACCTTCTTCAGCGCCGTCTCGACCTTGGAGTCGATGGCCAGCGGACCGCCGAGGATCGTAATCTGCGTGGCATCGACCGACGACAGCGCCCAGTACGTCTCCCAGGAGAGGTAATTCGGGTTCGTCAGGATGACCGGTGCCTTGTCGAAGGACGAGAACCCGGAGGCGACCGTCGCATCCTTGGCGTTCGCGCCGCTCACGACGATGGCATGGTTGACGTACTGGTACTGGCGGATCGTCGAATCCATCGAGGTCTGGTACAGGTTCATGCCCCAGAACGTGTAGCGGGCGCCCGGGTTTGCCTTGAGAACCGAGGTGTTCGAGAAGAGCCCGGCGCGCTTGTTGGTGGGCAGGTACGAGGGATTGCCCATGAGCGTGTAGGCCGTGGCGCCGTCATCGGCCATCGCCTCGAACGTGGACGAGTCGACGTAGCAGGCCGTGCACGTGAGCGTCATGGTCGACGTCACATGGTTCTTGCTCCATCCGTAGAACTTGTAGGTCTTGTCTCCCACAGTCTTGTCCGCAGGATTGGCGGGGTAGACGATCTGCTTTCCGTAAGGCACGTTCTGCGCCTTGATGAGCGTGCCGTCGTAGTCGACGAACCTCACGCTCGGCATGAGCACGTTGATCTTGACGGATGCCGTCTTGGCGGTGCCGCCCTCGGAGGTCTTCGCCTCGCTGTAGGCCGTCAGCGTCGTGGTGCCGGCGCTGACGCCCTTGACCTTTCCGCTGTTGTCGACGGTAGCGACGCCCGGGTTCGAGCTCGTCCACTTGACGACCTTGCCGGTGGGGCTCGCCTTGGCGCGCGCGGTGCGCGTGTCACCCGCGAGCAGCTTGGTCGGCGCGGACGTGATCGTGACCTTGTTCGTCTTGGCGTTGACGGTCAGCTTGTAGGTCGCCGACCAAGTCTCGGAGATATCCTTCAGCACGATGTACGTGGTTCCGGCCTTCTTGGCGGTGACCTTGCCGTTGTAATCGATGGTGGCAACGCTGCGGTTCGTGCTCGACCACTTGAGCATCTTCTGCGTCATGGAGATGTCGCCGGTCTTGATATAGGCGCCCTTCATTTGCAGCGTCTGGCCGGGCTTGAGGTTCTTGCCGGCAGGCGTCGTGATCTTCACGCCCTTGATGTTCTTGCGGAACGGGTTGGCCGGATCATCGTCGCTCGGATCCCAGTTCTGTTCGGCCGGGCCTCGTAGATCGGGGCGCGGCGCGGCTTGCCGAGCGGTCCGGGATTCGAACTCGCGTAGACGATGACCGTCGTCCCGGGATCGCAGTTGTAGTAAATCCACTTGGCATCGACGC